>JAZSNS010000015.1:0-82707 GCA_045536535.1 Eubacteriales bacterium | reverse complement strand
TTTTAGCACATCCGACCATGAGAGAATTGCCCATGTTATATCTCGCGTCGCCCATATAAACGAGCTTTTTGCCCGAAAGAGTTCCGAAATGCTCGATTATCGTCATAAAATCGGCAAGGATCTGAGTCGGATGGAATTCGTTCGTCAGACCGTTCCAAACGGGAACTCCCGCATATTTAGCGAGGTCTTCAACGATTTCCTGACCGAAGCCGCGATATTCGATGCCGTCGAACATTCTTCCGAGCACGCGCGCCGTATCGGCGATGCTTTCCTTTTTGCCGATCTGCGATCCCGACGGATCGAGATAAACAGGGTGCATGCCGAGATCCGCACCCGCAACTTCAAACGCACAACGGGTGCGAGTACTCGTTTTTTCAAAAATCAGCGCGATATTCTTGCCCTCGTGCATACGGTGAGGAATCCCCGCTTTTTTCTTTGCTTTGAGCTCGATCGCGAGATCAATGAGCGACTTTATTTCTTCGGGAGAAAAATCCAACAGTTTGAGAAAACTTCTTCCTTTGAGCATATCAATTCTCCTTATTCGGCACAAACCGATTTGATGATTTCAAGCGCTTCGAGAAGCAAATCCCGATCGATGTTAAGCGCGGGAAGCAACCTTACTTTATCTTTCGCAGTGAGGCAGAGAACGCCCCTTTCCATGCATTTCAAAACGACGTCACGAGCGTTCTTTTCGGTCTTTATTCCGATCATAAGTCCCATTCCGCTGACCGATTCGATGCCTTTTTCGCCTTCAAGCGTTTTGAAAACAAGTTCGCTTTTTTCTTTGACGGAATCGAGGAAGGCTCTGTCCATTCGACTTATAACGCTGACCGCGCCGGCACAGGCAACGGGGTTGCCGCCATAAGTCGAACCGTGATCGCCGAAGCCGAGCACAAATTCGGTCTTTTCACCGAACATAACCGCGCCCAGCGGCAAACCGCCGCCCAATCCTTTTGCCGTCGTGACGATGTCGGGCGTGATTCCGTAATTCTGATATCCGTACATCTCGCCGGTTCTGCCGTTGCCGGTCTGAACCTCATCGATGATAAGGATTATATCCTCTTTCTGCGCAATTTCATAAGCGCATTTGACAAAAGTTTCTGTCAACGGATTAACTCCGCCCTCGCCCTGAACGCATTCGAGCATTATCGCCGCGATCTTATTCTCGGCAACGAGTTTTTTGAGCGAGTCACAATCGTTCGCAGGGGTATGAATAAATCCGTCGGTCAAGGGTTGGAAATCTTTATGAAAGACATCCTGCCCCGTTGCGGCAAGCGTTGTAACGGTTCTGCCGTGAAAACTGTTGACAAGAGTGATTATTTTATAACAATCGCTTCCTTTTTTCCGAGCGGCATATTTGCGCGCCGCTTTGATCGCGCCCTCGTTTGCCTCCGCGCCGGAATTACAGAAGAAAACCTTTTTCATTCCGCTCGCTTCGCAAAGCATTTCAGCCAACTCGACGCAAGGCTTTGTGTAATAAAGATTCGACATGTGCTGAACCTTATTTAACTGTTCATTAACGGCACTGACCCATTCATCATCGGAAATCCCGAAACAGGTAACGCCGATGCCGGAGCCCATGTCGATATATCTCTTGCCGTTCTCATCAAAAACGACCGAACCTTTGCCCGAAACGATTTCGAGATCGAAACGCGCATAGGTGTTGGCAATAAACTGTTTGTCTTTTTCTTTCAAGTTCATTTTTTCACCGTTTGGTTATCTGAAATTTGTCAAAACCAAACCCTTTTCTTTGGTTTTGACTCATAATTGCGTTTTTAAAGAATTATCTCTTTACCATTGTTCCCGCACCCTCGTTGGTGAGGAGCTCCATAAGGATCGAATGAGGCACTCTTCCGTCCATAATAGTGACGTTCTGAACACCCTTTTCAATGGCTTCGACACAGCAATCAACTTTGGGGATCATACCGCCCGAAATGATGCCCTCATCTTTGAGCGTCGCCGCTTCGGCAACGGTGATCTGAGGAATAAGAGAAGAAGGATCATCTCTGTCGCGGAGAACACCCGTTATGTCTGTCATCATAATCAGGCGCTCCGCCTTGATCGCGCCGGCGATATATGCCGCGGCGGTATCGCCGTTGATGTTATAAGTATTGCCCTCTTTGTCGCAACCGATCGTTGAAACAACGGGGATATAACCCTTTTCGAGGAGGTCGGTAACGGGTGCGATGTTGATTTTCGTTATCGCGCCGACATAACCGAGTTTCTTGCTCTTCATTTTGGCTTCGATAAGCCTGCCGTCCATGCCCGAAATTCCCATTGCTTTGCCGCCGTTCGCTTCAAGCAAGTTGACAAGCGTTTTGTTGACCTTGCCCGCAAGAACCATCTGAACGATATCGACGGTCTCTTTATCGGTAACGCGCAAACCGTCAACAAATTCCGCTTTTTTGCCGAGTTTGTTCATAAGTTCATTGATCTCGGGCCCGCCGCCGTGAACGAGAACGACCTTAACGCCGATGAGCCAAAGAAGAACGATATCCTCCATGACCTGATGTTTAAGCTGGTCATTAACCATAGCATTGCCGCCGTATTTAACAACGACGACTTTGCCTGTGTATTGTTTTATGTAGGGCAACGCCTGAGTCAAAACCTCGGCACGTTGCGCGTTGGAAAAATGTTTGTCGTCCATTTTTAACTCCTTGATGGGTTTTATCAGGTTCTGTAATCGCCGTTTATCTTGACGTAATCATAGGTAAGGTCGCAACCCCAAGCGGTAGCCGCGCAGCCACCGTCGCCGAGTGTGACGACGATCTCTATTTCGCGTTCAAGCAGAATCTCTTTCGCTTTTTCTTCGGAAAAGTCAACGCCCGAGCCGTCCTTGCAGACCTCGATAACGCCTTTATTGCTTTTGAATGAAACGCCGACTTTATTAACGTCGATTTCTGCGCCGCTGTAACCTATCGCACAAAGAACTCTGCCCCAGTTCGCATCTGCGCCGAACATTGCGGCTTTAAGAAGGCTTGAACAAATGACGCTCTTTGCAACAGTTTTCGCGGTATCAACGTCTTTTGCGCCCGAAACCGAGCATTCAAGCAATTTTGTCGCACCCTCACCGTCGCCCGCGATCATGCGGCAAAGGTGAACAGTGACTGTATTGAGCGCTTTCATGAAGGTTTTGAAATCATCGTTATCTTCGGTGATCTCATCGTTGCCGGCCATTCCGTTTGCAAGCACAACGACCATATCGTTGGTCGAAGTATCACCGTCGACACTGACCATGTTAAAAGTATCCGCAATGTCGCTCGAAAGCGCTTTTTGAAGCATTTCGGGAGAGATCGAGGCATCGGTGGTGATGAACACGAGCATCGTCGCCATGTTCGGGTGGATCATGCCGCTTCCTTTTGCGATACCGCCGATACGGCAAACCTTATTTCCGAGTTCAAACTCAACGGCGACAGATTTTTTGACGGTGTCGGTCGTCATGATACCCTCTGCGGCTTCATCGCTGCCCTGAGCCGACATGCTCCAAACGAGCGAAGGCAGCCCCTTCGCGATAGGAGCCACGTCCAAAGGCTGACCGATAACGCCGGTCGATGCAACGACAACATCGCTCGCATCAACAGAAAGCGCATCGCCGACAAGCGCGCACATTTCGTTCGCAATGTCCTCGCCGCCCGCGTTGCAGGTGTTGGCGTTACCGCTGTTGCAGATGATCGCCTGAGCATAGCCGTCGGCAATGTTTCTTTTTGTAACGGCAAGGGGCGCACCCTTGACGAGATTTGTCGTATAGACCGCAGCGGCGGAAGCACGGGTTTCGCTCACAATGAGCGAAAGATCGCGTTTGGTTCTGTTTTTGCGGATACCGCAATGAATGCCGCCCGCGATAAATCCTTTTGCGGCACAAACGCCGCCTTCGATTATTTTCATCAAATGTTGCTCCTAATCAAACATCAAGTCCGCACGCTTCGTCAACGCCGAGCAGAATGTTCATATTCTGAATCGCCGCGCCCGAAGCGCCTTTGCCGAGGTTGTCAAAACGGGAAACGAGAAGAATTCGCTCCGCGTTGCCGACAACGGTTATCTGCATATCGTCCCTGCCCGAAAACGCCGAAGCAGAGAGAAATCCCGACTCATCGGATCCATCGGCAAAGGTGACAAGACCTTCTTTGTAATATTCTTTATAAATCGAAATTATATCCTTAATTTCGCCTTTTATCTGATTTTTAAAGAGAGGCACCGTGACCTCCATGCCCGAATAAAACGGCGCGACGATCGGACAGAAAACAGGAAGTTCGTCAAGTCCGCAGACAGTTTTCATCTCTTTGAGATGTTTATGTTGTTGTGTCAGCCCGTACATTCTCGGCGCATCAAGAAGTTTGTCGCGGTTTTCATCTTCATATTCGGCGATCATTTTTTTGCCGCCGCCCGAATAGCCCGTTAAGGACGTGCAGGTGAGTTGAACGTCACTTCTGACGATACCGCTCCTCACCAGCGGTTCGACAAGCGCGACAAAACCGCTCGCATGGCAACCCGGGTTTGCGATACGTTTTGACGATCTGACTTCTTCGCGCTTTGCGCCTTTCATAAGTTCGGGAAAGCCGTAAGTCCAATCGGGAGCGACGCGATGCGCCGTCGATGTGTCGATTATCGCGACGGACGAACCCTCCGCAAGCGAAACCGCTTCGACCGCCGCCGCATCGGGCAGACAGAGAAATGCGATATCTGCCGAACGGAGCGCATCTCTGCGGGCGTTAACGTCTTTTCGCAACTCATCGGGCAGAGTTATTAAATTTATGTCTTTTCTTGCACTCAGACGCTCGAAAATACGCAGACCGGTCGTGCCGGCACTGCCGTCGATGAATATATTCGTCATTTTAACTCACTTTCCACAAATTCGATCTGTTTTTCGATCGAAGCAAGGCTGGTGCCGCCGACCGAAATGCGTTTTGCGACACAGGTTTCAAGCGCGATCTCTGTGAAAACATCTTCTTCAAAAAGTTCGGAATAAGATTTATAATCATCAAGCGAAAGCGATTCGAGAACGCATTTGCGCTTGATACATTCGGCAACGATAGTTCCCGAAATTTTGTAAGCCGAACGGAACGGCAGTCCCTTTTTAACAAGGTAATCGGCAAGGTCGGTCGCATTGATAAAACCTTCCTGAGCGGCGCGCTTCATGTTTTCGGGGATGACCTTCATGGTGAAGATCATGTTCGCCATAACGTCGAGGCACATTTTAACGGTGTCGACCGCATCGAAAACGCCTTCTTTGTCTTCCTGCATGTCTTTGTTATAAGCAAGCGGAAGCCCTTTGAGTGTCGTGAGGATAGCCATAAGGTCGCCATAGACCCTGCCCGTTTTTCCGCGAATAAGTTCGGCCATATCGGGGTTTTTCTTCTGAGGCATGATCGATGAGCCGGTCGTGTAAGCATCGGAAAGTTCAACAAACTTGAATTCCCAACTCGACCAGAGGATTATTTCTTCGCTCAAGCGCGAAAGATGCATCATGAGGATCGAACAGCAACTTATGAACTCGACAACAAAATCGCGATCGGAAACGCCGTCGATGCTGTTGAGGCAAATGCTGTCAAAACCGAGTTTTTCGGCCTCGAAATATCTGTCGGTGTCATAAGTCGTGCCCGCGAGCGCGCAGGAACCGATCGGCGAAACGTTCATGCGTTTTTTCATGTCCGAAAAACGGTCGATGTCGCGCAAAAGCATCATACAATATGCGAGAAGATGATGAGCAAAGGTGATCGGTTGCGCCCTTTGAAGATGCGTGTAGCCGGGGAGAATCGTGGTTTTGTTATCCTTTGCGATCGAAAGAAGCGCATCGACGGTCTTTTTCATCAGCGCGATGATATCATCGGCTTCGTCGCGGAGATTCATGCGAAGGTCGAGCGCGACCTGATCATTACGGCTTCTTGCAGTATGGAGTTTTTTACCGACATCGCCAAGGCGTTCGGTGAGAACCTGTTCGACGAACATATGGATATCTTCGCATTCCATATTTATTGCCAATTCGCCCGATTCGATATCATCAAGGATCGATTCAAGCCCTTTTATGAGTTCGTCTGCCTCAGACTGCGAAATTATACCCTTTGCGCCGAGCATCGCGGCATGAGCCATGCTTCCTTTTATGTCCTGACGGTACATTCTCGAATCGAAAGAAATCGAGGAATTAAAGTCGTCAGCCAATTTGTCGGTAGCGCCGGCGGTCCTTCCCGCCCACATTTTAACTGCCATAACCTTCTCCTAAAAATGAAACAAGGAAGAACGGCGAAACCGTCGTTCTTCTTTGTAACGATTAAAACAAAATACATTTGAATCTTGTGGTTTTCAAGGACATGAGCCTTGAAAACCAGACCTTTAAGTTCCGCAAACGACGATTTCATGTGCAGTGAGTCGTGAACGCACGGAACTCTCGAATGACCGATTAAAAACCGCGCGTTTTCAATCGAGAGCGAGGCGGATTATTTACCGTCAACGATTGCCTGAACCTTGGTAGGAAGTCCGAAGAGATTGATGAATCCCGCGGAATCCTTCTGGTCATAGAAGAAGTCGCTTTCACCGAAGGTTGCGATCTCTTCGCTGTAAAGCGAATATTTGCTCCAAACACCTGCATTGATCATGTTGCCTTTATAAAGTTTAAGGCGAACTTTACCGGTAACGCGTTCCTGAGTTTTGTCAACGAACGCACTCAAAGCTTCGCGAAGCGGGCTGAACCATTGGCCGTTGTAGACAAGTTCGGCAAAGGTGATGGAAAGTTTCTGCTTTTCGTGCATGGTGAGTTTGTCAAGGCAAATCTGTTCGAGAACGCTGTGTGCCTTATAAAGAATCGTTCCGCCGGGAGTTTCATAAACGCCGCGACACTTCATGCCGACAAGACGGTTTTCGACGATGTCGAGGATGCCGATACCGTTTTTGCCGCCGAGTTCGTTGAGGGCAAGAATGATTTCTTTCGCGGACATCTTCTTGCCGTCGAGCGCAACGGGAATTCCCTTTTCAAATTCAAGTTCGATATAAGTGGGAGCGTCGGGAGCGTCGATAGGCGAAACGCCCATTTCGAGGAAGCCCTTCTTTTCATAGGTGGGTTCGTTGCCGGTATCTTCAAGATCAAGACCTTCGTGCGAAAGATGCCAGAGGTTCTTATCTTTTGAGTAATTGGTTTCGCGGTTGATTTTAAGAGGAATGTTGTGCGCTTCGGCATATTCGATCTCCTCTTCGCGGGATTTGATATCCCATTCGCGCCAGGGAGCGATGATAGGCATGTTGGGCGCAAAGTGCATGATACCGAGTTCAAAGCGAACCTGATCGTTACCCTTGCCGGTACAACCGTGAGCGATAGCGTCGGCGCCTTCCTTCAAAGCGACTTCAACGAGAGCCTTCGCAATGCAGGGGCGTGCGTGAGAAGTACCGAGGAGATATTCTTCGTAGATCGCGCCGGCTTTCATTGTCGGAATGATGTAGTTGTCAACATAATCATCGGTGAGATCGAGAACGTAAAGTTTCGATGCGCCGGTTTTGATCGCCTTTTCTTCAAGACCTTCAAGTTCATCAGCCTGACCGACGTTTGCGGCAACGGCGATGACTTCGCAGTTATTATAATTTTCTTTGAGCCACGGAATGATGATCGAAGTATCAAGACCGCCCGAATAGGCGAGCACTACTTTTTTGATGTTTTCTTTGTTGATATTTTGCATTTTCTGCCTCCGAAATAAACAATTTTTCATTTTGCCTGTGTATTATAACCCCGCCATATTCAAAAGTCAATAGCAAAAACGATAAATATTGAATATTTTTGCATAAATTATTGTGTATTTTTGTTAAACGGTTTATTTTTATACATTATTTTTGCATTTTATGCATTGTTTTTTGCATAAAATGCGCTTTATTCACAAAATCGCCCTTTTTTGTGTGTATATATTATAGGAAAAAGAAAAAACCCGAAACGGGTTCGGGTTTTTTGAGTTCTTGTTTATTTATGATACAGCGGACGGCAACGTGGTGATTTTCGTCGTTTTTATTTCCCTGTCAATTTTTCCATTGATTTGCTGTTCCCCGCGACGACAAGATGTTCGTTCTCGACGAATTTTCTTGTCGGATCGGAGAGGAGAGTAAATTCCTGTTCGTCGGGCGGAAGCACAGCGATGATATTGATGTTGTATTTTTTACGGACGTCGATCTCGGTGACCGATTTACCGATCCAGCTTTTCGGGGTTATGATTTCGGCGATCGTAAACTCGCTCGAAGGAGCGAAATAGTCAATAACATCGCGTTTCGAAAGGGTATAAGCCAGTTTCGTGCCCGATTCCTTTTCGGGAAGAACGACGTTATCCGCGCCGACCTTCAAGAGCACCTTTTTCTGACGTTCGTCGGTCGCGCGCACTACGATACGTTTTATACCGAGTTCTTTGAGGAGAAGCGTGATGAGAATGCTGTCGGAAAGATTGTTTTCCATACAAACTATCGCACAGCCGCAACCTTTCACGCCCGAAGCGCGCAAAACAGCCTCGTTCGTGGCGTCGCCGCAAACGGCATTTGAAACAACGTTGGCGATATCGTCGACCTTTTCCTGCGTTGAATCAATAACAAGCACTTCATGTCTCAACTTCGCAAGAGTCGTCGCAAGGTTAACACCGAAGTTCCCTAATCCTATTACACAAAATCCTTTACTTGCAGACATCTGATTTACCTCCTGATATTATCAGCCGATCGGCACGTTCATTTTCGGATAATTCATCGGAACTCGGTCCCGATTCGAACGCACAAGTATCGCATACATGACCGATGTTATTCCTATCCTTCCGAAAAACATCAAACTTATTATAAGCAGTTTCCCTGCCGCCGAAAGCGACGGCGTTAAACCAACCGTTATACCAACGGTTCCGAAAGCCGAAAAGACTTCAAAAAACGCGTCGGCAACCGAAACGTTTTCCAAAGCAAAAAGCACGAAACCGCTTGCAATAACTGTCAAAAGTCCAATCACAAACAAGGCGAACGCACGTCTCACAACATCGTTTTCAAACCGCCTTTTTCCGAACATCGCATCGCGGTCGCCGCGAATTATGCTCACCGTTGAAGCAACTACGATAGCAACCGTCCCGACCTTGATTCCGCCCGCAGTCGAACCCGAATTGCCGCCGATGAACATCAACATCATCGACAAAAGTTTTGTACCCTCACCGAGCTCGGCTTGGTTTATCGAGGCAAACCCTGCCGTGCGAAGCGTGATCGATTGGAAAAGCGAACGCAAAATTTTGCTTCCCGCACCGCCCGTGCCGAGCGTTTCGGGATTGTTCCATTCCGAAACGGCGATGAGCAACGCTCCTCCGAAGATCAGCACGGCAGACGCTGTTAAAACCAACCGGGAATAGACCGAAATGCTTTTTTTCTCGGTGATAAACAACCGGATATCGTCCCAGACAAGAAAACCGATCCCGCCCGATATGATGAGAAGCATGAGAACCGCCATAACATAGGCATCGTCAGCATAATAAACCACGCTCGAAAACGCCCCGAATTCGCCGCCGAGAATGTCAAATCCCGCATTGCAGAACGCACTTACCGAATGGAAAACGCTGTAACAAACCCCTTTGAAAAATCCGAACTGCGGAACGAATCTGAAAGAGAGAAGCAACGCTCCCAAACCTTCTGCCGAAAAGGCGAAAGCCGTTACGCGATAAGCAAAACGGGCAAGATCCGAATAAGGATCAAGGTTCATCGATTGGGTGAAAAGCATCTGCTCGCGAGGCGAGACGCGCCTTTTCAGAAGCGTCGAAAAGACCATCGCAAGTGACATAAAACCAAGACCGCCGATCTGTATCAAAAGCAAAACGACGCTCTTGCCGAAAGCCGACCAATAAACGCCCGTGTCAACGGCTATAAGCCCCGTAACACAGGTCGCACTGGTGGCGGTAAAAAGCGCCGTTAAAGGATCGGTGAATTCACCCGATTTTGAAGAAAAGGGCATGACAAGAAGAAGCGTCCCGAGCAAAATGATGCTCAGAAAGCCGAAAATAATAACATTTGTCGGCGACATTTTCTTTTGAAGTTTCAATGCACGCCCTCCGAAAATCAAAAATATTCCAAAATTTCCTGCCGAAGTTCAAAAACGTTCGAGACAGGCTTTTTTCCGCATTCCGCGAAAAGTTTTTCTTTGTCGGTATAACCGTAACCGACGGGAATGAAGTCAATACCGCATTTTTCCGAAACCGACAAATCCGCCATTCCGTCACCGACAAACAAAGCCTCTTCCGGCTTTATGCCATGTTCCGAAAGCAAAGAAAGCGTAACGCGCGGGTCGGGTTTTCGCTCGTTTTCCGAACGAACTCCCCTGCAACAATGCACGTTTTCTCCGAAATAATGCTTTATCATAGGCACTGCGCAACGGTCATCTTTGTTGGTGACGACCATAACGGCAACGCCATTTGAAGAAAGTTCGGCGAGCAATTCGCAAATCCCGTCATAAGGCGCGGTGTTGCTATACATATCCGACTCATATTCAGCACGAAAACGCTCCCTGACCGAAAGGCAGGCTTCATCGTCAAATCGGTCGGGAAGTGCGCGCCGAATAAGCATAAACGAGCCGTTTCCGATGAAACTCTTCACCTCGTTCAACGTCCTTTCGGGAGCGCAGACCGAAACGAGCGCACGGTTAACGGCGGCGGCTATATCGCCCATCGTATCAAGAACCGTACCGTCAAGATCAAAAATCACGGCTTTTTTCTTCATGATTCCAAAAAGGTTTAGCCTGCGATTTTTTCGATATATTCTGCGATATCCTTAACGGTTTTAACGTCGGTAACGTCATCGGGAATAGTGATGTTCATTTCGTCTTCAAGAGTCATGAGCATTTCAACTATGTCAAGGCTGTCTGCGCCGAGATCTTCGATAATGGCTGCGTTATCAGCGATATCCTCAACGTTAATGCGAAGTTGTTTTGCGAGAACCGCTTTTACTCTGTCGATAATCATTGTGAAAATTCCTTTCGTTTTCGCCCGATCGGGCATGTGGTATACCCTATAATAATCTAATAAAACAAAAATTACAAGGTGTTTTTTATTTTTTTACATTTTTTGGGTTAAATAAAGGTTAACTCGGTTGACGATTATGAAAAAATATGTTACAATACACTGATTTATTATATTATGGGATTATTTTGCGTTTTTCACGATTCGCAAGCCCTTCGACAAACTATTTGACCTTTGATTTTTGGTGAAGACATGCTTATACTCGGCATCGACCCAGGTTTAGCGACGATCGGGTTCGGTTTGGTTCAGAAAAGCGGTGACAAATACCGCGCAATTGAATACGGCGCGATAACCACTGCACCCAAGCAGATGATCGAAAAGCGGCTTTCGGAGATATATGACGAAATGGTGGCGCTCATCGAACGTTTGAAACCCGATTGCATGGCTATCGAAGAAATATTCTTTAACAACAACATCACCACCGCCATTGACGTTTCGATGGCGCGCGGCGTTATTTTGCTTGCGGCGCACAAATGCGGTGTTGATATTTATGAATACACCCCTCTGGAAGTTAAAAGCTCGGTCGTCGGCTACGGCAGAGCCGAGAAGCAGCAGGTTCAATACATGGTGCGTCTTATGCTCGGTCTTAACGAAACGCCGAAACCCGACGACACGGCCGACGCGCTTGCACTTGCCCTCTGTCACGGAACAAGAATGACGAATTACCGCTGAAAAGGAGAAACAACATGATTCATTTCATTCACGGAACGCTCGCCAAACTCACCGGCGATTTTGCCGTCATTGATTGCGGCGGAGTCGGCTTTAAACTCGGCATCTCGGTTTCGACCTGTCAGAAACTTTCTCCGCTCGCGGGCAAGGACGTGATCCTTTATACACACATGGCGGTCAGCGAGGACAACATTTCGCTTTACGGTTTTTTTGAAGAAGACGAACTTTCGCTTTTCACCCGACTCATCTCGGTTTCGGGGATCGGTCCCAAAGCGGCGATGTCGATCCTCGGAGTTCTTTCTCCCGACGACCTCCGCGCGGCGATCGCTCACGGCGACGCGAAAACCATCGCGCAAGCGCCGGGCGTCGGTTTGAAGACCGCGCAAAAATTGATAATCGAACTCAAAGATAAAGTCACCGGCGTCAGCGCTGATATCCCCGCTTCAAGCGGAGGAAGCAACGAGCACGTGCTTCAAGTTGTGGACACTCTTGCGGTTTACGGTTTTCCGCGCCAGAAGGTTATCGAAACCCTTAAAAAACTCGATACTTCTCTGCCGCTCGAAGAGCTCATCGCTCAAACGCTCCGCATTCTCGGAAAGGAGGCGAACCGATAAATGCCGATCAACTCCAAAATTCCCGATTATTCCGACGATTTTGATTTTGAAAGCCGTCTTACGAGCGCAGAATTCACCGCCGAAGACATCGAATCGGAATTCTCGCTCCGTCCGAAATCGCTCAATGAATACGTCGGTCAGAAGAAAGTCAAGGACAACCTTTCGGTATTCATCAAAGCCGCCGCGACGAGAGGCGACTCGCTCGATCACGTTTTGCTTCACGGCCCTCCCGGTTTGGGCAAAACGACTCTTTCCTGCATCATCGCCGCCGAGCTCGGCGTTAATCTCAAAGTCACAAGCGGGCCTGCCATCGAAAAGGCGGGTGACCTTGCCGCTCTGCTGACGACCCTCGAACGCAACGATATCCTTTTTATCGACGAGATACACAGACTCCCCCGCCAGGTCGAAGAAGTGCTTTATCCCGCTATGGAAGATTTCGCGCTTGACCTGATGATGGGCAAAGGCCCGTCGGCGAGGTCGATCCGCATTCCGCTCAAACCTTTCACTCTCGTCGGCGCGACGACAAGAGCAGGCCAGCTTTCCTCGCCTTTGCGCGACAGGTTCGGAATGTCGTTCCGTCTGGAACTTTATACCCCCGAAGAACTTTCGCTCATCATAACCCGTTCGGCAGGCATTTTGGGCATTCCCATCACCGCCGACGGTGCTTATGAAATTGCGCTCCGCTCTCGCGGAACACCGAGAATCGCAAACCGTTTTCTCAAACGTGTGCGCGATTTTGCGACGGTCGAGGGCAACGGAGTTATTGATTTTCACATCACCCGCACCGCGCTTGACGCGCTTGAAGTCGACGCTCTCGGGCTCGATTCGGTCGACAGACGTATGCTCAACGCTATCATCAAGCATTTCGGCGGCGGACCTGTCGGGTTGGAAACGCTTGCCGCAGTCATCGGAGAAGAAGCGGTCACGCTTGAAGACGTTTATGAGCCCTATCTGTTGCAACTCGGTTTTATAAACCGCACCCCCCGCGGACGTTGTGCAACGGCAGGCGCTTACCGTCATCTTGGTTTGGAAGTTCCCGACAAGATGTGCGAGCAGATCTGTTTCACCGACGAAATTTAAAAGTCACTGTTTTTACGGAGTAAAACTTTATGTATATAGCCGACAAATGGAAAGATTACCGCCTTCTTGACGCTTCAAACGGCGAACGTCTTGAAAAATGGGGCGATCAGATTCTTATCCGTCCCGATCCTCAGGTGATTTGGAGCGGAGACAAAAGCCGCCCCGAATGGAAAAAGGCAAACGGCATTTACCGCCGTTCGCGTTCGGGCGGCGGTGAATGGGTGAAAAAAGACGTACCCGACGAATGGATCATCTCCTACGGAGAACTTAAATTCGGCATTTCCCCGATGGGGTTCAAACACACCGGTCTTTTCCCCGAGCAGGCGGCAAATTGGGATTGGTTTTCCAAACTCATCAGAGAAAGCGGCAGAGAAATAAAACTTCTTAATCTCTTTGCCTACACAGGCGGCGCGAGCGTTGCCGCCGCAAAAGCAGGTGCTTTCGTCTGCCACGTTGACGCATCGAAAAAAATCATTCAGAAAGCAAAGCGCAACGCGGAATTATCGTCGATCCCCAACGACCGCATTCGCTATATCACCGATGACTGTTTCAAATTTGTTGCGCGCGAAATAAGGCGCGGCAATAAATATGACGCTATCATTTTGGATCCCCCCTCGTTCGGCAGAGGCCCCAACGGCGAAAAATGGATCATCGAAGAATCTCTTGACGATTTTGTCGGATTGGTTTGCCAGGTTCTTTCCGACGATCCCTTGTTTGTGCTTTTAAACTCCTATACAACCGGGCTTTCGCCGGCAACAAACGGCTACATTTTAAGAAAACACACCAAAAACTTCGGCGGTAAAGTCGAAAGCGAAGAACTCGGCATCCCGATCGAAGCAAGCGGAGAATGTCTCCCCTGCGGCGCTTCAAGCCGTTGGACACCGCGAGGTGTTTAAATACATTTTAAAGTAAAGAAGTCAGAAGATGTCATTTATCGAAGTGCACGGGTTGGAATTTGCATATTCGCCCGACGAACCAAAAGTCATAAACGGAATAGACCTGACGATCGAAAAAGGCAGTTACACCGCCATTCTCGGCCACAACGGTTGCGGAAAGAGCACTCTTGCGAAACTCCTTTGCGGCATCCTTGTGCCGACCAAAGGGCAGGTTCTTGTCGACGGGATCGATACCGCCGACGAAGAAAAGATTTTTGAGATCCGCAAAAGATGCGGAATGGTTTTCCAAAACCCCGACAACCAACTTGTCGCAAGTATTGTCGAAGAAGACGTTGCCTTTGCGCCCGAAAACCTCGGGTTCCCGCGTGAAGAGATCAGAAAACGTGTTGACGACGCACTTTCGACCGTTGGCATGTCCGATTATATTCGTCACTCGACATATAAGCTCTCGGGCGGTCAGAAGCAACGCATCGCCATTGCAGGAGTTCTTGCGATGAGTCCCGATTGCATCGTTTTCGACGAAGCGACCGCGATGCTCGACCCGACAGGCAGAAAAGAAATTATCGCGGCGATGAAAAAACTCAACCGCGAAATCGGTATCACCGTCATCACCATTACTCATTACATGAATGAAGCGGTCGAAGCCGACAGGATCATCGTTATGAACCAAGGCGAAGTTATCACCGACGGCACTCCGACAGAAATCTTCACTCAGGTCGAAAAACTTCATTCGGTTTCGCTTTCGGTGCCTCAGGTGACCGAACTTATGTATCTTCTTGAACAGGACGGTTTTGAATTCCCGCGCGGAATCCTTCATGCAATGGACGCCGCCGACGAGATCGAACGTTTTCTCGGAGGTGCAAAACGATGAACGCACTTGAACTGAAAAATATCAGCGTTGTTTTCGGCGAAAAAACGCCGTTTCGCAAAGAAGCGCTGAAAAACATAAATATATCGTTTGAAAAAGGCAAGATAACAGGCATCATCGGTCACACAGGCAGCGGCAAAAGCACGCTCGCATCATTGATGAACGGTCTTTTGAAGCCGACCGAGGGGCAGGTTCTGCTTTTCGGCGAGGATATTTGGGCAAGGCCCAAAGAGATGGCAAAGATAAGAAGCCGTGTCGGGTTGGTGTTTCAATATCCCGAATATCAACTTTTTGACGAAACGGTCGGAGCCGACATCGCGTTCGGCCCCAAAAATATGGGGCTTTCCGACGATGAGATAAAACAGCGCGTCAAACTTGCCGCAGAATTTTGCGGATTGTCACAGCGCGAACTGAAACGCTCGCCGTTCGAGTTGTCGGGCGGCCAAAAACGCCGCGCGGCGATCGCCGGCGTTCTTGCAATGCGTCCCGAAGTCATCGTGCTTGACGAACCCGCCGCCGGCTTGGATCCGAAAGGGCGCGAAGAAATTTTCGGCGGTCTTGTCGATTACAAAAACACTTACGGCGCAACCCTCCTTCTTATTTCACACAGCATGGAGGACGTTGCAAGATATGCCGACGGAATACTTGTTATGAAAGACGGCGAAATTTATATGCAGGGCGGTGTTGAAGAGATCTTTCTTCAAGCCGAAAAGCTTTTTGACGCCGCGCTTGACGTGCCGCAGATCACCAAACTTTTTATCGAGCTTAAAAAGCGCGGGATCTGCCAAAGCAACGACGTTTATACCGTCGGATATGCAAAAAAAGAGTTAGAGAAGATTTTCAAGGACAGCAAAAATGCTTAAAGACGTGACCTTCGGTCAATATTTCCCGGGCAACTCGCTGCTTCACAAAGCAGATCCTCGGTTTAAAATGCTTATCCTTATTGAATACCTCGTGATCGTGCTTGTCGCATCGCAGGAAATTGCGGCGGCGGTTTCGCTTTTGCTCACCGTGTTTTTGGTCGCGGTTTCGGGCGTTAGGTTTTCGATATTGATAAAATCAATAAAACCGTTGATCTTTGTGTTGATTTTCACTGCCGTGATAAATTTGTTTTTCACGAAGAGCGAAAGCGATCCTTTGTTTGCCTGGCAATTCATTACAATTTATCGCGAAGGCATTCGCAGTGCGGTGATGATGCTCTTGCGGCTTTTGTCGCTCGTGCTCGGCACAAGTGTGCTCGTTTCGTTCACAACAAGCCCGCTTGAACTGACCGATGCGATAGAAAGCCTGCTTTCACCGCTTAAAAAACTGAAGGTGCCGGTTCACGAATTCGCGATGATGATGTCGATCGCGCTTCGTTTTATTCCGACGCTCATCGAAGAGACCAACAAAATCATTTCCGCGCAAAAGGCCCGTTGTGCCGATTTTGAAAGCGGAAATCTTGTGAAGCGTTTAAAGGCGCTCATTCCGATTTTGATCCCGCTTTTCGTTTCTTCTGTCAGACGCGCCGAGGAACTTGCCGAGGCGATGGAGTGCCGTTGCTATCACGGCGGCGAGGGCAGAACCAAACTCAAAGTGATGCGCGCTCACGCGCGTGATTATATCTTCCTCTTTGCGGTAACCTGTCTTACCGTCGGGATCTTCTTCATCAATCGGATTCAATGGACGGAGGTCGTTGAATTTTGCAGGGTTATATTCTTAAAATAGCATACAAAGGCACAGCATACTGCGGTTGGCAGGTTCAGCCCGAAAAGATGACCGTTCAGGCGACGGTGCAATCGGCTTGCGAAGCAGTCTTCGGCAAATCGGTCGACCTCACAGGTTGCAGCAGAACCGATTCGGGCGTGCATGCGCGCGGTTTTGTTGCGCTTGTCAGCGGTGAAGGGCTTCCCGATATTCCGAAAGAAACGCTTCCGCTTGCTATCAACACCAAACTGCCCGAAGATATCGCCGTTATCGAGGCGGAATTTGCGCCCGACGGATTTCATCCGCGTTATGACGCAAAGGGCAAGGAATATGTTTACTACATTCGCAACAGCCGTTTGAGGAACCCGTTTTCCGATGATACCGAATGGCTCTTCCAAAGAAACATCGACGTTGATGTTGCGAACAGTCTTTGCGAAGAATTCGTCGGCAAAAAAGATTTTCGCGCTTTCATGGCGGCAGGTTCAAAGATAACCGACACTGTGCGCGAAATAAAATATTTCAACGCAAAACGTGACGGAGATCTTATCACCTTCACGGTTGCCGCCGACGGTTTCTTATATAATATGGTAAGAATAATGGTCGGAACGGTTGCCGAACGCGCTTCGGGAACCGAAGGAATGCCGATCTCCGACATCATTCTTTCGCGCGACCGATCAAACGCCGGAATCACCGCACCCGCAAAGGGATTGTTCTTGAACAAAGTGTTCTATTGACCGATATTTTTGAAAATCCTCAAATGTTTTTGATTTATAGTCATTGAAATTTTTCCACAAACTTCCGCTTTTAAAAGCAGTTATGCAGAAAGGAGAAAGCCGATGGGCGCGTTTTCGATATTTAAAGACAGACCCTCCAAACACAGCAAACAGGAAACACCGACAGTACAGTCGCATTACAACAAACTTGCGCGGAGAACGGCTTTGATCCGTTACATCTGCATGATTCTCGTCGTTTTATTCGCGGTCTATTCTTTCTCGTTTCACAGCGACGAGATTACGATGGCAAATTTCAGATACATGCTGAAATTCATAAATTTGGGAGACGAATCCGAAGGTCCGACAGGATCGCTCATTGCCTTTGACGGAAACGAGGGCAACCGAGGACTTATCTACAAGGGCGATCTTGCGGTGCTTAACGAAGGCGGTCTTACAATCACCGCTTGGGACGGCGACGTACTTCACAAATCCTCTTTCTCGTTCGACCATCCGAAAATGGAGCAGGACGGCAATTTCCTTTATTGTTACGACCTCGGGGGAAAGGATCTGAAAATTTTCAATTCCTATCAGCAGCTCGACAAAACCCCGACTTTTGATTATCCCATTTACGGTCTTGCAACCTCGGACAAAGGCAATTTTGCCGTCATCAGTTCAAAAAAAGGTTACCGTTCGGTTGTGTTTGTCTATGACAGCCATTTCAGAACCGTTTATACAAGCCATTCCGGCACAAGATACGTTTCCGCCGTTGACATTTCAAACGACGGCAAGGAATTCATCACCGCCGCATATAATTCCGAGAACGGAAATCTTGTCACTGTCATTTCAAAATTCCGTGTCGATACCAACGGCGCGATTTTCACAAAAAAATTCCCGGGCGAAATTCCGCTGAGCGTTGACTATACCGACGACGGATACACCCTTATGACAAGCGATAAGATCCGTATTTTCAACAACAACGACGAAATCGTTTCCGAAATTTCTTTCGCCTCACGCGAACTTCTTTCGGGCAGGGTCTTCGGCAACAGATCGCTCGTGACCTACGGTCTGGACGGTCTTTCGGGCGGCACCGAAGTTGTTGTCTACCGTCACGACGGAAAGATTGAATATTCAAAAGAATTTTCGACCTCGCTTTCCGATGCAACCTTCTGCGGCGACAAACTCTATACCCTCTCGCCGGGCGCACTTACCGAATGTGATATCAAATCGGGTGCCGTGATAACCTATTCGGTTCCCACTTCATATTCTACATTAGTCCCCGACGGAAACCGGATCATACTGTTTTCCGAAAACCAAGCCGAATATTTCAGCGCGACCAATTTTAAAACAAAGGGTGACGCTTGATGAGTTGGATTCTTGATATCGTTATTCTTGTCATTCTCGGTATCACTATTTTCGTTTCTTACAAAAAGGGTTTTGTCAAAACCGTTCTGAGTGCAGGCTCGTTTTTGTTGGCGATAATCGTCACGGCGTTGTTTGCCCAACCGCTTGCCGGACTTTTGAGAGAAACCCCGGTTGCCGATTCCATCAGGGTCGCAACCGAAGAAAAGATCATTGCCATCATCGAAGAAAACTCCTATGATCTTGACGACCTTTTTGACGGAAAATCAAAAGAATTCAACCGTTTGACAAGAATCGCCGGCGTGAGCGACGAATCGCTCGCCAAATGGAAAGAAGAACAGCAGACTGCAAAAGATGCGGCGATCGCAAAACTCGCTCAATGGATCTCGACCCCTGTGATCAATGCCGCTTCCTCGATAATTTCGGTGATTGTCCTTTTTCTGTCGGTGCAGATCTTGCTCACGGTCGGAAAAAGCTTTTTGGAAAAGCTTTCCGAGTTGCCTGTGCTTCACGCCTGCGACAAAACGCTGGGCGTTGTTCTCGGTGTTATCCTCGGACTTTTCAGAGTCTTGCTGTTCTGCTTTATAGCACACATTATCCTCAGCATCGGCAATTTTGTGGACAACGGTTTTCTTTCGGCATTCAACCCTGACAAAACGATTCTTTTTAATTTGATCTCAAAAATAAAATTATTTTCTTTCTTTATTTAAAGAGGCGCGATCATGAAAAAACAAATTCCAAACATTCTTTCCTGCATACGACTTTTGATGATACCTGTGTTTGTCGTATTCTATTTCAAATATACGGAGCTGCCGAAGACCTTTATAGCAGCAGGCATTTATATGCTCGCCTGGCTGACGGATGCGCTTGACGGATTTCTTGCACGGAGAAACAACTGGATCACCGACGTGGGCAAGATCCTTGATCCGCTTGCGGACAAGCTCATGCAGCTGGCGGCGGCTATCTGCTTTACGATCGATAACAAAATTTTTCTCATCGTTTCGATACCTTTGTTTATAAAAGAACTCGGAATGCTTTTCGGCGCATTGGCTATAATGAAAAAGAGAAAGGTTGTCGTTCAATCATGTTGGTACGGCAAACTCGCAACGGTTTTGCTTTTCGTATGTGCCTTTTTGAGAACCGGCATCAGAAACAGTATTGCGCTTGACGTTACCATTTGCATTCTTATGCTTGCGATTCTGATATTCACACTTACCATGTATTATAAAAAACAATTCAAAGGTCAATATCAAATCGACCTTTTCCACAAACAATGAGGTGACTTTTAAAAATGGAATTCAAGAGATGCTCGCGTTGTAACATCCGCCCCGCAATCATTTTCGTTCAGAAAAGCGTTGCAGGAAAGATAACGAGCGAGGGTTATTGCATAAAATGCGCTCAGGAGCTCGGGATAAAGCCCATTGACGATATCATCAACCAGATGAATATCAGCCCCGAAGACCTTGAAGCGCTCACCGAGGGAATGAACGAAATGATGCCTCTCGAAGGCGAAGGCGAAGACGAAGAAGGAAGAGCGCCTTCTATCGACATCAACGCATTTTTCGGGAACAATCCCCCTGCCCCGATGGGCGAAAAAGCTTCCGAAGGCGATGAAAAAAAGAACGGCAAACAAAAAGAAAAACGTCGCGGAACAAGTTATCTGCGCGATTTCTGCCTTTGTCTTACCGAACGCGCACGCGAAGGAAAACTTGATAATATCATCGGAAGGGATAGCGAACTCGAACGCGTTATCCAAATACTTTCGCGCCGTCAGAAAAACAATCCCTGCCTTATCGGCGAACCCGGCGTCGGAAAGACCGCCGTTGCAGAAGCGCTTGCACAGAAGATCGCAAACGGCGACGTTCCTTACAAACTCAAAGACAAAGAGGTTTATCTTGTCGATATGACGGCAATCGTCGCAGGAACGCAATTTCGCGGTCAGTTTGAAAACAGAATGCGCGGACTGATCGAAGAAACGAAAAAAGCAGGAAACGCCATTCTTGTTATCGACGAGGTCCATTCAATTGTCGGTGCAGGCAATGCGGAAGGCGGTATGAACGCCGCTAACATTCTTAAACCCGCATTGAGTCGCGGCGAGATTCAACTTATCGGCGCAACGACTTTGAAAGAATACCGTCAGCATATCGAAAAAGATGCCGCGCTCGAACGCAGGTTCCAACCCGTTATGATAAACGAACCTTCGATCAACGACAGCATCAAGATCCTTGCAGGTATAAAAAAATATTACGAAAGCCATCACGGCATTTCGATCCCCGACCATCTTGTAAAGAGAATGGTCACGCTTTCAGAGCGATATATTACCGACCGTTTCCTTCCCGACAAGGCGATCGACCTCATGGACGAAGCCTGCTCGCGCGCAGCAATAAATTCGCCGATCGTTAACGAACTTAACATGGTTTCCGACGAGCTCAACAAAGCGCGCAGCGAACTTTCGCAAACCGAAGGCAAGGAAACTCTTGAAGAAGCCGATTACCAACGCATTGCGGAATTGAAAACCCAAGTTCTGCAAAAAGAAGCGAGATTCAACGAACTTTCTCTCGAACGCGACAAACTTGTTCTTACCGACGCCGACCTTGCAAGAGTCATTCAGGTCTGGACGGGTATCCCCGCGACAAACATCAGCGAAAACGAATTTGTCAAGATCGAACGCCTTGAAAGCGAAGTGAAAACACGTATCATCGGTCAGGACGATGCCGTTGCGTCTGTCGCAAAAGCAATAAAGCGTTCGCGCGCAGGTATTTCCTACAAAAAGAAACCTGTTTCGTTCATTTTCGCGGGAAGCACAGGCGTCGGCAAAACCGAACTCGTTAAGGTTCTTGCGAATTATCTGTTCGACTCGCCCGAATCGCTCATTCGCCTTGACATGAGCGAATTTATGGAAAAACATTCGGTTTCGAGAATCATCGGTTCTCCTCCCGGTTATGTCGGATATGACGATGCGGGACAACTCACCGAGAAGATCCGCAGAAAGCCTTATACCGTCATTCTTTTTGACGAGATCGAAAAGGCACATCCCGACGTTATGAACATTCTTCTTCAAATCCTTGACGACGGCAGAATCACCGACGCTCACGGAAAAGAAGTCAATTTTGAAAACACGGTCATCATCATGACCACCAACGCAGGAAGCAACGAAAGCGCATCTATCGCCGGTTTCGGCGAAAACGTCAAACAAAACGACAAAGCAAAGGTTATGAAGGCGTTGGAAGGGTTCCTCCGTCCCGAATTCATCAACCGTGTTGACGAGATCGTCGTGTTCAACCGCCTTGACCGCGAGAACTTCAAAGCGATCTGCCGCATAATGCTCGGCGACCTTCAAAACGTACTTTCCGAAAAAGGAATTATGTTTGATTATACCGACGCGCTCGTTGATTATCTTGCGAAAAAAGGGTTTTCGGAAAAATACGGCGCGCGTAATCTCCGCCGTCTTATCCAAACCGATATCGAAGACGGAATCGCAAACGAAATCGTTGCTTCATACAACGAGCCGATCGGCAAAGTGTTTGCTGACGTTGCCGAAGAAAAAGTTATTATCAAAACTTCCAGATAACCAAGTTCCGCAGGTTTTTCAACCTGCGGTGCTTCAAGAGGTTTCAAATGGCAGAAAACGGAAAACAAAAATTGAAAATCAAAACCGTTTCCGATACAAGCGGCGAAACCGAACTTACTTTTTCGCCCGAGGAGATGCAACCTGTTGAGGTTGCGGAGGCGTTGGAAAGCGACCTGATAACCGGAAAAACGGCAAAACAGGTCAAAAAAGCGTTTCGTCTTTTCGGCGCAAACGAAACAAAGGGAGAATTCCGCCTTTCATTCCGCGAAAGCCTGAAAAACCAGGCAAAGGGCATGATCGGTATTTTCCTGATGCTCTCCTCGCTGATAATGTATCTCTTCCAAAACGACGAACCGACTTATCTCATTCTTGCTGTCGTCATTGCCGCAATAATGATTCTCAACGCTTTTGCCGAACACCGCGCAAGCATTGCTTTGAGATTGCCGAAAAAATATTCTTCGCTGAAAGCAAAAGTTTTGCGCGACGGTGAAGAAAGCCTTATTGACAGCAGACTTCTCGTTCCGGGAGATATCATCGCCGTTGAAGAAGGCATGATGGTGCCCGCGGATTGTCGTCTTATTGACGATATGGGTCTTTCGGTTCTCGAAACTCACGTCAGCGGGTCCGAAGGAAGTTCCGCCAAAAACAGCAAATATGTTGCACGTGACGGGATCGAGCCTGTCTGTGCCAACATGATTTATGCCGGAAGCATCGTCACGACAGGCCATGCGAGCGCGATCGTTTGCCGCATCGGCAAGGACACTCTCATAAGAAGAATGCGTGCCGACAAAGATGACCACACTCCTTTGGTCATAAAATACGTTCAGGAACTTTGCAAAATCGTTTCGGTCGTTTCGGTGATTCTCTGTTTTGCGCTTTTGTTCGCCGGTGTTATGGCAGGCGCAGACATCACGAAATGGTTCATTCCCGCTTTGACGATCGGTGCAAGTTCACTCTGCGACAGCATTGTGTCGTTGTCTGCCGCATCGCTCGGATTCGGTTCAAAGAAAATGGCCGAGGACGGAACCGTCGTTAAAAATTACGACTGTATCCAAACCTTGGCAAGAGCCAACACGATCATGTGCGGTAAAAATCTCGCCTTCCCGCCGAAGCGAATTTCGCTCACAGGTCTTTATTTCTCGGGCAAAAATTATGACCGCGAAAAAAGGCCTAACGACGCCGCGGAAGAATTGGTCAAACTTTTGCTCGTTTGCTCTGATGCGCGACGTATCACCGCCGCAGAAAAGAAAAAGAAACGCGGGTTGCCCGAATATAAGGGTTCACCGATTGATGACGCGATTGTCGATTATTTCGGCGAATGGAACAAGCCGATAGGTGTTCTGAACGAACAATACATTCGCTTGGACGCGGAATATACCCTTTCGGGCGATATTTCGAGACTCCTTGCTCTTCGCAACGGCAAAAACATCGTTATTGCCAGAGGCTCTCCCGAAAACATACTTTCGCGTTGCGTCGGTTATACTCTCGACGAAACCGATTATAAACTGAGCGATTTCACTCGCAAAAAAATCCTTTCCGCCGCCGCAGATTCGGCAAGAACGAGCAGTTTCCTCATCGCGGTCGCCTGCGGCGAGACCGAAGCCGATACCCTTCGCGACATTGATACCGAGCAAAGGCTGATATTCAAAGGCTTTGTTTCGTTTTCAAGTTCGCTCGATGCGGGGATCGCACCGTCGGTCTACCGTTGCGAAAGCGCCGGGATCGAAACCGTTCTCAACTCAAACGACGCCTATTATACCGCCCTCAACGCGGCAAAAAGCGCGGGTATCATCACCGACGAAGCGCAGATCATCACCGCCGAGGAAATGCGTTCCTGCGCGCGCGGTCTTTTGATCGCGAACGCGCCTTATTACCGAATGTTCCTGAACATTGACGACAGCGAATGGCTTGACGTTTTAAGAATGCGCCGCGATAACAAACGTATCACGGCGGTTACGGCAGAACGCATCAACGAGCTTCCGATCATGAGCGAAGCAGACGTTTCGATCGTTCCCGAAAGTTCCTGCGACACGCTTCGTCAAACCGCCGATCTTATGTTGCTCGGCAAAGGGATCAATCTCATTGCCGACAGCATTCTCAATGCAAAAACCATCTGCCGACGTATCAATTCCCTCGTTTCTTATCTTCCCGTCGGCGCTTTGATGATGTTTGTTGCTTCTATATTTTCCGCGTTTTACAGCAAAACGCCCGCGCTCCGCGCGCAGGACGTTATGTTCGGCGGAATCATTTTCAACCTTGCGTTTGCCTTCGCGCTTGCGTTTGAACCACGCAACGTTAAAAATCTGCGGAGCCGTTTTCCCGCCGCACGCAAGAAACCGATGCTGAACGATTTTATTTATCCGCTTATGTTTGCCATCGGCGGAGGCATAACCCTCTTTATGAGTTATGTGTCAACCCAAAGCTATACCTGTTCGATGATAACGCTCTCGCTCGTTCTCTTCCTCTATGCCGGTTCGTTGGGAGATCACGGCGGCATTTTTGCGACGAAGCGTTTCGGCAACAGATTGCTTTATCTTTGCGGATTGGGCGCTTTTGCCCTGACCGCTTTGCTCTTGCTCACCCCGTTGGGGAACGATCTTTTCGGTTATGGAATGCCAAAGGTTTCGGATCTCATTATCGCGATCGTATTCGGCTCGGCATATTTTGCGATCACGCAGATCGCAAGATATTTCATGTCGCCGGACGGCAAAATTTTCGTCGCAAACCAAAAGGCAAAAAAATCCGAAAGATCAAAACGCGCATCGGACGACAACGGTCACATTGACGAAGATGAAGATGACGGCGAAATTATAAAAGAAGATGAACTCGCTGACGACCCCCAAGAGTTAAATGAAGAAAAAATCAATGAAAATAATCACCACGAAAGGAGTACCGACGATGACGAAGATAACGGCTGATATGCTTGTCGGCGACGTGCTCGACGCACATCCCGAACTCGCAAAATACTTCCTTGAAATAGGAATGCACTGTCTCGGTTGTCCGATGTCGCGCGGCGAAAGCATCAAAGACGCATGCGGCGCACACGGTCAAAACGCTGACGAACTTCTTGAAAAGCTCAACGCAGCTCTTTAAGAACCTGACCGAAAACGGTTGTTTTCGGTCGCAAGATAAGTCGAAAAAGAACAAAAAAGGCGGTATTCGCGGGTAATCCGTCGATCCGCAACAGCCAAAAACTCGCGGGGCGAAAAGTTGACCGGTTGCGAAACTTCTGCTCCGCGACAGCAAAAAAAGGAGAAATCAAATGGCAAAGAAAAACGGACTTGTTTCCGAATTCAAGGCATTCATCACAAGAGGTAATATCCTCGATATGGCAGTCGGCGTTATCATCGGCGGCGCGTTCGGCAAGATCGTATCCTCGCTCGTCGCGGATATCATCATGCCTGCGATCGGAAAACTTTTTAACACCCAATCGCTCACAGAACTCAAATGGATCCTCACCGACGAGGTTATCGACGAGGTTACCCAGGAAGTCACCGTTGCAGAAGTCGCAATCAGATACGGCCAATTCTGTCAGTACATACTCGACTTCCTTATCGTTGCTTTGTGTATGTTCATCGTAATCAAGATCTTCATGGGCATGCGTGAAAAAATCGAAGCGGCAAAGAAAGCGGAAGAAGTTATCGAAGAAGCAGCTGCTCCCGCAGAACCCAGCGTTGAAGAAAAAACTCTCGCCACCCTCAACGACATAAAAGCACTTCTCGAAAAGAACGCAAAAGACGAATAAAAACCAAAAATCACAAAGGCGGCGCGCCGCCTTTGGGATTTTTGTTTTTCATCAGGCATATAATGCCATGGAAAGTAAATGCAACTTTTGCTCAAATCTTGACAAAAAGTGTTGGGATTGTTATAATTAATGCAAAGAATATCGCAAATCGCTTTTTGATCATCGCGACACTCAAAAGGGTTTCGATTCGATCTCAGGCATTTTGCGGTTTGTTCTTCTTCCGGTATTTACAGACAAAATTAAAATAACAAAAAGAGAGGGATTTACCATGTTTTGTAAATTTTGCGGAGCCGACCTTGCCGAAGGCTCAAACTTCTGCACAAGTTGCGGACAAAAAGTAGAACCCGTTGCAGAAACTCCTGTTGCGGAAACCCCTGTCGTGGAAGAAACCGTTGCAGAAACTCCTGTCGTGGAAGAAACCGTTGCAGAAACTCCTGTTGCGGAAGAAACCGTTGCAGAAGCGCCTGTTGCGGAAGAATATGTTGAAGCTCCTGTATATCAGGAACCTGTCTCCGAACAGGTTTATGCCGAAGTGATCGACGAACCGGCTCCTCTTCCTCGCCATTCCAAAGGTTTGGGAATTGCAGCTCTCTGCTGCGGCATCGGAAGCATTGTTCTCGGCGGTATTTGCAGTTGCTGCTGTTCTTATGCAGGTCCTATCGTCAGTTTCATTTGCGCTGTTCTCGCTATAATCTTCGGCGCGATCGCAGGCAAAAAGGCGAAAGCGGCCGGCGTTAAGGACACTCTCGCTAAGGTTGGTCTGATCCTCGGTATCGTCACCATCGTTCTCACCGTGCTTTCGATCATCCTCCTCGTCGTTCTTTATTTCCTCGGCATCTCCTCTTCGTTCCTCGGAGCATTGACAGAATCCGCTTCTCCCAATTACGCTTACGACTACTATTATTACGGATATTGATCGGATAATATCCGACATACGTTTTTAAAAATCAACGCATGAAAAGATTTGTTTTGTTTTTGAAAAAGAACGCAAAACCGGTATCCGCCGCGGCGATAGATATTCTCCTTGTTCCGGCTTTGGTGTTTTGCGAAAGATTGAGCGGTTTCATGATCGCTCAAAACTCGGTTTGCGAATGGACGCGATACGGCATTCTTTGCGGCACCTGCGGCGGCACAAGAATGGTCAACAGCATTCTCCACGGCGAATTTATAAAAGCGTTTAACCTCAATCAATTCCTCTTTTTGTGCACGATATATCTTGCGGTGTCGCTCATTGTTTTGAATCTCGCTTGGGTCTTCAACGTGGGTTTCGCAAAAAAGATGATCCGCAAAATGTACAATTTGGCGGCGGTTATTACGGTGCTCGTGCTTTTCGTGCTTTTCATCGCGATCAGGAACATTCCGTTTATCATAAGACTCGTCGAATTGTTCAAAAATCAAATTGTTTAAAACATAAAACCAAAATAAAAAAGCCCTGACGGGCTTTTTTATTTTTTAAAATCAATTGTAAATCTTGGCTTTTAAATATTCAACGTTTTTGCGGAAGTTGATTTCAAGAACCTCTCTGCCGCCGATATTTGCATATTTAAACGTACCCGGACAAGGCACGCGTGCATCGGTAATGCTGTAAGTCAAATATCTCAAAACGTCCCAAACCATTGCTTTAAGCGTGTTTTTCGGCATGTTTGTCGAAACGTAAGGCAAAACCGTTTTTAAAAGGTTATGCATTTCTTCAAGCGACTTCCCTTTGCAATTGTTTGCAAACTGAGTCAAAAGGTCGCGCTGGTGCAAAGTACGTGTGAAGTCGCCGTTTGAAAACGCACGGCTTCGAGCATAAGCGAGCGCCTGACCGCCGCCGAGATGCACTTTGCGCGTTCCGTCAAGAGCCTCGGTCTTGGAGAGCCATTTGATGTCTTTGTGCGATTTGAAATAATCGTAGTTATCTTCGTTGACGGTCAGATCAATGCCGCCGATGGCATCGACCGCCATTTCAAAAGAGGTTATGCTCACGATGAAATAATAATCAACGGTTATATCAAAATTGTGTTTTATGGTCTTGATCAAAAGATTAGGTCCGCCCGCCGCGAACGCCGCGTTAAGTCGATTGTCCTTATATCCGGGGATCTGAACATAAGTGTCGCGCATGAGCGAGGTGAAAACGATGCGTTTCTTAACGTTGTTGATCGACATGAGCAACATCGTATCGCTTCGAGCATGTTTGCCGTTCAGCGTATCCGCGCCGATAAGAAGGATATTGACCACGTCTTTTTCTTCGACATCGGTAATGATGTCATCGTCGAAAATGCCGGTTATGATCCCATAATCGGGTTCATAAGGCTCGTAGATCGTACCTCCGCCGCCACCGCCGCTTCCGCCGCTTCCGCCGTTGCCCTGATAGTTCGGATCGTCAATATCAATCCCCGACCAATCGTCACGGCTGAGATCCGGATCTTCGAAATTGCTCCAATCCGAAACTCCGCCTCCGCCGAAATCGCCGCTTCCGTCGATTCCGTAATTCGGATCGTCGATGTTAGTACCTTCCCAAGAAACTTCTTCGGACTCTTCGTAATTTATAAGATCGAGCATTTTGTCCGCATAGATATTAATTCCGACCAGAGACGCGAAAACGCCCGTGAGCAGAAGCTGCGAAACGATCGTTGCAAAACCGAAAAGCGAGAGAAAAATCCAAAGCAGAACCGCAAGAAACTTCTTTTTCTTCTTTTTCGGAGTCACAACTTCTTCGGAAGAAACTTCGGGATCGGAATTTACTTGTTTCTCGGACATTTCGTCCATATTTTATCACCCTAAATCAGATTGAACGTCCAAATTTCCGTTCTTATCCGATTATAACACTAAAAAAACGGTTTGTCAATTCATGTTATTTTCTTCCATATAATCCGCGATCCCGGACAACATCACCGCCACATCGGCTTTTGTAAGGGTTGCTGTCGGATCGGTGCCGTCGATGATCCCTGCGTTCAACGCCGCCAAAATATGTTTGTAGGTGTTGTCGGTGCTGCCTGCCGAAACGCTCGGATCCTTCACCTCGGGCAGTTTGAGCGCGTTGCTTATCATATATGCCGCATCGGCAAGCGTGATCTTTTCGTTCGGGTGAAACTTGCCGTCTTCAAGGCGCACGATCCCCTTTTCGGATGCGGCGGAAAGATAACCTTTCAAACCCGAAGAAAGGCCTTTGTCATCGGTCGCGGCGCTGTCGGCAACGGCGACGATATCGGCGTTTTGTTTAGAGACGCACATCATCATAACGAGAAAGTCCATTTTCGAAACCGGCGCTTCGGGATCGAAATAATATTCTCCGTTTTCATATCTGTATACCATAATGTTATCCTTGCACATACGGTATGCATAAAGATGATTCATATCGTCTTGCATATCGGCAAAATAGAGCCCGCTTTCGTTTTTGTCAACTCCGATCGAAAGCGTTGCGCGTTCGGAAACCGCGCCAAAACGGTCGGTCACCGTGAAAACCATCGAATCCTTGCCCGAAAATCCCTGTTCGGGAATATAAACAAGGCTTCCGTCAGAGGAAACCGTGATGAATCCGTCTGAGGGATAGGTGACGATGTTGATCGTATAGCCGTCGCCGTTCGGTTCGCTGATCGAAAGTTTGCCTTTGCACGAAATACCCTCGACGGTTGTAAGTTTGCTGTCGGAAACAACGGGAGGCGAGTTGACTTCGTCGCCGAAAACCAATTCACACCCCAACTCATTCCCCAAAAAACCTTTGCTGTCGCAGGTGAATTTGAAATCAGCCGAAGCGCAATCGGCGGACGGGACAAATTTCAGATATTCAAGCTGGCTCGTGGGAATTGATTGACCTTTAATAACCGCCGCGCCGTTGAAAATAAGAGTGCCCTTTTCGGAATCGGGAAGTGCGGTGACGGTTATGTAGGTTGCGCTTTCGCCGAGAAAGTTATTGAGTTCGATCTCGGAAAACGAAGCGTTTTCACCCTTTTCGCTGTGTTTTGTCAAAACCGTTTGCTTTTGCAAAATCGAAAACGCGGGTGGGCGTTCGGGCGTTTTTTCCTCGGGCTTTATGCCGCAGGACATCAGGCAGAGAGTCAAAATAATACAAACCGGGACAAACAACTTCTTCATAAAATAAAACCTTCTTTGTGAAAAATGTGTTTCGATTCATTTATACACGAAGACAAAGGTTTATATTCATGCTAATTCGCCGAAAAACGGTTGATAATCGAAGAAAGATGTGGTACAATCCCTGCATAGGAAACGATTTTAAGGAGGTGCGGTTATGGAAAAATGCTTTGTGGCAGTCAGCGGCGGTGTCGACAGCGCGGTCGCTTTGTTTTTGCTGAAAAGCAACGGCTTTTCTGTCGAGGGAATAACGATGATCCCTTTCGGAAGCGAACTTGTGCCGTCGGCAACGAACGTCGAAGCCGATGACGCAAAAAAACTTTGCAATTCGCTTGACGTACCGCATCACATGATCGACCTTTCCGAAACGTTTCGCGAAAAAGTTATCGGAGATTTTCTTTCGGCTTACCGTTCGGGCGAAACTCCTAACCCTTGTGTCGTTTGCAACAGATTTTTAAAATTCGGCGCGCTTGCCGATTATGCGTTCGATAGCGGCGCCGACTTTTATGCGACGGGACATTACGTTCGGGTCAGACAATGCGGCGACAGAAAAGTCATAACCCGTGCAAAAGACGGCGAGAAAGACCAAAGTTACGTGCTCTGGAATTTAACCGCCGAACAGGTTTCGAAATTCATCGCACCTCTTGGCGAATTCACAAAAAAGGAGGTTCGCGAGATCGCATTGAAAAACGGCTTTTCGGTTGCGAGCAAAAGCGACAGTCAAGACATCTGTTTCATTCCCGACGGTGATTACCGCGCGTTTTTGAACCGAATCGCGCCGATTCGCGACAAAAAAGGCGATTTCGTCCTTGCCGACGGCAGAAAACTCGGCACTCATCTCGGTCAAAGCTGTTATACGATCGGTCAGCGAAAAGGTTTGGGCATTGCTTACAGCGAACCTCTTTATGTTATTGGCCGCGATATGGAGCAAAACCGAATTATTCTCGGGCGGAACGATGATCTTTTCACGAACCGTTTTACCGTCAGGAACGCGAACTTTTCGGCCTGCGATTTTCCCGAAAGCGATTTCGAATGCGAAGTCCGCATCCGTTATCGCGCGCCGTTTGTCAAAGCGCGTCTTATTCCGTTGGGCGGCGGCAGATTGTTTGTCGAAACAAGTGAACCGGTCCGCGCCGTCACGCCGGGGCAATCGGCGGTGTTCTATGACGGCGAAACTCTTCTCGGCGGCGGAATTATTGAAGGCAATAAATAATCAAAAAAGGCTTCCGGTCCAAAACCGAAAGCCTTTTGTTGTTCATTATTTATGCGTTTCTTAAATAAGGATTGGTACGACGTTCGTCGGAAAGGGTGGAGGGCATATCGTGTCCCGGGAAAATCTCATAATCGCCGGGGAGATTGCGAAGCGCGCGGAGAGAACGCATGAGTTCATCTTCGTTGCCGCCGAGATCGGTTCTGCCGATACTGTTTTTGAAAAGCGTGTCTCCGGTGAACATCATTCCGTCAAAAACATAGCAAACGCTCCCTGCCGTGTGACCGGGGGTGGGTATTACATAAAAATCAAAGCCGGCGATAGAATATTCCCCTTCTCTTGAGAAGGTATATTCAGCGGGTTCAAAGGGGCGCGGATCATAGGGAATGATCGCGCTGAACATATCGCGTTCGGTGAGCATATGAGCGTCCTTTTCGTGGATCGCGACAGGAATATTGATCCCGCGAAGGTCGCCGACGGCGAGGATATGGTCAAAATGGCCATGCGTCAGAAGAATAAGGCGGCAGACCGCATCGGAGCGGTGGAGCGCGTCCTGAATGACCGTCAGATCTCCGCCCGGATCAATGACGACTGCATCGCGCGAGTCGGGAGATTTGATTATGTAACAGTTGGTACGAAGTGCGCCGACTTCGATCCTTTTAACGATCATATCTTTCATGAGTTTTTGCATCCTTTTTCTTTTCCTTTCGCTAATTATACACTTAAAAACATTGATTGTAAATAGCGAAAACTCACTGTTTTTCGATTTTTTTGTTTTTTTCGTGAAAAGGGGGTTGACAAACAAAATCGGTTGTGCTATCATCGTCACAAATCTTTTAAAAGCACAGACAAGGACACGGGACGATGTGTTCACGGTTTTCAGAGAGTTGCCGTTTGGTGCGAGGCAACAGCCGCCATACCGTCTTATCACCTTCGAGCTGCTCCCCCGAAACAAGCAGTAGGGGTTGCCGGAGTTTCCGCCGTATTTAAAGGGAAGAGCGTCATGGGCGCCGCAAATGAGTGGTATAATGTGGTTATTTTAACCTCATCTCGTTGCAGATGAGGTTTTTTGTTTTTTCTCGAACCTGCAATTTGCAAAAACACCCGAAGGTTTATTCACAGGAGGACACAAAAATGGAACAGCAATCCAAGTTGATCGCAGAACGACTTAAATGGGCGAGGGAAAACCTCGACATCGAAACATCCGAAATGGCGGAAGCGTGCGGTATCGGCGAGGCTGAATACATACGTCTTGAACAGGGTGAAGACGATTTCACGTTCACCTTCCTTTTCAAATGCGCGAAGTTGCTTGGTATGGACATTTCCGAGCTTGTTTCGGGCAGTGATCCCAAACTTGATTTTTACAACCTCACCCGCGCAGGCGGCGGTATTACCATAAAGCGCGAAACCGAATTTGATTATCGTCACGTCGCGCCGCTTCTCAAAAACCGCATGGGCGAACCGTTCATCGTCACCGCAAAATATGATGCCGAGACCGAAAAGCAGCCGATCCACGTTGCCTCCCACAAAGGTCAGGAATTCAACCTTATCCTTTCGGGCAACCTTAAAATCCAGCTCGGCAAGCATACCTATGTCATGAATCCCGGCGACACCGTCTTTTACGACTCGGCTCATCCTCACGGCATGATTGCCGTCGGCGGAGCCGACTGTACCTTCCTTTCGGTCGTTTTCAAAACCAACTCGGACGACACGGTCGAAACGGTTCATGAACGCGAAGAAAAGAAAGCCGATATTTATAACTACGATAACTGCATTTACAAACAATTTGTCGACGAGACCGTTGATGAAAACGGCAGACTTATTGACATTAAACTCCATTGCAACGACAACTTCAACTTCGCTTATGACGTCGTTGACGCGCTTGCCGAAAAGGTGCCCAATAAGAAATGTATCCAATGGGTCGGCAACGACGGAACCGAAATGGAGTTCACCTTCACCGACATCTCGAAACTTTCGTCAAAAGCGGCGAACTATTTTGCAATGCTCGGTATCAAAAAAGGCGACAGAGTTATGCTCGTCCTTAAACGCCATTGGCAGTTCTGGGTATGCATGATCGCGCTCCACAAACTCGGTGCGGTCGCAGTTCCTGCCACCAACCAACTTGTCGCACACGATTTTGAATACCGATTCAACGCCGGCGAGATCAGCGCCATCGTTTGTACGGCAGACGGAAATACCGCGCTCGAAGCAGAACGTGCCGCCGAAAAAGCGCCCACGCTCAAAACCAAGATCATGGTCAGAGGTTCTCGCGAAGGCTGGCACGATTTCGATTCCAACTTCATTCGTTGTTCGTCGAAATTCGCGCGCGTCGAAAACTCAAAAGACGATCCTTCGGTCATGTTCTTCTCTTCGGGAACGACGGGTTATCCCAAACTCGCAATGCACAGTTTCACCTACCCTCTCGGTCACATCGTCACGGCAAGACATTGGCATCACGTTGATCCCAACGGTCTTCATTTCACGATCTCCGACACGGGCTGGGGCAAGGCGCTCTGGGGCAAACTTTACGGTCAATGGCTTTGCGAAGCGGCTGTCTTTGTTTACGACTTTGACAGATTCGACGCTGCGAAGCTGCTCCCCATGTTCAAGAGATACAACATCACCACTTTCTGCGCACCTCCCACGATGTACCGTTTTTTCATCCGCGAAGATCTTTCAAAATACGATCTTTCGTCGCTTAAATATGCCACCATTGCCGGAGAAGCGCTCAATCCCGAAGTTTTCAAGCTGTTCTATAATGCAACCGGCATAAAGCTCATGGAAGCCTTCGGCCAGACCGAAACGACACTCACCATCGGCAACCTCTTCGGCAGCGAGCCCAAACCCGGTTCCATGGGTAAACCCAGCCCTGCTTACAAAGTTGAGATCGTTCGCGAAGACGGCACTCCTGCCGCCATCGGCGAAGAGGGCGAGGTTGTCATTCGCCTTGATGAAGACAGACCGTTCGGTTTGTTCCTCGGATATTACAAAAACGAAGAAGCAACCAATGCGGTTCTCCGCGACGGGCTTTATCACACGGGCGATACCGCATGGCGCGATGAAGACGGAAACTTCTGGTATGTCGGCAGAGTTGATGACGTTATTAAATCGAGCGGATACCGCATCGGTCCGTTCGAGATCGAAAGCGTTATCATGGAACTCCCCTATGTTCTCGAATGCGCGATCACGGGTGTTCCCGACGAAACTCGCGGTCAGATCGTCAAAGCAACGATTGTCCTGACCGCCGACAAAAAGCCGAGCGATGAACTTGTGAAAGAAATCCAGACTTACGTAAAAACCCACACCGCGCCTTATAAATATCCGCGCAAAGTCGAATTTGTAGAGAGTCTGCCCAAGACGATTTCCGGCAAGATCAGAAGAAAAGAACTCCGCGAAAAAGACAGCAAATAATTCGCAAAAAAGCATTGACTTTAACTTACATTATGTTAAAATTAAATCAGGGTTTTGATAGGCGTGGGATTACCTCCTGCGCCTTTTCACTCAAAAAACATTTTTCTTTGAATAACTATGACAAAAACACCTCTTCTTGTCGTGGTGGGACCCACTGCGTCGGGCAAAAGTGAATATGCCGTCAATGCGGCGATAAAGCTCGGCGGCGAGATCGTCAGCGGCGATTCGATGCAGATTTATCGAAAGATGGATATCGGAACGGCAAAACCGAGCAAAGACGAAATGAGAGGCATTCCTCACCATCTTATCGACGTTTGCGATATCAACGAACCCTTTTCCGCCGCGAAATTCGTCGATCTCGCAAACGAAGCGATTCGGGATATCGCATCACGCGGAAAACTCCCGATCATCGCGGGCGGCACAGGGCTTTATATCGACACATTGATATCAGGCGTTAACCTTGCGGCGACCGAGGACGACCCAAAATTGCGGGAACAACTTTTCCGCGAGGCAGAAGAGATCGGCGCCGATGCATTGCACGATAAACTCAAAACGATCGATCCCGATTCGGCAGAAGCGATTCACCCGAACAACGTTAAACGCGTTGTCCGCGCGCTCGAAATCTTTTATAAAACGGGAATCACAAAAACCGAGCTTGATGCAAGAAGCAAATCGGGCGAGAGCATTTATGCTCCCCACACGGTTTATATCCTGCCCAAAGAGCGCGAAACGATCTATGAACGCATTGACAGACGCGTCGGAAAGATGTTCGATCTGGGGCTTTCGGACGAAGTCGCATCTCTTGTGAAAAACGGACTTCGAGAAACACCGACCGCGTCTCAGGCGATAGGTTACAAGGAATTTTATCCTTATTTCGACGGGCTTTGCGACATCGAAACCGTTAAAGAAAACATCTGTCTTGACACACACCATTACGCCAAACGTCAACTGACTTGGTTCAACAGAAAGCCGTTTGACGAGATAATTTACATCTGAAAAAGGAAGGAGGAACGAAGATGAGCAACGAAAAAAAGAACCTGCCGGCAAAAGCAAAAGCGTCCGCAGTCACAACAAAGCGAATCGCCCCGCAAAAATCAAATCGTGAAATCGTTCTCGGCTTTACAAAGCGCTTCTTCGCTCAATTCGGAACGGCGATTCTTGCCGTTGCGATCGTCGCTTACGTCTTCCTCCAACTTGTGCTCAACGTCGGCACGCTCATCGACACCGAGACCGCAGAATATGCTCAGATCGCCGACCGTGCCGAATTGAATGCGTTCCTCTTCCGCGATGAATACACTATCCCCGCCTCCGCCTCCGGCATCGACTGCTTCCTTGCCGAGGACGGTGAAAAGGTTCGATACGGTCAGGATATCGTCATCACCTATTCCGATCCGAAAGACGTTGAAACCCAGAACCGTATCAAACAGATCGACAAAAGACTTGACGTCCTCAGCCAAAGCAGTCTTTCGGTCGGTGCTTCAACAACAGATATTTCGCTGATCGACGACGAGATCGATGATCTTGTTCTTTCGATAATCCGTCAGGTCGACGGCAATGATTTTGACAAAGTCAGCCGCGAAAAAGAAGAATTGCTGATTTTGATGAACCGGCGCCAGGGTTTGATACAAGAAGACAGTTATGCCGCAGAAATGCAAACTCTCGCGCAGGAACGCGAGGAACTTGTTTCCTCTCTTTCGGGTGAGCATCAACCAACTCCTACCGTCTCGCCGAAAAGCGGATATTTCTATTCCACCGTTGACGGCTATGAAGACAGTTTTACCATTGAGAAACTTGAAAATCTCACCGCCGAAGAATTCGAACAGCTTTCGGATTCGGTCCCCAATCAGAGCATAATTGACGGCTCATCGGGCAAGATCGTTTTAAGTTCAACGTGGTATATTACCGTTGCGATCGACAAACGCACCGCCGAAACCTTCACGGACGGAAGAAGTTATCCCGTTATTTTCCAATATTCCAACAACACTCAACTTAACATGACGCTCGAACGCAGAATTGCAAGATCGGACAAGGATATCACCATTCTCGTTTTCAGCACGAAGAAAATGCCCGAAGGTTTCGACTATTCGCGTTCACAAACGGTTGAGCTTCCGCAGGCCGATCATGAGGGAATCCGCATCAGCAGCAGTTCGTTGCGTATGCAGGACGGCAAGACGGGTGTTTATGTAGTTGTCGGCACAAAGATCGTTTTCAAAGAGACCGAAGTTATTTATACTTACGGCAGTTATTCGATTTGTGCGATACCCAAAAACCCTGCTTATCCCAACCGACGCGACATCACCTATTCGTCAAAAACCCAACTTTCTCTGCACGACGCGGTCGTTGTCGACGGAAACGACGTTTATGACGGAATGAGGTTGAACTGATCACCTCTCGTTTTTTGAGAGAGCGCGTCCGTTGAAAAAACGGTTTTGAAACATAGTTTTGTTATGATTTTATCGCAAAGAGTGAATTTTGAATGAATGATAAAAAACAGGTCGCCGAAAATATTCAAAGAATACTTTCGGAATTGAACGGCAGAGCAAAGCTTCTTGCCGCAACGAAAACCGTTCCGCCGGAAATGATAAACTTTGCTATCGACCAAGGCATTGAGCTTATCGGCGAAAACCGAGTTAACGAACTTCTCGAAAAATACGAACTCATCAACAGAGACCGAGTTGAGTTGCATTTCATCGGTGCTTTGCAAACCAACAAAGTTAAATACATCATCGACAAAGTGGACATGATACAATCGGTCGACAGAGAATCGCTTGCGCTCGAAATCGAACGTCAGGCAGCAAAGCGCGGAATCGTGATGCCAATACTTGCCGAAATCAACATCGGGCACGAGGCGACCAAATCCGGCATTGAACCCGAAAAAGCGGCAGAGTTTTGTGCCTTTTTAGGCTCGTTGCCTCACCTTGAACTGCGCGGACTTATGGCAATTCCGCCAAAATGCGCACCAAACGGCGATAATCGCGAATATTTTTGCGAAATGAGGAAAATATTTGTTGACATATCGCACTTAAATGTAGATAATAATATTATGGATACTTTATCACTTGGCATGAGTGATGATTATCTTACCGCCGCCGAATGCGGTTCGACGCTGGTTCGCGTCGGCAGTTCGATATTCGGACGTCGGGAACATAAAGTTTGAAAAACAAATCAGAAAAACATATTCAGGAGGTACAATCATGGGACTTATGAACCGCTTGGGCGAACTCTTCAAAGGTGAAGAGGATTACGAAAACGAAGATTTTGAGGAATACGAAGAGGAAGAGGAACAGATTACCGCTGCTCCCGCACAGAACGTTGCTCCGAAGGCTGCTCCCGCATCCAGAGCAACCGGCGGCATTTCTTCTGCTGCACTTGAAATGAAAGTCGTTAAGCCCGAACGTTTTGACGAAGTTCGCGCTATCGGCGAACATCTTCTTGCAAGACGCACCGTTGTTCTTAACCTTGAAGACACCAACAAAGAAACCACAAAGAGAATCATCGACTTCCTTTGCGGCGTTGTCTTTGCGATCGACGGTCAGGTGAAGAAAGTTGCAAACGCTACTTACGTTGTCACCCCCAAGAACGTTGACGTTTCCGGCGAACAGGCTGAACAGCCTGCGGAAGAAGCCAACAAACCCAGAGAACTTTTCCGCTAATCAACCCCTTTTCAAACGGAGTTTGATCGAATTTTGGACCAATTGATTTTTATTGTTACTCAAACGGTCTATCACTTTCTCGGCGCATTGACCTGGCTTCTGCTCGCAAGGGCGTTGCTTGGTCTTTTCGTCGATGAGGAGTCACCGCTCCTTATTTTTTGCAGTGTTGTGACCGAACCGGTTGTCGCTCCGGTGAGAGGACTGCTTTCGCGAGTTCCTGCGCTTGAAGGTTCTCCGATCGATTTTTCGTTCATGGCGACTTGGATGTTAATAACATTAGTTCAATATGCACTACCGCTTTCATGAAAATGGCCGTAGTGCTTTTGGGCTTTATTTGAATTTGAAAAAACCGCAGTCCCTGACGACTGCTCTATATATCCCGAAAGGAATGCTTTAAAAATGCTGGCACCTCACGAATTAAAGAACAAACAGTTCCAAAAAACATTTAAGGGTTACAACCCCCAAGAGGTTGACGAATATCTCGAATTCCTCCTTGAAAAATACACCGAGGCATATCGCGAAAACAACGAGCTTGAACGCAAGCTCAGAATCGTCGTGACCAATCTCGACGAGATCAAGGACGAAGAGGAATCAATAAGAAGCACTCTTATTTCAGCCCAGAAGATGGCGGAAAAGATAATCGCCGATGCAAACGACCGTGCCGACATTATAACGGGTGCGATCAAAGACCGTTGCGACGGCGTTATTGCCGAATTCCGTCAACAGCTTCAAGCCGAAAAAGAAAAGGCTTGGATCATTCGCACCAGCATCATTGACTTCAAAAAGCAGATCTACGAACTTTACGGTCAGCACATTGAAGAACTCAAAAACATAAGCGTCAACGAGATCGAGGATATCGTGCTTCCCAACGATGACGCATTGGTTGCTAACATATTTAACGACGTCAAAGGCAGGATCGAGGAAGAAGCGGAACGCCGCAAGAAGGTCCGCGAACTCAAAACCGAAGAGCCTCGCGTTATTGAAGAAAGCGAGCCTACGGTTGTCGAAACCGTGCTTGACAGCATCAACGGCACGGCAAAAGACGAAAACGCCGAACCTCAACCCGCGCTTTCCCAGGAAGCACAGCAGGCAGAGGACGAATATCTTAAATTTATGATGGGAGAAGAGAGCTGACGCTCTTGCCGATAAACAGAACATGAGAGACTACAAAGATACCCTTAATTTGCCCTCGACAGAATTTCCCATGAGAGCAAATCTCCCCACAAAAGAGCCCGAAACTCTTAACAAGTGGAACGAAGAAAAACTTTATCACAAATTGCTTAAAAAGAACGAAGGCAAACCGTCTTTCGTATTGCACGACGGCCCTCCTTTTTCCAACGGCAATATCCATATCGGCACTTCGCTCAACAAGATCTTAAAGGACTTTATCATAAAATCCAAAGCAATGGGCGGTTATTACACACCTTATGTGCCCGGCTGGGACAACCACGGCATGCCTATTGAAAGTGCGATCATCAAACAGAGCAAACTCGACAGAAAAAACATGAGCGTTTCGGAATTCCGCGAAGCATGCAAGGAATTCGCCGAAAAGTTCGTTGACCTTCAACGCACAAGTTTCAAACGTTTGGGCGCTGTCGGCGATTGGGACAATCCTTATCTTACTATGGACCCGAAGTTTGAAGCACGTGAGATCAGAGTTTTTGGCGAAATGTTCAAAAACGGTTGCATCTACAAAGGGCTCAAACCCGTTTATTGGTGCGCTCACGACGAAACCGCGCTTGCAGAAGCCGAAATCGAATACAAAGACGCTCCTTGTACGTCTATCTACGTCAAATTCAAGGTCAGCGACGATCAGGGCAAGCTTGCTCAATATTGCGACCTTAACAATACCTATTTCGTAATCTGGACCACAACTCCTTGGACCCTCCCCGGTAACATGGCGATTGCGGTTCATCCGAGAGAAAGTTATTCGCTCGTCCGCGTTCCGAGCGGCGAATGCTACATCATGGCCGACGCGCTCATCGAAACATCTCTCAAAAACGCAGGCATTGAAGAATGGGAAACCATTGCAGGTTTCAAAGGCGGCGATTTTGAATACATGACCGCCGCACATCCCTTCCTCGACAGAGAAAGCTTGCTCGTAAATGCCGAATATGTCACTATGGACAGCGGCACGGGCTGTGTTCACACCGCGCCCGGTTTCGGTGTTGACGACTATATGACGGGCATGCGCTACGGCATTAAGATCGTAGTTCCCGTTGACGACCGCGGATTCCAGACCGAAGAAGCGGGCAAATTTGCCGGTCTTTATTACGAGAAATCCAACGAAGCAATTCTTGCCGACCTCAAAGAAAGCGGCGCTTTGCTTGCAAGTGAAGAAATAATCCACCCCTATCCCCATTGTTGGAGATGCAAAAAGCCCATTATCTTCCGCGCAACGCCTCAATGGTTCTGCTCGGTAAGTTCTTTCAAAGATGCCGCTGTCAAGGCTTGCGAAAGCGTTGAATGGTTGCCTGCATGGGGCGGAGACAGAATGGTCTCAATGATCAACGAACGCACCGATTGGTGCATTTCGCGTCAGCGCAACTGGGGGCTTCCCATCCCTGTCTTTTATTGCGAAGATTGCGGCGAAGTCATCTGCACTCCCGAAACGATCGACAAAGTTGCCAACGTTTTCGGAGAAAAGGGTTCGAACGCTTGGTTCATTCTCGATGCAAGCGAACTTCTTCCCGAAGGCTTTGTCTGCCCGAAATGCGGAAAAACACATTTCCGCAAAGAAACCGACACGCTTGACGGTTGGTTTGACTCGGGCAGCACCCACTTTATGGTTCTCGACGGAGAAAACGGTCTCGGAAGACCGTCGGATCTTTATCTCGAAGGCGCCGACCAATATCGCGGTTGGTTCCAATCTTCGCTCCTCACCGCTATCGGCTCGGGCTTGACCGAGGCTCCTTACAAAGCGGTTCTCACTCACGGTTGGACGGTCGACGGTGAAGGCAAGGCAATGCACAAATCGCTCGGCAACGCCGTTGCGCCCGAAGAAGTTATCAACAAATACGGCGCAGATATTTTAAGACTCTGGGTCGCTTCGACCGATTACAGAGTTGACGTTCGCGCATCCGACGCGATCTTCAAGCAACTTTCCGAAAGTTACCGCAAGATCCGCAACACTTTGCGTATTCTTCTTGCAAACCTCGGCTCGGCGGACACCGATTTCAATCCTGCAACCGATATGGTCGCTCCCGAAAATCTCGGTGACATCGACAAATGGGCGCTTTCGCGTTTGAACAAACTCACCGCCCGCGTTCGTGACGCCTACGACAGTTACCAATTCCACATCGTTTATCACGATATCCACAACTTCTGCTCTATCGACATGTCGAAACTTTATATCGACATCACGAAGGACAGACTTTATTGCGAAGCGAAGGACGATCCTTCCCGTCGCAGCACCCAGACGGCTATGTATATCATTGCAAAATCGCTCACCAAACTTCTTGCGCCCGTTCTTTCTTTCACGGCGGAAGAAACTTGGAGTTTCATGAGCCACACCGCTGATGATGACCTTGACAGCGTTTTCTGCAACGACATGCCCGCGTTTGAAGAAAAATACAACTTCTCGGATATCGAAGAAAAATATGAATCGCTCTTCAATCTCCGCGACGGCGTTATGAAAGCGCTCGAACTTGCGAGAGCCGAAAAGGTTATCGGCAAATCGCTCGAAGCAAGCCTTGTTATTTATGCAAAGGCGGGAAGCGAAGCGATGAATCTCTTTAACGAGTTCGAAGAAATCCTTTCCACCGTGTTCATCGTCAGCAAGGTCACGCTTTGCGAAGACAATGCGCCCGAAAACGCTTATTTCGATGAAGAAACCGGTGTTTCGGTGCTTGTCGCACCTGCCGAAGGCGAAAAATGCGTTCGTTGCTGGATGCAGAAAGACGATTGCACGCCCGACGAGGACGGACAGCATCTCTGCGCTCGCTGCCGTAAAGCCGTATGATAGCCGCGATAATTACCGTTTTAATTATAATTGCGGATCAGGTTTCTAAATATTTCATTGTTCAAAGCATCAAACTTTACGAAATGAAGCCCTTCATTCCCCGTGTTTTGAGTCTTTACCATACAAGAAACACCGGCGCGGCGTTTTCGATGTTAAGCGATAACCGCTGGGTTTTCATGGTTTTTTCGTTCATTTCGATGATAATTATCATTTATCTGCTGATCAAAGAATATCGCCGTCATCCGTTGCTTACCGTTTCGCTTGCCATGGTTCTCGGCGGCGGTATCGGCAACATGATCGACAGAATACGTCTTGGATACGTTGTCGATTTCTTCCATGTTGACTTCTTTGAGTTCGCAGTTTTCAACGTTGCCGACAGTTTTATTTCTGTCGGGGCGGTTCTGCTTGCGATTTATGTCGTTTTCTTTGAAACAAAGGTCGAAAAACGTCTGCAAGCGGAAAAAGCAGCGGCCGGCACCGTTGCTGTGGATTCGGTCGAATCGGCCGAACCCGATGAATCGGTTTTGGAACCTTTGAAAAGCGAAGAAACCGAAAACACCCCTGCCGAGGAGTCGGTCGAAAATGAATAATCACACCGTCGAAACGGCTGACGTTGCCGAAAGCGCACGTCTTGATGCCGTTTCCGCAAAAGTTTTTGATATCAGCCGTTCCCGCGCTCAGGAACTTATTTCAAGCGGCGCGCTGGTTGTGAACGGAAAGCCCCGCGAAAAGAAATTCACGCTTTCGGAAGGCGACGTTATTTCGGTCGAACTTCCGCCCGAGCGCGAACTCGAAGCGGTTCCGCAGGATATCCCGATTGACATCATTTATGAAGACGAGCATCTGCTCGTTGTGGACAAGCCGCGCGGAATGGTGGTCCACCCCGCCGCAGGCAATCCCGACGGAACGCTTGTCAATGCCCTTCTCTTCCACTGCAAGGGCAGACTTTCGTCGATAAACGGCGTTGTCCGTCCGGGCATCGTTCACCGTATTGACAAAGACACATCGGGGCTCCTCATCGTCGCGAAGACCGACGATGCGCACAAAGGCCTTGCCGAGCAGATCGCCGTTCATTCATTCACACGAAAATACGAAGCGATCGTCGGCGGACACATGCGCGAGGAAAGCGGTACGGTTTGCGCACCGATCGGCAGACATAAGACCGACCGCAAAAAAATGGCCGTTACCGAACAAAACTCCAAAGAAGCCACGACACATTGGCGCGTTCTTGCAGAAAGCGCGGATTACAGCCATTTGGAGTTGACGCTCGAAACCGGGCGCACCCATCAGATCAGGGTGCACATGTCACATATCGGTCACCCCGTCGCGGGAGACACGGTATATGGAAACGCACGGTACAGACTGTCCATGGAAGGACAATGTCTGTTCGCAAAATATATCTCCTTTGTCCATCCGATAACCGGAGAAAATCTATCTTTCGAAGCGGTACGTCCAACGTATTTCAGCGATGCGTTGAAGCGCGCCGGGCTTTAATGAAAGGAAATGCAAAATGGAAAAGAACACAATTCTCATGCTGAAAGAAAAAGCCGCTAAAATCAGAATGATGTCTGTTGAAGCGGTCTATGGCGCAAAGAGCGGCCATCCGGGCGGATCGCTCTCTATTGCAGACCTCATGGCTTATCTCTATTTTCACAGAATGAACGTTGATCCGAAAAACCCCAAAATGGAATCCAGGGACAGATTTGTTCTCTCAAAAGGACATTGTTGCCCCGCGCTTTATTCGGCGCTCGCGATCAAGGGTTATTTCGCAGAAGAGGAACTTTTGAAACTCCGTAAACTCGGAAATATGCTTCAAGGTCACCCTGATATGAAACTCACTCCCGGCATTGATATGTCGACGGGTTCGCTCGGCCAAGGTTTTTCGACCGCATGCGGTATGGCGGCGGTTGCAAAGAGAAAGGGCTTTGATTGGAATGTTTATACCGTTCTCGGCGACGGCGAGATCGAAGAAGGTCAGGTTTGGGAAGCGGCTATGTTCGCTAATCAGTACAAACTTGACAACATTATCGCGTTTGTCGACTGCAACGGTTATCAGATCGACGGCGCAGTTACCGACGTTATGAACCCCCACCCCGTTGACGACAAGTTCCGCGCATTCGGTTGGTTCGCTCAGGTTATCGACGGCCACGATTTTGAAGCTATCGACAACGCCGTAAGCCTTGCGCTCGAAAGCGACAAACCCTCGGTCATCATCTGCAAGACCGTCAAGGGCAAGGGCGTATCTTACATGGAAAACAATTACACTTGGCACGGAAAAGCGCCCAAGGACGATGAATATGCAATTGCCGAACAGGAACTTAAAGCGGCATGGGAAAAGGCAGCGGAGGATGTTAAAAATGGCTGAAAAAGAAGCAACAAGAGTCGCGTACGGCAGAAAACTTACCGAACTCGGCGAAAAATATGATTTTTATGTGCTCGATGCCGACCTTTCGGGTTCGACACAGACCGCTGTTTTTGCAAAAAAATATCCCGAGCGCTTTTTTAACTGCGGCATCGCGGAAGAAAACATGATCTCGGTCGCGGCAGGTATCGCCGCAACGGGAACCCCTGCTTTTGCTTCCTCCTTTGCGATGTTTGCATGCGGCAGAGCGTTTGAACAGATCAGAAACTCGGTTGCTTATCCCCAACTTCCCGTTAAGATCTGCGCTTCTCACGCAGGTGTTACCGTCGGCGAAGACGGCGCAACTCACCAGTTCTGCGAGGACATCGCAATTATGCGCGCTCTCCCCAACATGACTGTTGTCTGCCCTGCCGATTCGGCTTCGACCGAAGCGTTGCTTGAAGAGATCGTCAACTACAACGGTCCCGTTTATATGCGTCTGGGCAGATTCGCTGTTCCCCAATTCTATGAAAAGGGCGAACGCGAATTCAAACTCGGAAAAGGTATCGTTCTTGCTGACGGCAAAGACGTTACCGTTGTTGCTTCCGGCATCATGGTCGCCGCCGCTATGGAAGCTCGTGAAATCCTTGCAAACGAAGGCATTGACGCCGCCGTCATTGATATTCACACGATCAAACCGCTCGACAGCGAACTTATCAAAGAATATGCCGAAAAGACAGGAAACATCGTCACAGCAGAAGAGCATTCCGTCATCGGCGGACTTGGCGACGCTGTCATCGCAACCGTTGCCGAAACCGCTTGTGCAAAGGTCAGCAAACTTGGTATCGATGATGTTTTCGGAACCAGCGCGCCCGCAGGCGTTCTTCTTGAACATTACGGCCTTAACGCCGCAGGCATTGTGAAGAAAGTCAAGGCGCTCCTTAACAAATAAACAAAACTGACAAAAAACCGCTTCAAACGCGGTTTTTTGTGAATAACGAGGTTTTTTATGACTGTTGAACAATTGGCCGCGAAACTTGACGAACTTATTCCCCGCGAACTCGGCGAGGAATGGGACAACGACGGCAGAATGATAATCCCTGACCCGAACGCCGAGATCAAACGCGTTCTTTGTGCACTTGATTGCACGAGCGAGGCGATAAAAGCGGCTCTTAATTTGGGTTGCAACGTCATCATCACGCATCATCCGCTCATTTTCAAACCGTTATGTTCGATCACGACCGACGAAAGCGTCGGAAAACGCGTTGTTGAATGCGTGAAAAACGGAATTTCTGTACTTTCCTACCACACCCGTCTTGACAGCATCAAAGGCGGCGTCAACGATACGTTGGCAGAACTCCTCGGCATGAAAAACGTTCTGCCTTTTGTTCCATATGGCAGGATCGGCGACGTTGAAACAGAAAACTTCCGCGAATTCGCAAACCTTGTTGCAGAAAAGTTATGCCTTGACGTTGCAGAACTCAAACTCGTTTGCGCCGACAGCAAGGTCAAACGTGTTGCGGTCGTTTCGGGTTGCGGCAAAGACGAGATAAAAGACGTTATCGCCGCAGGCGCCGATACTTTCGTCACCGGCGAGGTTATGCACAACCACATGATCGATTGCAAGGAACTCGGGTTGAACCTTATCTGTGCGACACACCACGCGACCGAACGGATCGTGCTCCCGGTGCTTGCCGAAAATGTGAATTCCTTGGGCATACCTTACGATATTTTCGATTTCAAAACAGAGACAGAATATGGCATTTGACGGACTTTTTTGCGCCGCTGTTGCGCAGGAATTGAATAAATGGAGCGGTGCGAGGGTTGAGAAGATTCATCAAAGTTCGCAAACCTGCTTTTATTTCCAGCTTTACCGCGACGGTGCGCGGGGTAATTTCGTTGTTTCCGCATCGGCATCACGGCCGATACTTGCGATAACCGCCGAATCTGTCGCGCGCCCCGATACACCCACGCCGACATGTATGCTTTATCGAAAGCATCTTCAAAACGGGCGTTTTATTGCATCGGAGTGGGTTGAAAACGAGCGAATAATCCGTTTCGTTTTCGATTGCGCCGACGAAATGGGTTATATAAAACGAAAATTTATTTACGCCGAGATGATGGGTAAATATTCAAACATCATTCTCACCGAGGAAAACGGAAAGATCCTTTCGGCATCTTCGGTTTCGGACATCACATCCGACGTGCGCCGTATCATGGCGGGGCTTCGCTACGAACTTCCGCCGAAGCAGGACAAGGTTTCGATCTTTTCGATCTCGGAAAGTGATTTTCTCTCCATTGCAAAAGAAAAAACAGGATTTGCCGCAAACGAATTTCTTCTTAAAAGCTTTCTCGGTTTTTCACCCGTCGTCTCGCGCGAGATCGCTTTCCGCGCACTTGGCGCGGCCGACGCCGAACTCAATGAAGAAAATGCAAAAAAACTGTTTGATGAATTCAGCTCGCTGAAAGCACGTTTTGAAAACGGCAATTTTTGCCCCAACGCGGTTTTTGACGGCGAAAACGGGGTTGAATATTCATATATTCCGCTTTCTCAATACGGAAACGGATTCGTTTTAAAGGAATATGATAATTTTTCTCTGCTCCTCACCGATTATTTTGGCAGAAAAGAGGAAGCAGTCAACATCGGACGTTACTCACGCGAGATAATCAAAACCGTCAACAACCACCTTTCGCGCACAAGAAAAAAACTCGTGCTCCTTAAAAACGAGCTTGACGATTGCGCCGCGATGGAAGAAATGCGTATTCGCGGCGACGTTATCACCGCGAACATATATCGCATTCGTCAGGGCGACAGTTCCGTAACGGGTATAGATTACGAATCGGGCGAAGAAATTACCGTTGCGCTCGACGTTTCACTTGCGCCTTCAAAGAATGCGCAGAAATATTACAAAAAATATGCAAAAATGAAGCGCGCATCGGTCATGCTCGCCGAGCAGATCGAAAAGGCAGGTTCGGAAGCAGATTACCTCGAAAGCGTTATGTCGTTCATCGACCGCGCCGCGAATCCTCAGGAGCTTGCGGAAATAAAGGCCGAGCTCGCCGAGGGCGGATATCTCTCGGACAAGGCAAATGCAGGTAAAAAGAAAAAAACGCCTGCCGCAAAACCGCTTTGTTTAAAAACGACCGACGGCTTGACTTTGCGCATCGGTCGAAACAACCGCCAGAACGATGCGCTCACAGGCAGTGCGGAACGCAATGACCTTTGGTTTCACATCAAAGGATTTCACGGCTCGCACGTTATCCTCACTCCGAACGGATCGGAAGAACCGTCCGACCGCGATTATACCGAAGCGGCGATGGTCGCCGCATATTACAGCGAAAAACGAGGAAGCAAAAACGTCGAGGTTGACTATACCCGAGTTCGCAACCTCAAAAAACCGCCTTCAAGTGCACCAGGTTTTGTGACCTATGAAAAATATTGGTCGGCGGTCGTTGACGCCGAATTACCCGAAAGCATAAAAGGATAAGCCATGAGTTTGATTGAACGTTCGCTCCCCTTGATCGGCAAGGAGGGTGCAGAAAAACTGAATAATTCGGCTGTCATTGTTTTCGGAGTCGGAGGTGTCGGCTCTTGGTGTGCCGAAGCTTTGGTGAGAAGCGGTGTCGGCAGCATCACCGTCGTCGACGGCGACGTTGTTGCCGAAACGAACCGAAACCGCCAGCTCATCGCGCTTTGTTCGACCGAAGGGTTGTCAAAAGCATCTGTCTGCGCCGATCGCTTGCGCGATATCAATCCCGATTGCGACGTAAAAGCGGTCAACCTTTTCTATTCTGCCGAAACCAAGGACGAAATTGATCTGAACGAATTTGATTTTATTGCGGACTGCATTGATACAGTGACTTCAAAGCTGATTCTTATTGCCGAAGCGAACAAGGCAAACGTCCCGATCATCTCTTCTATGGGCACAGGAAATCGGCTCGATCCTTCGAAAATAACGGTCAAAGACATCTATGAAACCTCGGGAGATCCTTTGGCAAGAGTAATGCGAAAAGAACTCCGCGCACGCAACGTTGAATCCCTTAAAGTTGTCTGCTCGGACGAAGCGCCGGGCGAATGTGTCGAAGGGCGCAACGAGGAAACGCGCCGTGCAACGCCTTCAAGCAGTTGTTTCGTTCCCGCAACGGCGGGGATTCGTTTGGCGTATGAAATCGCAAAAGAAATCATCAAGGTGATCAATAATGTCTAAAATAAAATGGAAGGGCGGAGCGTTTTAGTTTCCCCAAAAATCTTCGATTTTCGGGGCCCCCGTTTTTCCTCAGAGTTTCGTGCGCTCGCGCCTGCGCGCCGTTTCACGGCACTTGCGAAACTCACAGGTATATTTTCCGAGGCACATGTCCTCGGAAAATATGTGATTTTTATCAAATTCAAGGTGTTTTATGTCTAAAATAAGATGGAAGGGCGGAGCGTTGCTTTCGCCGGTGCCTGCCGTGCTCGTCTCATGCGGTAGCGGTAACGACGCAAACCTTATAACGATCGCTTGGACAGGCATTGTCTGCACCCAACCGCCGAAACTTTATATCTCGGTTCGTCCCGAACGGCATTCTTACAAAATCATTGAAGAAAGCGGAGAATTCTGTGTTAATCTGCCAACCGTTTCGATGGTGCGTGCATTAGATTTCTGCGGTGTTAAATCGGGCAGAAATTTCGACAAATTCAAAGAAACAAAACTCACGAAAGCCGAATCATTCGAAGTCGGCTGTGTGAGCATCGCGGAATGTCCGCTGAGTTTGGAATGCAAAGTTTGTCAAAAAATACCGCTTGGTTCGCACGATATGTTCATCGCCGACATCGTTGCGGTTGCCGCTGACGAAACGTTTGTTGACGAAAACGGGCGTCTTATGCTCGAAAAGGCCGATCTTTTAGCTTATGCACACGGTGATTATTTTGCATTGGGCAGAAAAATCGGCGATTTCGGTTTTTCGGTGCGAAAGAAAAAAACCATCGCCGGAAAGAAGCGCAAAAAATGAATTCTGTTACATTGATCCACGTCGGTGATTTATCTTTTCCCCAAAAATCTTCGATTTTCGGGGTCCCCGTTTTTCTTCGGAGTTTCGTGCGCTCGCGCCTGCGCGCCGCTTTGCGGCACTTGCGAAACTCTTAGGTGTTTTTTTCGAGGCGCATGTCCCCGAAAAAAACAAATTTTTTTAATCGGTGAGAACTAAAAATGAATTCTGTTACATTGATCCACGTCGGTGATTTTAAGGAGAAATATTTCAAAGACGCCGAGCAGGAATATATCAAAAGATTAAAATCGTTCTGCGAATACAAAACCGTTTGCATAAAAGAAGAATCCTCTTTTGGCGAGGATTCCGAAAAACTTATAAATCGCGCGTTGGAAAAAGAAGCCGCCGCGATACGTGCCGCGATACCGAAGCATGCGTTAAAAGTCGCGCTTTGCATCGAGGGAAAACAGTTATCAAGCACCGAGCTTGCCGATGTTTTCTCGCGCGAATCGCGCCCGATCTGCTTCATCATCGGCTCTTCGTTCGGATTGGACGAATCGCTCAAACGCGAATGCGACATGAAACTTTCGATGTCAAGGATGACCTTTCCCCACATGCTTGCGCGAGTTATGCTTGCCGAACAGGTCTATCGCGCTTTTGCGATCAACAACGGAAAAAAATATCACAAATAAAAAACTGTCGCGAAATCAAGACGATTCGCGACAGTTTGTTTTTTTAAATGACCGCAAGCAAGCTCATCAACAAAGCAAAAATATAGATAAGTGCGTTCAAAATAACAGAAGTATAAGCAAGCCACCTTGCTTCGCCTCTGCGAATTGAAATGCTGCCCGAAATGATGCCGAACGTGCTTGAAAGAACGTGAGTCCAAGGCAGTAAAACGAACCCAACGAAGAATATCATCGGGGAAAGAATCAACATCAATAAGAAATTCGAGGGCGACGAAATCAACGCCACAAGCAAAACAATGAAGCAAAGGAGAACCCCGGGAACGATGCTCCAAAGCAACGAACAAGCGCCGAAGAACCATTTTGATTTCTTCTTTGCCTTTTTAACGCCGTTCATACCGCCAGGTTGTTCCTCAACCGTCGGGGTCTGAACACCGTCGATCTGAGATGCCGAAACAGGATCCGGTTTGTTCTTTTTCTTGCGGAAAACAATCTCGGCAATAAGCAAAACGACAGCCGTCACGCTGAGCATAATCACAGATATGACAACAACCGAAAAATGAACCGTCTTGCCGCTGATGAACCCGAATTCTTCGGATTCAAAAACCTCTTCGGCAGATTGATCATAACTGAAATCATAGGATAGATCACCGCGATTTGCACGGATCAACAAATCGGGCTCCTCATTTTGGTTCAGCGAAAAAGCGATATCAACATGTTCATCAACGGATTCAACGGCATAAACAAGCGTTTGCTCAATACGATCGTCACCGCTGATGCCCGATTGGCGGATAAAAATCGCTTCTTTTCCGTTTGAATCGGTAACTTTGAAGTTTTTACTGCTGATTATATAATTCTCTTCTTCGAAAATAACCTTGTATGAAATTCCGACCGCCGAATGCTCTTTTTCGACACCCGACTGTTTTATATCTTCATTAAGGATCTGTACTTTCTCAACCTTGAACACGGCAATTGCCTCGCCGTTTCGGCTATCACGCAGAGTGATCTCTTCGCCAATATCATAAAACCCGTCATCTTCGGAGGGAAGATTTGCACCGCAAGAGGAAAGAACCGCGCAAAGCGCGATCAATAACACAAGAAATATTTTCTTTTTCATCTTTATCCCCCTTGTCTCACAGATATTCTTTATTTTAACATACGTTCTTACGTTTTTCAATAGTAAATGACGCCGCATAAACTGAAAGTAAGACAAAAAGGAGGCGTTTCTTCTTTGAAAAAGGACAGTCATTTTGATCTGCGCGCCGTTTTAAGGCAAAAACCCAACGCAAGAGCGACGATTCACGGCAACTCCGAGCACTCGGAGATCGATGGAACGGTTTTGTTTTTCCAAACCGATGCGGGTTGCATCGTCGCGGCAGAAGTGAGCGGACTTCCGTCGCCTAACGGGAATTACGAAAACCCGATTTTCGGGTTTCATATCCATGAAGGCGAAAGTTGCAGCGGGAGCGAAAGCGATCCTTTTGCTGACACAGGCATGCATTACAACCCGAACAATCATCCTCACCCATATCACGCGGGCGACCTTCCGCCCCTTTTCGGAAACGAGGGCTACGCCCTTTTTATCTTTCTGACCGACCGTTTTTCGGTTTCCGAAATCATCGGAAAAACCGTCGTTATTCATTCCTCATCCGATGACTTCACGTCACAACCGTCAGGCAACGCGGGGACGAAAATCGCCTGCGGAGAAATCAGATAGCGCGGCCCGACTTGCTGTGACAACAGCATTCGGGCTCGCATATATTAATATCGGAGGTGAAAAACGAATGTCTTTATTCAATTGTGATTGCAAATGTAATTGCACTATTGCCGCTGTTATCGCAAGTGCCGTTATCGGCGTTGTCGCGGCGTTTCTCCAAATCACCGGAGTTATCCTTGTTACTCCTGTTTTTCTTTGGGTGGTTCTCGGCGTTGCCGTTGTTTATCTTGCGGTTTTGCTAGGCACAGCAGGTTTGTCTCAGAATTGCGACGGTTGCGTTTGCAGATGCACGGCGCTCGGCGCGTTGCTCATCGGTATTTTGGGCAGCGTTTTGTTCTCGATCGTTCTTCTTGCGGTCGGTATCGTTGCCGCCAGCGTTGTCAGCGCGATCCTTGTTGCTCTGCTTATCGCTTCTTTCTCGCTCGTTATCACAAGCTCAGCATGCTTTGTCAGATGTCTTGCCGATTGCGGCGACTGACTTTCCGAAATACAAAACACCCAAGGTATTCCTTGGGTGTTTTTTGTTGAAAAGATTTTAACGTTCTTCGCGGAAATAGTTCAAGCCGAGCGCGGCGGGAAGCCCGCTGCTTCCGCGTTTGTTTCTTATGGAAGTGACAACGAGCACGATCGCGGTGATGATGAAAGGAAGCGCCTGATAGAGTTGGGTGGGGATATTTGCAAGCCAACCGAGAACTTCGGGGAACGCCTTTGCAAGGCTGCTTCCCGAAACACGCAATGTGTTGAAAAATCCGAACACAAACGTACCTACAACGGCTATCGCAGGATTCCAGTTGGCGAAAATTACAAGCGCAACCGCGATCCAACCGTAACCGTTGATCCAGCAACTGCTATGGAACGAACCCGACAGATTCAAGCCCATATAATAACCGCCGATGCCCATGATTCCGCAACCAAGGCAGATGTGCAGATATTTCATGAGTTTCACGTTAATGCCAACCGAGTCTGCCGCCGCAGGGTTTTCGCCGATCGCGCGCAGACGCAAGCCCAAAGACGTGTGTTTCAGATACCACCAAGTCGCTATTGCTATCGCAACCCCGAGATAAACGAAAACGTTATGGCTGAAAAGTCCTTCTCCGATAATCGGAATGTCCGAAAGGAGCGGAATCGAAACATCGGCAAAGCCTTCTTTGATGTTCTCATAATCGTTCATGGCAGGCCATTTGACCGCTTTCAAGCCGTTGCCCACGAAGAAATAGACTCCGAGACCGAAAGTGGTCAGCGTCAGACCTGTGATATTTTGGTTTGCATGAAGCGAAACGGTGAGCACCGCGAAAAGCAACCCGCAAAGCGCACCCATGAGAAACGCAGTAAGAATGCCGACGCCAAGACTGTTCGCAAAACAACCGCAAATATATCCGAATATCGCGCCGACCGCCATAGTACCCTCGACACCGAGGTTAAGGCTTCCCGATTTTTCGACGATGATTTCGCCCACCGTGCCATACAGCAGAGGGATATTCAAAACAACAATGGCATGAATGAATGAAGTAATAACATCGATTTTATCCATTATTTTTTGCCTCCCTTCTTGGAACGCATTATGCGGAAACGAGTGAAGAAATCAGCGGTAAGTACAAGGAACAGGATTATACCCTGCAACATGTTTGCAAAGCTGGAATCGACCTGAGGGAACACCGATGCGGCAACAGTCGATCCGAACTGCAAAACACAAATAAGCGCCGAAACGACAAATATCACACCTGTGTTAAGTTGGGCAAGCCACGCGACGATAATGCCCGTCCAACCCACGTCGTCGGTGATCGCGGTTGAAAGAACGCCTGCGGTACCAACCTTGAATGCCGCCGCAAGACCGATGAGCGCTGCCGACAAAAATACGGTTCTGAGAATTATCCTATTGACCTTCATGCCCGCATATTTTGCTGTGCCGGCACTGTCTCCGATAACACCGATTTCATATCCGTGCTTGGTATATTTGAGATAAACGTATATCAAAGCACCGATCGCAAAAGTCAGAATGACGCAGATATTGAGTTCGAACTTCTCGCCGAGCGGTATAGAAGCGAAGGACGCAAGGTCGGAAAAGCTCTTGAACACCGGACGCGCAGAGTCCTCGCTGAGGAAGAAGTTCCAATCGGCTTTGGTTTCGCCGATGAAATAAAGCAAATAAAGCGCGATGTAGTTCATCATGAGCGTCATGAGCGTTTCGTTTGTGCCGAATTTAACCTTCAAAACACCCGCGAACAAACCGTAAATACCCGCCGCGAGCATGGCGGCAACACACATCAATATCACCGTCAAATACATCGGAAGATGCGGACCGAGGCGAAAAGCCACGAAACCTGCGGCAATAGATCCGATAATGAACTGACCTTCGCCGCCGATGTTCCAAAAACGCATTTTAAATGCCAACGATAGCGCGACCGAGGTGAGCGCAAGCGGAACAAACTCTTTGAGGTAGTTCATAAAGGTCTTATAAGCAATTTTGTTGCCGACAGTACCCATTGTGAACATTCGGTAATAATAATCAATCGGATCAACGCCGATAGCGGCAAGTATCGCCGCGCCGATAAGCAGAGCGGCAACAATCGCCACGAGATAGAAACAAATTCGTTTCCACATCGGGCAATTATCACGTTTTACGACACGAAATCCCACAATCACGCCTCCTCTCCGCTTTGCTCTTCAAAGAGCGTATCTTTTGCAAACCCTGCGGGTTTGTCTTCATATTTCTCGCTAAGGTCCAAAGCACCCGTCATCATAAGCCCGAGTTCTTCTTTGGAAGTCTTGTGTGCATGCACAACACCCATAACCTTGCCGTGACAAAGCACCAGAATTTTATCACACAACGCCATCATAACGTCAAGGTCTTCGCCGACAAAAAGAATGCCGACTCCGCCGAGTTTTTGTTCATTGAGAATGTTATAAATGGCATAAGAGGAGTTGATGTCCAAACCGCGAACGGGATATGCCGTGACTATAACGTTCGGCCCCGCTTTGATCTCTCTACCGACCAAAACCTTTTGAACGTTACCGCCCGAAAGACGGCGCACCGGGGTTTCGGTCGACGGAGTGACAACTTGAAGCTCTTCAATAACCTGCTCGGCATCTGCACGGCCGCGCTTGCGGTCAACGAAAGGCCCTTTTGCATCACGGTAATTTTTAAGAATCATATTGTCGGTGATAGACATCGAGGGGGCAAGCCCCATTCCCAACCTATCCTCGGGAATGAACGACATCGAAATTCCCTTTTCGAGAATCGCTTTTGGGGAAAGGCCGACGATGTTATCACCTTTGTGAATCATTTTGCCCGATTCGATTTGGCGCAGACCTGCAATCGCTTCGCAAAGTTCTTTTTGTCCGCAACCTGCAATGCCCGCAACGCCCAAAATTTCGCCGCCGCGAATATAAAAACTAACGTCATCTATTGCAACCGCATCTTCGTCGTTGCGGATAGTGAGATTCCGCACTTCAAGCAAAGGACGGGTTTTCTCAACGACGGGACGGTCGATGTTAAGATCTATCTTTCTTCCGACCATCCATTCGGTCAACTCCTGCTCATTGGTTTCGGCGGTGTTGACGGTTGTGATATATTCGCCCTTGCGGAGAATCGCAACACGGTCGGAGATATCCATGACCTCGTTGAGTTTATGAGTGATGATAACGATAGCATGTCCTTCTTCCTTCATACGGCGAAGAACGGCAAACAGTTTTTCGATCTCTTGGACGGTAAGAACGGCGGTCGGTTCATCAAGAATGATGATCTTTGCACCGTAATAAAGAACCTTGATGATTTCAAGCGTCTGCTTTTCCGAAACCGCCATGTTAAAGACCTGTTTTCTCGGATCGATATCAAACCCGAACTTTCGGGCGATTTCATCAATCTTATCATAACGTTTCTTTGTCAAAACAAGACCGCTCTTGTCCTGACCCATCCAGATATTGTCTGCGGCAGAAAAGACGTCCACAAGTTTGAAATGCTGGTGGACCATGCCTATTCCGAGTTTTTTTGCATCCTCGGGAGAAGCAATATTGACTTCTTTTCCGTCGATCAAAATGCTACCGCTGTCAGGTTTGTAAATGCCCGAAAGCATATTCATTAACGTCGTTTTGCCCGAACCGTTTTCACCGAGCAACGCGAGGATCTCTCCTTGCTTTACAGTCAGATTGATGCCTTTGTTTGCAACCACACTGCCGAAAGTTTTGGTTATCCCTCTCATCTCAATAGCAAATTGTTCAGTCATAAAAAAAATCCCCTCCCTGTAAGGTTCATTTCCAAAACGCAAGACCGCAAGCAAAAACGATTTGTTTTCGGTCTGCCGCCTTGGAAAAGATAAAAGGGCCGGTCGTAAATAAGCCGGCCGGCCCGATTATGAAAATTCTTGCTATTCTACTTTAAACTTCTTCAACGCCTGCAACGTAATAATCCATCGTGCCGGTGATGACGCCGTCTGCAACAGAAGCGCCGCCTGCTTTAACGATGATGTTGCCCTTGTTATCAATAAGGTCTGCGTCTGCTTTGGTAACGGTGCCGTCAGCAGCGATAGAAAGTTTAACGCCGGAGAATACATCCCATTCGCCGTCAACGATCATCTTGCGAACAGCCGCGATAGCTTCTTCGGTGTTTTCAGCACAGTTTTCGCTGAGCGGAGAAACGTCAACAAAGTTTTCTTTAAGACCGCCGTAGTATGCGGGGCCGCCCATTGTTTCAACAAACTTGTCGGCGCTTTCGCAATCCATAGCCGCCTGCATAGCAGTCTTATAATAAACGTTCCAATGCCAGATAGCTGCGGTAAGGTGAGCCTTGGGAGCGTCACCGGTCATGTCGGAGTTGTAACCGCAACCGAAGATGTTTGCTTTTTGAGCGGCGATCTGAGGCTGAGCGGAGTCGCAATGCTGCGCGATGATACCGCAGTTGAAGGAAGAAATGAGTTCGTTAGCGAAAGCGGATTCATTAACTTCGTCTGCCCATGCGCCGAGTTTCTTAACGTAAACCTTTGCATCGGGGTTAACAGCCTGTACGCCGAGAGCGAAACCGTTGATGCCCGAAGCGGTTTCGGCATATTCGGTGCCATATGCGGCAACGTAACCAACGTTGTTGTTGCCGGTTTCAAGAGATTTGAGTCCTGCGGCGATGCCCGAAAGGTAACGTGCCTGATAAGCGCGGCCGAAATAGTTGTTGAAGTTGGTTTCGTTGCTCTTGTAGCCGGTAGCGTGAGAGAAGATAACATCGGGATATTCCTTTGCAGCTTCTTCCATAGCGTCAATATAGCCGAAAGAAATACCGAAAATGATATTTACGCCGTTGCCGACAAGAGTGTCAACCGCTGCGAGAACCTGTTCCTTGTCTTCGGGAACTTCGCCAACGATAAAGAGTTGGGTATCAACGTCAAGTCCGAGTTCTTCCATAGCGGTAACGATGCCGTTGTGGTGAGCATAGGTATAACCTGCGGTGTCGTTCTTACTGTTGATATAGATCGCGCCGACCTTGAATTCTGCTTTTTCTTCATCTTCGGTCTTTTGATCACAGCCGAAAAAGCAAAACATCATCAAAGCAGCAAGAAACAATGCGATGAATCTTTTCATAAATTTTTCCTCCAATTGAATTTTTTGGGATTCCCCTTTTTTCGCGGCAGAAATTTTCCGCGTTTTATGGTTTTATTTTACATAAAACACTCAAAAAACACAATAGTTTTTTGGAAAAAATATATAATTTTTATTGATTTTTCACAGATAGATTATATGTTACGACAAAAAGCCCTCGGCATCTTACGATGCCGAGGGCTTTAATGTTGATCAATCGATCGAAACGGCGTGAGTCACGCTTCCGTAAGAGCAGGCAACAAGCAGATAATCGAGTGTTATCTGTTTAACGCTGTGAGCCGCAACGGTAACTTCATATGTATAGTTACTGAACACGTTCCCCTCGCCCAGACCTGCCGTGAACGCAGTTTCAAGAACATTTCCGGTTTTGCTGTCGCGCACAAGCAACGCAAGCGAGCCGTGATCGCGCAGATGCAACGTCACTGTGCGCTCGGTGTCGCCCTGATTAACAAAGGTGAAATGATCCTGATACTCTATCATCCAGTTGGCGGTATTTGCAGGAGTTCCGCCTCCGTCGGCATGATCGTTGTCAATGACGATCTTTTTGCCGTTTTCGTCATGCCAGATAAACTCGACGAGATCCATTCCGACCGCGCGGTGATCGTTCTGAGGATTGAGGTGAGTCATCCACGAGGTGGTCTTGTCAGTCGTGTGAGCCGTGCTGTTATATTCGGCATAAGGCTTGGTTTTAGCGGGGAGTTTATCGTCGTAATGGTTTGTATAGGTGACGGGAAGCATTCCCGAGCCGACGTTGTCGTTGAAGGTCCACGACATATAGTTATCAATGACGCCGTGATGATAGGCAATGCCCGAATACTGCTGGGCATATCCGGCCGCGACGTATCCGAGCGCATCGGGTTCGGCTTTGACCTGCGAAGCGTTGGTATAGCAATACATCGTACCCGTCACTTCGCCGCCCGAAACGGTGAATTTTACGTTACCGTTGGCGCAACGCACAGGATTCACATAATGATCGGCAGAGCCGTCAACGCTGATGTTGCGGTAAGCGTCCGCGGAGGTACCGCCGATCACCCAAAAATATTCGCCCGCGGGAAGGCGATATGTCGTCGGCTGGTAAACTCGCGGAGTGTAGTCACGATAGGCGTAATCCAATCCCGAATATTTCGACGAGATCGCACCGCTTGCCGTAAAATAGTCATCGGGAAGTTCAAAGGATGTGTTGTAAAAATCATACCACGCAAGCTGACCGAACCATGTGCCGATCCATTGATATCCGACGTTGGTAACGGTAACGTAAACGTCGTGATCGGTGTCGTTTTTGAGCTGATAGCCGAGATAGGCGTTCTGCCCTGAATAATTTGCATGCTCAAAGGTAACGTAAACGTCGCCCTTCAAGCCCTCGTTGCGCATGAACGCCTTTCCGACATGCTGCGCGCCGAACATTTCGGGGTTGTTTGAATAAATATAAGTGCCGCCCTTGCGCTGGACGTAATTCACTTCGGCGGCAACGAGAGGATTCTCGTCGGTGCCGTATAAATCGATCCCTTTCGTACTTTCGGGCGTTGCAACGTCATAAGGGAGCGTCACAAGATGTTTTTTTGCCTTGGTGGTGATCTCAAAATCCGCTTTCGCCTTGGCGGTGGTCACCGTCAGGGTATATGCATCGTTGGCTTTCAGTGAAGCCGTGAGACTTGTCGTGCCGCTTGCAACCGTTTCGCCGCTTCGCGAGATCGTGATGCCCGTGACTCCCGAGCCTTCGAGCGTATAGGTGTCGGCGTAGGGCGCATAGACTATATAAGCGCGTGTTCCGTTTTCGTCAGTCACGTCGTCAAGACTAGAAAGGCGGAACGCGTCAGACTTCTTTTCAGTAGGAACGGGTTCCTCCTCTTGCTCGGGCTCGGAACTCTCCTCGCTCGTTTCGGGCAATGAGGATTCTTCGCTTGCCGAGCTCTCGCCGTCTGACTGTTCCTCGACCGAAGATGATTCGGAGGCAGGCGAGGAAGAACCGCCCGAGGGATCATCCGAAACGCCGCCTTCGGTCTTGTCTCCGCAGGCAGAAAAAGCTGTAACTCCCATCAAAAGGGCAACGATCAAAGACATGAATCTGATGCGATAAGTTCTCTTTTTCATTTTTATTACCTCGATTGTTTGATCCGGGTCCTGTTTTCAGTTTACAATGCCGACGCGGTTTTGTCAAGCGGCAAACGAATCGCCGGCTCAATCAACGTGAGTTGCGCGCTGTTTGGACAAATCACACCACAAAAACGACATGATTTTAATATGATCGGACTTGCGTTCAAATCCCTTAGGAACAAACAGAAAAGACAGGCAAAAGCCTGTCTTTCTGTTTGGCGGAGAAGGAGGGATTTGATTTTGCGGTGCCCGTATTTTTGTTCGCCTGCGCTCATCGCTTCGGCGCAAAAATCCGACCGCTACAACTCCAACGACTCGCTGTATCCGCCACCGGCGGCGCTCGCCGTTGTCCCCCGTCGCGCGCGCTCGGTTTCAAATCCTTTCGACAACAAATAAAAAGAACCATCAAACGATGGTTCTTTTTATTTGGCGGAGAAGGAGGGATTTGAACCCTCGCGCCAGTTGCCCGACCTACACCCTTAGCAGGGGCGCCTCTTCACCACTTGAGTACTTCTCCAAGGTGAAAATGTTTAAAAAATATCCTCTTTTCGGGGCGGATGCCGTTTTGCTCCGCCCGAAAAAGAGTTTGGCGGAGAGAGTGGGATTCGAACCCACGTGGGCTTGCACCCAAACGGTTTTCAAGACCGCCTCGTTATGACCGCTTCGATATCTCTCCGAATTAGTCAGCCTTGATAGAATATCACAAAACCGCCCTCATGTCAATAGAAAAACAAGAAATTAAGAGAAAACAACCTCATATTTATCTGCCATCGCGACGGGGCAATAAGCCCTCTTGGCGGCGCGCAGTCCTTCGTCCCCCATATCCTCCTCGCGATCGACAAAACTCACGTCTGCACCGAAATTTCGCACAAAAAGGCAATTCATCGCCTCATATGCTCCGTCAAACGCGCGATCGGCTTTTTCAAAATGCATATAAAGAGTATCGCCGACACGCTCACCGATCGCAAAGGCGACGACCTTGTCACCGACAAACAGCAATCCGCCGTCCATGTTGAGCAGTTCATACTCATCAAAGAGTTTGGTGATGATTCTTTCCTCGGCAATAAGCCTTTCATTTTCTGCAACATTTTCGGCAATAAACCGTGAATAGAATTCACGCAGGGCAGAAAAATTCGCCTTGTTTACCTTTTCAAAACGATAGTTATCATAGGTTTTCACAAACTTATTGAAACGATTTTTCTTTTTATGCAATTTCTTGCCCGAAAGCGTTGCAAGCGAGTTCGCATCATAAATATAATCCGACCAATCGCTAAGTTTATTCGCCGTTCCGCCCTCGAAATCGCTCAGCCTTTCGGCAGGAACGAACGAAAAGCGCGCTTCAAAGCCATGGTTTTTGCAATAATCGCGCACGATCGCAACCGCTTCTCTGCCCTCGTTTTCGCCGATCGGGCAGGCAAACGCCGCGCGTCCCGACTCATCTCTGCCTTTTATGAACAAAGTATCGTCATAAACACACATCTCATAGCCGTAATACATTCCCCAAAGATAGATTCCGCACAGGGTGAAATCACAGCTTCTTATGCCGCATTTCTGCGTGAAATATTTAATTGTCGGCACATCATCTGTTGTGATTTTACGGAAAGAAAGCATATTACACCTAAACTAAGGAAAGACGGCGATTAACGCCGTCTTTCTTCAACAAAATTGACTTTGTAAGTTACGATTCGAATTAGCCTTCGATGTCGATAACAACGCCCGAACCAACGGTTCTGCCACCTTCACGGATAGCGAAGCGGAGACCTTTTTCGATAGCGATCGGGGAGATAAGTTCAACCTTCATGTCAACGTTGTCGCCGGGACGGCACATTTCAACGCCTTCGGGAAGATTGATGATACCGGTAACGTCGGTGGTTCTGAAATAGAACTGAGGTCTGTAACCGGGGAAGAAGGGCTTATGACGGCCGCCTTCCTTTTCAGTAAGAACGTAAACCTGACCAATGAATTTGGTATGGGGGTTGATGGAACCGGGTTTAGCAAGAACCTGGCCACGTTCGATGTCGGTCTTCTTAACACCACGGAGAAGAGCACCGATGTTGTCGCCTGCTTCAGCAGAATCGAGAAGCTTACGGAACATTTCGATACCGGTAACGGTGGTCTTGGAAGTTTCGCTGATACCAACGATTTCAACTTCGTCGCCCATCTTAACAACGCCACGTTCTACACGACCGGTAGCAACAGTACCACGGCCGGAGATGGAGAAGACGTCTTCAACAGGCATAAGGAAGGGAAGGTCGTCGTTACGAGCGGGAGTGGGGATATATTCGTCAACTGCGTTCATGAGCTCAACGATAGGAGCGTATTCAGCAGAGGACTGATCCTTGTTTTCGGAAAGGAGAGCTTCTCTTGCAGAACCCTTAACGATGGGAATGTCATCGCCCGGGAAGTCATATTCGGAAAGAAGTTCACGAACTTCCATTTCAACGATTTCGAGGAGTTCTTCGTCATCAACGAGGTCGCACTTGTTGAGGAATACAACGAGAGCGGGAACGCCAACCTGACGAGCGAGAAGGATGTGTTCACGAGTCTGCTGCATAGGACCGTCGGTAGCAGCAACAACGAGGATAGCGCCGTCCATCTGAGCAGCACCGGTGATCATGTTCTTAACGTAGTCAGCGTGGCCCGGGCAGTCAACGTGAGCGTAGTGACGAGCGTCAGTTTCGTATTCAACGTGACGGGTGTTGATTGTTATACCACGAGCTCTTTCTTCGGGAGCGTTATCGATCTGGTCATATGCCTGGAATTCGATGTTAGCGTTGGTGAGAGAGAGAGTCTTGGTGATCGCAGCGGTAAGGGTGGTCTTACCATGGTCAACGTGACCGATGGTACCAATGTTAACGTGGGGCTTTGTTCTTTCAAATTTAGCCTTTGCCATTATAAAATCCTCCGTTTTTCTTATTAATCTAAATTCATTATATCGAATTTTTCGCCTATGTCAAGGCATTTTTTGGTTTTTTAACTTATTTCTGCTTTCCGCTTGTGATTGCTTCGAGGATCGACTTGGGAACAACCTCATAGTGGCTGGGTTCCATTACATACTGACCGCGGCCCTGAGTTTTGGAGCGGAGGTCGGTAGCATAGCCGAACATCTGAGAAAGCGGAACGTGAGCAGTGATTTGCTGACCGCCGCCGACGTTTTCGGTGCCCTGCATTGCGCCGCGGCGAGAGTTAATATCGCCGATAACGGTGCCGAGGTAATCGTCGGGAGTGGTAACAACGACCTTCATGATCGGTTCGGTAAGGATCGGGCCGGCATTCTTCATTGCGTTCTTGAACGCCATGGAGCCTGCGATCTTGAATGCCATTTCAGACGAGTCAACTTCGTGGTAGGAGCCGCCCGTGAGGGTGACCTTAACGTCAACGACGTTGTAACCAGCAACTACGCCGGAAAGCATTGCGCCCTTGATACCTGCGTCAACAGCGGGGATATATTCCTTCGGAACGTCGCCGCCGGTGACTTCGTTGACGAATTCGTAGCCTTTGCCGGGGTTCGGTTCAACGTTGATGATAACGTGACCGTACTGACCTTTACCGCCCGACTGACGTGCATACTTGCAGTTTTCGGTTGCGGTCTTGGTGATGGTTTCGCGATAAGAAACCTGAGGCTTACCGACATTTGCTTCAACGCGGAATTCGCGGAGAAGTCTGTCAACGATAATTTCGAGGTGGAGCTCGCCCATACCTGCGATGATGGTTTGTCCGGTTTCTTCATCGGTATATGCCTTGAAGGTCGGATCTTCCTCAGCAAGTTTGGAGAGAGCGATACCCATTTTTTCCTGACCTGCTTTGGTCTTGGGTTCGATAGCAACGCGGATAACGGGTTCGGGGAATTCCATCGATTCAAGGATAACGGGAGCCTTTTCGTCACAAAGAGTATCACCGGTGGTGGTATTCTTTACGCCGACAACAGCAGCGATATCGCCTGCGCGGATTTCCTCAACGTCTTCGCGGTGGTTAGCATGCATAAGAAGGATTCTGCCGAGTCTTTCTCTGCCGCCTTTGGTTGCGTTATATACGGTCGCACCGGACTGTATGCAGCCCGAGTAAACACGCACGAAACAGATCTTGCCGACGAACGGGTCGGTTGCGATCTTGAATGCAAGCGCGGAGAAGGGTTCGTCGTCCGAAGTGGGACGGGTCGTTTCTTCATCGGTCTTGCAGTCGATACCCTTGATATCTTCGATATCGGTGGGCGCGGGCATATAATCGACGATAGCGTCGAGAAGTTTCTGAACGCCCTTGTTTCTGTAAGAAGTACCGCAAACAACGGGAACCATTTTGTTGGCGATGGTAGCTTCACGGATAGCCTTTTTGATGCCGTCCATAGGAAGTTCTTCGCCCATCATCCAAAGTTCCATAAGTTCTTCGTCGAATTCAGCAACTGCTTCGACGAGATTGTTACGGTATTCATCAGCCTTGTCAGTCATATCAGCGGGGATTTCGCGTTCTTCGATATTCTGTCCGAGATCGTCAAGATAATAGTAAGCCTTCATCTTAACGAGGTCGATGATACCTTTGAAGTCTGATTCTGCGCCGATAGGAAGCTGAATCGGAACTGCGTTGGCTTTGAGTCTGTCTTTGATCATGTCAACGACGCGATAGAAGTTCGCGCCCATGATGTCCATCTTGTTGATATAGCACATTCTGGGGACTTTGTACTTATCAGCCTGACGCCAAACGGTTTCGGACTGAGGTTCAACGCCGCCCTTTGCGCAAAGAACGGTAACAGAGCCGTCAAGAACGCGGAGCGATCTTTCAACTTCGACGGTAAAGTCAACGTGACCCGGGGTGTCGATAATATTGATACGGTGGTTCTGCCAGAAGCAGGTGGTAGCTGCGGAGGTAATGGTGATACCGCGCTCCTGTTCCTGTTCCATCCAGTCCATCGTTGCGGAACCTTCATGGGTTTCGCCGATCTTATGAGTTTTACCTGTGTAATACAGGATTCTTTCTGTGGTTGTGGTCTTACCCGCGTCTATATGAGCCATGATACCGATGTTACGGGTAAGCTCAAGCGGAGTTGTTCTGGCCATATACTTTTCTCCTTGATTGATTTAAATAACGCGGATTACCAGCGATAATGTGCGAATGCCTTGTTAGCTTCCGCCATTTTGTGAGTGTCGTCCTTCTTCTTGACTGCACCGCCGGTGCCGTTAACGGCATCCATAATTTCTGCAGCAAGACGTTCGCTCATTTTACGGTCATTTCTCGATCTTGCATAGGTGATGAGCCATCTAAGACCAAGAGTCTGTCTTCTTTCTGCGCGAACTTCCATAGGAACCTGGTAGTTGGAACCGCCTCTACGCACTGCTTTTACTTCGAGAGAAGGCATGATGTTTTCGAGAGCCTTCTTGAACTGTTCAAGAGGATCGTTACCTGTCTTTGCTTCGATAATTGCGAATGCGTCATAGACGATCTTCTGGGCGATGGACTTTTTGCCGTCATACATGATGTTGTTGATCAACTTGGTGACGAGCTGAGAGTTGTACATCGGATCCGGAAGAACTTCTCTTTTAAAACCATGTACTCTTCTGGGCACTTTAATTTCCCTCCTTCATAAGGATAGCGTTTTACGCTTCGATGAATTCACAGGTACTTGAAAATTTCTTTCCGTTAGTGCCGATATATATGAATTTCTTCGTATCAGCACGAGGAAAACGAATTTGTCGTTCCTGAATTAAACCGCAAGATAATTATTTCTTGGGTCTCTTTGCGCCGTATTTAGAACGGCCCTGATTTCTGTTGGCAACACCCTGAGTGTCGAGTTTGCCGCGAATGATGTGGTAACGTACACCGGGAAGGTCCTTTACTCTGCCGCCCCTGATAAGCACAACCGAGTGTTCCTGAAGGTTATGGCCGATACCGGGAATGTAAGCAGTAACTTCGAGACCGTTGGTGAGTCTTACTCTGGCAATCTTTCTCTGTGCAGAGTTAGGCTTCTTCGGGGTCTTGATTGCGACCTTGGTGCAGACGCCTCTCTTCTGCGGGCTGGCAAGATTGATCGATACGTTCTTGATCGAGTTGGTGCCCCTTTGAAGTGCCGGAGATTTGGACTTATAGGTCTTGTCCTGTCTTCCGTGTTTTACCAACTGGTTAAATGTAGGCATTATTTTCTCCTTTCCTCAAAATTTTGCAACATTTTGATTATATTATAACTCAAAAACATTGTCAATAGTATTTTTGCTCATTTTGCAGGCATTTCGGGCACTTTTTTATCACAAACAACATATTTCGGGTAAAATATTTTAGCCCGTTAAAATGTTATCTGAATACCCGATCACAAAGCAAAACCGTCATTCGGTTTCGGTGATGACTGCGGTGGGCACATCGACACCCGCCATTGCGGCGAGTTCGTTGGAGTTATACCGTGTTTCGAGCGCAACTCGGTCGTTGCCCGAAAGCTCGCTTTTTATGCGCGACGCAAAAAACACATCGGCATCGTTCGCGAGATAAACTTTAACGGCCTTGTTTCGGCGAACAAGTTTCACAAATTGGTTATATCCTGCTACTTTTCGGTTGCCGCATGAACTGTCGCTCATGTTACAATTACCTCTCGAATACGCACCGATGTCGGGCGCAGTTGCGCCCGACAACGGAACATCGTTTTATTGATTGAAATCTGCTTTCCCGAAAACATAAGTTTCGGAAAGCATTCGCGCGATCACTCGGCGTCGTAAATACCTTCGGTCACTGCGTCGCCGGTGTCAACATCGGTTTCGCGATAAATCTTCATGCCCGTACCTGCGGGAATGAGTTTACCGATAAGGACGTTTTCTTTAAGGCCAAGGAGCGGATCCTTCTTGCCCTTGATCGCTGCTTCGGCAAGAACCTTTGTGGTTTCCTGGAAGGAAGCGGCAGAGAGGAAGGAGTCGGTAGAAAGCGAAGCCTTTGTGATACCGAGGAGTTGGTTAGTGCCTTCGGCAGGGATCTTCGGCGTTTCTTCGGGATGTGCGGCGTTATATGCTTCGACCGCTTTATTTGCGGCATAGAATTCCGAAACATCAACAAGCGCACCGACGAGAAGGTCGGTATCTCCGCTGGAATCGATCTTGATCTTTCTGGTCATCTGACGTGCGATGACTTCGATGTGTTTATCGGCAATTTCAACCGCCTGCAAACGGTAAACGCGCTGAATTTCCTTGATGACATAATCATAAACAGCATCAAGTCCGTTGATACGGAGAATATCAGCAGGGCATTCGGTGCCGTCGGTGAGTTTCTGGCACTTGACGACCTTTGCGCCGTCTTCAACGGTGACTTTGGTGAGAAGAGGAACGCCGGTTGCCTTTTCTTCGCCGGTCTCGTCGTTACGAACGATGAGCTGCTTGGTCTTTTTGCTTTCTTCAATACGGAAAGTACCGTCGAATTCGGCAAGAACAGCAGTCTTCTTGGGTTTTCTCGCTTCAAAGATTTCTTCAACGCGGGGAAGACCCTGAGTGATATCGCCGCCGGCGACACCGCCCGAGTGGAAGGTTCTCATCGTAAGCTGAGTACCCGGTTCACCGATCGACTGTGCGGCGATAATACCGACAGCTTCACCGATGTTAACGGGTTTTCCGCTTGTCATATCGGCGCCGTAGCAATGCACGCAGACGCCATGTTTTGATTTACAGTTAATGAGCGAACGGATGTGAACGCGTTCGATACCTGCCGCAATGATCTTCTTGACCATGCTTTCGGTGATCATTGTATCGTTGCCGACGATAACTTCGCCGGTAGCGGGATCAACAACTTCGCCGATGGTGTAGCGGCCGATAAGTCTGTCTTCAAACGGCTCGATAACAGCTTCTTTGCCGCCGGGAAGAACGTCCACGATACGACTTACCCAAAGGCCTTCGTCGTCGCCGCAGTTGACTTCGCGAATGATAACATCCTGCGAAACGTCAACAAGACGGCGGGTGAGGTAACCCGAGTCTGCCGTACGGAGTGCGGTATCCGCAAGACCCTTTCTTGCACCACGCGCTGCGGTGAAGTATTCAAGGATCTTCATGCCTTCACGGAAGTTTGCCTTAATAGGCATTTCAATGGTTTTACCGGTTGCGGAAGCCATAAGTCCGCGCATACCAGCGAGCTGACGGATCTGTTTGATCGAGCCACGGGCACCGGAGACCGCCATCATGTTGATGGGGTTATATTTATCGAGGTTCTTTTGGAGCGCGGTAGCAACGTCTTTGGTACACTCGTCCCAAACCGAAACGACGCGCTGGCTTCTTTCTTCGTCGGAAAGGAGACCTTTGCGATAGAAGTCGGTGATGATATCGACCTTCTGTTCCGCAGCATCAAGAAGACCTGCTTTTTCGGGAGGAATCGTCATATCGTAAACCGAAATGGTGATCGATCCTCTCGTTGAATACTTAAAGCCCTGAGCCTTCATTTTATCAAGAACTTCGCAGGTAACTGCGTTGCCATGATATTTGATGCAACGGTCAACGATGGTGGAAAGTTCGCTGCTGGTGGTGACAAAATCGACTTCGAGTTTGAACTCGTTTTCGGGTTTGCTTCTGTCAACAAAACCAAGGTCCTGAGGAATGGGATCGTTGAAGATAAGTCTGCCGAGAGTCGTTTCGGTCAAGCCGCTCTTTTCAACGCCGTCGATAACTTTGGTGATACGCACCTTGATCTTGGCGTGAAGTCCGAGTTCTCCGTTTTCGTAAGCCATGATGGCCTCGTCCTTGCTGCCGAAGTACTTGCCTTCGCCGGGTTCGCCGCTCTTGTCAAGCGTGAGATAGAAGGAACCGAGAACCATGTCCTGAGAAGGAACGGTAACGGCACGGCCGTTAACCGGCTTCAAGAGGTTGTTGGGAGAAAGCATGAGGAATCTTGCTTCCGCTTGGGCTTCTGCGGAAAGCGGAACGTGAACCGGCATCTGGTCGCCGTCGAAGTCGGCGTTGAATGCGGAACATACAAGCGGGTGAAGTTTGATCGCTCTGCCTTCGACAAGGATAGGCTCGAAAGCCTGAATCGAAAGTCTGTGAAGCGTAGGAGCACGGTTAAGAAGAACGGGATGGTCCTTGATAACGACTTCGAGCGCATCCCAAACCTCGGGAGTTGCGCGCTCAACGCGCTTCTTAGCATCTTTGATGTTGGAAGATTTGCCCGTCGCAACGAGTTGCTTCATAACGAACGGTTTGAAGAGTTCAAGCGCCATTTCCTTGGGAAGGCCGCATTGGAAGATCTTCAATTCGGGACCGACAACGATAACAGAACGGCCGGAATAGTCAACACGCTTACCGAGAAGGTTCTGTCTGAAACGGCCCTGTTTACCGCGAAGCATTTCGGAAAGAGATTTAAGAGGACGGTTGTTCGGGCCGGTGACAGGTCTGCCGCGACGGCCGTTGTCAAACAAAGCGTCAACCGCTTCTTGAAGCATTCTCTTTTCGTTGCGGATGATGATATCGGGGGCTTGAAGCTCCATGAGCTTCATAAGACGGTTATTACGGTTGATAACACGACGGTAAAGGTCGTTGATATCCGAAGTTGCGAATCTGCCGCCATCGAGCTGAACCATCGGACGGATTTCCGGAGGAATGACCGGAAGCGCTTCGAGGATCATCCATTCGGGGCGGTTGCCGGAAAGACGGAATGCTTCAACGACTTCAAGGCGTTTGATATCGCGGACTTTACGCTGACCCTGAGCGGTGAGGAGTTCCTTTTTAAGTCTTTCGGATTCGGCTTCGAGGTCGATTTCGGAAAGAAGCTTTTTGATAGCTTCGGCACCCATGCCTGCCTGGAAATCGTCCTCATATTTTTCGCGGTATTCGCGATATTGTTGTTCGGTGAGAAGTTGATATTTCGCAAGCGGAGTTTCACCGGGATCGGTGACGATATACTGTGCGAAATAGAGAACCTTTTCCAAAAGCTTCGGAGAAAGGTTGAGCAAAAGACCCATTCTCGACGGAATTGCTCTGAAATACCAGATGTGCGAAACGGGAGCCGCGAGTTCAACGTGACCCATTCTTTCGCGGCGAACACGGCTTGTGGTTATTTCAACGCCGCACTTTTCGCAGACCTTGCCCTTGAAACGGGCACCTCTTTTATACTTACCGCAATGGCATTCCCAGTCCTTGGTCGGGCCAAAGATACGTTCGCAGAAAAGACCGTCTCTTTCAGGCTTCAAGGTGCGGTAATTGATGGTTTCCGGCTTTTTGACTTCGCCGTAGGACCATGATCTTATCATTTCGGGAGAGGCTAAACCTATTTTTATGGATTCAAATTCAATGTTGTTTTCCATTTTTCGCATCTCCTTTATTCATCATAATTTTCGTTCTCGTCATAAACGAAGACTTCTTCGTCCAAACCGAGATCATCGTTATCATCGAGATCGTTTTCAAGAACGGTCATTTCGTCATCATACATAACTTCATCGCCGTTTTCGAGAACGCTCTTGCCGAGTTCTTCTTCGCTGAACTTTCTTTCATCGGGTCCGTCGTCATCGTCGGAATAATCTTTAAGCGGAATCTCGTTATCGTTCTTGTCGAGAACGCGAACGTCGAGCGCAAGAGATTGAAGTTCCTTCGCAAGAACCTTGAACGATGCGGGAACGCCCGGAGTGGGAATGTTCTGGCCTTTGACGATCGCTTCATAAGCCTTCACACGGCCCTTGATATCGTCAGACTTAACGGTAAGAATTTCCTGGAGAGTGTATGCCGCGCCGTATGCTTCGAGCGCCCAAACTTCCATTTCGCCGAAACGCTGACCGCCGAACTGCGCTTTACCGCCCAAAGGCTGCTGGGTAACGAGCGAGTACGGACCGGTGGAACGTGCGTGGATCTTATCGTCAACGAGGTGGTGGAGTTTAAGGAAGTACATATAACCGACCGTAACGGGGTTATCAAAGGGCTGACCGGTACGTCCGTCATAAAGAACAGTCTTACCGTCAACGACCTTAACGAGGTCCTGTTTACGGAGTTCTTCAAATTCTTCCTTGTTTTCGGCGATCCATTCACGGGTGAGTTTTTCAACGTGTTTATCGCCGGTGTCGGGATCGGTGACTTCTTTATAAAGCGCCTTGCCTTCCGCGATTTCATCATAACGAAGGTCGCGGTAAAGGTTAGCTTCGCTCAAACATTCTTCAATGTCTTTTTCGTTTGCGCCGTCGAATACGGGAGTCATTACCTTCCAACCGAGTTCTTTTGCCGCACGGCCAAGGTGGACTTCAAGAACCTGACCGATGTTCATACGGGAAGGAACGCCGAGCGGGTTGAGAACGATATCAAGCGGAGTACCGTCGGGGAGGAAGGGCATATCTTCGCTGGGAAGAATACGGGAAATAACGCCCTTGTTACCGTGACGACCTGCCATCTTATCGCCGACAGAGATCTTTCTCTTCTGAGCGATATAAACTCTTGCAACCTTGATAACGCCGGGAGCAAGGATATCGCAATCATCGCGTGAGAACACCTGAACGTCAACAACGATGCCCGATTCGCCGTGAGGCAATTTGAGCGAGGTATCTCTGACTTCGCGAGCTTTTTCACCGAAGATCGCACGGAGCAATCTTTCTTCTGCGGTGAGTTCGGTTTCACCCTTCGGTGTGACCTTACCGACAAGGATATCGCCCGAATGAACCTCGGCACCGATGCGGATGATACCGTCAGCATCGAGGTCGCGGAGCGCATCTTCGCCGACGTTGGGAAGTTCGCGGGTGATTTCTTCCGGACCGAGTTTGGTGTCTCTCGATTCGCAATAATATTCTTCGATGTGGATAGAAGTATAAACGTCATCTCTGACGAGACGTTCGTTAAGAAGAACTGCGTCTTCGTAGTTATAGCCTTCCCACGTCATGAAGCCGATAAGAACGTTCTTACCAAGCGCAACTTCACCGTGATCGGTAGCGGGACCGTCAGCGATGATATCGCCTGCATGAACTCTTTCGCCCTTCTTGACAACGGGACGCTGGTTGACACAAGTGCCCTGGTTGGAGCGCTTGAATTTAATGAGGTTATATACATCGGTCGTGCCGTTATCTTTACGGACGACAACGTTGTTGGAAGAAACGCTTTCGACGATACCGTCGTTACGGCAGAGAACGAGAACGCCGCTGTCGTAAGCCGCTTTGTATTCCATACCGGTACCGATAACAGGAGCTTCGGTGATCATAAGAGGAACAGCCTGCTTCTGCATGTTCGAACCCATGAGCGCACGGGTATTATCGTCGTTTTCAAGGAAGGGGATCATCGAAGTCGCAACCGAAACGACCATCTTCGGCGAAACGTCCATAAGGTCGATCTTGCTTGCCTCGAATTCAAGGATCTCATCTCTGTGGCGAGCGACGATCTTGCGGTTGAGGAAGTGACCGTTTTCGTCGATAGGTTCGTTGGCGGTAGCTACAACATATTCATCTTCCATGTCTGCCGAGAGATAGACGACGTCTTTGGTGACAACGCCGTTACGGACAACACGGTAGGGCGCTTCGATAAATCCGAACTTGTTTACCTTTGCATAGGTAGCAAGCGAGGAAATAAGACCGATGTTCGGACCTTCGGGAGTTTCGATGGGACACATTCTGCCGTAATGGGTATAGTGAACGTCACGAACCTCGAAAGATGCACGGTCACGCGAAAGACCGCCGGGACCGAGCGCAGAAAGCCTTCTCTTGTGAGTAAGTTCAGCAAGCGGGTTTGCCTGATCCATGAACTGAGAAAGCGGGCTGGATCCGAAGAAATCGCGGATCGCCGAAACGATCGGACGGATATTGATAAGCGATTGCGGGGTGACGGTATCGATGTCCTGAGTGGTCATCTTTTCCTTGACGATCTTGTCCATTCTGGAAAAACCGATACGGAGCTGGTTGAGCAACAACTCACCAACCGAACGCAAACGGCGGTTGCCGAGGTGGTCGATATCGTCAGTCTTGCCTATCTCATGATAGAGGCAGAGGACATAGTTGACCGACGCAAGAATATCGTCAACGGTGATATGCTTGGGAATAAGTTCATCGCGAGCCTTGTCGCAAGCCTTCTTGAATTCCTCAACGTCAGAAATGCCGACCTCGTTGATAATACGAACGAGGGGATCGATAGCAACGTATTCACCGAAGCCGAGAACTTCATCGGAAATGCCGGTGATGGCAGATGCGTCAACCATGCGGTTGGTGAACACCTTGACTTCAACCTGCTTGTCTTCTTCCTCGGAAACAAGCCAAACTTCGCAAACGCCTGCGGCTTCAACAGCCTCGGCTTCGCTGCGGGAAAGTTTTCTGCCTGCTTCAAAGATGACTTCGCCCGTGATGGGAGAAACGGCATCGCGCGCAAGGGTGTGGCCCGTGATACGCTTTGCGAGAGCAAGTTTCTTATTGAATTTATATCTGCCGACCGGAGAAATGTCGTATCTCTTTTCATCGAAGAAAAGATTGTTGATAAGTATCTGTGCGCTTTCGACGATAGGAGGATCGCCGGGACGCAATTTGCGATAGATTTCTTTGAGCGCTTCATCAACGGGGTTGGTCATGCCGCCCGTCTGGATAATGCGGTCAACTTCCGCAAGCATGGTATCCTTCTCGAAGGTCGCTTTGAGAAGCGGTTCGTCACCGAACTTTTCGAGAATCGCTTCGTTCGTGCCAAGACCGAATGCGCGGAGCAAAACGGTGATGGGAATTTTGCGGTTTTTGTCAATGCGAACATAAAATACGTCCGAGTTATCGGTTTCATATTCAAGCCATGCACCGCGATAAGGAATGACGGTAGCGGCAAGAAGATGTCTGCCGGATTTATCGTCAATCGCTTCATAATATATACCGGGGGAACGGACGACCTGAGAAACAACGACACGCTCCGCGCCGTTGATGATAAAGGTGCCGCTGTCCGTCATGAGCGGAAAATCGCCCATGTAGATTTCTTGCTCCTTGACTTCGCTGGTGATCTTGTTCGTAAGACGAACAGTCGCCTTGAAGGGAGTAGCATAATTGAGGTCGCGGTCTTTACACTCCTCAATGCTATATTTCGGCGTTTCATCAAGAGAATAATCGACAAATTCGATAATGAGGTTGCCGGAATAGTCCGCCATCGGCGAAATGTCCCTTAAAACTTCCCCGATATCCTTTTCAACAAAATCTTTGAAGGACTTTTTCTGCACTTCAATAAGATTCGGGATTTCGAGGACCTCATCGTTCTTGGAAAAAGACATTCTTAATGTTTTTCCGAGAAGTCGTTCTTTCACCATTTCTACAAATCACTCCATTCATTTTCTCCGCCTCGCGAGGGCGGGAATATCCGCGGGTTTTCTTTCTCCGGTGCGGAAAAACAGCACATTTTGTCGGCTCTGCGCCAACTAAAATGGGATATTATCCGCATTATAATGCAGTTTATTATAATAACACCGTTTTCTGGGTTTGTCAAGAGATTTTTACGAAAAATCTATGGAATTTTAACAAATTTTCGATATATTTCCTTTCTTTTATGCCAATTGACAAGATTATGTATATTATATATAATCAAAAAGAAGATTTTCGGCAAAAACGGAAAATCTTCCTTCCCTTATTCCCTGTTGATTTTTATTTTTCACTCAAAAAGGAACTTTTATCATGCCGCGTTCGATGAATCAAAAGAAAAAACTTTCGGTTTTGCGTTCGGTCCTGCTCGAACGGAGCGATGAATCGCATCCCGTCACAATGAGGGAACTTCTTTCCGCGCTCGCAGCGCACGGGATTTCCGCCGAGCGCAAAAGCGTTTATGACGATCTTGACAAGCTTCGCGAATTGGGAATGGATATCCGAACGGTCCGAGGCAAATATGCCGGTTATTACGTCGGCAAGCGAGAATTCGATCTGCCCGAACTCAAACTGCTCGTCGATGCCGTTCGCTCATCGAAGATAATCCCCGAAAAGAACAGCGCGATCCTTATCGGCAAACTTGCAGGTTTTGCAAACGTACATGACCGAAAGGCATTAAACCGCGCCGTTTTCGTTTCAAACCGCGCAAAAACCGTCAACGAAGATATTTATTCTACGATCGACAAAATTCATGAGGCGATGGAAAACGACAAAAACATCTCGTTTGTTTATTTTTCATGGACGGCAGACAAGCAAAAAGAACTTCGCAGGGACGGCGCCAGATACCGTGTCAGCCCCTGGTCACTCGTTTGGGACGACAGTAACTATTATCTCGTCGGGTTTGATACCGAAAAGGGAGGGATTCGTCACTTCCGCGTTGACAAGATGCTCAAAACGATCGTGACCGAGGTTCCGCGAAGCGGAAGCAAAGAATTCAACGAATATGACATCAATTCCTATTCGGGCGCGGTTTTCGGGATGTTCGGCGGAACGCCCGAAAGGGTCACTCTCTCCTGCAAAAACCGTCTTGCCAACGTCATTCTTGACCGTTTCGGAAGCGACACTGTTTTTCTTAACGACGGCGAAAGTTTCCGTGCAACCGTTCAGGTCGTTCCAAGTCCGGTCTTCTTGGGTTGGGTGATGAGTTTCGGCGGTGAAGTCGAAATCATCTCTCCCGAAAACGTCAAAAACGATTATGAAGAACTTTTGAAAAAACTTTTAGATGAATTTAAGATTTCGTGATATAATTGTGAACAGAATATTTATTGTGGAGGGGCAGAGTTCGTGGCGGATATTTACATATTCAAACGCATAGAGAAAAAATACCGCATCGGAACGCTCAAAAAAGACGCTCTCATCAAACAATGTGCCGATTGGCTCATACCCGATCCGCACGGAAAAAACACGGTTTGCAGTCTTTATCTTGATACGCCCGACCGTCTTCTCATTCGCAACTCGCTCGACGCAAAGGTCTACAAAGAAAAGCTCCGCGTCAGAAGTTACGGCACTCCGAATTCGGAAAGCAGAGTTTTTTTCGAAATAAAAAAGAAGTTCAAGGGCGTCGTTTACAAACGACGCGTTTCGATGACTCTTGACCAAACGAAGGATTATATAAAAAACGGGGTTCGCCCCGAGCGGTCGCAGATCATGTCCGAGATAGATTATGCGATGGAGTTTTACCGCAAGCCCTCTCCTTCAATGATCGTTGCCTACGAACGCGAGGCCTATTTTGTAAAAGGTTATCCGAATTTACGCATCACTTTTGATACAAACGTTCGTTACCGCGAAAACGATCTTTTTCTCGAACACGGAAACGACGGAAAAACGATCCTCGGAAACGGCGAATATATCCTTGAAATCAAAACCGACGGCGCGATGCCGCTCTGGCTTTCTCATGCACTTTCCGATTGCGAGATACTTCCCTCCTCTTTTTCAAAATACGGCACTGCCTACCGCGACAGTTTGCTTTGCGAAAATAACAACACGAAAGGTGAACCCGAACATGCCTGCTCTCTTTGAATCGGTCATTGAGACCGAAATAACACTCGATTCCTTTTTGATATGCCTTTTCGCATCGTTTATCTGCGGAGTTATCTCGGCGGTCTGCGCCTCGGTCAAAGCAAAAGCGACGAAAAGTTTCATCGTTTCGCTCGTTTTGCTCCCGATGATCGTATTTACCGTCATAACTATGGTCAACGGCAATATCGGCACCGGCGTTGCCGTCATGGGCGCGTTTTCGCTCGTTCGTTTCCGTTCCGTCCCCGGCAAAGCAAAGGACATCGCGGCGATCTTCCTTGCGATGACCTCGGGGCTTGCCTGCTCGGCGGGATTCGTTGCGATCGCGCTGCTTTTCACCGCGGTCGTCGGAGCGATCATGATCATTCTCTCGTTCATTCCTTTCGGCGAAGAAAAAGCGATGGATCTGTTGATAACCGTTCCCGAATCGCTTCGTTTCGCCGACGAGTTCGAGGACCTTTTCAACGAATATACAAAAAAGCACCGCCTTGTCAGAACAAAAACTTCAAACATGGGCAGTCTTTACAAACTTTTCTATAAAGTTGAACTCAAAGACAGAAATAAGATCCAGGAATTCATTGATAAACTCCGTTGCCGCAACGGCAATCTTGAAATTTCGATCGCGGAATCGGCAGAAGGGAGCGAAGAACTTTGAAAAAACATTCAACTCTGATCGCGGTTACGCTCGCGCTGTCGCTTCTGTTCGTTGCCTGCGACGGCGGCAAGGATACGAACGTTTCGGGCAACGTTTCGGAAGTCATCCCGAACGGATCCGAAGGCAACGACGTTGTTCTTCCCGACGATCTTTCCTCAGCCGACCTCACGGATATGGATTTCGGCTTCACCGACCGTGACAAAAAAGACGATTATGATACAAACGACATCGCGCAGGGCGAGGATAACGGCACGACCTATGACATAACGAAAGAAGGCACTTACGTTTTCACGGGCGAAATAACCGATAAAATGATCACCGTTTCGGTCGGCGAAAACGACAAGGTCCAGATCGTTCTCGACGAAGCGACCATTAAGAATTCAAAAGGGCCTGCGATCTATATCAAATCGGGCGATAAGGTTTTTATAACCGTCAAGGAAAACACCGAAAACACAATCTCAGACGGCACGGCAGTCTTCACCGATGACGGAAGCGAGATCGACGGCGCGATCTTCTCTCGCGCAGACCTTACGATCAACGGCAACGGCAAACTTACCGTCAACGGCAAATCAAAGCACGGCATTGTTTCGAAAGACGATATTGTCATTGTCAATACCGAACTGAACGTGACCTCAAAGAACGTCGGCATCAACGGCAAAGACTGCGTTAAGATAAGCGGCGGCAACATCACCGTCAATGCGGGAAGCGACGGGATCCGCTCCGACAATGATGAAGATACAGATCGCGGATTCGTTTATATCGAAAGCGGCAACATTAACATCGTCGCGTCGAACGACGGTATTCAGGCAGAAACGGCAGTCAAGATCGACGGAGGAACCTTCAACATCGTTTCGGGCGGCGGAAGCGCGCAATATGCAAGCGATTCCGAAGAGTCCTGCAAGGGCATCAAAGCCGCTTCCGACGTTGTCATCAACGGCGGCGATTTTGTTGTTGATTCGCTTGACGACAGCCTTCATTCAAACAACACGATCTGCATCACGGGCGGAACGTTCAAGCTCTCGTCTTCCGACGACGGCATTCATGCCGACACCGATCTTGCCATAGCGGCGGGAACGGTCAACGTGACGAAAAGTTACGAGGGCATCGAAGCAAGCAGGATATTCATCACCGGCGGAGACCTTGATATAACCGCGTCTGACGACGGAATCAACGCCGCAGGCGGAAACGACGGTTCAGGCGTCACGGCAGGTCCGGGCATGGGCGGAAGACCCGACAAGGGAGGTTTTTCGAACGGCGTGGGCGAAATTCATATTTCGGGCGGTTATACAATCATCGACGCTTCGGGCGACGGGATCGACTCAAACGGAACCTTTTCGATCTCGGGCGGTGTCGTGCTTGTGAGCGGGCCGACCAACAACGGCAACGGCTCGTTTGATTATGACAAGAGCGCATCCGTAACAGGCGGAATACTCATTGCGCTCGGCAGTTCGGGAATGGCGCAAGGATTCTCAAACGCCGAAAACCAAGGCGCGATATTCACAACCCTCACATCCCAATCTGCGAACACCTCGTTCGCGCTTTGCGGAAGCGACGGAAAAGCGATCGTCTCCTTCTCCCCGAAAAAGGCTTATCAATCGGTTGCGGTGACCGCGCCTGAAATTCAAAACGGCAGCAGTTACAGCATTTATTCGGGCGCGACGGTCAGCGGCGCCGACAAAAACGGATTTGCCCGCAACGCCGAAGTTTCGGGCGGCACGAAGCTCGTTGACATCACGATGACTTCCCTTCTTTACAGTTCGGGCGGAGGCATGGGCGGTCCCGGCGGAATGCAACCTCCCGGAGGCGGAGGAATGCAACCTCCCGGCGGAGGCGGAAACCGTCCTCCGAGACCTTGATGACAAAAAAGCAAAAGAGCAAACCGGATCGGTTTGCTCTTTTTTGTTTCCTACGCGTTCGATCATTTTTCAAATCTCGGCAACATCGGCATCGGAAACGTTCCGACTTTTCGCGACTTGAAACCGCTTTTCCGCTCTCTTCGAGCCGTTGTTACCTTTGATTCCGACAAAGTTCGTTTTTGTTTGAAGGTTGACTTTTTGTCTTCGCTGTTGTAAAATAGATTACAATAATTACGGTTTTGTATCAGAACCGAAAAAATTTATCAAGGGGTGTATTCCAAAATGAAAAAATGGGTCATTATCGCGATTTCAGCGGTTGTCGTTTTGGCAATAGTTCTTACGACCGTCGGCGTCGTTGCCGGTATTGCAATCTACAACAACCAACCCGAAGTTGTTGTTCGTAACGCCGTGACGGGCGCAACCGAAGGGTTGTTGAAAAGAGACGAAGTCGAACCGATGCTCAACATGTTGCAAAAAGGTTCTTTGGAATTGAATGTAACTATGGATTCCGAAAAAATGGGCGAAGGTTTTGACGAAAACTCGGTCGTCGCAGATGTCGGCGGCAAGTTTTATTTTTCCAAAGACAGCGTGTTTATGGAAAATCTCCATGCCGATATTAAAAATTCGGATTCCGATGAGAATTTGAAATTCAATGCGGAGTTGTATGCGAACAACGAATATGTTTATATTTACAACGATGAATTCTTAAACGGCGCATACGGATTTATAAAAGGAAGCATGGCAGAATCTTTCAAGCGTTCCTACATCGCGGAAAACCTCACCGAGGAACAAATCGAGATCATCAGCGCACTCTTGGAAAGCTATGAAGGCGAAAATGCAAAAGATTTGCAGAAAGATGCCGAGAAAATCTCAGCCCGTTACGAAAAGCTTTTGACAAAGTCGATCACCAAACACGCTCGGTTTGAATCGGATAACAAAAAAATCGAGTTCGACGGTCAGGAAGTAAACTCTCGCGAAATCACCGTCACCATTGACGGCGCAACCATTCTTGCCGTCTTTACCGACCTTTACAACGAGCAAAGAGAAGACGAAGACCTTCGCGAATTTTTCATCAAGTACAGTGCGAACTTCAAAGGCACCAACGTTTTCGGCGAAGAAGATTTCGATCCCAATGACGCCGGAAAGATTTATGATGATTGGACCGATGAACTCGGCGACGCTTTGGAAGATTTTGAGAACGAAGTTGAGGATTCCGACGAAGCACTCATCATCAGAGTTGTAACTCCCACAACTTCTTCCACTTTGCGCAGATTGACCGTTTCTGTTGACGACGGCAGCAGCGAAGAAGATGTGTTCGAACTTGATCTCGGCAAAAAAGGCATTGAAAAGACCAACCTCATAAAGGTTACCGTTGACGGCAACACCGTTTATACGTTCGAAGTCAAGGAAGACAATTCCAAATATTATCACGCGGTTTTGCAATATTCCAAAGAAAGCAGCGGATACCTCACGAACGACGTTAATAAAACCCTTTTCTCGATCAACATTGATAAAGACAAAAATACCGTCAGAATGAAATTTGATGACGATGAAGTGATCGTGTCCGGCAGCTGGGAAACCAAGTCCCGCGTGACTACAATCGTAATCAATGAATTTGAAACAGATGGACAAAAGATCGAGGACGGCATTGAACTTACCGTTGTTCTCGACGAAAAAGATTCTATGCCCAAGCCCAAGAAAAAAGATGAAGTCAAAAACATCTTTGAAATGAAAGAAAAGGACTTCGAAGCCATCGCCGAAAGAATCGAAGATCATTTCGGAGAAAGCGCAACTTATTAAAACCAAAGAGCAGACGAGTTTTCTCGCCTGCTCTTTTTGTTATGCCCTTATCTCTTATCAAAACTCGGATTATAAGCATAGAAGTTCTTATAATCAAGATTATCCTGTACGATACGAAGCGCATCACCGAAATTACCAAGTCAAACAGATGCAAAAATGCTTTCAAATCAAAGTGTTCTAATGATTTGCCGGTTTCGCTTTACAATGAAAACGCACTATGATATACTGTTTTTGAAATAGCAGTAGGGGGGGTTAATATTGAATCACAAACTGAATCTTTTAAAATGCTTTGCATGTGTTGGTGTGGTATTTATACACATAACATTCCCTGATATATTTGGGCAAATAGTTGGAAAAGCCTCTGCTTTTGCTGTACCTATCTTTCTGATGATATCCGGGTATTATGCCTTTGGAAGCGATTGTACAGTAATAAAGCGTAGGTTATTCAAGATTGTAAAGATATTTGTGTTTGCATATATTGTATTTTTCGCTTATCTTATCGCAGGCGCGCTATTTAGATCCGAACTGGATACTGTGTTGAAATCATATTTCAGTTTACAGGCTTTGGTAAAAGCCATTTGCTTTTGTACAATAGATTTTGCTATACCGTTATGGTACTTAATCGCTATGATCGAGACATACGCGGTTTGGTTTTTTATAGTTAAACACAAAAAAGAACAGGCGGCATTAAATCTTATCCCGTTTTTGTTTGTCTTCCAAATCCTTTTAATATCATATTGCGATACCATGTATCTCGAATGGTTTTGGAAAATCAACTTTATAGCACGTGCGATGCCTTGGTTTTTGTTGGGTTATTTTATGCATACCGAGAAAGCAAAAAAAATGCAAGACATCGATTCATACAAATTAGTTATTTTGGCATCATTGGGGTGCGTTATTGTCGTGCTTCCCGTAGTTATAGACTTGCCGTTTGATTTCAGTTCGATAGGCTATATCCCTTATTCATTCGGCTTGTTTGCTTTGGCGTTAAAAAATCCCACCCAAAAAACAAGCAAGTCTTTAGAGTTCATAGGGAATAAACTTTCGCTGAACATATATATTTTTCATGCGCCGGTAGGCGGAGCTATAGGAGTTTTCGCCGAACATTTAGGACAAGGCATCACGTCCCATGTGCTGTGGACATGGTGCAGACCGATCGTTGTTTTGTTTTCCACCATATTATTGTCGTGGATTATATATATTGTTTGCAATGCATATAAACGAATGAAACAAAACAAAGCCTTATCGTAAATATATAGCAAAATTCAAAGAGAAGGGGCTTGTGGACCCCCTTCTCTTTTATCATATGATTATGCCCTTATCTCTTATCAAAACTCGGGTTATACGCATAGAAGTTTTTATAATCCAAATTATCCTGAACAATGCGGAGCGCATCGCCAGAACAACAATGGTGAAATGCTTTTGCGACTTTATTTTTTATATCTTCCACTTGATTTCAATGCTTTCTTTTGAGGCGGTTATGCGCTCTATCAGGCAGTCAACCACCGTGATTTTGTCGCTCACCGACAGTTCATCCCAATGCTCAAAATATCCGCTGATTTCTCCAACATCGTTTGTATGGTTATTGTCAAGCGATACTATCTCAGCGCCAAGTTCTTTCTTCTCGGTATCAAGCTCGGCAACACGGTTGTTTATGTACTGCATCACCGTATCATTTGCCGAAGCAATTTTTTCGAGCAAAGAGGATATTTCTTTGTCAATTTCTTCTATTCGTGTTTTAAGCTTTACAACTTGCAGGTTACAGCCATCCTGCTTTTTCTTTGACAGTGTCTCAAACTCCGCTAATTTCTTTTGCATTTCCTTAAATACAATATCATCTACAACATCAGCGTCCAGTGAGCCAAAGTTACAGCCACCGGAGTGATATTTGTTTGTGCAGAGATAATAACGGTTGTCGGACTTAGTTTTGCACTTATAAATCTTAGCAGTTAAAGCATATCCGCATTTGGCACATTTAATTTTACCCGCAAGCCAAGTAGCTTTTGCTTTGATGGGCCGTGCAACGCTTTGATTGTTTAAGCACTTGGAACGGCATTTAATCCACGTTGCCGAATCGACAAGTCCCTCATGGGGTGCGAGAACCAATGTGTGACCTACTAAGGATATTGTTTTACGCTTAAGATTATCTCCCGAATAAAGATACGCTCCGTTTATACCAATAAAGTCTTGCGGTGGGTTAACAATG
>JAZSNS010000003.1:0-23342 GCA_045536535.1 Eubacteriales bacterium | reverse complement strand
GGAAAGTTCTTTTTGAACAAAGGCATCTTCTATGCTTACATCGCTGCTTGCCACTTCGAGATCGTCGAGAGAATCTTTTTTCTTTTGCTCGTTATACCACGCAAAATATGTATTCTTTGCGATTTGGCACAGCCACACGGAAGCCTTTTCCTTGTTTTTAAGAGAAGCATAGTTCATATATGCACGAAAAAAGGTTTCTTGTGTCAACTCTTCGGATAGCGTAATATCCCGTGTCATTTTCATCAGATATTTGAAAATGAATTCTCGGTTTTCATTGAAAAGCTTTTCAAAATCAGTCACATTTTCACCGTCCTTTCAACTATTAGATTTGGGAACTCACAAAACGTTACAACAATTATAACATATTTTCTTCAAAAAATCAAAAAGTCTATGGATGGAACATACACCTGTGCAAATTAGCAAGATTTTGCCAAAAATTCGATTAGCAGGCGATTAGCAAAACGCCGATTTTCTGCTAATTTATAGCTAATCGGGATATGGTGAAAGTTTTACTTTGTTTTACTCCCTTAAAATGAAAAACTCACTCTAAAAAATAAGTGAGCACAGAAAAGTAAAAGTGCCGAAAACGTAGTGTTTTCGGCACTTTTGGCGCGCTTGAAGGAATTCGAATCCCCGACCTTCCGCTTAGGAGGCGGACGCTCTATCCTGCTGAGCTACAAGCGCATATACGATACAGTTCAAACAGATTACCATTTGCCTTTTTGTAAAGGTGTTTGTTAAAACACCCACTTAGGAGGGGTTTATTATATCCATTTAACTATGCAGGCGTGTTTGAATATTTTAATGTCAAATCAAGGCTTTGTCAAGGGCTTTATGGCAAAATCGTGCATATAATTGGAACGAGAGGCTTCACTTTGTTGAAAAGTGTTATTGAAAAAACGAAAACGCTGTGATAAAATAAATTGAAATCTTATGTGCGGAAATGTGATTATGAAGAATTTACACGAAAAAAAGGTTGTTAAGTTCGGCGGCAGTTCACTTGCCTCGGCCGAACAATTCAAAAAAAGTGCAGATATCATCAAGGCGGAATCTTCCCGCCGTTTTGTCGTGCCCAGCGCGCCGGGCAAACGCTTTTCCGATGATACCAAAGTTACCGATCTTCTCATCTCCTGTTATAACAAAAGCGTTCTTGGCGATGATTGGAACGGCGATTTTGAGGAAATCAAGTCGCGCTATAACGACATTATCAAAGGGCTTGGTTTGACCACCGACCTTTCCGACGAATTTGCGATCATTGCCGAAAACCTCAAAAAAGGCACAACGCTTGATTATGTCGCTTCGCGCGGGGAATATCTTAACGGTATCGTCCTTGCCGATTATATCGGATATGAATTCGTCGACGCGGCAGAAGTTATCTTCTTTGATGAAAACGGCAGATTTGACGCAAGCAAAACAAACCTCGTCATGTCCGAACGTCTTTCCTCAAAGGCGAATGCGGTTGTCCCCGGATTTTACGGTTCTAACCCCGACGGAAGCATCAAAACCTTCTCGCGCGGCGGAAGCGACGTTACGGGTGCGATCGTTGCACGTGCCGTCATGGCTGATATCTATGAAAACTGGACTGACGTTTCGGGATTCCTCATGTGCGATCCGCGCATTGTGAAAAATCCCCGTCCCATCAAGGTCGTAACCTATCGCGAACTCCGCGAACTTTCTTACATGGGCGCATCGGTTCTTCATGAAGACAGCATTTTCCCGGTTAAACTTGCAGGCATTCCGATAAACATCCGCAACACCAACCGCCCCGAAGATATCGGCACTCTCATCGTCACATCGACCGACGGCTATCGCACCGATGATATTATCACCGGTATCGCGGGCAAAAAAGGCTTCACCATCATTCGTATCGAAAAAGATATGATGAACCAGGAATCCGGTTTCGGTATGCGTGTTTTGAAGGTCTTTGCCGACCTTGATATTCCTTTTGAACATCTTCCTTCGGGAATTGATACGCTTTGTGTTGTTATCAACTCCGATGACATCAAGGGTAGGGAACGCGATATCATCAACACGATCCAAAAAGCGGTGAATCCCGACAATATTGATATCCTCACTTCGCTGTGCCTCGTGGCTGTCGTCGGCAGAAACATGGCGGGTACTCCCGGTACCGCTGCCCGTATCTTCGGTTCGCTCGCGAAAGAGGGAATTAACATTCGCATGATCGATCAGGGTTCGAGCGAGCTTAATATCATCATCGGTGTTGACGAAGATGCATTCACCAACGCCATTCAGGCGATTTATAACGAATTTTGTAACGAATAATGGGATATAAAACCGTTCGTGGATTCGGCGAATTTGTTATCGTCGAAAAGAAAAGCGAATTCATCGGCGTTTGCGCTCCCGTCAAGACCGAGGAGGAAGCGATCGCGTTCGTAAACTCGGTAAAGAAAAAACATTCTGCCGCAAGGCATAACGTTTATGCCTATATTCTTCGCGAGGGCAACGCGTCGCGGTTTTCCGATGACGGGGAGCCTCACGGAACGGCAGGGATGCCTGTGCTTGACGCAATGCGCAAAGCGGGTATAACCGACGCCGCTGTTGTTGTAACTCGTTATTTCGGCGGCATTCTTCTCGGAACGGGCGGGCTTGTCCGCGCTTATACCGCCGCCGCTTCGGGTGCGGTAAGGGAAGCGGTTGTTGCCGAAGTCGGAGAATTTTCGCTTGTCAGCGTCCGTGCGAATTATTCCGATTATCAAAAAATAATGCCGATCGTTTCGTCTGTCGGCGCTCGTACCGAGGAGAGCGATTTCGGTGCGGAAATCGACCTCACTTTTATGGTGCGCGAGGATGAAACCGCGCGTTTCATTTCCGATCTTACCGAAGCAACGAACGGACGGGTGATTGCGAAAATCGCGGGACAAAAATGCGATTTTATTTAGAAACTGTGTATTTTGCAACAAAATCAATATAAAATTTTAAAAAGACCGCCGATTGAAAAAATCGCGGTCTTTTTGTTATAATCAATTAAAGGGAAAAGGGCAGAAAGTATGAAGAAATTCAACCGAAAACGGAGGAACAGATTGATAAAAATCATGCTTGATGCAGGACATTACGGTTCGCGAAACCAAAGCCCTGCTGTGCCGGAATATTATGAGTCGCGCCGAATGTGGACGCTTTGCGAAATGCTTTGTGAAGAACTCGAAATCTATGGATTTGAGGTTTTTAAGACCCGAACCGATCCCGAAACCGATCTTGCCGTGACAAAACGCGGCGAAATGGCAAAGGACTGCGACCTTTTCATTTCGCTTCATTCAAACGCGGTCGGCGGGAGCGGCGGTGCGAATGTGGACCGTGTTGACGTTTATGCCGCTTATGACAATCTTAACGGTTCTCATGAGCTTGCGCGCCTGCTTTCAAATGCGGTCGCGGAATGTATGCAGGTATCTGAGGGGAAAGTCAAAACTCGAAAGAGCGAAAAAGGCGATTGGGAATATTACGGCGTTCTTCGCGGCGCTCGTTCCGTCGGCTGTCCGCTGTTCTTTATCATTGAGCATTCGTTTCATACGAACGAATATGCGGCGCGTTGGTTGCTCGAAGACGAAAATCTCAAAAAACTTGCGCGCGTTGAAGCATCGGTCATCGCCGGCTATTACGGCGTTGTTAACGAGTTCGAACCGGGTGATGTTAATATGAACGGAAGGATAGATCCTGCCGATTACGTTCTTGTTAAACGGGCGGTCCTGAAAACTCGCAAATTAACTCCCGAACAGGAAAAACTTGCCGATATGAATAAAGACGGAAAAATCGGCTCGCGTGATTATATTGCGCTGAAACGTAAATATCTCGGCAAATAGAAAAATCTGTCGCAAGAATGCTTGCGACAGATTTTTTTAATTGAATTTAACTTCGTAATCGGTGCTGTTAATGATGAGGACGTTTTCTTCATATTCGTCCCAACTGACCTTTGCGATCATCGCGATGTGTTCTTCGCCCTCGTAGATTGCGATCGGTTCATCGTAAAAACCGCCGACAAGAAGCCATGCTTTCGGCTTTGCTTTGCGAACTTCGATCAGCGTTTTCGTTCCGAAGAGAGATTTTTTTGTGCCGATCTCCGCAACATAAGTACCTTCGTCGGATGGGAGCGAACGCAAAACAACGCGTTTGCCTACGATTCCTGCAACGACACTCCAGATCATCGAACCTGCGATAATGAAAACAAGCAATACCGCCGCAACCGCACAAGCCGCTCTCGGGGTGCTGTCAGGCATGAATTTAAGGTAAATGATAAAGATGCAAACACACCAAACGGCTGCAAAGATCCATGTGTAACTCAGACCGTTGAGCACAAAACAAAGCGCGTTTAGCATTGAGATCGGAAGTGCCAAAACCGCAAAAAACTGAAAGGCGATGCCGACAAGTTTAAAATTCGGTTTGAAAACGATGAACAAAACCATTGCCGCGATCGCAAGGATCGTTTGAATTATAACGATCGTGATTTCGGAAAAAAGATGGAATTCGGTTTTTGTGAAAATATCAATAAATTCAAAAATCGGTATTATGCAGAATACAACGCATAATACGATCGGTATCGCAAGAAATAATTTTTTCATTCGAGACCTCCGTCAAGAATTATTTTACAACGCTGATATGTTCGATTCCGTAATATCGAAAAGCATCAACCGCCGTTTTGTCAATGACTTCGCCGCAGACAGCGATCGGTACGGCAGGGGGGCATGAGATGTTGAACTGAGAAAGAATACGCCCTTCGCTTTTGCTTGCATCAATATTTTCGCTTTCGGCAAAAAGAGCTTTTCTTAACGTCATCAAACGTTTCCTCGGTTGGCTTTTCGGCGGAATTTCGTTGATTTTTTCTTTCTTTTCGATCGCTTTCAAAGCATTGACGAGCAAATCAATGTCGGACTTTCCGTTTTCGGGAGTCAGCATCAAAACGGTGAAATCGCGGTCCGAAAATTCACAGACCACGTTGCGTTTTAAAAGTTCATCCGCGAGTTCAAATCCGTAATATCCGTATTCCTTCGCTGAAATGACGATCTTCAACTTTTCGTTGCCTGAAAGAACGAAACCTTGACTGCAAAGCGTTTGCTTTGCGGTTTCGACAAGCGATATAAATTCGGCAAGCCGTTCTTTATATCCGTTATAAACATATTCGTTCGCTTTGTCAAGCGATTGCAGGATCAAATAAGAGGGACTTGTCGATCCGAAGACCGATAACGCATTTTTCGCGTTGCCGCTGAAATCATAAGACGTGTTTTTTGAAACATGCAGATATGCGCCGCCGGTAAGAACCGGAAGCGTTTTGTGCGCCGAATCGCAACACATATCCGCTCCGAGATCAATGGGATGGCAGGATTCTGACAAAAATTTGAGATATGCACCGTGCGCGTTGTCAACGCAAAGCACGGCGTTTTGCCTTTTGCAGATCTCTGAGATCGCTTTGACATCGGAAATGTTGCCGAGATAGTCGGGCGATGTTATGTAAACCGCTTTGAATCTATCCCTGACGTCAGAAAGTTCGTGCTCGAGCTGATTCAAATTGATTTTGCCGGAAAGATAGTTTGTGTCTTCGCTCGGTATCCATTCGACTTCCAGATCAAGCAGTGCCGCCGCGCTCAAAAACGATTTGTGCGCGTTCCTCCCTGCGAAGATCAAAGGCTTTTTTTCTTGAAGTTTCAAAAGATAAAGCATCGCACGTATGCAATGGGAACATCCTTCGGTCGAATAAAATGTGTTCGCGCCGAAGAGGGTCGATGCGTTTCTTTCGCTTTCGGCGATGATTCCGTTGGCTTCAAAAAGACTGTCGGCACCGACAATCTCGGTTATGTCGGCATTTTCAAATCCGAGCATATCTTTGCCTTTGTGACCGGGCATATGAAGCCTTGCGGCATTGTTTTTGCAATAATCTTTTACAAAATCACAAATCGGAGTTTTCATTTCAAAGCCCTTGCGACTGCGACCATTATCGCACATTCCATTCTCTTGCGGAAAAGTTTGCAGCCGTATTCGTAGACACCTCTGACCGAACCTGTCGAGTGATAAGCGTTAGCGGCGCACCCTCCCGAACAGTAAAGTTTTGCCCAGCAATCTTTGCACTCCTCGCGGGCGTAAACGTTGCAACCTTCAAATTCGTTTTGGATATCTTTGTTAATAACGCCGTTCCAAATATCGCCGAGCTTGAATTTTTCTTCGCCGACAAATTGGTGGCAGGGATAAAGATCACCCCAAGGCGTAACCGCCATATATTCGGTGCCCGAACCGCAACCCGAGATTCGTTTGTAAATGCAGGGCCCGCCCGAAAGGTCGATCATGTAATGATAGAAAGTGAAAGGTTTGCCTTCGTCATCTCGTTCGAGCATGAGTTCTGCCAACTTTTCGTATTGATCGAGAACGATGGGGAGATCGGCTTCGGTAAGTTCCGAAGGATCGCCGGAAGCGCAAACAACGGGTTCCATGCTGAGTTCGTCAAAACCGAGATCAAGCATCGTTTTTATGTCGGTCAAAAAGTCGGGGTTTGCGTGGGTGAATGTGCCGCGCATGTAATAATTTTTGCCGCCGCGAGCGTTGACGAGTTTTTGAAATTTGGGCACGATCCTGTCAAAACTGCCGTTGCCGGCGTAATCGACGCGAAAACGGTCGTGGATCTCTTTTCTGCCGTCAAGACTGAGAACGACGTTGCTCATCTCGCGGTTTGCAAAATCAATCACTTCGTCATCGATAAGTAATCCGTTCGTTGTAAGAGTGAAACGGAAGTTTTTGTTCTTTTCCTTTTCGATGCTTCTTGCATAAGCAACGAGCTGCTTCACGACGTCAAAATTCATCAAAGGCTCACCGCCGAAGAAATCAACCTCGAGATTTCTTCTGCTGCCCGAGTTTTCGACAAGAAAATCAAGAGCGCGCTTGCCGACCTCAAAACTCATAACTGCGCGGTCGCCGTGATATTTGCCTTGGCTGGCAAAACAATATGAGCAATTGAGGTTGCAGGTGTGTGCAATGTGAAGACAAAGCGCTTTGATAACGCCCGAGGTCTTTTTCTTCAAATCACCTGCCATCGGTTGGAAACTGTCGGGGGTGAAAAGTTTGCCCGAATTTTTGAGCTCGGTGACTTGGTCGTAACATTCCTCGATGTCTTCCGCCGTTATGCCGTCAAAACCGAGGTATTTGCTTTCCATTCGGGAAATAATATCCTGTTTGCCGTTGTGCTCATATAAAGCGATGATGTCAAAAGCAACATCGTCGACAGCATGTACCGAACCCGAGCAGATGTCCAGAACTATATTATATCCATTTGATTTATATTGATGAATCATAGATTTTCCTCATGATGCGGGAATCAAAAATAAAAAGATGTTCTATGTAAAAGTGCCGCCATGCGGCGGCACTTTCCGAATCACTTATTTCTGTTCAGATTTGTTTTCGCACTGCTGATTTGCGATACCGCAGCTGGTTTTGCAAGCAGACTGGCAAGAGGTTTGGCATTCGCCGCATCCGCCGTTCTTTGCGCTTTCGCAAAGGTTGCGAGTTTCGATAGTCTTGATATGTTTCATTTCGGTTTCCTCCGTGTTACTTTTAAATTCGTTTTATTATACACTAACTGTTCTGTTAAGTCAACACTTTGCGACCATTTTTAACAGTTTTATTCTTCGCTTTCACTGCCATCAAAGCCTTTCGGCATGTGGTGTTTCGGCGGGCGCTTGCCTTTTCGGCGGATAAGGATGATCGTTCCGACAATCGCAACAACAAAAGCGATACCGACGAAAGCATAAATCAAAACTATGCCCGGATTGAAGTTGTCAACGATGTTCAGGAGGAAATTGTTGTTTTCCTCGGGCTCGCTCGTTGCACCGGATTCGTTCTTGTTGTCGGGGGTATTTTGCGGATTTTTGTTTTCTCCGTCGGGTTGTGTGTCGGGCGGATTCTGAATGCTCTCGTTTTCTTCTTTTGCGATCAACGCGATTTTTGAAATCGCCTCGAAATCTCTGACGATCGTTTTCTTTGCATCGCTGGCGGCGAAAAAGAGCGCCATCTGTTCTCTGAGTTGATCGGCTTGTTCATAGGTGAGCTTTCCTTTTGAAAGCAATTCGATCGCATCGTCAATCTTTCCGCATGCCAGATTTGCCGTGTTTTGGTCGTATGCACCCGAAGCGAGAAGATTTCCGTTGATCTTTATCTTTGCATATTCAAGAATCGCGTTCATTGCACCGACGGTATCGCCGAACTGAGAAACCGCGTTGCCTTTAAGCGCCGAGTCTTTGAGAGAAGTGTAATAATTCTGTGCGATGAATTCGGAAAGATCGCTGAAAATCATTCCGTCCGAACCGGCGTCTCTGCTTTCGGCAATGATGTCGGCAAGAGCTTTATCGGTCAGCTTGCGTCCGCTTTCGATTCCGGTGAAGAAAAATGTCTTTTTCCCTGTGTAAGCACTGAAAAGTTCACTTTTTGAAGCCACAAAACCGTCGTAATAAGCGTTTTCGTCAACCGGATCGTTTTCGCCTTCAATTCCTTCGTAAAGCGTAACGCAGACGCTGTCGAACAAACCGACGTCGATCCAATTCAGAGCGTCTTGCATGTAATAATATTCAACCGTATCGCGTGCGGCAACAACGCTCACTGTTGCGTCGGGACGCGTTTCTCTGACCGTTGAGGATAACGCCTGAGCCATACTGCTGACGAGCCCTTTTCTGTAATCGACCCATTTTTCCCAAAGCGGAGAATCAAAAAGTTCGGTTTTGATCGCCTGCACGTCCGCAAGGTTGACTCTCTGCTCGGCAGCAAAACGTTCCATCGTGATATAATCGTAACCGATATCGCAATCTTCGTTGAATTTCGGATATCTCAGACTGTCAAACATTATGTTCTTGATTTCGGGATAACGAGTGATGACATATTTTACATAGTCGAGATAATAGGTCTTGAACTCGTCGTTTCCGGGCGAGAAATATTTTTCGCTCAACCCTTTGTTGCTGCTGTTGGATTCGGTGATCCATTCGGGTGCGGCAGCTTTGGCACTTTCGTTGTAATAAACGTCAAAGCAAATAACGAGAGCGATTCCTTCCTGTTCGCATGCGTTAATATAAGAACGCAGAATATCTTGTCCGCCGAACATGGGATTTTGCTTGAATTTGTTGTCGTCGGGGAGAGGGACAATGGTGTTGTAACCGTTGCTGATTCGCAGAATGATCGTGTTGAGCCCTGCGCTTTTTGCTTTTGTTACTGTTTCAAAAACCTCATAAGAATCGGTTTCGACGGGGGTATGGAACGCGCCTCTGAGTTCGCCGATCCTTGTTTCGGAGCAAAGAACCGAAAGCGTTTTTTCGATTGATACAACATATTCGATGACGGAAATGTAATCAAGCGTTCCCGAAACACCGTCTTTGTTGTCTTCTAAAAATTGATCCAACGCAGAGTTGTCGATATCTCTGCATTCCGCTTTTGCCGCATCGGCTTGCGCCTTGACGCTTTCGAAAACGAGGTTTACCGTCTTTTTGAGCATTGCTGTGCTGTAAGTGAAGGTGGCAATGCCGTCTTTTATCACGCATTTTGCGCCGAGCGGGGCATACATGATGAGAAAGTTCCTGTCGTCTTCGGTTGCGGCAGAAAGGATAAAACCTCCGTCGGGAATCTCTGTTCCGCCGCCTCGGGCAACGATGACGCCGTCTTTGTCAACTGCGATGTCGTAAGTATAGGGCGGGGTTCCTTCGTTCGCGGGATTTGCGATGATGAAAGAATTTCCGCTTCCCGAAACCGTTGCGTTTTCGGTGAAAAACGGATCGAATTTGCCTTTGTCGTCACAAATGAAAAGTTTTTGGGTGTATCCGTCGTAATAGAGTTTGCTGCCGACTTCAACGTTGTCTTCAAACCAACTCAAACGCACGCCCGACGCGGAAATAACAGCGCCGCCTTCGGGGATTTTGAGGTCGATGCCTTTTTTGTCGCTGGCTTTGTAGATTTCTGTGACGGTTCCGCTTGCGTCAAGGGCGATGTTTATACCCCATTGATCCTGTCCCGATGAGGGAAGATCGCGGTATATTACAGCCATATTGACGCGGCGCGTGATATTTTCGCCGTCAATAAAAGTCCAGGTGCTGCTGTCTGCGGCGAAAGATGAAATGTTAACGATCGGTAAAAGCATCATAAGAACGATTACCGCCGCCATTATTCTTTTTAACGTTTTCATTTTGATCCTCCGTCAAAATTCAACGGTAAAACCGTCGTATGAGGTCATGCAACCGATTTTTTCCGCTTCGGCGCAAAGTTCGTCGTGAAGCAACTTTCCGTTATGGGAAAAATGGTTAACGACCGAGATCGTTTTTTCGTGTGAAACGCCGATGTCTTCCAAACGTTTTCTGACTTCGGGGACACTGTCCAAACCGAGATGACCGCCGCCGCTTCTCAACGCGACATAGGTGCAATCGTAACTTATCAGATCGGCGCGCACTCCGTTGGCTTTGAGATAATCGTAAACCTCGTCCGACAAAAGTCCCGTATCGTGCAGATAAAGCAAGGCTTTTCCGCCGTTTTCGACAAGAAAAACAAATGCATCTTCGCCTTCGGCATGGTTTGCGGGCAGGGGAGTGATCTCATAATCGCCGACACTCACTTTTTCATAAGGCTTGATCTCGAAAATCTCTGCCATTGGCGGACGCTCCTCGGAGCCGACAGCGTTAAAAAATCTTTTGTATTTTTCGTTTACCGCCTTGTTGCCGTAAAGTTTGATGGTTTTCACAGCCATGTTGTGCGAATAGACATTGTTTTCGCGGAAGACAAGGTCTGTCGGCTGAAAATGGTCAAGGTGCGAATGGGTTATAAAACAGAACCTGACTTTTGAAATATCAAGACGGTTGTTAAGCATGTGGGAATATGTGTCGCTGTTAAATTCAATAAGAAGGTCGTCGTTGATGAGTGCTTGTGAACGTGTGCGTATGTTCTTTCCGCCCAACTTTTTCGCGCGGAGGCAATATTCACAGTTGCAGAAAACCGCAGGCCAGCCTTCCGCCGCCGCAGTTCCGAGGTATGTAAGTTTCATTTTAAGCCTCTTTTTATTCTTTCTCAAAATACATTATAATATTATATAGCAAAAAATGCAATACTGATAAGAGGTATTTTGCGGGATTTTAAAATTGCCGATAAAAAAATAAAAAATTCGTAAAAAGGTATTGCATTTTCGGGAATCGCGTGCTATACTTTAATTTGCGAAATATTGGAGCGTCCGCTCCTTATCATATGAAAGAGAGGAATTTTAAAATGAAGCAGGGTATCCATCCCGATTACAAGACCACCACTATCAAGTGTGCTTGTGGCGCAGAATATGTTACCAAGTCCGTTAAGGAAAATGTTAAGGTTGATATTTGCTCTAAATGCCATCCGTTCTTCACCGGTAAGCAGAAGTTTGTTGATGCAGGCGGACGTGTTGATAAGTTCAAGAAAAAGTTCAACCTCGACTAATCGTAGCATAATTCAAAAAGACGCAAAACGGCACATGTTTCGTGCCGTTTTCTTTTTGTCAAACACCCTGTGTTTAGGGTTGTAAAAACCAAAGTGAGGTATGGATTTATGCCCGAAAACTTAAATATAACCGAAGAATTAAAATCAGGCACGGGCAGAGCGTTGCTCGTTTCGGTTTCGACGACTGACGAATCCGAGGAATGCAACCGCTCGCTCGATGAACTTGCGCGCTTGCTCGAAACCGCCGGCGGCGAGGAGGTCGCGCGCGTTATCCAGAACCGCGTAAGCCCCGATAAAGCAACCTATATCGGAAGCGGCAAGGTTAAGGAGATTGCGGATTTTATCGAGGCTGACGGCGAAATTTCGCTTGTTGTTTTTGATAACGAACTGACTCCTTCTCAGATCGCAAACCTTGAACGTGAGATCCCGAATGTCCGCGTTATTGACAGAACGATGCTCATTCTGGATATTTTTGCGCTTCACGCCGTCACGGGCGAGGGTAAATTGCAGGTTGAGATCGCCTGCCTGCGTTATACCGCGCCCAGATTAACGGGCAGAGGCAAGGATCTGTCGCGTCTCGGCGGCGGTATCGGCACAAGAGGTCCCGGCGAATCGAAACTTGAAAGCGATCGCCGCCACATAAAACGCCGCATTGCCGCGCTTTCCGAGGAGATCGCCGATATCGAGCGCACACGCGCCGTAAAACGCGCCTCGCGTGAACGGTCGGGGATCAAATCCGCCGCGATAATCGGCTATACCAACGCGGGTAAATCGACCCTCCTGAACACCCTTACCGATGCCGGCATTCTTGCCGAAGATAAACTTTTTGCAACGCTTGACCCGACGACAAGACGTTTGACTCTTCCCAGCGGCGCCGAGATACTGCTGACCGATACCGTCGGCTTTATCGACCGTCTTCCGACGCATCTTGTAAAGGCGTTTAAATCAACCCTTGAAGAACTTAAATATGCCGATTATATCATCAATATTACCGATGCGAGCGAGGAGATAAGCGAGCGTGAGCGCAAGCGCGAGGTTACGAAAAACCTCATCACCGAACTCGGAGCGGGCGACAAACCCGTCATCGAGGTGTTTAATAAATGCGATATCGCTTTGCGTGATACACCTTTCCCGATGGGAACTATTGAGATTTCGGCAAAAAGCGGAGAGGGAACCGAAAATCTGCTTCAAAAACTCGACGAACTTGTCGCAAGCGGAAAGAAAAAACTGAAACTTCTCATTCCTCATTCCGAGGGCGGTGTTGTTTCGGATATCTACCGCCTTGCAACCGTTCTCTCTTGCGAATATGTCGAGAACGGTGCGCTCATAACCGCCGAATGCGATGCCCGCGCGCAAGGAACGTTTGAAAAATACAAAATATAACAAAAAAGCAAAGAGGATTTTCCGCAACGCGAAAAATCCTCTTTTTTAAATCGTCGGTGAGAACACTATGCTTTAAATCTCAAAAACGACCGCTTCAAACGGTTCGAGCCTGAGCTTTCCGTTTTCGGGTGTTGCGGGGGAGGGATAGTTGGAAATGAGCACGTTTTTCGATGTGAAATCAACCTTGATTTCCGTCGGATAAGGAGAGAACAAGCAGATGACCGCAACTTCTTTTCCGTTGCCGATACGCTTGTATGCGATAACGTCGTCGTAATCGAGCAAAATGGGTTTAATGTCGCCGACGGAGAGGGTTTCGCAGAACGCTTCGCTTTTCCTCAAAGCGACCATTTTTTTGTAGTAGTTAAGAACGCTGTTTTCGTCCTTCGCTTCGTCTTCGGCGTTGAAACGGATATATTCAGGGTGAGGTTTCATCCAGGGCGTGTTCTCGGTAAATCCGCCGTTTTTGCCCGAAGTCCAGGGGAAGGGGATTCGTCCGTTGTCGCGGCTGTAACGGTTGACCGCTTTGATAGCCTCATCGGGAGTCAGCCCGTCGGCAAGCGCGGCACGGTAATGGTTCTTTGTCGAAATATCGTCAACGTCATCAATGCTGTCGAACGTTGTGTTCGTCATGCCGAGTTCTTCGCCCATATAAATGAACGGGATCCCGCGAAGATAGAAGAATAAAGTGCCGAGCATCTTCTGAGACAGTTCGCTCTGATATTCTCTCGGGATGAATTTTTCGCTCGCACGAGGGTAGTCGTGATTTTCAAAATAAACCGCACCGAAACCGATTTTTGCCGTTTCTGTCTGCGATGCGAACATCTTGTCGCGTAGCAGAGAAATCGGCCATTCCCAAGCACTCTTGCAGGTGTGCCAGCCGTTGCCGTAGGCATAAAGTTCGGAATAAGTGAAATCGAATAATGTGCTGAAATAACCGTTTTCTCCGATATATTCACCGAGCTGTTCGTAAGGAACGCCTGCCGCTTCGGCAACGGTGATACAATCGTATCTGTCGAAGGTTTGCTCGCGCATTTCGGTGAGAAATTCGCCGATGCCGGGGTAATTCCTCGTCGGCGCAAAACAACCGACCATTCCGTCTGCACCGTCGGGCGGAAGCGATGAAAGGGTGGGCTCTTTTTTGAGGTGGGTGATCGCATCAATGCGGAAACCGCCAAGACCTTTGTCGAGCCACCAACGGATCATTTCATAAAGTTTTTCGCGGAGTTTCGGGTTTTCCCAATTAAGATCGGGTTGCTTTTTGGAGAAAAGGTGCATGTAATATCTGCCGTCGGGAACCTGTTCCCAAGCCGAGCCGCCGAACATCGAACGCCAGTTATTGGGAGGGCCGTTTTCGCTTTTGCGGAAATAAAAATAATCGGCTTCTTCGCAGTTCGGATCTGCGATGGCTTTTTTGAACCATTCGTGTTCGTCGGAACAATGGTTCAAAACGAGGTCCATGATGATTTTTATGTTTCGTTTTTTTGCTTCGGCAAGGAGTTCATCCATATCCTCCATAGTGCCGAACATCGGGTTGATAGCATAATAATCCGAAACGTCATATCCCCCGTCGTCCATAGGCGAGGCATAAACAGGGCAGATCCAAACATAATCTATACCCAGATCTTTAAGATAATCAAGTTTCGCGGTGATGCCCTTGATGTCACCGATACCGTCTCCGTTGGCATCATAAAAACTTCTCGGATAGATCTGATAAGCGATTTTTCGCTTCCATGCTTCGTTTTTCGTCATAATAAACGGAACACTCCTTTCCTTGCGATACTTATACCATAAATTACATAGAAAAACAAGCGCGAAAACCTAAATTTTTGTAAAAAACCATTGAAATATGACAGTGATTGTGTTATAGTTATAGCGATATGTATATTTATTTATATTTATCATTGAATAGTATTTATTACATAAATCATTCAGGAGGAAAATTGAATGGCATTGACTCAAGAACAGATGGCGGCAAAAACCGCCGAACTCGAAGCCTACATCGCCGAACAGGTTGATGTTCAGGGCGCACTCATTCCCGTTATGCAAAAGGCGCAGGAGCTTTTTGGTTATCTTTCTTTTGAAACCATGCAGCTCATCTCCGACAGACTTGACGTTCCCGTTTCCGAGATTTACGGTGTTGCAACGTTCTATGCGCTCTTTTCACTTACCCCGAAGGGTGATTATGTTATTTCTGTCTGCACAGGTACCGCTTGCTACGTAAAGGGTGCGGCTGCCGTGCTTGATGAAGTTAAGAACCAGCTTGGTATTGATTCCGGCGAAACCACCGCTGACGGCAAGTTCTCGATTCAGGACACCCGTTGCCTCGGTTGCTGCGGTCTTGCTCCCGTAATGGTCATCAATAACGACGTTTACGGCAGGCTTGAACCGGCTGACGTTAAGGATATCCTTGCTAAATATTGATCTTAAATTTTAAATTTGGAAGAAAGCCATGAAAATCAACGAAATCAAAGAACTTCTCGGCGCCGAATTGCTTTGCGGCGAAGATCATCTTGATCGTGATGTCGTTTCCGCATGCGGAAGCGATATGATGAGTGACGTTCTTGCCTTTGTTAAAAATCAGGCAGTGTTGCTCACCGGTCTTGTCAATCCTCAGGTGATCAAAACTGCTGTAATGATGGATATGTATTGTGTCGTTTTCGTCAGAGACAAGCGTCCGACTCTTGAAATGATCGAACTTGCCGAAGATGCGGGTATGGTGCTGTTAACAACGAGCTACCGCATGTTTGAAACCTGCGGCTTGCTTTATTCACACGGTTTAAAGGGCGAATCTAAATAAAGATCACCTAACCAAATAAGTTAGCCGAAAGGAGAAAATACGTTGTCCGAAACTTTGCATTTTCATTTTGATGTAGACGGCAGTGATTTCACCTCTGCGGGCGATGCGTCGGTGCAGGTGAAACGCAAACTGCGTCATCTCGGTTTCGACCCTGAGATAATCAAGCGCGTTTCGATCGCGATGTACGAAGGCGAGATAAACATGGTCATTCATGCCGGCGGCGGCGTTGCCGACGTCTATGTGGATACCGAAACCGTGACGATCGTCCTTACCGATAAAGGTCCGGGGATTGAGGATATCTCGCTTGCGATGAAGGCCGGTTATTCCACCGCTCCCGAAAATGTCCGTTCGCTCGGATTCGGTGCGGGAATGGGTCTTCCCAACATGAAGCGTTATACTGATACGATGACGGTTGAATCCGAACTCGGTGTCGGCACGACTATCACAATGACGGTCAACATTTGATAATTATGGCTGAATACAATCATTCTGTTTCGTTGATAGCCGAAAAGTGCAAGGGCTGCACCAACTGTTTAAGGCGTTGCCCGACGGAAGCGATCCGTATCCGCGATGGCAAAGCGAAGATTGACCCTTCGCGTTGTATAGATTGCGGAGTTTGCATTTCGGTTTGTCAACACAAAGCAAAAAAAGCGGTTTTCGATAAGTTCGATAACTTTAAAGCTTTCGATCATTTTAAATATAAAGTCGCACTCCCGCCGCCCTCGCTTTACGGTCAGTTTGACAATCTTGACGATGTGGATTATATCCTTCAAGGTCTTCTCGATGTCGGATTTGACGACGTTTATGAGGTTGCGCGCGCTGCCGAGGTCGTCAGCGGTTTCACCCGTTTGTACCTCCGCCGAGAGGGGATAAACAAACCTGTCATCAGTTCTGCTTGTCCTGTTATCGTGCGTCTTATATCCCTCCGTTTTCCATATCTGTGCGATAATATCCTGCCTCTTCTTCCCCCGATCGAGATTGCGGCGTCGCGTGCGCGTTCGCGCGCTCTTGAAGCGCATCCCGAACTGAAACCCGAGGAGGTCGGTGTGTTTTTCATATCGCCTTGCCCCGCTAAGATAAGTTATGTCAAAAACGATAAAGTTTTCGGTCACGAAAGCAACGTTGATGCATGCTTTTCGTTGAGCGAGATCTATTTTGAACTTTTGGGCAAGATGCGCGCTTCCAAAACCCCGTTGCCGCTTTCAAGAAGCGGTATGATCGGTATCGGCTGGGCGACCGCCGGAGGAGAAGCAAGCGCGATATTCAACGACAGATATCTTGCGGCTGACGGTATTGAAAACGTCATTCGCGTTTTGGAGGCTATCGAAAACGGCGAATTTCCGAATCTTGAATTCGTTGAACTTAATGCCTGCCCCGGCGGATGTGTCGGTGGCGCGATGACGGTCGAGAACCCTTATATCGCTCAGGCAAGGCTTACAACATTAAAACGTTATCTTCCGGTTTCTCAAAATTGGGATTTCCGCGATAACGACGACGAAAACAACATTCCGCGTGAGTATTTCACTCAAAGCGGTGTTGAATACAGCCCCGTTTCCGCGCTCGCGCAGGACAGGTCGGAGGCAATGCGTAAAATGGTAGAGATCGAATCTATCCATAAAACGCTTCCCGATGTTGACTGCGGCGGTTGCGGTGCACCCACCTGTTATTGCTTCGCGGCGGACGTCGTTAAAGGCCAGGCAAGCCTTGACGAATGTATCATAAGAATGCGCGAAAAATATCGGGAACTTCTTGATGAACATAACGATTGACTTTGTGTTTTAAGGCGGTTAATGAAATGACGGTGCGCGAATTTTGCACTGCCGCAGAACTTACGGCAGTTGCGCTGCCCGATGGCGAAAGAGAGATCAACGGTGTTTATGTCGGCGATCTTCTGAGCTGGGTAATGGGCAGGGCAGAGGAAGATCAGCTTTGGGTAACAATCATGACGAACTCGAACGTTATCGCGGTCGCTTCGCTCGTGAACGTTTCGGCTGTCATTCTTGCCGAAGGCGTTGAATTTGAAGAAAAAACGGTTGAGCTAGCGTCAGAAAAGGGAATCAACGTTCTTTCTACCGATAAAAGCATTTATGAACTTTGTGTTCGGATCGGCAAAACGCTGTGAATAAGTTTTATTACGATCTTCATATTCATTCCTGCCTTTCTCCCTGCGGTGACAACGACATGACACCCAACAATATCGCAGGCATGGCGGCGTTGAAGATGCTTGATATAGTCGCGTTGACCGACCATAATACCGCAAAAAACTGCCCCGCATTTTTCAAAGCGTGTAAAGCGAACGGAATAATCCCGATCGCGGGTATGGAACTCACCACCGCCGAGGATATTCATATCGTTTGTCTGTTTGAAACGCTTGAAGCCGCGATGGAGTTTGACAGTTATGTTCAGACAAAACGTATATTTATTAAAAACCGTGTTGATGTTTTCGGTGAACAACTGATTCTTGACGGTGACGATAACCTCATCGGTACCGATGAATACCTGCTTTCAAACGCAACTGTGCTTTCGCTTGACGAAGCGTATGATGCGGCGGTATCTCACGGCGCGCTGGTTTATCCCGCGCATATCGACCGTCAATCGAACGGAATTATATCAACGCTCGGTATGCTCCCCGAAACCCCCGGATTTTCTGCGGTTGAATATCATAACGCTTCGGAAAAAAGCGGATATGAAACGCGTTTTCCGATTCTTTCGGAAAAGAAGATCGTGGTTTCTTCCGATGCCCATTATCTTTGGGACATTAACGAAAGGGAAAATTACTTTTTGCTCGACGACGAACCGTACAGCGGTGACCTTGTCCGCAAAAGGCTTTTCGACCACCTCCGCAAATGAAGGAACTTTCATTAAATATCCTCGATATAGCAATGAATTCGGTCAAAGCAAAGGCAAAGGTCATTGGGATCTTCCTTGATGAGACCGATGAAAAACTTGTCATTACGATTACCGATAACGGCTGCGGAATGACGCAGGAACAATTGAACCGTCTGCGTGATCCGTTTTTCACAACCCGAACGACGCGCAAGGTCGGATTGGGAATCCCGTTTTATGTCCTTGCGGCGGAACAAACGGGCGGGTCGGTTGAGATCGAAAGCCGTCATGAGAGTGAGTTCCCCGAAACTCACGGCACAAAAGTAACGGCGACGTTTTTCAAAAACAACATTGATTTTACCCCTATCGGCGATATTATCTCAACGTTGGTAACGTTGATACAAGGAAGCGAAGATATTGATTTTGAGTTTGCTCATTCGTTTGAAAACGGATGTGTGTTGCTTAAAACCGCTGAAATGCGTGAGATTCTCGGCGAAGAAATTCCGCTTTCGTCCCCGGAAATACTCTCTTGGATAAAGTCAAATCTTGAAGAGCAGTATGCAGAATTCGAAAATAAATAAAAAAATATAAACACATCGAAAGGAAATCAAGCTATGAAGTCTTTGGCAGAACTTGCCGCAATCCGTGAAAAAATGAAGGATAAGGTGGCACTCCGTGAAGGAGAGGGCGAAATTCGCGTTGTCGTCGGTATGGCGACTTGCGGTATCGCAGCCGGTGCAAGACCGGTTTTGAATGCGTTTGTTGAAGAAGTCAGTAACGCAGCTCTTTCCGATAAAGTTACCGTTAGCCAAACGGGCTGTATCGGCATTTGTCAGTATGAGCCGGTCGTCGAAATTTATGAAGCAGGTAAAGAAAAAGTTACCTACGTCAAAATGACCGCAGACAAAGCAAAAACTGTCGTTGCCGAACATCTTAAAAAAGGCAATGTGGTTGTTGAATACACTATCGGAAATGCACAGATCTGAGAAAGGAAAGGCAAAATAATATGATTCGTTCACATGTTTTGATCTGCGGCGGTACAGGCTGTACCTCTTCGGGTTCGGTTACCATTCGCGAAACTTTGGAAAAGGAACTCGAAGCAAAAGGTATCGCAGAAGAAATTAAAATAGTTCAAACGGGCTGTTTCGGTCTTTGCGCTCTCGGTCCCGTTATGATCGTTTATCCCGAAGGAACCTTCTATTCTCGCGTCACCCCCGAAGATATCCCCGAAATCGTTGACGAGCACCTTTTGAAGGGCAGACTTGTTAATAGATTGGTCTATGATGATATCGGCGGCGGTCAAAAAGCTGACGGTCCCGTTTCTCTCGGCGAAACCGGCTTCTATAAGAAGCAAAAACGTGTTGCTCTCCGTAACTGCGGCGTTATCGATCCCGAAAGCATCGATGAATACATAGCAACCGACGGATATCTTGCTCTCGGTAAGGTTCTTACCGAAATGACTCCCGATGAAGTTATTCAGGTTATCCTTGATTCGGGCTTGCGCGGCAGAGGCGGCGCAGGATTCCCGACCGCACGTAAATGGCAGTTCGCAAAGAACTCTGTTTCTGATAAGAAATACGTTGTATGTAACGCTGACGAAGGCGACCCCGGCGCGTTCATGGACCGTTCGGTTCTCGAAGGCGACCCCCACGCCATCATCGAAGCAATGGCTATCGCCGGTTATGCTATCGGCGCTGACGAAGGCTTTGTTTATGTTCGTGCTGAATATCCCATCGCTGTTAAGCGCCTTGCTATCGCGATCGAACAGGCTCGTGAATACGGCATTTTGGGCAAGAACATCTTCGGCACCGATTTTTCGTTCGATGTAAATATCCGTCTTGGTTCGGGCGCGTTTGTATGCGGCGAAGAAACCGCACTTCTCACCTCGATCGAAGGCAATCGCGGCGAACCCAGACCTCGTCCTCCGTTCCCCGCAGTTAAAGGTTTGTTTGGACAACCTACCATTATTAATAACGTAGAAACTCTCGCAAACATCGCTCAGATTATCAATAAGGGCGCTGAATGGTTTGCATCAATGGGTACCGAAAAGTCTGCCGGCACGAAGGTATTCGCTCTCGGCGGCAAGATCAACAATACCGGTCTTGTTGAAATCCCGATGGGTACTCCTCTCCGCACCATTATCGAAGATATCGGCGGCGGCATTCCCAACGGCAAAGCGTTCAAAGCGGCTCAGACCGGCGGTCCTTCCGGCGGCTGTATTCCTGCTTCGCTTATCGACACTCCCGTTGATTACGAATCGCTCCAAGCGATCGGTTCGATGATGGGTTCGGGCGGTTTGATCGTCATGGACGAAGACAACTGTATGGTTGACATCGCGAAATTCTTCCTTGAATTCACCGTTGATGAATCCTGCGGTAAATGTACCCCCTGCCGTGTCGGTACGAGAAGAATGCTCGATATCCTCAACCGCATTACCGAAGGTAAGGGCGAAGAAGGCGATATCGAAAAACTCGAAGAACTCGCAAACAATATCAAATCCACCGCGCTTTGCGGTCTTGGTCAGACGGCACCTAACCCCGTTCTTTCCACAATCCGCTACTTCCGCGATGAATACGAAGCGCACATCAAAGAAAAACGCTGCCCCGCAGGTCAGTGTAAAGCACTCGCAAGATACGTTATCGACCGTGATCTTTGTAAGGGCTGCTCGCTCTGCGCAAGAAAGTGTCCCGTCAACGCGATCGAAGGCGTTGTTAAGACCCCGTTCGTGATCGATCAGAATAAGTGCATTAAGTGCGGCGCTTGTATGGAAAGCTGTAAGTTCGGCGCAATTTCGAAGAAATAAGGAGAACGGAAGATGAATAAAGTAAATCTCACTATCGACGGTATCAAAGTCGAAGTACCTGCAAATTATACTATTCTCGAAGCCGCTCGTGAAGCGCATATCAACATTCCGACTCTTTGCTATCTCAAAGATGTAAACGAGATCGGTGCCTGCCGCCTCTGCCTTGTTGAAATCAAGGGTGCACGCGCACTTCAGGCAGCTTGCGTTTCTCCCGTCGGCGAAGGAATGGAAGTTCAGACAAACAACGAAAAGCTCCGTAAGGCAAGAAAGACCAACCTCGAACTTCTTCTTTCTAACCACAACCGTGAATGCACTTCTTGTGTAAGAAGCGGCAACTGTGAGCTTCAACAGCTTTGTAAAGAATACAACGTCGAAGATTATCCTTTCGATGGCGATAAGTCAAAAGCTACCATTGATGAATTGAGCCCCTCGATCGTTCGTGATAACACAAAATGTATCTCCTGCCGCCGCTGTGTTGCAGCATGTAACAAGGTTCAGAAGATCGGTGCTATCGGCGTTTCGAAGCGCGGTTTCAATACCACCGTCGGCTGTATCTACGGCATGAGCCTTGCTGACAGCCCCTGCATTAACTGCGGTCAGTGTATCCTCGCTTGCCCTGTCGGCGCATTGCGTGAAAAAGACAGCACTGCTGCTGTTTATGCCGCTCTTTCCGATCCCTCCAAGCATGTTGTGGTTCAACCCGCTCCCGCAGTAAGAGCAACTTTGGGCGAAGAATTCGGCATGGAAATCGGTACCGCTGTCACCGGCAAACTCGTTGCTTCTCTCCGCCGTCTCGGCTTCGATAAGGTTTTCGATACCGACTTTGCGGCTGACCTTACGATCATGGAAGAAGGCACCGAACTCCTCGGCAGACTTAATAACGGCGGCAAACTCCCGATGATCACCTCCTGCTCGCCCGGCTGGATCAAATATTGCGAAGAATTCTATCCTGAATTCATTCCCAACCTTTCTTCCTGCAAATCTCCTCACGAAATGCTCGGCGCACTCATCAAGAGCTATTATGCCGAAAAGGAAGGCATCGATCCCAAGGATATCTATGTTGTTTCCGTAATGCCCTGTACCGCTAAGAAGTTCGAAGCAGGCAGAGAAGAACTCTCTGCAAACGGCTTGCAGGATGTCGATGCGGTCCTCACCGTTCGTGAACTTGCAAGAATGATCAAGAACGCAGGTATCGACTTCAAACGTCTCCCCGATGAAGATTTCGATTCCGTGCTCGGTGAATCCACCGGTGCCGGCGTCATCTTCGGTGCAACCGGCGGCGTTATGGAAGCAGCACTTCGTACCGTTTATGAAGTCGTAACCGGCAAAACTCTCGAAAACGTTGAATTCGCTTGCGTTCGCGGCATCGACGGTATCAAGGAAGCCGAAGTTGATCTTGATGGCAAGAAGGTTCGTGTTGCCGTTGCTCACGGAACAGGTAACGCAAAAGAACTTCTTGATATGGTCAAGAACGGCGAAAAGGAATATGAATTCATCGAAATCATGGGCTGTCCCGGCGGTTGCGTAACCGGCGGCGGCACTCCGATCGTCGATGCTACCACCCTTTCCTATATCGACCTCAAAACCGAAAGAGCAAAAGCGCTTTACAGCGAAGATGCAGGTAAGGCAAGACGTAAGTCTCATGAAAACGTTGAGGTTCAGGCGCTTTATAAGGAATATCTCGGCGAACCGAATTCCCATAAGGCTCACGAACTTCTCCATACTCACTATATCCCCAGACCGAAGTATATTAATAAATAAATATCTTCTTCATAACAAAAAGCCCGATTCTCGGGCTTTTTGTTGTTTATGTTGGACATTTTTTGTGTTTTGGTTTTGTGCAATCGGTAGAAAATTTTTGTTCGCAAACCGATAACATGGAAATCGTAAAAAATGTATGATATAATATAAATGAAAGAAGGTGGTTATGATATGAAAAAATACATTGCATTTCTGCTTGCTTTGGTTTTTTGCGCTGTTTCTTTCGCTTCCTGCAATGAAAGCAAAGGCGAACCCAATTTGAATCCCTCGGAAAGCGCAACGAGCGAAAGCTCCGAGGCACAAGTCTCGGTTGATAATTCCAAACCGAACGAATCCGAAAATGATGATTCT
>JAZSNS010000017.1:0-100994 GCA_045536535.1 Eubacteriales bacterium | reverse complement strand
CTTCCCGACCTTTCGGTGACCAATCTCTGCGAGGACAAGGAAAACTTTGATTCCCGTTGTGTTTTCTCCACCTATCAGACGATGATGAACTGTATCGACACGGTTAAGGACGAGAACGAGAAAAAGCTCTTTACTGTTGGTCACTTTGATCTTGTCATCGTAGACGAGGCACACCGTTCGATCTACAACAAGTACAAGGATATTTTCAATTATTTCGACGCACCGCTGGTGGGTCTTACCGCAACACCGAAGGATGAGATCGACAAGAACACCTACGAGGTTTTCGAGCTTGAGAACGGGGTTCCTACTTACGGTTATGAGCTTGGACAAGCGGTTACCGATGGCTTTCTTGTTGATTTTATGTCGGTTGAAAGCAAATTGAAATTCATTGAGCAAGGTATCGTATATGATGACCTTTCCGAAGCCGATAAGGAAGCATATGAAAACACCTTTGAAGATGAAAACGGTGACCTCCCCGAAAGCATCGCTTCCTCTGCTATCAACGAATGGGTGTTTAACGAGGATACCATCCGTCAGGTACTTCACATCTTGATGCAAGACGGCCTCCGCATCGATTACGGCGAAAAGCTTGGAAAGACGATTATTTTTGCCAAGAACCATGAGCACGCCGAGAAGATTCACGAGATATTCGGAAAAGAATATCCTAACCTTCCCGGATACACCAAGGTCATCGATAACTATATGACCTATGCGCAAAGCGCAATCGACGAGTTTTCCGATGCGAAAAAGCTTCCTCAAATCGCCATTTCGGTAGATATGCTTGATACGGGTATCGACGTGCCAGAGGTGCTTAATCTCGTATTCTTCAAAAAGGTTATGAGTAAAGCGAAATTCTGGCAAATGATCGGACGCGGCACGCGTCGTTGCGACGGTCTAATGGACGGGAAGGATAAGGACAAGTTCTATATTTTCGATTTCTGCGGTAACTTTGAATTTTTCCGTATGAATAACGGACGTCCTACTGCGAATCAAATCGCTCTTCAAGGCGCAATATTCAAGTTAAAGGCGCAAATCGCTTTCAAATTGCAGGATCTTGTATATCAAACCACCGATTTGATTGCTTTTCGCAAAACCTTGGTTGATGATATGGTACGTAAGGTGCGTGAGTTGAATAAAGAAAACTTTGCGGTTCGTCAACACTTGCGATATGTTGAGGAATATTCCAATCCCGATAATTATAATTCGCTTACGTACGAAGACACGCTTTTAATGGCGGAAGAACTTGCTCCGCTTATAACACCGGACGAAGACGAAGCATCAGCCGTTCGTTTCGATGCATTGATGTACGGAATCGAGCTTGCATATCTCGCAGGAAAGAAGTATTCCCGTGCACGTACAGATATTTATAAAAAAGTCAGTGGCATTGCAAGTGTAGCAAACATTCCTGAAATTATGGTTCAATCCGAACTCATTAACAAAATACTTCATACGAGCTATTTGGATGACGCGGGCGTTAACGAGTTCGAGCACATTCGCGAGAACCTTCGCGATTTGATGAAGTATATTCCCCGAACATCAGTAAAGTATATCACCAATTTTGATGACGAGATTCTCTCGGTCGAGTGGAATGAATCCGAGCTTGAAAACGACGATTTGAAGAATTACAAGGCGAAGGCAGAATTCTATATTCGTCAGCATCAGGACGAAGCGGCGATAGCTAAACTAAAGAGCAACATCCCGTTGAATACCGACGACGTAAAAGCACTCGAGCGCATTCTTTGGAATGAAGTGGGAAGCAAAAAAGATTACGAAGCCGAATACGGCGAAAAACCTCTTGGCGAGTTTGTCCGCGAAATCGTCGGTCTTGATATGGCGGCGGCAAAAGCGGCGTTTGCTCAGTATTTGAACGACGTTAGTCTTGACGCAGATCAGATTTACTTTGTCAACCAAATCATCGAATATATCGTTCGCAACGGCGTGATGAAGGACATGTCCGTGCTTCAAGAGCCTCCGTTTACCGACAGAGGTAGTATCGTCGAGGTGTTTACCGATATATCCGTTTGGCTCGGTATCAGAAATATAATCGAACAAATTAACGCGAATGCTACGGCGTGATATTTTTCTGGACTTTCATCAACTTCTGTGATATTGTGTGTGCTACCGAGAAAAAGGAGGTAGTACATATGGCACGGAAGATGCAAGTTGTTTGCGACAGTGCGAACGGCAAGAAAGTAAATATTGAAAAAAGGGCGGTTATGGCTCGGGAGGAACCGAGTTGTGACCGCTCTTTCGTTATGGTGCCGGAGGAGCTGAAGCGGCTTTATCCGAACGTGAAGGAAGAGTTTATCGAGCGGGCGTTGGAGGATTTCGGAAAATACAAATTTGACGACGGCGAGAGCGTGATTCAGGCATTCGGCAAGGTGTTGGCGGCGGTGATTATTGACGAAACGATCGGAAAGCGAGGACACGTGAATGAGCATACTTGAGGATTTATGGTACGGCAACATTAGCCCATGCGAGTGGGACATAAAGCGAAGCAGCGACTACGCCGACGTGCTCGAGCGAATCGTACAGCTTGAAACAGACCTGCACACTCGGCTGAACGACGAAGAAAAGGAAATCCTTGAAAAGTTTGTGAATTGCACAAACGAGATGTGCTGTATCTCCGAGCGCGATATGTTCGTGCAAGGTTTTATGCTCGGGGCGAAGTTGATTATCGAAGTTATGTGTTCGGGAAATGAATAACGGCTTATAAGGCTCGCGCAAAAACGCGAGTCTTATGTTTTATCAATTTGGTTGAGTCGTTCAACCTAATTTATCAATCTCGGTTATTGAATATGGGAAACATAATGCTATAATAAAAGCGTAGCTACAATAACAAAGAAAGGAACAATATATATGAACGTTAGTCTTGCAGATAAATTAAAAGAATTGAGAAAATCCAAAAACATCTCACAAGAAAAGCTCGCAGAGTATCTTGGCGTTTCCTATCAGGCGGTGAGCAAATGGGAAAACGGCGTAACCTGTCCCGATATTCTACTGTTGCCGGATATCGCACGCTATTACGGCATTACCGTTGATGAATTGTTACAGGTAGAAAAAATAGACGCCGACAAATACTTTGAAGAAGTTTGTTCAAATGCCGAAAAACTCTTCCGCGATGGAAAGCGAGCCGAAATCATTCCGCTGTGGCGCGAAGCGTACAAGAAGCTTCCCCACGACATTCGCGTCAAGGAAATGCTGATGTCAACTTATTTTGATACGGATCAAGTTAAATATCAAAACGAGATCATTGAGCTCGGTACTGAAATTTATAATGCAAATATTTCCGAAGGCGGAAACAGCTATTATCAAGGGCAAGCAATCGGACAGATCGCACGTACCTACCATGCAAACGGTAATTCTGAAAAAGCAGACGAGTGGGCACGCCGCGCACATCAAATAAATCACTGCCAAGAAATGCTTTTTATGCAGATACACGATGAGGAAGATTGGCTTACCGAAACCTTCAGTTTTGCGAATCATTGGTATCTGGAGGTGCTGTTCTATATGACAGCGCGGCTGAATATGTGCAACGTAAAATGCTTCGGCGAGGATTATGTTCAAAAAGTCAGTATGGCTGTAGTAAATATGTTTGAGGCGGCACATCCAAATGACGATATGAGTTATGAATCATTAGGACAGCTTTGCACGCTACATCGTTGTATTGCAGAGGATGAAGCATCCATTGGGAAGGAAGAAGCGGTTATCAGAAAGAATCTTTCGCGTGCGGTTGAATGTGCCGTTAAGTCAACAAACATAAAAGCACATGAGCTTACTCATCCGTTGGTGTACGGTTGGCATGTCGCAGATGCCCCCGAAGATAACAAGCAGCTTGTTCGAAATTTGAGAGCCGAGTTGATGTGGGAATGTTTTGACGCATACCGCAATAAAGATTGGTTTGCCGAGTTTCTTGCAAAATTGGATAATATCGAATAAAGCAAAAGAGGAATCGTATATAAAATGCGATTCCTCTTTTTAATAATTGTTGTGCAGTAAACAAAGAAAAGCCCCGCAAAAGCGGGGCTATATTCAATTGCTAAACTCAATAGATTTTAGTTCATTCAATATCGAAGCGAAACGCGTATCGTCTCGAACCGAATCATATATCGCATCAGAAAGATATTTTTCGGAAATTATATCCCACGGTGTGCGCGAATCTGCAGTATCGCCATATCTGTTATCGCAAACACCTTTTACGAGATACGATGTGTGGCAATATACCTCGGGGAGCTTTGCAAATTCCTTCAAATAGTAAAGTCCTTTTTCAAGATAGTTATACATCTCATCGAACCTTTGGTTTTCTGCCGAAATGGGTGCAAGCTTATAAAAATAAAGCTGTGCGAGAGCCAAGTTCCAATCGCCGTAATCACCCTTGTCATAAACAAGCTCGATTATCTTTTCGTATTTCAAAAGCTCTTTTACGGTATCATCATATTTGCCGTTGTTGTCTATGGCAACGGTCCAAAGATTCCACAATGCCCTTGACAAGAAAAGTGAAAACATATTGCGATTGTGCTGTTTACGTTCGTCTCCTCTTAATGCCCAATACATCATAGACTCCTTGCAGGAATCCACGGTAGGCAGAGAATCGAAAACCGCTTTGCCTTTTTCTAATTCTCCAAGCTCACAATAGTGAAAACCCAATCTCGATTTTGCCTCAAGACGAATCGCATCATCCGTGCAGTGTTCGATAATATTGTTTCCGATGTCGATAATTTCCTGTTTGTGTTTTTCTTGGTTTTCCTGCCAATTTTCAATATCACCATCATCGGAGCCGGAAACAAACAGCGCATACATAAGTTGATTTTGAAGTTCCCAATCGCGCGGAAATTCTTTTGCCGCTTTTCTTGAAATATCTATACATTCTTCAATCTTGCCGTGTTCGATATATTCTTTGAAAAGCGTTTTATACTGTTGCGCTTTCGCCTTTCGTTTGCTTTGCTCGACACCCAGCAGTTCTTCCAACGATACCGAAAAATATTCGGCAATAACGGGAAGCATTTCTATATCGGGGTAGGTTGCACCCGTCTCCCAGCGCGAAACCGCTTGGGGTGAAACACCTAATGCAACGGATATTTCTTCTTGCGTCATATCTGCATTGCGGCGCAGTTGTTTGAAATTTTGTGCAAAATATAAATTCATAGTCTTTCCTCCGTCAATGTTTGCCGGGCGCCTTGCTTGACTATATAATACCATATTTCAAACAAAAAACAACATCTCATTTCGATTGTAAAAATCAACTAAATCGATCGTGAGGGGATGTTTGCTGCAAATGATTCGGCGTGCTTTAGGTATTTGCAAAGCTTGTTTAGTGAATTCCGTGGAAACTTTCGTGGAAACATTTTACTAAAAAACGCTTAATTTTTATTAAATTTCTTTAATAAAAACGCTTGAAAATCGCAAATGAAAACGGCCGAAAGCCGTTGCAATCAAAAGAAAAACGAGCATTTGCAAGGTGTTTCCTCACAAATGCCCGTTGGTGGAGCCGAGGGGAATCGAACCCCTGTCCGAAAACCCGTCCCCGGCGTTTTCTCCGAGCGCAGCCGTTCTTTAAGATTCCCCTCCGCGCACGCCGAACGGCAGGCGCACACGGACGGTAGCTTCATCAGTTCATGGAAGGGCTCAAAGCTTTGCCCAACACACGTTCACCGCTAAGTGACGCCGCATCCGAAGCCGCGGTGCTCTTCGGTGCGACGGAAGCTGCGTTAAGCAGCTACTGCTAATTTGTTATTGTTAGCGTTTAATTTTAAAGTGCACATTTTTAAGAAGTTATGCGCTTCTGCTCGCTTACACCGTATCAAGATCCCCGTCGAAACCTTTACGGCCCCATGTTTTTTACCCCGAAAACGCAAGCGTTTTCAGGGATTTTTTATTTTATATCCCATGTTTTTCCTTTAAAATCGCCCTTATGGTGGAAGACATACAAGCAACAAGTTCTTCCGCCTTTGATTCGTCATGGGTGATGAACTCCGCCGATTCGTTCGGTTTGCCGTTTTCATAAAGTTCGGCGGCAAAGCGGATACGTTCGGTTATATCATCCGGCGCAAAATAATCAAAATAGACGTTCGGAAAATCCGAAACCTCGTTTATCAACGCAAGCGGACGAAAGTCTTTATTCCTTGCGACAAAGCGGTGATCGATCTCATACCACCCTGCGCGGATCGCGTCAATATTGGCGCGCCAGAAAGGTCTGCCGTTTTCGCGAATGAAAGGATGAATGATATCGCGCACATATATCGTATCAGTAAGGATATGTATATAATACCCCAGATAAAACGATTTTTTGAAAGAATCGTTTTCGTTCTCGCCATATTCGCGGAAGAAATCGGCGTTATCCTCAAAGCGTTGCTCATAACTCACGCCTTCGCGCTTCCAATGAGAAACATCTTTCGGCGGCAAATAGGTGAAATTGTCGACCATTCTGCCGCTGTCGGGCGCGATCGCCCCGACGTAATATGCCGTTTCGTCGATATTATCAAGCGTTTTCGCGATCATTTCCGCAACGCGGAGATGAAGAACCCACGTTGCCATCAATAATTCCCCTTATCCGCACGTTCCATTTCGCGCTTTGCGGTTTTCTCTGCCTCAACGGCGCGTTTATCATAAAGTTTTTTGCCTTTGCAAAGACCGATCTCAACCTTCACCCATCTGCCCTTGAAATAAATCGAGAGCGGAATGAGCGAATAGCCTTTCTGCCCGACAAGACCGAAAAGTTTGTCGATCTCGCGGCGGTGCATGAGCAACCGTCTGTGGCGATAAGGGTCGCGGTTGAAAATATTCCCCTTTTCATAAGGACTGATATGAATGCCATAGGCGGTAAGTTCGCCGTTGTCGATACGGCAAAACGAATCTTTCAAATTCACCCTGCCGTTGCGAAGCGATTTTACCTCGGTACCGAAAAGTTCGATGCCGGCTTCGAATTTATCTTCCACAAAATATTCGTGATAGGCCGCTTTATTATTCGCGATGTTTCTTATCATTTCCGACATTCCGAACCTCCTTTTCGGTTTCTATGCGCCAAGGTATTATATAATAGGTTTGACAAAAAATCAACAGGATATTTTAGCTAAAACACAATCTGCCTCGAAACAGGGTTTGTCGCCAGTCGAGTTATGGGCAGAAACGACGAATCTCCCCTCGTTTTCGCCGCTTTGAAGCGTTAAAACATCATTGATGCGCGCCTCCTGACGGAAAATCACGCGAATTTCTTTAACATAATCCTCCCTGCGATCATAAGGCAGAACGTCAAGCGCTATCGACGAATAGACGCAGTTATTAAGATGGTCGTTTTCATCAAGATCGGACAATCTTACAACCCTCTCTCCGGCAGGTGCGAGATTTTCGGTGTTGAGCGCACGCGGAAGCGAGATAGTGTTGCAATCGATATTATGTTCGGGAATCGCAAAAGGAAATTCTCGGGGACGAACGATCGAACGGTTGTCATATTTTACAATGACCCATTGAGTCGTCGCATGGATAACCTCTTCCCCGTCACGGTAAAACTCGAATTCGCGAACAAAAGTGATCCCGCTGATGCAGTTGTTATAGGTGCGGACCGTCAATTCGTCATAAGCAAAAACGGGTTTGTTGAACGTGATCCCCATTTTTGTCATAACAAAGACCATGTTCACGTTTCTCATGTCGATATAAGTGCAACCGAGCGCATCGCAATCCTCGCGCCCGAATTGCTGCATGTACTGTTGCAGCGCCGAAGGCTTCACGGTACTGTTCGGAAAAACATCAAAACTTGCGATAGTGATTTTCTTTTCTATCATTTTTTTATTCCTGCAAGCGGATTGCATTCCGCCGCTTCCTCCAACCTTTTATCGGAAAGATGAGTATAGATCTGTGTTGTGGTGAGTTGCTCATGGCCGAGGATATCTTTCAAAGTCAAAACGTCAACATTGCCCTCGTTATACATCAGCGTTGCCGCAGTATGACGCAATTTATGAACCGAAAGACCGCGACCGTCGAGCCCCGCCAATTTGAGATAACGGTAAACAAGCGATTGAACCATCTGATTTGATATCCGCGTTCGGCGCGAACTTAAAAACAGAGCGTTTTTATCAATGATCGGCTGACCGTATTGCGTTGCTCTGCTCTGGCGCACCGAGAGATAATCGGCAAGCGCGACCTTGCAGGCGGAATTGAGATAAACAACGCGCATCTTGCTTCCCTTGCCCGTGACGGTCAATTTTGAAAGATCATCGGCGATATCCGAAAGGTCGATCCCGACAAGTTCAGAAAGACGCATTCCGCAATTCAAGAACAAAGTCAGAATGCAATAATCACGCTCGAAATTCGGATTGTCGCGCGGGACGCTGTTCAAAAGTTGAATGCTTTCTTCGAGCGACATATATTTAGGCAGCGCGGGTTTGACAGTCGGGCTGTCGATATCTTTTGCAGGGTTTTCCTGAATCCGGCGCGATTTGACGGTATGGTATTTATAAAAAGCCTTGATCGCCGAAAGACGTCTTGCGCGGATACGAACACCGTTCCCTCGCGATTGCGCGAGATAGAGCATATAACCATAGATCTCCTCGGTACGGACCGAATTCACAAGGTCGTAATCGAGCGACGAGATTTCAATTTCGGTCATCTCGGTGTTTTCGGGTTTGTCTCCTCGGCGTGAAACGATGATATAACGAAAAAAAAGAATTATATCGTTGACATATTCACGCACTGTGAGAGGCGAGCAGTTCTGGATCGAACTTTTATATCCCGCAAACGTAATTATAGGTTCGGGCAGATTTCCGTTCACCGTAGCACCTCCACGCAACAAATTTTATACAATTATACCTTATTTCCCGCTTAAAATCAATAGCGCGACAATCAAAAAAGAGCCGTTTTAACGGCTCTTGATTTTTTTCTTAAAGTAAAATTTTTCTGACTTCGTCCAAAGTGGGGACCGAAGCGATCGCTCCCGCTTTCGAAACGGCAAGCGCGCCTGCGGCGTTTGCGAAACGTGCGGAGGCGAGAATATCGCCCGTGCGGAGATATTCGGTCGTCAACGCGGCGGTGAAAACGTCGCCTGCGGCAGTCGTATCAACGACCGACACTTCGACAGGAGAGATGAGATCGCAATATTTACCGTCATAAACGTAACAACCGCGAGCGCCCAATTTAAGCACGACGTAACGGATATCAACCCTGTTGCAAAGCGCGATAGATGCGCGGAGACAGTTTTCAAGGTTGTTGGGACGAATGCCCGTCAGGATCTCCGTTTCGCTCTCGTTGGGAGAAAGGATCTCGATTTTTTCGAGTTTTTCAAGCGGGAAATCGGACCTTGCAGGGCCTGCGTCAACGATCAAAGGAATGTTATCATAAGCGGCGCTGTGAGCGGCGGCAATGACAGCCTCGTGTCTGATCTCAAACTGAGTAAGAACTGCATCGGGATAGCAACCGAAAGCAGCTTCAACGTCGGCATCGCTGATCTTCTGATTCGCGCCGCCGTAAGAAATAACACGGTTCGCGCCGTTCTTTTCAACCATGACAACCGAAAGTCCGGTCTGCTCGGTCTTGTCAACCTTGACGTAGCGCGTATCAATACCGCGTTCGTTAAAGAGCGCAATAAGACGGTCGCCGTAAGCATCATCGCCAACGCGCGAGCAGAAAACAACGTCTGCCCCGAGCGAAGCCGCCGCAACGGCAGCGTTTGCGCCTTTGCCGCCGGGGGTGAAAGCATATCTGCCCGAAGAGAGCATCGTTTCGCCGGGGGCGGGTATATAAGGAGTTGAAAGACGGAAATCTATGTTTGAACTTCCTGCGACAAGAATTCTCTTTGCCATCGGTTTTTCCTCCGAAAAATCACTTTTGTTTTATTATTTTACATCAATCAATTGATGTTGTCAATCTTTACTTGATCTCCAACGGTTTAAAATCAAGCTTATCTGCGGCGATAAGTGTCAGATTTGCGCCCGCGATCTGATGAACGAGCTTTGATTTCTGCGCGCCGTGCAGATGACCGTAAAAAACGCGCTTGATTCCATATTCATGCAAGACCTCGCAAATCCTTTCGCAGCGAACGCTTCCGTAAGCAGGCGGATAATGCAGAAACACCAGAATCTCTTTGTCGCGGTGTTCTTCCTTCAACTTCAATCCCGCAAGAATCGAGGTGCGAAGCCGTTCGGCTTCACGGTTGACGATCTTCTCATCATCGGGACCGTAATTGGTTTCGGGAAACCAGCCGCGCGTTCCGCAGACAATAAAATCCTCGACGACATAAGCGTTGTTGAAAAGAAAATCAATGCTCGATGCGCAGATCTGATCACGGAATTCATAAAGTTTTTTCATCGTCTGCCACCAAAAATCATGGTTGCCTTTGGCGATGATCTTTTTTCCGTTCAGTTCATCAATAAACTTCAAATCGGCAAGCGCATCGGCGGTACGCATTCCCCAAGAGATATCTCCCGCGATGATGACCGTATCCTCGGGTTTGACCATGCTTTGCCAATTCTCGCGAAGGCGTTCGGCATGGTTTTCCCAACGCGGACCGAAAATGTCCATCGGTTTATTTGACGAATATGAAAGATGAAGATCCGCGATCGTAAAAACCGACATATTGAAGAACTCCGTTCTTGCTGAAAAACTTTGTATTTTTATCCGAATTCGTGAAACAATAATATAAAACAACCGAAAGGAAGACACAAGATGAACGAAATATCATTCAACCAGATCCCAAAACACATTCACGGCATCAGTTGCAGCGTGACACATTGCACCTATCACGACGGTGTGCATTACTGCACCGCGCCGAGCATAACCGTCGGTCCGTCCACCGCAACGAACAGTTCGCAAACCGTTTGCGCAACCTTCAAACCGAAGCAGATGTGAATCGCTTCACTTTCGACTTGAAGCCAAGCGGGTTTTGAGTCCGATTTGAGTTTTCGCTCCCTTTTTTAAGGGAGCGTTTTTTATTAAAGACTGTTTATCATGTCTTTCGGGTCGATAGTCTTTGTGAATCTCACTTCGGCATCGCGAAGGTTGGCGAGATTCTTGGGGACAGCGCATTTTGTAACGTCAAAAAGTTTGTCCAAAGCGTCAAAATCGTCTTCGGGAACATCTTCGCCGAGCGCCGAAAGAACCGCAGGCGCAAATTTATAAGGCGAAGCTGTTGAAACAACAAGCATTTTGTTTTTGCTTCCGCTTTCCTCCGCAAATTTCTTTGCGGCACCTGCCGCAACGGCGGTATGGGTATCGCAGAGATAACCGAATTCCGAGAAATTCTCGGCAATCGTCTTTTTCGTTTCCTCTTCCGAGCAGGCATATCCCGCGAAATCGGCGCGGATAATATCCATCGCTTGGCTGTCGAGCGAATAAATTCCGTCTTTTGCAAGTTTTTCCATGCATTCCTTCGTCTTTTCCGCACCGACGGTGAACCAAAGAAGGCGTTCGAGGTTGCTCGAAATAAGAATATCCATCGAAGGAGAAACCGTTGTGAAGAATTCGCGGCGTTTATCATAGACGCCCGTATTTATAAAATCGGTAAGGATATCGTTGCAGTTGGAAGCGCAAACGAGTTTCCCCAAAGGAAGCCCCATTTTTTTCGCGATATATGCCGCAAGGATATTACCGAAGTTGCCTGTCGGGACGGTTACATCGAGAAGGTCGCCATATTTAAGTTCACCCTCGGCAAGAAGATCGCAATAAGCCGAGATGTAATAAACGATCTGAGGAGCAAGTCTGCCCCAGTTGATAGAGTTTGCGCTCGAAAAGAAGAGACCCTTTTTATCGAGCAACGACTTTGCGTTTTCATCGGCAAAAATCGCCTTGACGCCGCTTTGAGCATCGTCAAAATTGCCGTTGATAGCAACGACTTCAACGTTATTTCCCTTTTGGGACGCCATTTGTTTTTTCTGAATGTTCGAAACGCCGTTGACGGGATAAAAAACCTGAATGCGAACGCGATCGATATCGCAATAGCCTTCAAGCGCGGCTTTTCCTGTGTCACCGCTGGTTGCAACGAGGATATAAGCGTCCTTTTCCTCACCCGTTTTTCCGAGCGAAAGCGAAAGAAGCCTCGGCATGATTTGAAGCGCCATGTCTTTAAAAGCGCTCGTCGGGCCGTGCCAGAGTTCAAGGAAATATTTACCGCCGACCTTTGCGATCGGAGCGGCGGGGCCGCCGAACTTTTCGGTGCTGTAAGCCGATTTGGCTGCGGAAAGAAGTTCTTCCTTCGAATAATCGGTCAGGAAGAGCGAAAGGATATATTCCGCGCGCTCGGTGTAACTCATTCCTGCAAGCGCAGTGACCGTCACCTCGTCAAGCGCGGGGATCGATTCGGGAACGTAAAGACCTCCGTCGGGTGCGAGTCCGTTTTTTATAACGTAAGCGGCAGAACGCTTTTCGCTTTCAGGAGTGCGGGTGCTGATGTAGTTCATAACTGATTTTCCCTATCTTTGATTTGATTGATTTTGCTGATTTTATGGTCTTTCGTAAGATAGACCTCGATAACGTCTATCCTTTGTTTTCTTATGTTCATCATTTTTGTTATCCCGAAAGGATAAAAAACGGGAATTTTGCCGCCCTTGCGATAGGCTGTCAGAAACGCACGCGAAGCATGCTTTATCTTTCTGATTTTTTCGCCGTCAACCGCCGAAGCGGGCGTTCCGTATTCATCGTTTGAGCGCGCCTTGACCTCGAAAAAAGCAAGAACGCCGAAGCGAAATGCGATAATGTCGATCTCGCCGCCGCGAACGAGAAAATTTCTCGAAAGAATACGCCAGCCGCGCTTTTTCAAAAACTTTTCGGCGGCATTTTCGCCGATGATTCCGATTTCTTTCGCTGTTTTCATTTTTTGCCCTGCAAAATTTTTGTCAAAAAGCTCATTCTGTGTATCGGGCTCGGACCATACTTCAAAATCGCCTCGCGGTGAAGTTTCGTGCCGTAGCCTTTATGCTTTTTAAAGCCATATTCGGGATAAAGAGAATCAAGTTCGGACACCATTCTGTCTCTCGTAACCTTCGCAAGGATAGATGCGGCGGCAATCGAAGGACAGAGCGCATCGCCTTTGATAACGGGAACGGCGCGCATTTCAAAACCGCGCGTTATATTTCCGTCAACAAGCGCAAGTTGAGGTTTTGTTTTTAACTGATTCACTGCGCGGTTCATCGCGAGCATCGAAGCGTTGAGGATATTTATCTCCTCGATCTCAGAAACGTCGCAGATGCCGATCGCGCAATCAACACAATTTTCTTTTATGATGTCAAAAAGTTTTTCTCGCTTTTTTTCGCTCAGTTTTTTCGAATCGTCAAGGCCGTCGATGATAAGACCTTCGGGCAGGACAACTGCGGCGGCAACCACAGGACCCGCAAGCGGACCTCGGCCGGCTTCATCACAACCGCAGACAACGGTTTCGCCCTCGCGCCTCAACGATATTTCGTTTTGCCAATCAAGCGGCATTTAAAAATCACTCCCGATCAAGAGTTATCCTTCCGATTTTTCCTGCACGGAACTCGTCGAGAATGACGCCTGCGGCGCGATCCTCGTCGATAACACCGCCCGAACGGAGGAAACCTCGGCGGCGCGCAATTCTTTCAAAAACGTCATAATCGCTGTCTTCCTCGGAAAATTCGATACCGAACCGATTGACAAGACATTCGGCATAATCCTTGCGGATAAGGCCGATAAGGCGGCAGGAAAGTTCCAAAGTGTCCAAGATCTCATCTTTTATCGAACCGAGGCAGGCAAGTTTGACACCGACAAGTTCGTCGTCGAACTTATGCCAGAGAATGCCCGGAGTGTCGGTCAATTCCAGCCCGAGCGACGGTACGGATATGCGCGAATTGTGTCTGGTAACGCCCGGTCGGTCCTGAGCAACCGCCTTTTTTGTGCCGCTTATCGTGTTGATAAGCGTTGATTTGCCGACGTTGGTAATTCCCACGACCATTGCACGGATCGGTCTTTTTATCCCGCGCGCAGCATCACGTTCGAGTTTTTCGCGCATCAGGGTTTTTATACCTGTCTGAATGTTTTTTATTCCCTGTCCCGCTTTGCAGTCGATCGCGATGACCTCACGCCCCGACGATTTGAGCTGTGACTCGAAACGTTTTGTGACGTTCGGGTCGGCAAGCGAGCATTTTGTGAGCAGAGTCAAAACGGGTTTGTTCCCGAAAAGACTGTTGAAATCGGGATTCTTGCTCGAAATCGGTGCTCGCGCATCGAGAAGTTCGATAACCATATCAATATTAGGAAGCGCCTCTTTAATGAGCCGCTTCGCTTTTGCCATATGTCCGGGATACCAGACTATTTCAGCCATTTTAATCTCCTATTTAACAAAACCGAAATCGGGCGCAAGCCTGATAACGACTCTACCGATAATTCTGTTGACGCCCATCTCGCCATATTCTCTGGAACGGCTGTCCTTCGAGTTGTTTCGGTTGTCACCCATGACAAAGACCTGTCCCTCGCCAACGACGAACTCCTCCATATATTTGAGGTTCTGTGCAGGGCTCATATCGACGTCATCTCCGAAAACCCGCTTCATTTCTTCGCGCATGGGTTCGATGTACGGTTCATCAAGTTTGACTCCGTCAACATAAACCTCCCACTTGTCGTAATCAATACGAACCGTCTGTCCTTCGGTGGCGATGACGCGCTTGATTATGGGATCGTTTCTGTCGCCGTGACTTTCGGGGTTGATGACAATGATATCACCCGTCTCGGGAGTATAGAACAAATTCGAAATGATAAGTTTATCGTTGTCATGAAGCGTGTGCTTCATCGAATCACCGTCGACCGAAACGTAACGGAAAACGAAAAGGAACAAGACCATCATCAGCGCGAGCGCATAGCAAAAAGTCTCGACGTAATCATAGACCGTTCGTGTGAAGTTCCCCTTTTCTTTCTTTTGAGGCTCGCAATCGCTTTCCTCAAAAACCACGCTCGGCGAATCAAAAACTTCGTCTTCCTCTTTTGAGGTGACAAAAACCGCCTCGCCGATCTCTTCAACGGGCTTGAATTCTTCAACCGCAACGTTTTCAACAGATTCCTCGACAGATTCTTCCTCGGTTTCTTCGACAGATTCTTCCTCGGTTTCCCCGATAGATTCTTCCACAGTTTCCTCAATTTTTTCTTCGGAAAGTTCTTCTTCCTGCAATTCGTTCTTGTTGAGTTCGCTCATTGCAATCATTCCTTATAATAATATCATAACAGTTGTTTCGGGAAACCGTTCCCGAATAAAAGCAAAGGTGTCTGCGAAGAAACGCAGACACCAAAGAGCCGATTTAGATTTTTTCCTTGACCTTAGCGTTCTTGCCGACTCTGTCACGAAGATAATAAAGTTTAGCACGGCGAACTTTACCGCGACGTACAACTTCAACCTTCTGTACGTTGGGGGAGTGAACGGGGAATGTCTTTTCGGTGCCGACACCGTAAGAAACACGTCTTACAGTGAAGGTTTCGGAAATACCGCCGTTCCTTCTGGCGATGACCGTACCCTCAAAAATCTGAGTTCTGACTCTTGTTCCCTCGACGATTCTCTGATGAACCTTAACGGTGTCACCAACGTTGAATTCGGGGATTTCGGTTTTGAGCTGCTCATTTGTAAATGCTTTCAAGATATCCAAAGCTTTTACCTCCATTTTCCTTAGGTGTTCTTGCTGAGCTGCAGAGGACCACCCATAATTGAACGCTTGATTATAACATACAAATTTCAAAAAATCAAGTGTTTTCGCGCAATTTCGGCTATTTTTTGTTAAATTCAATATGTTGTATCTTCTTGAATCTAACACTCAACAGATTGCGCTCTCGTTTTGAAAACAAAGCACAAACTCAAATCCGAAACGCTAATCTCTCGGTCTGAAACGCGAAGCGTAATACAAAATCTGCATTATCGAGGTGATCAACGCGGCGATATAAGTCAACGCAGCGGCGGTGAGCACCTTTTTAGCACCCGAAAGTTCTTTGTCTTCAAGGATCCGTCCGCGTTCAAGCGCTTTGATCGCACGCTTTGACGCATCGAGCTCAACGGGGAGCGTCACGACCTGGAAAAGCGCGACGGCAGAAAAAAGCATCAGCCCGATAAAATAAAGCGTTTGACCCATAGCAAGGCTCGCTTCACCGGCCGCATAGGAAATGATGCAGCCGATAATTATAAGGATAGGTCCGAGCATCGAGCCGATATTGCAAAACGGGATTATTGCCATACGCAACTTTATGGGTGCGTAATTTTGGGCATATTGCAACGCGTGGCCTGCTTCGTGCGCGGCGACACCGATCGAAGCGACGCTTGTGCTTCCGTAAACCGATTCGGAAAGTGAGATCGAATTGGTCTTGGGATTATAATGGTCGCTCAGATGACCCGAAACGCGCCCGACGGGCACGTTATAAACTCCGCCTGCGTTAAGCACAGCTTTTGCCGCCTCCGCACCCGTAATTCCGCGGCGGGACGCGACTTTTGAGAACTTTTTAAAGCGAGATTGGACAAGAATCTGCGCCCACAAGCCGAGCAAAAGCGCGGGAATCATGAAAATCAGATACTCGAAATATCCGTACAAAATGAATCACCCTATTTTTTAAGTTTTTCAAGCGGTTTTTGAAGCAAAGCGACAACCAAAACCGCGATGATAAGATTCCCCAGCATATAACTGCCGTTGTAAACCAAGGAATAAACGAACGATGCATCGGCGCCGAAGGTCGTGCCGAAAAGTTCAACGGAATCGCCGACGGCGATCTTCCAAATCGTGACGCCCGCGATAAAATGCACCAAAAACCTCATGACCGATGCGACGATCGCACCGAGAACGAGACCGTATTTTTTGCCTTTGAAGAATCCCGCGATGCCGACAATGCCGTAAGCAAGAACATAGTCAAGCAGTATCGAAGGGAGTCCCCAGCCGATGCCGCCGCTCACAAGACAGTCGATGATCCCGAAAGCAAAGCAGGCGGGAAACGCCCATTTTGCACCTCGGCGCCAGCCGAGCACGATAAGCGGTATCATGACGAAGTCGATGCTGCCGCCATTGCCCCAAAGCGCAATTCTGAAAGGCGGAAACTGCAACACTGCAAAAACTGCTGCGACAGCGATCATTATCGCCGCTTCGCAAAGAGCGCGCAGTTGTTCGGAAGATTTGTTTTTCATAAGTATCCTTTCCGAAACACTGACGAAAAATACAATCCCGTGTATTTTCCCTACGTCGGCATTACCCGAATCAGGTTCCTTGGGTATATTCTCAGCCGTGCATTAAAAAAATTTACACAGCACCCCATCTTTTATTATTCTTTTGTTTTTTATTCGGAGACGGTTTCGGAATATTCCTCGACCGAAACGTCGTTTCCGAATTGTTTATAGGTTATTTTTGCGTTAACGTGGATATCAATAGTATAATCTTCTTCGGGAACGCTGTATCCCGGAACGTAAGCAGGGGTATCAAAAAGTTTCATGTCGAACTCAAAACGGCAGGAAACGAGTTTTCCGTCGTTGACGGTATAAACACATTGCATATCGCTGTATTGCGTCTTTTCGGGTTGCGGTTTTTTCAAAACCGTTACGATATCGTAAATATCGTCCTCGACAAACATCTTGCTGAGTTTTTTCGTGTCCGACCTTGTGAAAGAATATGCCGTTCCCGATGACGTATCGGAAACAACCAACCCTTTGCAGTCACCGCTGTAAAGCGGCATTGACGAATAAGGAATTTTCGAAAACAACTCCTCTGCTTTGCGGTCGCCGGTGATAACCTCGCCGCCGTCGACCGAAGTTAGTTTTCCGTTTTTGAAATAGTTTTCGGTTTTCCCCGAAACGCCCAGATAGCTGTAACTGAAATCGGTAAACGCGGTCTGAGCTTCTCTGTCCCAAGCCATTTCGCCAAGCGCGTAATAAAGCGTCACGCCCTCGCCGAAGGTCATTTCAAGCATATATTCGCCGGCGATTTTGTCTTTCGAGTTGACATCGTTAACTTTTGCGTTAAGACTTTCACTGTTGACTTTTTCGTCGTTGTTCTTGCTTTGATCAGTGGGTTCACAGCCGAAAAGCACCGCAACAAGCACAAGAGCCAAACAAATCAGTTTCTTTTTCATTTTTTTCATCTGTCAGCACTTAACGTTCCGCCCGAAACATAGGTGTTGAGTTTCTCGATCGCTTTATTAACGTCTTCAACATAGACGTAATATCCGCCCTCGCCATCGATCGTATAGAAGCATTTTGTGGAAGAAACGCGGTAAAATACGATCTCGGGAGAATCGGTTTCGGAAGTCACTTTGATGCTGAAATATTCGTTATATTCTTCGCCCTCAACAGGAACATATTTGTCGTGCATATAAATACCGACGAGAGATTCGTAAAGATATTTGAAACTCAAAACGTCACGACTTTCGCCGTTATAGATAATGTCCGAAATGTTATCGCTTTTGTCAACCTTGACTTCAAAACGGTGCGATTTGCCGTCGGCGGAAATCGTGATCTCCGAAACGTCATCAAGATAGATCGAGAACAGCGAATGGTCAAGATATTCGGTCATATCCCATGCAAGCCATTTCGCCGAAGAGAGCGAAAGTTCAACGATAACGTCGGTCGAAGCGCAAACGGGTTTTCCGTCAACTTCGCCCGAGAAGGTCGAATAAGCATAATATTTACCGTTTTCGTTGGGTTTGGAGACGAAAAGTTCGGTAATGACGCCGTCATATTCAAAGACAAAACGTTTGTCGGGGTTATCAAGACCGAAAGGTTCGAGAACCTCTTTCTTCACGGTCGATGCATCGCCGTTGTTTGAAAAACCGAACCCGACGACCTTTTCGCCTTCAAGCGCGGCAATCTCCTGAATGAAATCACCGAAATTGCTCATGTCAAGATATGCATAATTTCTGCCGGCGGGAATCATCGACGAAGGTGCGGTCAGTTTCCATCTGCCTCTTATCGCGCTGTAAGGTTGAGCATCGTTATCGTCGGCATATATACGGAATTCGTCAAAAACAACATAACTGTTGACAAGAAGCGGAACGTCAAAATGAATGCGCAGGAACTTGACCGATTCGGAATCTTCAAACGAAAATTCATATCTCCTTAACTGGCCGTCGGCATTATCTGTGATGATTTCGCCGCAATCATGCCAGTTTATTCCGTCATAGGACTTGGTGAATCTGATCTTACCGGGGATATATGCACCGTTCGCTTCATCGCGCAGCAAACCGAAATTGACACTGTATTTGCCGTTGACTGCCGCTCTCGCGAGCGCGGCTTCGATATAAGTCGTTTCCCCGTCGGAACTTGAAAATCCCGCAAATTTATCGATCGCTTTTGTCCAGTTGTCGGATGCTCCGTAACTCGAAACGATCTTTTTATCGGAGATAACCGTTGTGAGCGAAGTTTCGTCGATCGCAGAAAGGTTATCCGCCGCATTGAAATCATAGATATTTCTGGTGGTAAGGCTTATGCCGTTGGTAAGGTCGTCAATGCGAACGTTATCAATAGCATAAAGAGCCTCGTTATAATCGACCGGGTTGATGATCGAGGGTTTCATGATATCGGTTTGAGGCAGCGTTATCGAACCGTCAACCGCGCTTGCGGGGAAGAAATAGATCATTTTTTTCGAGAGGTTGATGCTATCCTCTTTGTTTTCCGAAAGCCTTGCGCCGATATAGCGAGCGTAGTAATAAGATCCTGTCGATGAAAGGTTTCCGATATAAACGGTATGAACGGAATAATTTCCGTCTTTATCGTGAGAAGTCATGATCGAATAACTTGCCGTTGAGCCGCCGTCGTCGGTAATGCCGTAATCTTCCCATTTTCTGTTTTCGGGCATTTCCATTTTACCGCTCGAAACGGTATAACGGCAGTTGGTGGTAAGAAGCGAGAACATTTCGGCGTCATAATCAACGGCGGAAGAATCGGAAAAATAAAATTCTCCCTCGTTCTGTATCAGCGAATATTCTCCATGACTGTTTTTGATCTGGATATAATCAATATTGGCCCTTTCAACCGACGGGAAAATGAAAGGAAGCCCTTTCCCCGTGACGTTGTCGCCATCGGTATCGAATCCCGAAAGTGCACGGAGCCCGATTTTCAGTTCCTTTTGTCCGTCAAGCGAAAGGATCGCGTTGACGATGAGATTTTCGCCATCGAAAGCATAGCGCGCGCCGTCATAACGGATCTCGAAAAATTTATCGAACGCGATATCTTTTTCTCCGCTTTTTGATGAAACGCGAACCCCCGAAAACCCAAGATCTTCATCTTTCAGCTTTAATTTTCTGCTTGCCTGAGTGATGACTTCGGCATAACGATAAAGCACTGTCCAATGTTCGTCATCGGGGTTATATCCCGAAACCGTTATCGTTGTTTTTTTGCCGATCTCGCCAAGCGCGTTTTTCGCATCTTCGGTCAGCGAATAAAGCGGGTCGTTTTCGACGGTGTCAATTTTGTCTCCGCTGAAAAATATAGCATATGCAGTGAAAAGCAAGACGGTCACCAAAGCGACCGATGCCACGATGATTATTTGTTTTTTCATTGAAAAACCTCAATTCCGCGCAGTTTCCTGCGCGGAAGTTTCAGATACGATTATAAATGTCTTCTCATAAAGAACATCACTATGCCCATGATGAGTATTGCACCGGGGATAATTGTGCAGATAAGCCAGGTGAGCATGGTCGATGTGCCGAGTTCGATGTCAAGCGCGGTGTCGCCGAACGGTTTTGCATCAATATCGGGTGCAACGCGGTTCACGCCGAAAATTCTCGAAGCGGCAAGCATCACACGTCGGTTTCCGTTGGTGCCGCTGAAAAGATTGTCGGTGTCGGCAAATTCGGTACTTGCAACAAGCATCGCGTAGGAATATTCGGTGACGTTGTTTTCACCGTAACCGTATTTCGTGGAAAGCAACATCAAAGGCATTTCCTTGTTCTCGGTCTTTTCGCCGGCGTTATTTTCCGAAATTGCGGTATCAAAGGTTGAAACGACGGTCTCAACGGTGAAATCGTTCTGGCTGTTGTCCTTGGCCTTGACAAGTTCAACGCTTTCGGGCATTACAACCGAAACGCTTCCTTTATCCAGCGTTTTGACCGTGCTGATTATCTGATATGCGGCAGAACCCTGTTGTTCCTCCTCGCTCGAAACGGAAGGGAATTTAACAACAACGTTTTCTTCTGCTCCGACCGCATGGGTCTTATCGGTAACGCGGGAATAAGGCTTGTAATTGATGCCCCAGTTGTCATTAAGAAGCGATTGAAGCGCAGGCAATTCGGGCGTTGCCGAATCGACAAACGCGATAAATGAATTGCGGTTTGAGAGATATTTTGTGATTTTATCGGTTTCGACGTAAGAAAGGTCGATCTCGGGATCATAGCAGATGAGGATCTCGGTGCGTTCGGGGATCTCATCTCTGTCAAGGTCGGCGGTCTTGATTTCAAACCCCGCCTCTTCGAGCACTGCGGCAAGACCTGCGGCGGCAGAATCGGTTCTGAGCAAACCGTCGTCGCCGATCGGCTCATCGTTGCCATAAGTGAACGTGACGACCTGAGCCTCTTTTATCGAGCTTTGCAAAATCGCGGTCGTAAGGCGATATTCGCCGTTAAAGGAATGATATTCTCCCTCTTCGGTAACGGTGAAGAAAGAAGACATATCAAGAACGCGGAAATGGTGAGGACCTTCAACGATAACGCTCGTCGAAGAAAGGGTTATTGTTGATTCCTCACGGAATTTCTTTTCAAAAACAGGGTCGGAATTGAGTTCCTTATATTGAACCTTTATCTTGCCCGAATAATTGTTTTCATAGTTTTCGGCAAGGTCGCGCACGAGCGCGGAAAGGTTAAGGCCTTTATACTGATTGCTTTCGTTGTCAAATCTGTCTCGGGGGGACATGAAAGTGATAGTGATATCAAGATCGTCACCGAGATCGTCAAGCAACTTTTCAGTGGTCTCACCGATGCCCGTGAAATCCTCGCGAGTCAGGTCAACGGTGATATCGCCCGAAAGCGAAAGACCCGAAATAACAAGGTTTATCGCGAGAACAAGCGCGATGAAGACCAAAGTGAACGCCGCAGAAAGCGAGCCGTATTTATAACGCCTTTTATCCTTAACGGGAGCGGTTTTTTTCTGTTTGCCATTCATATCAGAACACCGCCTTTCTTATGCCCAACGGCGTTTTTCGATAACGCGCGTCGTGAGGAACAAAGCAACTGCGGCAAGGCTTAAATAATAAACGATTGCCGAAATGTCAAGCATTTGGTTTGTAAAAGGAACAAAACGGTCGATGATCGAAAACCATTTGAGCACGGTACGTACAGCGGTGTTTTCGATGCTTCCCGCAAGAAGGCTGATAAGAAGCATCGCCGCGTTAACGCCCATCGCCGAAACCGCTGCAATAAGTTGGTTTTCAGTCACAGACGAAAGCAAAAGCCCGATCGCGATGAACGCCGCGCCGAGAAGGAAAATGCCAAAAACGTTCATAAGGATCGAAACGATGTTAGGCGTGCCGTATTTGAACAAAAGCACAAAATTGAAACTGTTCACAACAAAAGTCACGCCGAAAACAGTGATCGCCGCGAGATATTTACCCATAACGATGCCGAGAACCGAAACCGGACTTGTGAGAAGGATCTGGTCGGTGCGCGATTTTCTGTCCTCGGAAAAGAGTTTCATGGTAAGAAGCGGAAGCAAGATCGCGAAAACTATCATAAGTCCGATAAAATAGGTGCCGATGCTGTCGGTGGATTGCTCCATAAGGGTGCAAAATGAGAACACCAGACCCGAAACGACAAGAAACATTCCGCAGAAGATATATCCGATAGGTGTGAGGAAATAAGATTTCAACTCACGCATATAAATTGCAAACATTATTTCTCACCCTTTCTTGATTTTTTTGCGTTCTCTTTCTCTTTTTCCTTGCCGACAAGTCGAATGAAGATGTCTTCAAGGCTCAATTCAACGCCTTCAAGACCGATCAACGGCCAACCCTTGCCGGAAAGCATGTGGAACAGAGGTTTTCTGATATCAACCCGTTCCTGAGATTCGATAAGATAACTGACGCTGTCGGTATCGCGCTTGCCGAGCACGTCGGCAGTCTTAATGCCGCCGAGCGAACGGATCGCTTTCAACACCTCGTCCTCAGGTCCGACGATTTTCGCAACGAGTTTGCGCGAGCCGTCGACCGCATTGACAAGGTCTTCGGTTTTTTCATCGGCAACGATCTTTCCTTTGTTTATAACAACAACTCGGTCACAAACAGCCTGAACCTCGGGGAGAATATGTGTCGAAAGAATGATCGTATGCTCCTTGCCGAGCATTCTTATCAGATTTCTGATCTCGATGATCTGTCTCGGGTCGAGACCGATCGTCGGTTCGTCAAAGATAAGTACCTTGGGGTTGCCGATAAGAGCCTGTGCAATGCCGACTCTCTGACGGTAGCCTTTGGAAAGGTTTTTGATGAGTCTTTTGCTGACGTCCCAGATCTTAACGACCTCACAGATCTCTTTGAGATGCTGTTTGCGGGGGAGTTTACAACCTTTAAGGTCATAAACGAAGTTAAGATATTCGATAACGGTCATTTCAAGATAAAGCGGAGGGATCTCGGGCAAAAAGCCGATATCCTTTTTTGCTTTTATCGGTTCGGCAAGAATGTCTGTGCCGTCGATTTTCACAACACCGCTGTCAGCGGAAAGATAACCCGTGATGATATTGAGCGTGGTGCTTTTACCCGCGCCGTTCGGGCCGAGAAAACCGAGAATCTCGCCTTCCTCGATCTTGAACGATATTCCGTCTACCGCGCGTTTATCGCCATAGCTTTTACGGACGTCTGTAATTTCAACCATTTTAAAACCTCAAATTCGGTGAATGATAAAAGAAACGTCTTTTTCGATCGTTCTTTATTCTTCGTTCTTATTTATCGTGATTCCGAGCTCTGCGATAGCCTCGGCAGGAACCGAAGCGGGGCAATCGGTCATCAGTTCTTTTGCGTTCTGCATTTTGGGGAAAGCAACGACATCGCGCAGGCTCTGCGCGCCGACCATCTGCATTACAAGACGGTCAAGACCGATGCCCATGCCGCCGTGAGGCGGTGCACCGTAACGGAAGGCTTCGAGAAGATAACCGAACTTGACCTTCGCTTCTTCATCGGAAAGTCCCAAAAGTTCAAAAATCTTCGCTTGAAGCGACGGATCGGTGATTCTTATCGAGCCGCTTGAAAGTTCAACGCCGTTAAGAACAAGGTCGTAAGCCTTTGCGCGGACCTTGCCTTTGTCGCTGTCAAGATATTCGATACATTCATCAAGCGGGCTTGTGAACGGGTGATGCATTGCGACCCATTCGCCGCTTTCGTAATCATATTCAAAGAAGGGCATCTCGACGACCCAAAGGAAGTTATAGCCGCTTCTTTCAACGTTAAGTCTGTTTGCCGCCTCAACACGAAGCTGACCGAGTTGTGTGAGCACACGGTTGTTGTCGTTGTCGGCAAGGATAAGAAGAATATCTCCCTTTTCACAATCCGCTGCCGCATAAATGGCGTTCATTTCGTCTTCGGTCATGTGTTTAAGGAAAGAACCGCTGTCGGTCTCGCCGCGCTTGACCCAAGCCAAACCCTTTGCGCCGCAACCTTTTGCATATTCGCCGAGTTTGTCGATATCCTTGCGCGAAAGTTGTTCGGCATAACCTTTGAGGTTGATCGCGCGAACACTGCCGCCGTTTTCAACAGCGTTTGCAAAAACAGGGAAAGTGCAGCCTTTTATTGCATCGGAAACATCAACGATCTCCATACCGAAGCGAAGGTCGGGTTTGTCCGAGCCGAAACGCTCCATGCATTCGCGATAGGTATATCTGGGGAGAGGCGTGGGAACGTCGATTCCCAGACAATCCTTAAAGATGTGCTTGATAAGTCCCTCTCCGACAGCAAGAACGTCGTCGGTATCAACGAAACTCATTTCCATATCGATCTGAGTGAATTCGGGCTGACGGTCGGCGCGGAGGTCTTCATCGCGGAAGCAACGCGCGATCTGGAAATATTTATCAAAGCCCGCAACCATTGAAAGCTGCTTGTAAAGCTGAGGAGATTGCGGAAGCGCATAGAACGAGCCTTTGTGCACACGCGAAGGAACGAGATAGTCGCGCGCGCCCTCGGGAGTGGATTTTATCAAAATCGGGGTTTCGATTTCAATAAAGCCGTTGTCGCAAAGGTAATCGCGAACCGATTTTGTGACCTTTGCGCGGAAGATTATGTTGTTTTGAAGCACGGGACGGCGCAAATCGAGATATCTGTGAGTCAAACGAAGTTCTTCGTTGGTTTTGCAATCGTCGGTGATGTCAAAAGGCGGAGTTTCGCTTTCGCCCAAAACCTTGATGCTGTCGGCGAAAATCTCAATGTTGCCGGTGGGGATATCGGGGTTTTTGCTCGAACGTTCGCGAACAACGCCGCGAGCCGAAACAACGAACTCGGTTTTGATCGTCATTGCCTTTTCAAAAACCGCTTTTTCGCTGTTTTCGTCGAACGCAAGCTGGACAATTCCGCTTCTGTCACGCAGATCGATAAAGATCAAACTGCCGAGGTCGCGCGATTTCTTCACCCAACCCATAACACAAACCTGTTCGCCGATATTAGTTTCTCTTAAATCGCCGCAATAATGCGTGCGGCGTTCGCTTCCAAGCAATTCTGCCATTTTATTTTACCTTGTCCATTATATTGTTTACTGTTAAAGCAACCTTAACTCGTTCGCCGTTTTTCATGTTGCGAAGTTCCGCTTCGTTTTCGGCAATTTCGTTATCACCGATAACGATCACAAATTTCGCTCCCGCTTTGTCGGCATATTTCATCTGCGCTTTAAGGCTTCTGCCGCAGATATCGGTTTCGGCGGAAACACCGTTTTGGCGGAGCTGTTGAGCGAGCAGGAATGCCTCGCCCGATGCGTTCTCGCCGAGAGGCGCGATATAAACGTCACAACCGGTCTCGATTTCGGGAACGAGATTTTCATCTTTCAGCGCCTGAATAAGGCGTGTGATACCCATACCGAAACCTACCGCAGGCATTTCGGGGCCGCCGATCGAAGCAAGCAGACCGTCATAACGTCCGCCGCCGCAAACCGTGCTTTGCGCGCCGATGGAGTCAACGGTGAATTCAAAAACGGTGCCTGTATAATAATCAAGACCGCGAACGATGGAAGGATCGACGATGTAATCCACACCGCAGCCGTCAAGAAGTTTTTTCAGTTTTTCAAAATGACTGTCGCAGTTTTCGCAAAGGTGTTCGAGCGTTTTGGGCGCATTTTTTGCGATCCCCGAGCAAACGGGACTCTTGCAGTCCAGCACGCGAAGCGGATTTTTTTGCAACCTTTCGCGGCAGGTGGGACAAAGTTCGCTCTCATATTGCGAAAAATAATCAAGCAACGCTTTGCGATAATTCGGGCGGCACTCGGGACAGCCGATCGAGTTGATGCGAAGCGTTGCGTTTTTAAGCCCGAAACGTTTAAAAAGACCGTCGGCAAGCAAAATCACCTGCGCGTCAGCCTCGGGAAGCGAGCTTCCGTAAAGTTCGGTGCCGAACTGCCAAAACTCACGGCTTCTGCCTGCCTGCGGTTTTTCGCGGCGGAAGAAGTTCGAAAGATAAAACATTTTGAGCGGCATCGCACCGGCATAAAGACCGTTTTCGATAACCGAACGGGCAACGCCCGCAGTGCCTTCGGGACGAAGCGAAAGGCTTGAACCGTCTTTATCAATAAAAGTATACATTTCTTTGCCGACAACGTCGGTCGTATCGCCCACGCCGCGACAGAAAAGCTCGGTCGCCTCAAAAGTGGGCATTCTTATTTCCGAAAAGCCATAGATCCGCGCGATATCACGAACCGTGTTTTCGATATATTGCCAAAGCCCGATATCGGAAGGAAGGATATCGAGAGTTCCTTTGGGTTTTTGAATCCTGTTCATTTTAATGGGTTTCTCCGTTTTTCAATAATTTCAGACGTTTGTGTTTCTGATGTTCTGACGCCAATCAAGGTCGCCCCTGTCAAGCGCGAGAATAAGCGCTTCCGCCGTTGCGATATTTGTTGCAACGGGAACGGTATATTTATCGCAAAGTTTAACAAGGTTAAGTTCGGTTTCTGTATATTCCGAGTCGTTATTCGTATCGCGGAGAAGTATCAGAACGTCAACTTCGTCATAAGCGATCTTCGATGCGATCTGTTCGCTGCCGCCGTGAGAACCGGCAAGCAACTTTTCAATGAAAAGTCCGGTTGCCTCGGAAATATATTTTCCGGTTATTGCGGTTGCGCAAATGTTATGTCTGGACAGAATGCCGCAATAGGCGATGCAAAATTCGGTGATAAGTTCTTTTTTCTTATCGTTGGCAATGATCGCAATGTTCATAGTTAAATCCTCCCTTGTCTTTCAAAAAAATTTACGGTTTTTCAACCAATTCATATAAAACTCGCAACGCAATCCCCTCATAGGCGCTGCGTCGTTTCGGTTTTTCGCAATTTTCAAAAAGGTTTATCTTGTTTCCGGTGATGCGTCGGGCGATGTTGTAAAAAGCAGATTCCCATTTTGTCGCTTTCTTGCGAGGATCACCGAAAAATGCCAATTCACCGGCCTCTTGTGCGGTTTGAAGTCTTTCACAATAAGGAACGACGCCGAGCAGACGGACCGACGAACGGTTAATGATCTCTATGATGTTGGGGAGTTTGCCCTTTTCGGCAAAAGCCGCGCGATATCCGTTGACGACCAACGAGATCTCTTTGATGCCCAAAGCAGTAAGACGCGACGCCGTTTTTTCAGCGGCGCGGACCGCCGTCGATTGGTGCAACGTGACAACGATCGCCTCGTCCGCCTGCGCCGCGAAAGCCAGATAGTAATCGGTCATTTCGGCACAGGAGTCAACGATGATATAATCAAACTCGTCCCTGAGTTCGGCAAACATAAGATTGAATGATTCTTTCGGGATCTTTTCTTCCGGCACGCTTATCGGAGCGGAAAGAAACGAAAATCCTGTCATTCCGTAAATATCGCACATCGCTGCCATAGGCGAACAGCGGCCGAGAAGAACGTCACTGCAATCGAAAAGTATGTCGCTTTCAAGCCCGAGAACAAGGTCCATACACCTCATGCCGAAATCGGCATCTACAATAAGAACCTTATTTCCGAGCGCGTGAAGTGTCGCGGCAATATTGGCAGAAACCGTCGTTTTTCCGACGCCGCCCTTGAAACCCGTGACAAATATAACTCTTCCCACGCTTGCACCTCCCGTTAACATATAATCATACACAATAATAATACCACTAATTATTTGCCGTGTCAAGAAAAACAAGCCTTTGTTTGGTCGCACGCTCTATAATTTTGTACGACAGAACCGTTCTGCGCTCACATCAGCGGCCCGACACACACCCTTGAAAAGCACGCAACCGTGTTTTGTTATTTTTTGAGTTTTTATTTCATATACATCTTAAAAACCCTTTTGGGAGATGATGTAATGTTTAATGGCGATATTGACGAAAGAGCGGTCGAAATTGCCGAATATGTTGTCGTTACGGGCGCAACGGTCAGATCGGCGGCGAAACATTTCGGCGTCAGCAAAAGCACCGTACATAAAGATCTGACCGAAAGGCTTAAAAACCTTGACGCGTCGCTTTTTGCAGAGGTCTCGGAAGTCCTTGCGAAAAACCGCGCCGAAAGGCATCTTCGCGGCGGCGAAGCGACGAAAATGAAATACGAAAGAATGAAAATCTGACAACACCCTCCGCCCGATTTGCACCCCCAAAAAGTGCAATCCCCGATTTTGGGGAATTGTCATTTGGCGGAGAAGTTTTATCATAAAATCATCAAGGAAGAAATTCAAAAAAGGTGACTTTATGATTCGTTACGACAAACTTTGGGAAACCATGAAAAAGAAGAAGATTTCGCAATACAAACTCATAAAAGATTACCAAGTGAGCCGCGGTCAGATCGACCGTCTTCGCAAGAACGCAAACGTCAGCACATACACCCTCAATCAGCTTTGCGGCATTCTTGACTGCAAACTTTCCGACATTGCGGAATACGTAAAGGATTGAGAAAAAGAAATCATGCGCATCAACATAAAAACTCTCGGCGGGAATTCCCGAACCGAACTTGAAAAAGAGGTTTCGCTGATGAGCGAGCCTGTGGTTTTGCTCGACGAAAATTTGAAGGTTGTTTCCAAAAGCCCTGCGGTCAACGAATACATTCCGGGCATCAGGCGCGGCGCGAAATTCAGCCGTTTTCTTTCGGGCGAGGCGCTTTCTGTCGTTTCGTCAATGAACGCGGGCGGTGTTTCGAGCATTGAACTTGAAGTGAATTCCGCAACGCTCGGCGGAATGGCGGTTTGCGGCGATAGATTCACGGTTGTTTTTATCCGACCGCTTTACGCAAAACTTATTGATCTGGTCACGGCCGATTACAAACGCATGTCGGGATATGACAACGAAATTCCGGCACTGATGCCGAAAGAAAGTCGGGTTTATGAGATCGCAGGTCTGCTGTCGGAACTGCTTGACACGATGGATTTCTTCAACGGGCTTCCGTTTTTCAACTCGGCATCGGTCATTCGCGGAATCGCACAAGAAACGGCAAAACTCCCGAAAAAGTTGTCGGAAAGATTTGAGTTTTCGGTTTCCGAAAACGAACTCATCACCGACGGTTCCGACCGCGCATTTGCGCTTATCTCCTTGTTTGCGGCATCGTTCTTCGCCGAAAACGGCGCTAAAAAGGTCAAAACCGAGCTTTCGGGAAAAGGCAACGAAATTGTTTTGAGAGTCGTCGGGGAAGATTTGGTTTTGTTTTCCGGCGCAGAGATTTTCAAAAAACCGTTCCGAGCTCCCGAGGATATGAACGAAACGGATTTTTGGCTCTACATGATCAAACTTCTTGCCGACCGAAATCTTTGGGATTTTGAAATCGAACGCGGCGTTTCGGGGAAAACTGCATTTGTTCTTCGCTCGAATTTCGTTCGCAAAGGCGAAGAATTCGCGCTTCGCGATATTTCCTCCGAATTTATCGAAAAGGTCATCTCTATCATATTGCATTAACAAAAAATCCGCCCTGTCGGGCGGATTTTTTCTGACGTTTTTAAAGTTGGATATCAATAAGCGTCGTGACGATCATGGGTTTGTGTTTGGTGCGTTTTCTGGCATATTCGGCGATATCGTCGCGAAGCCTTGTTCTGAGCACGGTTATATCGTCAACACCTTTCGCGAAATTGCGAATGAGAGAATTCCGCGCCGCCTCGGTCAATCTTCCGATCAACTCCTCGTTATCCTTTTCGTAAACGAAGCCGCGAGTGATGATTTCGGGCGGGATCGAGATGCACATATATTCAAGATCGACTCCTGCGGTAACGATGATGATCCCCTCTTCCGAAAGGCGCTTTCGGTCACGCAGAACGACGTCGTTGATGCCTTCGATACCGTTTCCGTCGACCATGACCGCACCAGCCTCGACGGTATTTGCGGGTTTGAGTTTGCGCTTGCTCATCTCGACAACTCTGCCGATGTCGGGAATGACGATGTTATTTTCGGGGATTCCCATTTCGTTAGCCAGCTCGGCGTGGGCGATAAGATGTTTATACTCTCCGTGAATCGGAATGAAAAATTCGGGAGTCGTGAGCGCCTGCATCAACTTCAATTCCTCACGACATGCATGACCCGAAACGTGAACGTCATAATTGCTGTAAGTTATAACGTCGGTGCCGCGTTTGAAGAGTTCGTTGATGATTTTCGTGATGAGTTTTTCGTTGCCGGGGATCGCCGAAGAAGAAAGCACAACGAGATCACTGCTTCCGAGCGACAACTGGTTATGCTCACCGAACGCCATGCGGTAAAGCGCGCTCATCGGTTCGCCCTGGCTTCCCGTTGTGACGACAGTCACCATATCGGGCGGATAATGCTTGACCTCGTTCAGGTCGATCATAATGTCCTCGGGCACATCAAGATAACCGAGTTTGACCGCCGCGTTGAAAAAATTCTGCATGCTTCTTCCCGTTATTGCGACTTTTCTGCCATATTTCTCCGAAGCGTTGATTATCTGCTGAACGCGGTGAACGTTCGATGAGAACGTGGCGATTATAACGCGCCTTTGTTCGTTGTTGAAAATGCGGTCGAAACTTACGGCAAGGCTGCTTTCGCTGGGTGTGTAGCCGTTGCGTTCGGCGTTTGTGCTGTCGCAGAGCAACAGTTTTATGCCTTTTCTGCCGAGTTCGGCAATGCGCGCAAGGTCGATCGGCTTTTCGTCAACGGGGGTGTAATCCACCTTGAAGTCGCCGGTATGAAGAATTCTGCCGCAGGGCGTTGTTATGCAGATCGCACAGGCATCGGGCATTGAGTGGTTAACGTTGATAAATTCAGCCTGAAACGCGCCGCCGAGGTTGATCGTATCACCGGCATGGACCTCATGCATTTTTGCGTTTTTAATGCCGTGTTCGTTCAGTTTTCCCTCGATGATACCGAGAGTGAGCCTTGCGGAATAAATCGGAACGTTGTTGAATTTCTGGATAAAATAAGGGATCGCGCCGATATGATCTTCGTGCGCATGGGTAACGAGAAGCCCTCTGATTTTTTCAACGTTATTTTCGAGATAACTGAAATCGGGAATAACAAGATCGACACCGAGCATATCGTCTTCGGGAAACGCAACGCCGCAATCGACAATGATGATATCGTTGGCATATTCAAACGCGGTGCAGTTCATGCCAATACCGTCAACGCCGCCCAAAAAGACGATGTTCACCTTTGGTTTTTTTGTTTTTGACATATACCTGTCCTTTCTTTTGGTATGATTATATGTATCGGGTATAGACAACCCGAAAAACGACTTTTGTCGAAACGAACGCATGAAAAGACTTTCCGAATCCGGAAAATATCCTCTGAGATCCTTTATATTATGCCTTAATCGGAAATATTTGTCAAGAAAATTGTCGTTGCATAAACTGTACTGTGCGACGATTAAAAGCCCTTGACTTTTTTTTGACGAAATGATATCATAATCAAGATAACATCACTAATCTACCGAAAGGTGTTTTGATATGGAAAAGCTTTGCGTTTCCGGCGGAAGGCCTCTTCTCGGAACAATAAATATCGGCGGTATGAAAAACGCCGCGCTCCCTATTATTTTTGCCACGATTCTTGTGAATGATGTCTGCGTTCTGGAAAATCTTCCCGACGTCAGCGATATCAAGACAGCTCTCGAAATCCTCCGCAGAATGGGCGCAGAGATCAAACAGCTTGAAAGATTTACATACAGCATCGATACCCGCCCCGTCCGCAGCAACAGCGTTCCGCTTGACCTCGCGAGAAACATGCGCGGTTCTTATTACGTTCTCGGTGCGGAACTCGGCAGATTCGGCAGATCTTACACCTCGCTCCCCGGCGGTTGCAACCTCGGTGCACGTCCTATCGACCAGCACATCAAAGGGTTTGAAGCGCTCGGTGCGAAAGTGAACTGCACGACCGGTGTCAGCTGCTATACCGAACATCCGCTTGAAGGCGCGTCGATCTATATGGACGTCGCTTCGGTCGGCGCAACGGCAAACATCATGATCGCCGCCGCGACCGCAAAAGGCAAGACGATCATCGATAACGCCGCGCGCGAACCTCACATCGTTGACCTTGCGAACTTCTTGAACTCCTGCGGCGCGAATATTTCGGGCGCGGGCACGGAAGTTATCAAAATCAACGGCGTTGATTCGCTTTACGGCGGAACCTATGCGATAATTCCCGATATGATCGAGGCAGGCACTTACATGATCGCCGCCGCCGCAACCAAAGGCGACCTCACCATCAGCAACGTTATTCCGAGACACTTGGAAGCAACGACTCGCAAACTTGTTGAAATGGGCGTCAAAGTTGAAGAAGGCGATGATTACGTTCGCGTCAGTTCCGATGGCAATCTTAAAAAGGCGCGTGTCAAGACCGATTTCTATCCCGGTTTCCCGACTGACATGAACCCTCAGTTCTGCGTTCTTCTCTGCCTTGCCGAAGGACACAGCGTTCTCACCGAAAGCGTTATGGATTTCCGTTTTAAATATACCGACGAGCTCGCGCGAATGGGCGCAAAGATCTCGGTTCAGGGCAGAGATGCCCACATCGAAGGCATTGACGAATTCAAGCCCGCAAACGTGCGTGCGGTCGACCTTCGGGCAGGCGCGGCAATGGTCATCGCCGCTCTTTCGGCTCACGGGACGACGGTCATCGACGATATTTATCATATCGAACGCGGTTATGAAGATATGGTCGGCAAACTCCGCTCGGTCGGCGCGGACATAAAAAGGATCAGCGATAAAATATAACTCAAAAGGTTGTTGCCGAAAGCAACAACCTTTTTTGTTGTTTGCAGAGCCTTGTGTCTAACAAATTCGCAGAACGCAAACCGACATATCGTCAGCCGTTTCGCAATTCCTTCGCGCCTCGCGGAGTATTTTCGAGGCAAGGGCGCGTGCGCTCGGCATCGGAGGAAGACCGCTTTCGGGAAGGATCACGAAATCGCTTCCCGTTTGAAGGATTCCGTCGCTCAACATGACGATCATATCGCCTTTTTCGAGTTTGAACGTCTTTTTTTCGGCAATTACGTTTCGCATAATTCCCGCCGGCGGCGTTCGGGATTCGATGCGTGTTGAATAACCGCCGCGAATGAAAAGCGTCGGCGCGGCGCCTGCTTTGATGAGCGTTGCGGTCGAAAGAACACGGTCTATTTCAAGAAGATCGACCGTGGCGAAAACCTCCTCCTCTTTTTCGACAAGAGCCTTGTTGAGCAGTTTCAGCGCGCTCTCCTTTTCTGCGCCGACGGTCAGAAGTTTTTCAAGCATTATCGCCGAAAGACGGCTTGTCAGCGCGGCATCTCTGCCGCTTCCCATTCCGTCGGAAACAAGGCAGTAAAAATATCTTTCGTCGTTCTCGAAAACGCTCACCGTATCGCCGCAAACGCTTTCTCCCGTTTTCGCTTCCGAGATCTTTGCGCATTCGACACGGAACGAAGGAATCGTTTGAAACCGCATCAGTGTGTAATCGTCATGAAGCAAAAGCTCGGGCGGCGAAACCGCTGTTCCGATTGCTTTCGCGACCGCCGAAGATATTGACTCGGGCGAGGACGTTATGTTTTCGGGTTTTACGCCATAGGCTGTGATTTCGCGCAGACGCGTTCCCACAACGCGCACTCCGTCGCACAGCACGCCTGTTTCACGGAGTGAATTTTTTACCTTTTCGGCAAGAAGTTTATCCGTTTTTGAATTTTCGTCTTGCTTTTTTGCCGCATCAATAAGAATCGAAGAAAAAGCCGAATATTCATCCGCCATCTGTTTTAACCCTTTTTCTCCGTCCTTTTCGCGAAGATTGCGAAGATTGTTGACCTCGCGCGCGATCGAACACGCGTTGGGACAACGCGCACTGATGTGCGTCGGTATCCGCGAATAAGAGGCAACGCCGTTGCGCCTTAATTCGCTCGTGAAAAAGTTTGATATCTCGCTTTTGTCAAGTTCGCAACCGTCGCAGCGTTCGCAATGCGATTCGACGGCGCGGACTATTTTTTGGTTCAAATCGGTTATGCTTTCTTCTCGCGTTGTGTCGGAAACGGTATAAAAAACCGAAGAAAGCGATGAAAATGCGGCGGCATAGCGCGAGATCCTTCTGTCGTGAGCGCGTTTTTCGATGCTTGCGGCGGCGGTTTTATGGATCGGGACACGTTTTCTGAAAGGAAAGAAAACGGCATAAACCGCAAAAAGCATCAATCCCGCAACGACCGTTGATTCCGTTCCGTCGAGATAAAAATATCCGCTGACGGCAATCATAAAAGAAAGCAAAAGCGCCAAAGGTTCGATCTCGTTAACAAGCAATCCGTAAGTCATTCCGAGAACGCCGAGCGCGCCGGTTGCCGCGCCGCCGGAAACCAGACCGCAGATAACTCCGCAAACTCCGCCGAAAGCAAAACCGCGCGTTCTTGCGGCACAAAGCGCGAACGCCGCACCGAGCATCAACGCAAGCGAGACCCCGAAAAGTTTCAATCCCGAAAACAAAAGGGTTAACGAAAAAGCAAAAGCAAGCAACGAAAGGTCATAACGTTTCGGATGCAGATCCTTCTTTTTGTCAAAAAAACCCGAAAAAGCAAAGGTGAACGCAGGATAAGCAACGACGGCGGCGAAGAGTCTCAACATATCTTGCGTTCCGTTTACACCCGTCACGGCGATGTAAGCCGCGCGAAAAGCGCTCAACGAAAAGGACAGCAAAAGACGGGTATAAGTGAAGATCCCGCCATGTTTTTCCTTCAAAGCAAGTATCAAAAAAAGATAGACCGCGCAAAACAGCGCAAGCGGTATGCACGGGTCGAAAACCGACGATGCGAGCACACCGAAAAACGCGCTTTTTCTCGCCTTTTTCGGCACGGCGCAAAGGAATGCACAGCCAAACGGCATAACGCCCGAGGCGAGCGGTGCGATTCCGAGCAAAAATGCGATCATGGCATAAACCGATTGGGATTTTCGGTCTTTTGTGAGTTTCTTAACAAGTGTCAGTTCCATTTTCTTCAACATTCCGTTCTTTTTGAGTTCGTCTTTTGCTCTAATTATAACGCCGCACATCAGCGCGATTTGTCGAAGCGAAACCGAATTTTTTTGGTGTTTTTAAATGTTTTGAGGATTGATTGGTGGAGGTTGGAACAAATAATAGGTTTGTGTTTAAAAAGATATTTTAAGAGGTTTTATTCATATAAATCAAGCCGTTTTACGTCAATTAAATCGGTTATTTCTCCCCAAAAAATCTTTGATTTTTCGGGGGCCCCAATGCTTTGGAGTTCCGTTCGCTCGCGCCGTCGCGCCTCACACTTCGTGTTCGACACTCGCGGAACTCATCGGTGTCAAATCCGAGGCACATGTCCTCGGTTTTGACTTTTTTATTCATATAAATCAAGCCGTTTTACGTCAATTAAATCGTTTATGGCAACAAGGCTTTGGTTGTTTTCGCGGTTCAGGTTCCACCAAAGCGCGCCGCGCAATCCCTTTTCCGCCATAAGGCGCAAACGATAAGAAATCGAGCGGACGTCCTCAAACCAAACGCGGTGAGCGACGCCCTCGGCGGTATAATCAAAATAGGGCGCAAGCACGGTTTCGTCGAAAAATATCTCCGCACCGTATTCGGCAGCGAGCGAAAAGGCGCGTCTTGTCGAAACCGAAGGTGCGCGCGAAACGCCCTGAACGTAAGGCAGAGTGAAATCATAGCCGTAATTTGAGATGCCGAGCAGTATCTTTTCGGCGGGGATCCGAGTCAGCGCATAATCAACAACGTCGCGCACGGGTTTTATCGGCGAGACCGCCATCGGAGGTCCGTAGGTATAACCCCATTCATAGGTCATCAGCAAAACCGCGTCCGCCGCTTCGCCCAGAAGCGCATAATCATGACCCTCGTAAAGCGCGCCCGGTTGGTCGTCGGAAGTCTTCGGAGCGAGCGCGGTCATCACACCGAATCCGTAAGGACGAAGCCGTTCGCGGCAATACCGGACGAAATCGGCATAAGCAACGGCGTTTTCTCTTCCCAAAAACTCAAAATCAACGTCAAGCGAAGTATATCCTTTTTGCTGCATGTTCGCAATGACGTTATCAAGCAGGACCCTCTGAGTTTCGACCGACGCAAACAAGGCTTCGGCGAGTTCGACCGAAAAGATATCCTCCTCGGTGAGGGTCGAAAGATGCATTATCGGCTCGGTGAAATAATCGTCGGCGATCGTCAGCATCTCCTCATCGTCGGGCGAGATCAGCGTTCCGTCGGGGCGAAAACCATAAGTAAACGGCATCAACGAGCCCATGAACGGCAGAGCGCGGCGGAGCAAAGGCTCGCTTATGAACGGATAGGCGTAACCGCCCGTTGCAAAAGTGCCCAAAACCTCTCGTTCGGTCTCGATGTAAAGCAGTTGGTTGGGGAAAATGTTTCCCTCTCCGTTAAGAAAAAGGTTTCGGCGATAAATATCCTCGGGGGAAACACCGTAAAGTTCGGATATCGACAAGATCGTTTCGCCGCTTTTTACAATATGAACGACTGTCGGTTCGACAACGGCGATCGGCTGACCGACAGGAAGCCGAAGCGGATCGGAGATGTCGTTGTTGAACGCCAATATTGATTCGTCAACGCCATAAAGCGAAGCGATCGCAAAAAGCGTTTCGCCGCTTTGAACGATATGTATCAGCATTGTCTCACCTCATGTTGCAAAAATCATATATAAATAGGAAGTAAATGAGCGCGAATCTATTGATTTTCGGACGCTCGTGTGTTATCATAATTTAATAATGTTCATCAGAAAGAACGGTTTTAAAATATGAGTGATATCAAAAACAAGATATGCGAAAAAGTCAGCGATTATGTTGCCTCGAAAGGTGCTTCTCTAACGGTTGAAGATGCTCTTTCTTTGCTCGAAACGCCTTCAGACAGCAAACTCGGCGACCTCGCTCTGCCCTGCTTTAAACTTTCAAAAATTCTCCGCGCCCGTCCCGACGGAATCGCGGCGGAACTTTCGGCGGTTTTCGAGGGCGTTGACGGACTTCAAAAGGTCGAAGCGGTGGGCGGTTATCTCAACTTCTTTTTCGGAAGCGCGAAATATCTTTCCGACCTTCAAATTCCGCTTAACGACGATTATAAAGACCTTGCCGCGAGAGGCGAAGGCAAGACCATCGTTTTGGATTTCTCGTCTCCCAACATTGCAAAGCGTTTCCACCTCGGACATCTCGGAACGACTGTCATCGGCAACGCTGTAAGAAACATTTATGATTTCTGCGGTTGGAAAACGGTTGCGATCAACTATCTCGGCGACTGGGGCACCCAGAACGGCAAACAGATCGTCGCATTTAAAAAATGGTCGAACCGCGAATTGCTCGAAAAAGAAGGCATCAAAGAACTCGAACGAATTTACGTTATGTTCGGTCGTGAAGCCGAAAAAGACCCCTCTCTGAACGATGCTGCGCGTGCCGCTTTCCGCGAACTTGAAAACGGCAACGAAGAATATCTTGAAATCTGGCAATTCTTCAAAGACATCTCGCTTCGCGAATATACCGCGACCTACAAGCGTTTGGGCATCGATTTTGACGTTTGGGACGGAGAAAGCCTTTATACCGACAAAATGCCCGCGATCGTTGACGAACTTCGCGAAAAAGAACTTCTTAAAATCGACGACGGCGCATCTATCGTTGATCTTTCGGAATGGAAAATGCCGCCCGCGCTCATTCTCAAACGCGACGGAAGCACGCTTTATCCGACGCGTGACATCGCTGCCGCGAATTACAGATACAACACATATAACTTCGACAAATGTGCCTATGTCACGAGCGCAGGTCAGTCTCTCCATTTTGCTCAATGGTTCAAGGTCACCGAAATGATGGGCAGAGATTGGGCAAGCGGGCTTGTCCACATCCCCTACGGAACAATGAGTTTCGGCGGCGAAAAACTCGCTTCGCGCACAGGCAACATCATTCTTCTCAACGACGTTTTTGACGAAGCGGTTGCAAAAGCAAGGGCTATCATCGAAGAAAAGAACGTTGCCCACGAAAACAAAGACGATATCTCCGAAGCGGTCGGTCTCGGCGCGGTTATATTCAGCGCGCTTGCCAACGGCCGTATTAAAGATACAAACTTCACCTGGGAAGGCACTCTCTCATTCGAGGGCAACACCGGTCCTTACGTTCAATATACCTACGCGCGCGCCGCAAGCGTTCTCCGCAGGGGTGAATACAACGGCAATTACGAGGGATATTCTCCCGTTGGCGAAGAAACCGAACTTATCCGCAAACTTTGCGAATTTGAAGAAACCGTCGTTCGCGCCGCAAACGATTATGAGCCGAGCCACATCTCGCGTTTTGCGCTCAGCGTCTGCACACTCTTTAACCAATTCTATCACAACTGCCGCATTCTCGGTTCGGGCGGCGAGACCGAACAGTTCCGTCTTGCGCTCACTTCCGCAACCCGAAACGTTCTCGGCAGATGCCTTGATCTTCTCGGCATAAAGCGCACGGAAGAGATTTAAATCGCTTCGCTCTCCATCTGTTTTATTCGTTTTTTTCAAGGCGGCTGTCCTCGAAAAAACAAAATTATATTATATCAACCGTTTCTCTTCATTTTTCACTAACGTCAAAGGAGTTTTATTATGTCAGGACATTCCAAATGGAAAAACATAATGCACAAAAAGGAAAAGACCGATGCTCAGCGCGCAAAAGTCTTTACGAAAATAGGAAAAGAAATCGCGATCGCGGTTCGTGACGGCGGTCCCGACCCCGTTTCCAACACAAGACTTCGCGATCTTATCGCAAAAGCAAAGAGCCTTAACGTACCCAACGATAACATCGACAGAGTCATCAAAAAGGCTTCGGGCGCGGACAGCGTTGCCTATGAAGTTATGGTCTACGAAGGATACGGCCCCGGCGGCGTTGCCGTTATCGTCGAAGCGGCGACCGACAACAGAAACCGCACCGCGGGCGACGTTCGTCACTATTTCGACAAATTCGGCGGCAATCTCGGCACGACCGGTTGCGTTTCCTATCTTTTCGCCGAAAAGGGCGTTGTTGTCGTTTCGGGGATCAAGGACGAAGACGAATTTATGGAAGCCGCGCTCGATTGCGGCGCGCTTGACTTCACCTCCGAAGGCGAACACGGCGAGGTTTTCACCGATGTGAGCGATCTTTCTTCCGTTCGCGAGGCGTTGGAAGCAAAGGGTTACGTTATCGAATCGGCAGACCCCGAAAAGATTCCCGCCAATTATGTCCGTCTTGAAGACGAAGATCAGATAACAAAAATGAACAAACTGCTCGAGGTGCTTGAAGACAATGACGATGTCACCGAAGTTTGGCACAACTGGGATGACGGCGAATAAGATCGGCATATTCGGCGGGACATTCAATCCCGTCCACAAGGCGCACGTTGAGATCGCAAAAGAATTCATTCGAAAATTCGGTCTCGATCTGCTTTACGTTATTCCAAACAACATTCCGCCGCTCAAAGAATCCCACGGGGTTTCGGGGAGCGACAGATTTAATATGCTGAAAATCGCGTTTTCGGGGTATGATAAGATCGTTGTCAGCAAAATGGAACTCAACCGAAACGGAATGAGTTTCACCTGCGACACGGTTGCCGAACTGAAATCGGCTCATGAAAACGCCGAGTTCTTTCTTTTGACGGGCGACGATTGGATCGACGGCTTTGACAAATGGAAGAATTATCGGTTCATTCTCGATAACGTTAATCTTGTTATCGCCTATCGCGGTGAAAAGGATATCGTCCCTGCACTTGACAGGCTCCAATCGCTTTCGGGGAAGCGCCCGCTGCTTTTGGACAACGAGCGAATCGGACTTTCATCAAGCGAATTTCGCGATAATCCGTCAAAAGAGGTTTTGCCTGAGGGCGTATTTGATTATATTAAAGAACGGGGGCTTTACGGAACATGACCGATGCAAACGCAATTCTTTCTTCAATGACAATATCCGAACGACGTCTTAAACACACGTTGGGGGTTGCCGAAGCAGCAAAGGAGATCGCAAAAACGCATTTTCCCGCGCTTGATCCGAAGCTTGTCGAACTCGCCGCGCTTATGCATGACTACACGAAAGAATATCCTGCCGAAAAGCAGTTTGAACTTTGCGCGCATTACGGAATTGAACTGACCGAAGAAGAAAAAATAACCCCGAAATTACTTCACGCAAAGACCGCCGCAATGATTGCGAGCGAAAGGTTTTCGCTCCCGAGCGAAGCCTGCTCGGCGATCTATTGGCACACAACGGGCAGAGCGGCGATGACTCCGTTTGAAATCGTTATCTATCTTGCAGATTACATTGAGGAGTTCCGTGACGACCCCTCCTGCATAAAACTGCGTGAGTTTTACAAAAAGGCGCTCCAAAAAGAGCCCGACAAAAACACCGCGCTCACGAAAACGCTTGTGCGCTCGTTTGACACGACGATAAAACATCTTCTTGCCGACGACAAACTTATTTGCAGCAACACGGTTCAGGCAAGAAATTATTACATAAATCAGTTAAGAGCGGTGACCTTTTAAAAACCGTTCTATCGAAAGGATAAAAAATGAAAGACGATATCATTCAACAGGAAAAGGCGAAAGCAATCGCCGAACTTGCGGCCGCGACGCTTGACAACAAAAAAGGCATGGACGTTACAACGCTCCAAGTCGGCGATCAGACGGTTCTCGCGGATTATTTTGTCCTCGCGACAGGTACTTCAAACACCCACGTTCGCGCGCTTGCCGATGAAGTCGAGTTCAAACTCAAAGAAGAACTCGGTGTTGAGCCGAGCCACATCGAAGGCGCATCGGGCAACGCATGGACTTTGCTTGACTACGGCTGTGTCGTTATCAACGTTTTCACTTCTCAGGCACGTGAATTTTACAAACTCGAACGCCTTTGGAACGGAAACGAGGTCAAACCCGAAAGGAGCGAACAGGAATGAGACACGAATTTAAAGATATAGAGAAAAAATGGCAATCCCGCTGGGACGAAAGTAAAATTTTCGAAGCAAAAGATCCCGGCGAAGCAGGTTCGGAAAAGCAAAAGTTTTTCGCACTTGTCGAGTTTCCCTACCCCAGCGGCGCAGGTATGCACGTCGGCCACATCAAGGCTTATTCGGGTTTGGAAGTTATCTCGCGCAAAAGACGCATGGAAGGCTTTAACGTTATGTTCCCGATGGGTTTTGACGCGTTCGGTCTTCCCACCGAAAACTATGCTATCAAAACCGGCATGCACCCGAGAGCCGTAACCGACAAAAACATCGAAAAGTTCACAAGCCAGCTCAAACGCGTCGGTTTTGCGTTCGATTGGTCGCGAGTTGTCGATACGACCGACGTTAATTATTACAAATGGACTCAGTGGATCTTCCTCAAAATGTTCGAGAAGGGTCTCGTTTTCCGTGACACCGCGCTCGTTAACTACTGCCCCGAATGCAAGGTCGTTCTCTCGAACGAGGACTCTCAGGGCGGCAAGTGCGACATCTGCCACAACGATATCGTTCAGAAATCGAAGGACGTTTGGTACTTACGCATCACCGAATATGCCGATAAATTACTTAAAGGTCTTGAAGAGGTCGATTATCTCCCCAACATCAAGCAACAACAGGTCAACTGGATCGGAAAATCCGAGGGCGCATTTGTTAAATTCGCACTCAAAGACAAAGAAGATTCTTTGCAGATCTATACCACACGTCCCGACACACTCTTCGGCGTTACCTTCATGGTCATGGCGCCCGAGCATCCGCTCATCGACAAATATGCTTCGAGCATCAACAACATGTCCGAAGTTGAAGAATACCGAAATGAATGCGCCAAGAAGACCGAATTCGAGCGCACCCAGCTTGTCAAAGAAAAGACGGGTGTCCGACTTGACGGCATGACGGCGATCAACCCGATAAACGGCAAGGAGATCCCCATTTTTATCGCAGACTACGTTATGATGGGATATGGCACGGGCGCGATCATGGCAGTTCCCGCTCACGACCAGCGCGACTGGGAATTCGCAAAGAAGTTCGGCATTGATATCATCGAAGTTATCAAAGGCGGCAATATCGAAGAAGAAGCCTATACCGAAAGCGGCGAAATGGTCAACTCCGGCTTCCTGAACGGATTTAACAACAAGAAAGATTCGATCCGCCGCGCGATCGAAGAACTTCAAAAGCTCGGCGTCGGCGAAGGCGGCGTTCAGTACAAGATGAAGGACTGGGCGTTCAACCGTCAGCGTTATTGGGGCGAACCCATTCCGATCGTTCATTGCGAGAAATGCGGTATGGTCGCTGTTCCTTATGAAGAACTTCCGCTTCGTCTGCCCGATATGGACGAATTTGCTCCCGGTCAGGGCGGCGAATCGCCTTTGGCAAGGATAGATTCCTATGTCAACTGCAAATGTCCGAAATGCGGCGGTGACGCAAAGCGCGAAACCGACACAATGCCTCAATGGGCAGGTTCTTCGTGGTACTTCCTCAGATATTGCGATCCTCACAACGACGATTGCTTTGCAAACGAAGAAAAACTTAAATATTGGCTCCCCGTCGATTGGTACAACGGCGGTATGGAACACGTCACGCGTCATATGATCTATTCGCGATTCTGGCACAAGTTCCTCTTTGACCTCGGCGTCGTTCCCGTTGCCGAACCCTATGCAAAACGCACCGCGCAGGGCTTGATCCTCGGTCCCGACGGCGAAAAGATGAGCAAATCCAAAGGCAACGTTGTTGACCCCAACGACGTCGTTGACGAATATGGCGCAGACGTTCTCCGCACCTATACCCTCTTCATGGGCGATTACGGCTCTGCCGCTCCTTGGTCGCAAAGTTCGGTTCGCGGCTGTAAGAGATTTTTGGAACGCTTTGCCGCTTTGGACGAGATGCTCGGCAAGAAAGATGCCAAACTTGAACGTTCGCTTCACAAGACCATCAAAAAGGTTTCTTCCGACATCGACGGTATGAAATTCAACACCGCTATCGCGGCGATGATGAGTTTCCTGAACGATGTTTATGCCGTTGGAAGCATCGACAAAGAAAGTCTGCTTGCGCTCACCCGTATCCTTTGCCCGTTCGCTCCGCACGTTTGCGAAGAAATGTGGGAGAAATTGGGACAAAAGGACTTCTGCTCGGTTTCCGCTTGGCCCGAATATGACGAAGCGCTTACCGTTGACGACGAAAAAGAGATCGCCGTTCAGGTTTGCGGCAAACTCAAAGGCACCGTTGTTATCCCCGCAGGCGCGGAAGAAGATACCGTTTGGGATATTATCAGTGCAAACGCAGGCATTATGGCAAACCTCGACGGTAAACAGATCATCAAGAAGATTTATATCAAAGACAAGATCTTTAACATCGTTGCGAAATAGTTTTTAAAAGGTGAATTATGAATACCGTTAAGATCAACAAAAACGGCACGTTGCTTGTCGCACACAGAGGGCTTTCGGGTTTGGAACGCGAAAACACCGCGTCGGCTTTCGTCGCGGCGGGCAACCGCAGTTATTTCGGTATCGAAACCGACGTACGCCCCACGCTTGACGGCAAATTTGTGCTTCTGCACGATGACGACACTTCGCGTTGCGGCATCGATGCCGTCGTTCCCGAAAAGAGTACGCTTGACGAGGTTCAAGCGGTCAGACTTCTCGATATGGACGGAAAACGCGGCAGGTTTGATCTGCGCGTGCCGGAATTGCAGGACTATTTAAAGATCTGCAAACGTTACGAAAAGGTCGGCGTTCTTGAATTCAAAGGGATATATAACGAAGAAAACATGAAGTCGCTGATCGAGATCGTGAGATCCGAATACAGTCTTGATATGATGATCTTCATCTCGTTCTATTTTCCGAACCTTCAACTTTTAAGGCAGTTCTGCCCCGAAGCGCATTGCCAATTTCTCACGGGCGAATACAGCGATGAAATAATTGCGTTGCTCAAAGAACATAAAATGGGCATTGATATCTGGTCGGGCGCGCTTGACAGCGAAGAAAAAGTCAAAAAGTTGATCGACGAGGGCATTGAAATCAACGTCTGGACGGTTGACGATGTGACCGTTGCCGAACGGCTTGTTTCCTGGGGTGTGCAATTTATCACTACCAATATCCTCGAATGACTCTTTATATCAAATGAACAAAAAGGGGTTTGCGTTAAATACGTCAAACCCTTTTGTTTTAAAAAAAGGCTGAATATTTTGTAAAATAAATATATTTGCTCTTTACAAACGAGGTTTTCGTCAATATAATAATAGATGTGGAAATTTTTTCGGAAAGGGGTTAAATATGTCTTTAAGAAGCAAAAATTCATTGTTCGTGTTGGCGATCTCGGTCGTTATGTCGATTTTGCGGTTTTTTGTCATTGCCGCGAATATGGAAAAAAACAACCCCAACGCCGACCTTTATTATCTCCCCAAAAACGCGGTCGTGATCGCTTTTTCGATCGCATCTGCGATTTTGCTCGTCGCTTTTGCAATTTCCGCATTCAAACTCTCAAACAAATCGGCGATCGTGCTTGATGACAGATCCGGCTCGGTTTCGGTCGGTGCGCTTGTCCTCGGTTTTGCGTTCGTCGGCGCGTCGATAATGTATTTCTGGTCTCTCAATGCCGAATCCGCTCCTCCGGTCATCGGCGGCGTTCCCAACATGCCAATGCCTGTCAACGAAAAGGGCTCAACGATCGAATTTATCGTTGTTGCTTTCGGTATTGCAAGCGCAATGAAGTTTATGTTCCAAGGCGTTTACAACAACCGCAAAGGAAACCTTGACAAACGGTTTTTTGCTCTTGTGACGCTCGTTCCGATCATCTTCTCGGCGTTTCGGCTTCTTGACGAATTTATCAACAGCAGTGCCGCCCCGCTCGCTTCATCGGGAGCATATCACCTTCTCGGACTTATCGCGGCGTTGCTCTTCTTCCTTTCCGAAGGAAGATCGTATGCAATTCCGACAAAGAGCGTGTTTTTCGATATCTACGGTTACTGTTCTATCTATCTCCTGCTTGTTTATTCGGTTCCCCACGTTGTTGCTCATTGCCTCGGGGCGTTCTCGTTTGACATCGAGGCGGTGATGTCGGTGGTGGATATCGCAATCGCCGTTTATATCGTGACTCGCATCATCAACTCAAAGACCGTTCCTTTTGAAAAGAACGTCGAAGAATAACAAAAACAACCGCCCGACAAGTTTCTCGGGCGGTTATTTTTTTAAGAATCATGAATATAAATAAACCGACGAATATATAAAAAGGATGTAATTTATGAGAAGTTGGTTTGTTTATTTCTGCGTTATTCTCATCTCGCTTTCCGCGATCCCTTTTGCGGCAGCGAAAGCCATGAACCAATCACCGGCGCCGAAGCTGGCGGTTTTCCTTGACGGCGAGATCGTTGAGATCGATGCCGAAGAATATGTTCTTCGTGTTTTGCTTGCAGAAGGCGAAATTTGCGAAAACGACGAGGCTTTAAAATCGCTTGCCGTTGCTGCGCGGTCGTGCGCGCTTTATTTTTCGCTCTATGGCTTGAAGCACGACGGGTTCGACGCATGCGCCGACAAAAATTGCTGTGTTCCTCTTGGCAATCCCGAAAAAGCAAAAATCGAATTCCTCGCGAGAGTCAAAAAAGCCGTCGAAGAGACCCGAGGAGAAGCCCTGACCGTCAACGGGTTTCCCGCGCTGGCGCTTTTCACTCATTGCGCAGGAAGCGGAACGCGTCAATGCGAGGGGTTTTCATATCTTTCCCCGACCGCCGAAAGCGGAAAATGCGAGATACATAACCTTTCTTTAACGTTGGAAACCGACGGGATTTTAGAAAACATATCCGAAAAAGAAAGTTGTGTCGTTTATGACGAAGGGGGAAAATGCGTTTTTTCCGTTTTCGGAAACAGAGTTATCAGCGGCGACGATCTCGCCGACGTTTTGTCGCTTCCGAGCGTTGAATTCTCGCTGGAAATCAGCGAAGACGGAGTGACTGCCGTCTGCAACGGCGTCGGGCACGGTTACGGCCTTAACCTCTGCGCGGCACAAACAAAAGCCGAAGACGGAATGAAATACAACCGAATTCTCGAAATTTATTTTCCCAAATTGAATTTAAACAAAATTTATTGAAATTGAATAACTTTCCCTCTGAATGAAAATAATACACATGACAAATCACATTCAGGGGGAAAACCTATGAACGACAATCAGGACAAAAACATTTTTGACGAAAACGGCAACAACACAGCACCGTTCGTCAAAAAAGCGGCAAAGGTTTCGGCGTTTATATATCTCGGATTGGCGATACTCGTCGTTATCGTCGCAACGGTGGGTATTTTCAGCATTTCCTATGATTATGAGGAAAGCCTTGCGCCGATATCTTTTCCCGATCTCGATCTCGACAACGACTTATCCGCACCCGACGACACTCTTGATCCTATCAAACCCGACGATAACCCCGTTATCAACGAAGAAAGCGATATTGACGCCGGACTCGATGAGCGAATCAAGTTCTACCGCCCCGTTAACGGCGAGATTGTCAAGCCGCACAATCTTGACGTGCTTGTCTATTCCGAAACAATGAAGGATTACCGCGTTCACAGCGGAATCGATATCAAAGCGGAAGAAGGCGCAGACGTTATCTGCTTTGCCGACGGAGTTGTCACTTCGGTGACCGACGACTATTTCTACGGTACGACGGTCGCGGTCACGCATGAACACGGGCTCGTTTCTTATTACATGAGTCTTGACCCGACTCTTGCCGAGGGGATAACCGTCGGAAGCGAAGTTCTTGCGGGACAGGTTATCGGCAAAATCGGAAACACGGCTCGCTGCGAAAGCGCGGACGAATCGCACCTTCATTTTGAACTCAAAATGGAAGGAAATCCGATCGACCCCGAACCCGAGTTGCCTTAAATACAAAAAAAGGAGACATAAAGTCTCCTTTTTTGTATTAACCGATTTTGGGAAGCGATGCTGCAGCAACCGACTGGCCGACACGGCGGGAATTTTCGTCGGGAATGTGAAGTTGGATCTTCTTTGCGAGTTCGGGGAATTCTTTATCAAGAACTTCCTGAGCGCGTTCGAGAAGGATAACGCCGCCGTCGCCGGAGGTAACACGACCCATGATGAGAACGTGTTTGATATCATAAAATTCGGTATAGAATGCGATAGCATAGCCGAAATATGCACCGATGGTGTCATAGATAGCGGCAGCACGTTCGTCGCCTTCTTTCATAAGGCCCTGAACAACTTTGAGCTTTTCTGCGGGAGAGAGGTTTTCATCAAGTTCGATACCTGCGAAAGGAGCGAGTTTGATAACGCCGTCCTGCGAGAAATACTTAACGCCGCAGCCATAGTCGCCCGACCATTCGTCAACCATTGCGTCCTTGCAGTAGTCAACGGGAGCGAATGCGAGTTCGTTGAGCCAGCCGGTGATGTTGCCCTGAGGATCAACATAGCCAACCGCTTCGGAAGTGCCCATTGCAACGCCGAGAACCGAATCGTCATTGAGGTTCATCGCGCCTGCGAGAGCGGTAACGTCGCCGTCGTTTGCAACTTCGATCGGAATATCTTCGCCGATTTCTTTGCAGACGTTGATATACATATCTTTGACTTTTTTGTCGAAATCTTCGTCGTTAACTTTAAGGAAGAGCGAAGCGACCATGATGCGGTTATCAACATAAACGCCCGCACTGGAAATGCCGATAGCGTCAACGCGGGGCATTTTGGAAGCAGCAGTCTTCATTGCTTCGAGAATGCCTTGATAGTGATAATCGGGATCGGAGTTGATCTTGGGGAACCAAACAACTTCCTCGGAATAAACGCTTTCGCCGTCGATAACAGCGGAGACTTTTCTGTCGGATCCGCCTGCATCGAAACCGATACGGCAACCGTCGAGATGTCTGCCGACAGGTGCTGCGCCGGAAACTTCAACGGGAGCGTTTTCGATAGGACGAATTTCAACTTCGAAGTTGGTTTCGTAAACGCGTTCCATAAAGTGAACGTCAAAATCGCGAAGGCCGCCATCGGTATAAGCTTCTTTGATCTTGTTACCGATAACTTCGCTGCCTGCGATGATTATCTTGAAACCGCCCGCAACCCAAAGGAGAGCTTTGGTCATTCTTTCGATGAAATTGAAGTTTTCTTCATCGTGACCGGTGCCGTCTTTGAAAACGCGAGTTTTATAAACGGTGGTGTAGCCCTTGTTTCTTTCAACGCCGATGACAATGTCCTGACCGTCATCCTTGGTTGCTTCGCGCATTTCGCGGCAAACAAGAGAAAGGGGGGTGAATTGGGGATCGAGCTTTGCGTTAACTTTAAGCTTCATACTTGGTGTTTCCTCCGATTATGGTTTTTTGTACATTAAATTCATTGTCGGTGATGATGAGGTCCGCATCCTTGCCGACTTCGATCGAGCCCTTCGATTTGTCGATGCCGAGCGTTGTTGCAGGGTTGAGAGATGCGCAGTTTACGCATTCCCAAAGCGGAATATCAGAGTTGCTGTAAACGTTCCAAACACCCTTGTTAAGATGAAGAACGCTGCCCGCAACCGTTCCGTCTTCAAGACGGCAAACGATGCCGCGATAGATGATCTTCGCGCCGCCGAGAGTATATTCACCTTCGGGAAGTCCGCCCGCAGGGAGACAGTCGGTGATGAAGCAGAGCTTTCTGCCCTTCAACTGCCAGATCATGTTATAAAAAGCAGGATTAACGTGGAAAGTGTCAACGATAAGTTCGCAACTTACGTCAGAGTTCATTGCAGCGGTAACAACGCCGGGGGCGCGGTGAGCGAGAGGAGTCATCGCGTTGAAAAGGTGAGTCACGTGGCGCATGCCGACCTCGGTGGACTTCATTGCGGTATCATAATCAGCGCTGGTGTGACCGATCGACATGATAACGTCGGTATCGCGACGGATTTCTCTGATCGCATCGAAGTTCTCGGTATCGGTTTCGGGCGCAAGGGTGATGATACGAATGATATCAGCATATTCCTTGACAAACTTTGCGTCGGGTTTGAGAATATATTTCGGGTCCTGCGCGCCTTTCTTTGCTTCGCTGATGAAAGGTCCTTCGGCATGGCAACCGAGAATCGCCGAACCATCCCAATCTTTGCTTTCTTCTTTGAGTGAACGGCAGACTTCAAGCGCCTTTTTGATAACCTTCATATCGACGGTCATCGTGGTGGGGAGATAGCCTGTAACGCCGTTGGCAAGCAAACCTTTGGAAATCGTGCGAATGCTTTCTTCCTCGCCGTCGCACACATCCTTGCCGAGATAGCCGTGAATGTGAAGATCAATAAGACCGGGAGCAACGTAACCGCCCTTTGCGTCGATGATTTCAACGCCTTCTTCGGGAAGTTTATCTGCGGGAACGATTCCTTCGATCACATCGGAGTAAAGCAGAGCACTGCCTTCAACGATGCGGTCTTTCAAAATGATTTTACCGTTGATGATAGCTTTCATTTCAATTCTCCTAAGAAGGGAAATTTTTCTTATATAATTATAACAAACCGTGTTATAAATTGCAATACTTTTTGTTGACAGGCGCTCTCTTTTTTATATAATAATAAACAGAGGTGAAAATTATGAAAAAATTTATTTCTCTTGTTTTAACGCTTACCTGTCTGCTTTCCGTAAGTTCTGTTTGCTTTGCGGCAAACGGCGATTTGCTCGGAGACGTCAACGATGACGGCAGAATCAACGCGCAGGACTATGTTAAGATCAAACGTTTTTGTTTGAACACTTACAGCTTTTCCGACGAAGAAGAAGAACGCGCCGATGTCAACGCCGACGGGAAGATCAATGCGCGCGACTATATTCTCGTCAAGCGCCACTGTCTTAAAACCTTTACTATAACCGGTGTTGTCGGCGGAACTCAAAATCCCGATCCCAATCCCGATCCCAATCCTAATCCCAATCCTAATCCCAATCCTAATCCTAATCCCGATCCCGCAACCTGTGAACACCCCGAAAAAGAGTTGCGAAACGCCGTTGAACCTTCGGGAAACCGTGACGGTTATTTCGGCGATCTTTATTGCACCGAATGTAACGAAAAACTTTTCACCGGCAGTTCTTATTCATCGAGCGACAATATCTACACAGCAACCGCGCCCGACGGAACAGAATACAGGTTCCCCCTCAGCGTAAATCTGACCGAATTTACCCTCGCATTCGCAGGGAAAAAGACGGATTGTGATTTCGATGACGTCGAACGGGAAATACTCAGGCTTTGCAACATCGAACGCGAAAATGCCGGATTGCAACCCCTTGTTATGACCGATAACGCGCATTATTTCACAGATATCCGCGCGCAGGAATGTCTCGACCTTTTCTCTCACGCCCGCCCGAACGGCGAAAACTGGGATAGCGTTTATGAAGAAGAGAACGTCGTTTTGACCTGCACGTGGGGCGAAAACATCGTACTCATCGGTCCGACCAGTTATTATCACAAGGATGAGGTTGCCGCGAAGTTTGTTGATCTTTGGATGAATTCCGCGGGACATCGCGCAAACATTCTTAATCCGGATTATGAGTATATTTCCATCGCAGTCACTGCGGGATATTGCGAAGATAACGGAATGGATTGCTACACAGGCGTTCAGAATTTCTTCGGTTGGTTTGTTTGATTTGGTTTTAGCAATCAGCTGCCTGCAAATGGCGGCTTCTGCGCAAAAATAGCAACCGCTTTGCCGAAGTTTTCGAATAACAATAAAAAAGAGGCTCAAATGAGCCTCTTTTTATTTTGGATTGTTTTTAGTTAAATCCGATATCGAATCTGACTTCGAAATCTCTGCCCCAAGGCCATGTGATGTTTGCGATCCAGGACGAGGTGTATCCGGTCGATACAACAGCGCCGTCTTTGCCGAGAATGAGGTTGGAGTTATCAATCATCGGCATGAGCTTCCATGCATAAAGGTCACCGGTCTGAGGAGTCCACGATGTGGATGAATAAGGTTTGTAACAGTTATCCTTAATCATCGAGAACATATAGCTCTTCATGAATCCTTCGTTAGAAGTTGCGGTAACTTCGTCAGCACCCATAAGGTAAGCATAACGAGCTATACCGTTTGCCATTGCAATACCGACCGCGTTGCCGACAGTATTCCATTGGCTGTAACCGAGGATTTCGGTCGCATCGTTTCTGTTGAACACACCTGCGTTAATCATTGCGTTGATAGCATAGTTAGCATGTCCGCCGTAATGGTTCGATGCGTCGATGATGATCGTAGGAACGTTGTTGTTCAGGTTTGCAATCAAATCTGCGGCAAGCAAGCTTGCATTGTAGGATGCATCACCGGTATAATCAACGCTTTCTTGTGCACGGGTAAGAACAAGAACCTGAATATCAGCTTCGTTAGAATCGGTTGTCTGTACGCCACCCACAGCCGCCAAATGTGCTTTGAGCGATTCGGAGAGTGTGCCGTTGTCATACTTATCCGCCTGTGCACCTGCGGCAGGACCGTATACTTTGAACTGAATCTTCAAGGGCGATGCGAGGAAGTTATCGTTTGCGGTAGCCGCAATACCCATAACGCCCATTTCATCCGCGCCTGCAAATACGGTTGCGTTCAAATTGTATTCGGGATTGTTGATCAAGGATTTGATATACTTGATCTCGTTTGCCTGAAGGTTGTATTCAGCCGAAGAGTCGTCAACGCCGATCATGAGTCGGTCAATGTTGCCGCCTGCGTTCTTTATAAGGTAATCAATGATTCTGAGTTTGCGTTCACGTGCTGCCAAATAACCATCGATCTGCGCTTCGGTAGCGGTTGCACTGATGTTTTCGATAGTATTGGTGTACGGAATTGCACTTACGCCGTCTGTTCCGTAACGGTAGGAACTGATAACGTTATCGATCGTGAGTTTAGAATCGGGAAGTTCTTGTCTGACCTGAGCACCGTATGCACGGAGTGCATCATAAGTGGTCGCGTTGTGGTCTCTATATCCGGAAGTAGATGCAAGACGCATTACGGTATCGGTATAGACAACGTAGTTGTTCTTAGCAAGGTCTGTCAAGAATTCAACCGCTTCAAGATCGTGAGCAGTAAGTCCGCCGTCAGAGAAGGAACTGTCGGAATAACGAGAGTTTACAAGACCGCCGGAGAATACCTGGTCAAGCGCGATTACGTAGTAATCAACACCGCTGTTTTCCTGCTGTATAAGCCAAGCAAGAATGTTTGCGGGGTTGCCGCCGTGACCGTTAGTACCGAGAACTGTTGAATAATCGCTTGCGCTCGGCATGACGAGATCCATACCGGAAGCCTGAGCGAGATACTGAACACGGTCGGTGTGAACAGGTCTGTCATCAAGCGGAACGTATGCGACTTTTTCGCCGTTGGAATAGTTCGGTACAAGAGCTCCGATATTATCGGGAGTTACGATTTCAGGGATAGGAGTTTCAACAGAAGAAACCGTAATAAGCTGCATCGAGATCGCTGTTCCGTCAGTGTTAGCGGAAGCGTTCTTGAGTTCTTCGTGAGTTGCTCCGACGATTATGACACGTTGGCCAACCGCGAGCGAACCGAGGAAGTTGAAATCAGCGAGGTTTGCGTTTGTATTAACATCATCGTTGTGAGCAGCGACGATAATTCTGTCGATACCGTAATCCCAATTGAAGTGATCACTCGAACCGGATCCCGCGGTGGCAATAACTTTGTAGTTGCCTGCGTTATCATCATATTCAAGAAGAACTTTGTTCCACCATATCATTTGGGAATTAATCGAAGCATATGTGTTGCTTGCCAACAAAATGGTGGTATCCGCGGCGTACGTCGAGGAGTTGATCGTAGTGAAGTTGATAGACGAATCGGGGTCAACTTCTCCTTCGGGAGTGATCCAGAAGTCGTAAGAGCGTCCTGTTTCGGTGGAAAGATCCGGGAAATATTCGCCGATCAAAGTGCCGTCAGCGGTTTCCAACGTCATTTCGCAGGTATCGCTGAATTCATATCCGCTGTTGATGTTGAATTTGATATACAAGTCGTAAGTCAAACCGGGCACCAAGGTTGCGGAATAATGATCGTATTTAACGCTGGCGTCTTCGTTCCACCACTGAACCACGAGAGAATCCTGAACGCTTTCAACAAGCGAAGCGTCGCCGTTAATGCTCTTGACAGTGGGAACGAACATTGCGCTACCGGGAGCGGTAGAGCCGTCGGTTACCAACTCGATCGAGTTGATGATGAGCTTTTCAGCCTCTACTGCAACAGTAAATCTGCCGACATATTCGGTTTCGGTAGAAGCGAGTTCGTAATGCGAACCGTTCAATTTTTCATCAGCCGTCTGCAAGGTTATCTTACAGTTGTCACCGAAGACATAATCGCCGGTGCAATCGAGTGTTGCGAGCAAGTCGTAAACGGTGCCTGCTTCGAAAACGCCGTCATCCGGGCAAAGAGCGGTTTGCGTATACCACTGAACCGAAAGTGCTTCGATAGCCTTTTCGGCAAGTGAAGTATCGCCGTTGATGCTGTAAACGGTGGGTTTAAGCAATGCGTTGCCTGCTTTGATAGAACCGTCGGTTACCAACTCGATCGAGTCGATGACGATTTTTTCAGGTTCGGGAGTTTCGCCGCCCTGGCCGCCGTTTTCTTTATCGATACCGTCGGTACCTGTGCCGGGTTTATAGTAATCGTCGGTGAATGCGCCGCCTGCAAGAGCTTCATCTTCGAAGGTCTGGTCGCCATCGGTGGAGTTCGAAGCCGCAGCAACAACCGTATCGATGCTTCTTTCCAGAATAGCATCATAATAAGGTGTCGCGCCGCTCACTTCATCGTAATAGGTAACGAATCCGCGGAAGCAGAAGTTCATGTTTGTAGGAGCGTTAACAACGGTTACATAGAACGCGAAGTTTTCATAATCCGCGAAGTTAACCTTGTCATCGGGATATTCATCGGTATTGCCAACCCAGTTGACGATACCGTCAGCATCCATCCATGCTGCTTTGGGGTTGTCGATAAAGAGGTCGTATTTACCGGGATGGGCAGCGTCATTTTTGTCGTTGTAGCCGACAAGGTGGGTAGGAAGAATGACCATACCCATTGCCTCAACGTCCCAATAGTCGGTATAGTTGCCGACCGAGTTATCGCCTTCGTAAGCTTTATTGTCATCTTTTCCGGTGAGAGTATAACCGTCGCTTTCCAAAAGTCCGTTGACTTTTCGGATATATTCTTCCGTCCAAAGACCGCCGAAACGAATCGCATCGACATTTTCATGAAGAGTGTCTGTATTCTTATCGTAGTAACTGTAAGTCTGGCTTACTTTCGCACCGAGAGTGATAACGGGTTTCTTATAGGTGCGCATCATAAGTTCTGCACGAACTTCTTCGTCAACAACGACGGAGTGTTCGTCAGTCCACTTCCAGTAAGGATAGTTTACGTGATAGTAGTTGGAGCCCGAACCGGGATCGGAAACGATCGCGGGATACATCGTGGTCTTCGAAGTCCAGCTGTTGTGAGTCGCAGAGGAAACGTAATATTCGAAAACGTCTCTGCCGCCGAATTCATCAAGTTCAACCTTGAATTCAACGACCATTGTGTTGTTTTCGAGAGGAGCCGAGAAGCCGTTGGGGCGCTTGCCTGCGCCGGTTTCCATAACAGCGGCTTCAACACCGGTAGAAACTTCGATAGAAGAGGGATTTTCGTCTTTGGTTGCGAGTTCGGCAATATATGCGTCAACTGCTGCGTCGCCGCCGGTCTTTTTGAGTTCTTCGATCTTCTTGATGATCGCGCCGGTGTCAACCATTTCGCCGCGAGTTTCGCCGGTTTTGGAGTTGACGACAACGCCTTCCGCGTCGCCATGAGTTACTTTGGTTTCGCCCCAAAGGGTGGAATCGCCGTAACCCCAAGGCATAAACGTCGAGAATTTATTGTTAGCGTCCACTACCGTGTTGATAGTGCTGTTGCCGGTCGCATAGTCAGCAGAGGTGAAATATCCGTCGCGGTTAGCATCGGGATTGACGTACTGATAATACTTGTTGTAGAAAGGACGGGTGTTGTTCGCAAAGGTCGGGAATGTGTTTTCCTGGCTTTGGAGTTCGCCGAGTTTTACGTCGTAATAATTGGTGTAGGTCTTGGAGTTGCCTGCCGCTACATTGTCGCCGAATTCACCCGATTTGATCCACAAACGGAAACCGGGGTTTTGGTTGGCGCTAACGGTAGATGCGTCAACTTTGTTACCGTCGCCATCGTAATATTCGATTACGGCCGCAACATAGAGATATTCGTCGTCCATGCGCAACTGATAATAGAAATCGGTCTTCGCAAGGTCGGGCGCATTATCGCTGGTTTCCTGTCCGCAAGCGTTGATTTCGCGCGAAACGAAGGTCCATTCGGGTTTCCAACCGGTATCGTTGAAGTTACCGTCAACATAGATAGCGTCGGGAGCAAAATGCTCGATCTTCTTGATAGAACCTGCGTTCTTTGTCCAAATCAATCCTTGGGGAACGAAATATTCTGCGTAATTTTCAATAACGGGAAGTTTGATCTTCGGGGTTACACGGCTCAATTCTTCGTCGCCGATAACCTGCGTTACTTCGATGAAATATTCAAAGCCGTCTTTTGCTGCATCGAAATTTTCGGTGAGAATACCTGCTTCGAAATAGGTTTCGTTGTTAGCAGACGAGAACGACCATGCACCTAAACCGGCATATTGGGTTCCGTTCACATACAAATAGTTATATTCTCCGTCATTGAAGAAATCGTATTTGTAAATAGTCTGGTTAGCGTCGTTATCCCTTATCCAAAGGGTTACCATTGTTTTATTGGAATCGCTGTAAGCGCCGCGCTTCAATACGCCGTCAATGGTCGCACCGAACAATGTGTATTCCGAGCCGGTAAGAAGCATTGCATTGTAACCGAGGATGTTACCGTTTTGGCTGGGAACGCGATATTCGGAATTCGAGAAGTCGATCTTACTGGATTCCAAAGGAACACGCTGTTCTTCGATGATCTTGCCGTCGACGGTGATCGCGAAGAAAACGTCATGTTCGTTGAAGATCTGAGGGAAGTTATAATTAATAGCTTCGCTGGTGATAGTATCAATAGTATGAGAAGAAACAGTGTTTGCGGATCTGGGATAGAACATGGTGAAACCTTCGGTGTTTTCGGTTTCATCATCTGCGGGAGCTACGTGCAACGAAGTGTAATAATATGCGATGGGGTAATCCGAATCGGACAAAACGTTTTCGTTGTTGAAATGGCCGTCGTTGATATCGAGGGTAATGCCGTCTCCGATTGCGTCCAACGGAATGCGGAACTCGATAACGTAGTAATCGTTAACCTCTTCGATATATGCTTCGTCATAACCGCCGGTTTCTTCGCCGTAACCGAAGTTTTCATAGACCGGCTTTTTGATCACGGAATCTTCATACTTTTTGATAACGGCTTTCCATGCATCGCCGCCGTCGTGGTAAGCGCCGCCGGAATAGTAACCTGCGTGAGCATTTCCGTTTTCGTCCATCCAAACGCCATATCTGTGAGTTGTGCCGTCATAGACGCCGTTGGAATAAGCCGAATTTTCTGCAAGCCAGAGTTCAAAAACGTCGCCGCCGTCGGGGCCGTTTGCCGAGCCGGCTTTCCATTCGCCAAACAAGTCGCTCGTTTCAATAACGACAGAACCGTAAAGATAGTTCAAGTCGCCGCGAATGAGAGGATAATAACTGATATTGCCTTCTTTGTCGTTAACACGGTTGCTCGATCCGTAATAGTTGCTGTTTACCGCAACGTCAGCGGAAGAAACCATGCCGGGCCAGAAACGTTCGCCCAAAGTTGCATCGGGGGTGAACTTTGTATAGGGTTCATAGAATTCGCCGTTGGGGTTTTTGAAGTAACGGGGAAGAATTCCGCCTGCGAGTTCTGGGTACTCGGAGGTAGCATTTTTGTAAGTTTCGCCGGAAGTGCCGGTTACTTCATCGAACGTATCAGAAAGTTCACTGAAAGCAGCGAAATTGTATTTTTCGGGAATAAAGCTTGCAAAATCATCGCCCCAAGCGTTTCTGTCGATCATGAACTCGAAAACGTAGAGGTTAGGACCTGCAGGTCTGTGAGAATAGGTGAAGCCGAGAGTGGGATATCCGGTGGTGGCGGAGTGTGTTGTGCCGACAGGGTAATATCTGCCATAGCTATCGTCATATTCATAGTTACCCAAGTAACCGATATCGAAATAGCCATCCGAAACATATCCGTCGGAGATACCCAAAGTATCAGGGTTCTGTGCAACACCGTTGATCGTGAACCTACCGTAATCGTTAACCGTGCTGGTCGCAGCATATCTGAGGTCAACCTGAACAACTTTGGTGCCGCCATCAACGGCCTGAGTCATATAGAATCTAACACCGGTATTTTCGGTGGAACTTGTGGAGCTGAGACCTTGATGAGAATCATCGTGAACCAACGCTGCGCCGTAAATATAACCGTTGGTAACATAAAGGTCGAATTTAGCGGCGGCGTTGTCATTGTAAGGCAAAACGTTTGCAGAAACGTCTGCAAAATCTTTATAGTTGCCGCTCGCATCAGAGTTGCCGCCGGCAGCACCACCCTGGAGGTTATCGGTCCAGGAAGGAAGCGCCAATCTGTCATACCATTTGAGGTAAAATTCGGTCTGGGCCGCCCAAATAGCTTCATCAAGTCGGCCGTCGATGTCGATATAGGTGTTTTCAGCAAGCGAAAGAGCGCCGTAACCGTTGACGTCGGCCGAAGTTACCTGCTGAGCACCGGCAGGCCAATAATTAAGAGAAGGGAACAACTGATCGCGAGCGTCGCCGGTAAGACCGTTGACAGCGATAGCAGGGTGATAGAGCGATTCGCCTTCTTCGAATTCAGCAGAGATGAAGTAACTGAAAGTTGCTTCTTTTGCAGTGCTGAAATCGGCACGGTGGCTTCTGAATTCAACGAGGGTTTTTTCATCGTCGAACTTGTATTCAAACGTTTCGTAAGCATACTCAACGCCATACTGAGCCAAGTACGAATTGATTTCGTTGCCGTCTCTGTCAAAACGCTTGACGGTTCCGGCAGAAAAATCGATGACAAACTTGTCGGTATAAGTACCGCTCAAACTTCCGTCGTTGATCCAAAGAGTAACATCACCAGTAGGCGCCGAGTTCATAACTACCGCGCCGTAAAGATAATAGGAATCAACTTTGAGCTGATATTTGAAATTTTTGGAGAGGTTCGCATCATCAGGATACTGAACGTCCCATGTACCTGTTTCGGAAGTGACATCGTTCCAATCTTCCTCAGGCCATGCCGTGTCGTTGATTATACCATCAACGAGAACGGTTTCGGGGATAAATTGCCCTTCGGCGTTCGGGATCGTTTGGTTGGGCGTTTTGTTTGCCGCAACACCGGGACCGCGAGCCAGAACGTTGAGCAACGATGCAGGTATCAGAGTCAACACCATAAGCACCGTGAGAATTAAAGCAAGTGTTCTTTTCACTGTTTTTTGCTCCTTCTTTTATGTAAGATACTTTTTTTCGTAAGATATAATTTATTATAAAGCCGCCCTTTTTGGCAAAAGGGGATATTTCGGCATAATAAAATAATTTTACTAATTGAGTATACAACAATAGTTTTTGATTGTCAAGGCATATTTGCCGATTTTGTTTTACATAATTAACCAAAAACCGCTTGTTTTTTGATCCTTTTAACGATATTTTGCGGTTTTTACGGCTTTTTCGGAGGTTAGGCACAATTTGTTGTGAGTTGATCTCGAAAAACGCCCGATTTATTTACAAATTATTCATTTTCGGCGGGCAGAGAAGGAACGTATCCGATGCGTTTTTCGCATTTTCTTCAACCATGCCTTTGATGCCGGAATTTTTATATCTGTTATATATAATATAAAAAGGAAGGCTTTTCCGCGAAAATGCGGAAAAGCCTATCTTTATTCAAGTTCAAACGCGCCGGTGTAAAGTCGGTAATACTGACCTTTTTCGGCGATAAGTTTCTCATGGTTTCCGCGCTCGATAATTCTGCCGTCGGAAAGCACCATGATAACATCGGAGTTTCGGACCGTTGAAAGTCGATGCGCGATAACGAAAACGGTTCTGCCGTGCATCAGGCTGTCCATGCCTTTTTGAACGATCGACTCGGTTCTGGTATCGATGCTCGAGGTCGCCTCGTCGAGAATCATAACAGGCGGATCGGCAACCGCCGCGCGCGCAATCGCAAGAAGCTGACGCTGTCCCTGAGAAAGCCCCGAACCGTCGCCCGAAAGAAGAGTGTTGTACCCCTCGGGCAGAAGCGAGATGAATCCGTCGGCGTTCGCCAATTTTGCGGCGGCAATACATTCCTCATCGGTCGCATCAAGCCTGCCGTAGCGGATATTTTCCATAACCGTGCCGGTGAAAAGGTGAGTATCCTGCAAAACCATGCCGAGCGAACGGCGAAGATCTGCCTTTTTGATTTTGTTGATATTGATGCCGTCATAACGGATCTTTCCGTCGGCAATATCATAAAATCGGTTGATAAGGTTGGTTATCGTTGTTTTTCCTGCGCCGGTTGCGCCGACAAAAGCGACTTTCTGGCCCGGTTCGGCATAAAGCGTGACGTCATGAAGAACCGTTTTTTCGGGAACGTATCCGAAATCAACCTCGACCATACGAACGTCGCCTTTGAGTTCGGTATATGTGAGAGTTCCGTCGCCATGAGGATGTTTCCACGCCCAAAGGCCGGTTCGCTCATCGGTTTCACAAAGCTCGCCCGACTCGTCATATTTTGCATTGACAAGGGTGACATATCCATCATCGGCCTCGGGAGCTTCGTCCATGAGCTCAAAAATACGTTTTGCACCCGCGAGCGCCATGACGATCGCGTTTATCTGCTGCGAAACCTGATTTATCGGGTTTGTGAAGCTTTTTGAAAGTTGCAAGAACGCGATAACGCCGCCTGCGGTGAGGGTGTCGGTGAAGATAACGAGAATTCCGCCCAGCATTGCGATGAGGATATATTGCAGATGGCTGAGGTTATTCATAACGGGGCCCAAAATGTTGGCGAATATATTCGCGCTTTTTGCATTATTGCAAAGTTCGTCGTTCAGCGCGTTGAATTCCTCTTTCGTCTTTTCCTCGCGGCAGAAGACCTGAACGACCTTTTGGCCGTTGATCATCTCCTCGATAAAGCCGTTGACTTTACCGACAGATGCCTGCTGTTTGACGAAAAAGCTTCCGCTTTTTCCGCCGATCATCTTCACCACGAGCATCATGAGAAGCGCGGTGATCACAACGAAAATCGTGAGCCAGACGTTGGTGAACAGCATCGCAAAGAAAACCGAAACGACGGTACAAAGCGAGCTGAAAACATGAGGTATACTTTGCGAAATCATCATTCGCAGAGTGTCGGTATCGTTGGTGTAACGGCTCATCGTATCACCGAACGAATGGGTGTCAAAATATTTTATCGGAAGCGTTTGCATTTTTGCAAACATTGTATCTCTGATGTTTTTAAGCACCGATTGAGAGACCGTTACCATCAAACGGTTATAAGTGAAGGTGCAAAGAGCGCCCAAAACGTAAACAACGCCGACGATGATGATTTCGCGGAGAAGCCCCGACATGTCGGGATTGTTTTCGAGCAAAAGCGGTTCGATATATCCGTCGACGAGAGTTTCGAGAAATTTTGAACCATAAACACCTGCGAGCGCACTGCCGATGATGCAGAGTACGACAAAAAACAGATGCCATTTATATTTCAAAAGGTAGGAAAGCACTCGTTTTACGGTTTTCATGTCCGCCTTTTGACCGGGGATATGAACCCCTCTCGCGGGGCGCATCGGAGGAGCCTGACGTTCTTCCTGGCTCATTCTTTGTCATCTCCTTTCATCTGTGATTCATAAACTTCGCGGTAGATAACGTTGGTTTCAAGCAACTCGTCGTGTGTGCCGATTCCGTTTATCTCGCCGTTGTCGATAACGATGATCCTGTCGCAATCCTGAACAGACGAGATCCTTTGCGCGATGATGAGCTTCGTCGTTCCGGGGATCTGTTCCTTCATCGTTGCGCGGAGCATCGCATCGGTTTTTGTGTCGACAGCGGACGTGGAGTCGTCCATAATAAGTATCTTCGGTTTTTTGAGCAGCGCGCGTGCGATACAAAGCCTTTGCTTCTGGCCGCCCGAAACGTTTGTACCGCCCTGTTCGATGAATGTATCATATCCGTCGGGGAAGGTCTGAATGAATTCATCGGCGCAAGCGGCGATGCAAGCGGCGCGCATTTCTTCATCGGTCGCATTTTCGTTGCCCCAACGGAGGTTTTCCTTGATAGTGCCCGAAAACAGCACGTTTTTCTGCAACACCATCGAAACGGCATCGCGAAGCGAATTTATGTCGTAATTCCTGACGTCTTCGTTGCCGACGATAACGCTTCCTCCGACAACGTCATAAAGACGCGGAATAAGCTGAACAAGAGTCGATTTCGAACTGCCCGTGCCGCCGATTATACCGATCGTTTCGCCGGATTCGATTTTGAAATTGACGTTTTTGAGAACAAATTTGCCCTCGTGATAGGAAAAATCAACGTTTCTGAACTCAATGCTTCCGTCGGGAACATCGGTTTTCGGGTTTTCGGGGTTTCTGATCGTGCTTTCTTCATCAAGCACCTCGCAAACGCGCTCTGCCGATGCGCGCGACATGACGATCGTGATGAAAATCATCGAGAGCATCATCAAACTCATCAAAATCTGCATCGTGTAATTAAGAAGCGCGGTAAGGTCGCCCGTCGACATCTCGCTTCCGCCCGAAAGTATGATGATTCTTGCACCGAGCCAACAGAGGAGGAGCGTGCAGGTGTAAACCGTCATCTGCATGAGAGGCATGTTAAAAGAAAGTATCTTTTCGGCGCGGATAGAATCGTTTGAAATCTCATCGGAGACGTTATTGAACTTCTTGATCTCCTCGTCCTCGCGCACGAACGCTTTGACAACCCTGATACCGCGCAGGTTTTCCTGAACAACACGGTTCAATTTGTCATATTTTTTGAACATTCTTTTGAAGATCGGGTGCGCTTTGCTCATTATCAACCCGAGTCCGCACACAAGCACAGGCACCGCCCCGAGGAAGATGAGCGAAAGGCGCGGATTCATACGGAACGCCATGACGAGCGAGAAAACTATCATTGCGGGGCTTCTCACCGCCGTGCGGATTATCATATGAAACGCATCTTGAAGACGGATAACGTCGGTCGTCATGCGCGTTACAAGGCTTGACGATGAAAATCTGTCGATGTTTTTGAATGAAAAGTGCTGGATCCGCTCAAAAAGATCGCGCCTTAAATTACGTGCGAACCCTGTCGATGCGATCGCGGCATAACGTCCCGCCGCCGCACCGAACAACAGCGATATAAGGCAGCAAACAGCTATTGCGCCGCCCATTTTTAAAACATAATTGAAATCTCCGTTTCCGCTGTTGCCGTTGATACCGTTATCGATAAGCAAAGCGAGAAGCGTCGGGATTATGACCTCCATAAGAACTTCGCCCATGATAAGAAAAGGCGAAAGAATGGTGGATTTCCAAAAACCTTTTATGCTTTTTGCGAGTTTTTTAAGCATTTGTTTCCTCCTTGGGGTTGAATGCGAGTTCCTTTTCCGCGCGGTCGACATTTTCACCTATTTTATCCATAACTCTGAAAAAAACTTTAAGTTCTTCGTCGGTAATGCCGTCGCGAATATATTCTTCAAAATTTTCTATGCCGGTTTCATGCTTTTCGTTAATTTCAAGAGCAAGGGGCGTCAGTTTTATTTTTTTAAGCCTTGCGTCCCCGTCAAAACGAACTCTTTCAACAAGACCGTTCTTTTCCATGAGCTGCAATATCGCCGTCATGGTCGGTCGGCGAACCGAAAAATGCTTTTCGATGTCGCGCTGAAACACATCGCGGTCGCGGTGTTCATAAAGATAACCGATGACCCAGCCGTGAGTTCCTGTGTAACGTTTGTTTTCGCTCCGCGATTTGCAAACGTCAACGGCGCGTTTTATCGCGACCGACAGTGTTCTGATCCTGAACCCGATCGTTTCTTTCCTATCCATAAATATATTAGCCTCCTAACAGTTAGCACACTAACTATTCTATGCATTTGAATCGGTTTGTCAATAGTTTTTTGCCGCCATCAACGGATTTTAAACGATTTTATTGATAATTTACAAAGGAGGGTTTTAATCGGTCTCCGAAAACGCAAGCATTTTCGGGCAGATATGCCATTCCCGGCAAAAATCTGTTTGGAGGGGCGGTTTTTTCAACATGACCTGCGACTGTTTCGTTATCCGTTCCTTCTCATCGCGGATCATGAGGAAAGGACGGACTGCATTACAACAAAGAAGATTTTCCGCCGAAACGGAAAATCTTTAAAAATCATTTATCGTTCTTCATCATTCCGGCGACCGTTAAGCTCAGACGGCGCCTTTGTTCGATAAACCTATCGAAAACGAGCACCTTTGCAACGGCGGAAGCGAGGGTGCGCATTGTTGCAACTCTGCTCGAATCGGCATCCGAAATCGCGCGGGGCGGAAAATCCTCAGACGCAACGGTGCTTTTTATTTCATATTCTACCTCGTCGCAAAAAACGTCATAACCCTCGGAAATCTCGAAAACGCGAGTCATAAGCGCGATCGAATCGGAAATGTGCGAAAGCGGAAGCATTCGTTTCCCAATGCAGATAACGACAAGTTTCGCGAGATGTTCGCGGTTATACTTTTTCTTGACGGGCGCATGAAGCACACCGTTTTTAACATAGTTATTTATCATCGAAGCCGTGATGATCGGCTCGTCGCCGAAAGAAAATTCGGCAAGGCTCTCGCTGACGAAAGAAATAACCTGATCAATATATAATTCAAACGCAGGAAATTCTTCCCAGCGCGGAAGATGAATGTTCAAAAGCGATTTTTTGCCTGCATTCATTCTCGATTCCCTCTTTTTTAAAGTCTACAAACAAAAATATACCATCTGAAACGCCAAATGTCAACACAAAGACAAGAAGAAAAAGCATTTCAAACGCAGGAAATAATTTTCAAAATCTATTGACATGGTTTTGAAAACTATGTATAATGTTCAAGAAAAACAAAACGTTGTTTATAAGGAGAAATTCAGACAATGGCAAAAAACGTTCTCGGTGAACATATTCCCAATCTCACCCGTCCGAACAGTATCAAAAATTTGATGCAGATCGCGGTTGATGAGGCCGGCGACAAGATCGCATATAAATACCGCACAAGCGCCGGAATTCGCGAAGTAACCTTTAAGGAATTCAAAGACGAAACCTCATGGCTCGGCACAGGCCTTGCCAGCATCGGCATGGCAAGCGGTCATATCGCATGTATCGCCGAAAACAGTTACAACTGGATACTTACCTATCTCACCGCACTCCAAGGAGACGGCGTTTTCTGCCCGATCGACAAGGAACTTCCCGAAAGTGACATTATCAACGTTATTGTCGGCGGTGAAGACGATATCGTTTTCTGCGACGGCAAGCGCGAAGAGATCTTCAAGAAGATCCGCGACAGTTTGCCCAACGTTAAATATTTCGTATGTTTCGACAGAGACGAAGATGAAGGCGAGTTCCTCTCGTTCAGAAAAATGCTCGAAAACGGCAAAAAACTTTATGAAGAGGGCGACCGCACCTATGCCGACATGAAGACCGCCGATATGCAGGCGTTAAAGATGCTTCTTTACACCTCCGGCACGACAGGTATTGCAAAGGGCGTTATGCTTTCCGAGCACAACCTTGTTTCGCTCGTTTACTGGGGACTTCGCAGAGCGACCATTCGCGACGTCGGTCTTTCGGTGCTTCCCTATCACCATTCTTATGAAGCGGTTGCCGGCATTCTCGTTGCTATCCACCGCCATGCGACGCTTTGCATCAACGACAGTTTGAAGCGCATCGTTAAAAACCTCGCGCTTTACAAGCCCCAATATATGTACGTCGTTCCCGCTCTTATCGAAGTTCTTTACCGCAGAATGCAGGCGAGCATTGAAGAAAAGGGCAAGACCAAAACCATCAAAATCGCCATCAAGCTTTCGCGTTTTCTCCGTGCCATCGGCATTGACAAACGCCGCGTGATCTTTAAAGAGCTTCACGCAGCGCTCGGCGGAAACCTTGTCAAACTCGTTTGCGGTGCGGCACCTCTCCGCGCCGAGATCGCCGATTTCTTTGATGACATCGGTATCATCGTCACCAACGGTTACGGCATCACCGAATGTTCGCCGCTCGTTTCGGTCAACGACGACTTTGAAAACGACCCCAAAACCGTCGGCAAGTGGCTTGAATGCATCGACGTTAAGATCGACAACCCGAACGAAGACGGCGACGGCGAAATTCTCGTCAAGGGTGATATTGTAATGCTCGGTTATTACCATAACGAGGAAGCGACCGCAGAAGTGTTTACCGAAGACGGATATTTCCGCACCGGTGACTACGGCAGGATCGACTCCCGAAACAACCTTATGATAACCGGCAGAAAGAAGAACCTCATCATCACCGGCAACGGCAAGAACATCTATCCCGAGGAACTCGAAGATTATATCGGCGGCATTCCCTACGTTCTTGAAAACATCGTTTACGGCCTCCGCGACGAAAGCGGTTCCGAAGATTCGCTTGCGGTCCAATGCGTTATCGACCCCGAAGTTCTCGAGAAGACAAACCGTGACGAACTCCAAGCAAAACTCAAAAGCGACATTTTCAAGGTGCTCGCATCGCTCCCGACCTATAAACAGGTCACAACGGTAATCATTCGCGATATTCCGTTCGTTAAAACCACGACCAACAAAATCCGCCGTTCAAAAGACGGTTCGCCTATGTAAGAACTCCCGATTTTGTTCGCGAAAACATAAAAAAAGAAAGGTTTTTTGAACCTTTCTTTTTTGTTTTATCTGTTTTTTCTTTTTCGGTTCATTTTCCGAGAGCTTCCAGCGCGGGTTTCATGTTATCACGCTCGGTTCTCGTTTCGGCATCGGGAACACCCGTCAAGGCATCATACATGAACTGATAACTGAACAGCGAAACACCGCTGCAAGACGGTTGGGTTTTCAAAAATTCAAGACAACGTTGCAAAATGTTCTTGTTGTCCGCCCATTCGGTCTTTCCGCTGCCCGCATAATTATCAAAGCCTTTATCGGCTTTTTCAAGCGTCATTCCGACGAAAACGCGGATGTTTTCGTTCTTGACGATCGCGTTCCAGACCCCGAAGATCTTTTTGAAATCATGAGTCTGGTGTTCAAGCCCGAAATAGATCTGCGGACAGATATAATCAAGATATCCGCTTTGGGAGCACCATTTATAAACGTCGGTATAGGAATGATTATATGTGTTGTTGATATTTCCCTCGGGGCTGACACCGAAAAGAAGCTCTTCGTTGACGGCTTTTATCGCGGAATACATCGAGCTGACCATAAGGTCGATGTTCTCATAACGAAACTCCGCCAACGATTTTGTGCCGCCGTTTGATTTATATTCGGAATAAGAAACGCTGTCAAACGAGCTGTCTGTCGTGGGATAGAAATAGTCATCAATATGAACGCCGTCAACGTTATATTTCGAGCAGACTTCGGCGGCGCCGCAGGAAATAAGGTTGCGCACCGCCTCATGGGCAGGATTTAAATAGAGCTGACCGTCGATCTCAACGAGATATCTTCCCATTTTTTCTTCGTCATCATACCATTGTTTGATATAATATTTATCGGGGACGGAAGTGATCTGATTCGTTTTCATGGCGCGCATGGGGTTCAACCATGCATGCACAGACAACCCGCGTTCATGGGCAAGATCGACAACGATCTCAAAAGGATCGTAAATGTTTTCTCTTCCGTAGGCACCGCTGACGTAATAAGAGATCGGATAGAACTCGCTCGGATAATAGGAGTCGGCATTCGGACGAACCTGAACGAAAACCGTATTATAACCGTCTTTTTTCAGGTTATCAAGCACTGTGGTCATGAGTTCCGTGAAACTCTCTCGGCTTCTCTGCGCGCTTCCGTTTCGGTAAACCGAGAAAAGGTCAAACTGAGTCAGCCAGACGGCTTTTACAAAATCATAATTAAGCGGTTTATATCCGTTCGGCTTCGGATCAACGGTCGGTTCGACCGTTTCGTCATCTTTTTCGGGATCGTCCCCGACATCGGACGGATCGTCGCTGTCTTCGTCGGACGATATCTCCGAATCTTCGGGTTTCTCCGAATCTTCGGAATTTTCAAACAACGAATCCGAGCTTTCCCCGTTTCCGTTATCAAAAGAGGTTTCGACCGAAACGTCTTTGCTTTGTTCGGTTTTGCCGTCTTCTTTGCTCGGCGCGGAGCTGTCGCTCGCGTTCGGCGCGCCGCATGACGTGAGAAGGAGCATAAATGCTATCAGAAGCACAAAAAATCTTTTGTAAGTCATTATAATCTCCCTTTCGACAAAATTCATCTTTTTTCGATATTACACCGAATTTCCTGCGACAAAAGCCGTCGAAAAAGCAATTTGCAGATTGAATCCGCCCGTGTAGGCATCAACGTCGATAACTTCACCGGCAAAATAAAGCCCCGAGACAAGTTTTGACTGCATCGTTTTCGGATCGATCTCGCGGCAATCAACACCGCCGCCGGTCACGATCGCTTCATCGATCGGGCGAGTGCCGATGATCTTTATCGGCAACGCCTTCATAAGCGTCAGAATTTTCGTTCTTTGCTCTTTCGTGAGCGAATTGAGACGTGTTTCGGGCGGAATGCCCGTCAGTTTAACGAAAGGTTCGATAAGTTTGCTCGGCAAAAGCGCGGAAAATCCGTTTTTGAGCTCGCGGTTGGCGTTTTCCGAAAAATCGCGCAGAAGCCGTTTGTCAAGCGTTTTTTCATCGAGCGCAGGTTTTAAATCGATAAACATCTCATAAGGATAATCGGTTTTGAGATAAGAAGATGCCGACAAAATCACCGGGCCCGTCACACCGAAATGGGTGAACATCATCTCGCCCTGTTCCTGATAAAGCCGTTTTTTATCACTGCCGTAAAACGAGATGCCGACGTTTTTGAGCGAAAGGCCCATACAGTCACGGCAGAGTTTATCCTTTGAAACAAGCGGAACGAGCGAAGGTCTTATTGCCGTTACGTTATGTCCGACGCTTTCGGCAAGTCTGTGACCGCTTCCGTCGGAACCTGTGCGCGGATAGGAAGCACCGCCTGCGGCGAGAATGACCGACGAAGCGAAAATTTCTTCTTTTCCGCAACGGACGCCTTTTATCTTTCCGTCGGAAATCATCAGCGCCGTAACGTTTTTGCGTTTGATAACAACGCCCTCTCGTTCACAAACGGAAACAAGCGCGTTTGTGATATCATGCGCTCTGTCGCTTTGAGGAAAAACGCGGTTGCCGCGCTCGACCTTGGTCGGAACACCCTCGTTTTTAAAAAAGGCAACAGTATCTTCGGGCGAAAATCGCGAAATCGCGCTCATAAGAAATCGCGGGTTCGCGATAACGTTTTGCAAAAACTCCTCGCGCGAGCACATGTTCGTAACGTTGCATCTGCCCTTGCCGGTTATGTCAAGTTTTTTGCCGCAACGGTCGTTCTTCTCCAAAAGAAGCACGTTTTTGCCGTTGACTGCGGCGTTATATGCCGAAAACAGTCCCGCAGGACCGCCTCCGACGACGATCACATCATAAATCATTGTCATAAACTTCGTTTTCTGCCCAGATGCGTTCAAGAACTCCGAAACGGTTCGCAGTGCGTTCGGGGTCGCGTTTGCCGATTTCGAGAATCAGCGCATTGATGAGCGTCAACGGCGCGGCAAGCGAATCGACAAAGGTGTCGCTTTCGTTATCGGCAAAGAGCGTTATATCGGCGGTTTTCACGATCGGGCTGTGAATGCTGTCGGTCAGGCCGAGCACCGTTGCACCCGCGCGTTTTGAAAATTCAAGCACGTCAACCGTGAGTTTTGAATATCTCGGAAAGGTGATTCCGAGCACAACGTCGCCCTTTTTCACGCGGAACATCTGGTCAAACGCCTCGCTCCCGATGACGGTATGAACGACCTGAACGTTATCGAACAAAATCGAAAGATAAAAGTTCATGAAAATCGCAAGGCTTGCCGAACTTCTCGCGCCGACGATATAAATTCGGTTCGCATTCATGAGTTCGTTCACAAAATCGTCGAACGACTGACGATCGGTCTGGGCAAGAGTCTTTTTTATGCTCTCAATGTCAGAACCGAAACTGCGCACAAGGCTGTCGTCACCTCGGTTTTTGGAGAGTTCAAGCCTTTGAACCGAGGTCAGTTTGCTGCGCGCGGCATATTTAAGCGCGGCTTGAAGTTCGGGATAGCCGTCAAAACCGAGTTCGGTAGCATATCGAACGATCGTCGATTCCGAAACGCCGACCGTTTCCGACAGTTTTGCCGCCGTCATATATGACGCATTTGCATAGTTTTCAAGCAAATACTCGCCGATTTTCCTTTGCCCTTTTGAGCAATGGTTCAGCCGCTCGCTGATAGCTTCAAGTACATTTATTTTTTCCATATTTGTACTTCCTTAATTTATGCACCGCAGGGGAGCAGATCACGAGCTCCGCGGTTACGATTAAAATCTGATCTTTTCCTCGATATATGCGCGAACTTCGGAAATCGGCATTCTTATCTGTTCCATAGTATCGCGGTCGCGGATAGTTACGCAGTTATCTTCGAGCGAATCGAAGTCATAGGTGATACAGAACGGTGTGCCGATCTCGTCCTCGCGGCGGTAACGTTTGCCGATCGAGCCGGATTCGTCATAATCACAGGGGAAATATTTGCAAAGTTCGTTTGCGAGTTCATGCGCTTTGTCGCCCAACTTTTTGGAAAGCGGCAAAACAGCTGCCTTGAAGGGTGCAAGCGCGGGGTGGAAGCGGAGAACCGTGCGGATATCTTCGTTTCCGTCTTTGCCGATGTTTTCTTCGTCATAAGCATCAACGAGGAAGGCAAGGACCGAGCGTTCAACGCCGAGCGAGGGCTCGATGACGTAAGGAATATATCTTTCGTTCTTTTCCTGATCGAAATAGGTCAGATCGTTGCCCGAGGTGTTCTGATGCTGAGTGAGGTCATAATCGGTTCTGTCGGCAACGCCCCAAAGCTCGCCCCAGCCGAACGGGAAGAGGAACTCAAAGTCGGTCGTGGCTTTGGAATAGAAGCAAAGCTCTTCGGGATCATGGTCACGGAGACGGAGATTTTCTTCTTTTATGCCGAGCGATAACAACCAATCGCGGCAAAATCCGCGCCAATATTCAAACCATTCAAGGTCGGTGCCGGGTTGGCAGAAAAATTCAAGTTCCATCTGTTCGAACTCGCGAACACGGAAAATGAAGTTGCCGGGAGTGATCTCGTTACGGAAGCTCTTGCCGATCTGACCGATACCGAAGGGGAGTTTTTTGCGGGTCGTTCTCTGAACGTTCGCAAAGTTAACGAAAATACCCTGAGCGGTTTCGGGACGGAGATAAACTGTGTTTTTCGCATCCTCGGTAACACCCTGGAAGGTCTTGAACATAAGGTTGAATTGACGGATATCGGTAAAATTGTGCTTGCCGCAGGTCGGGCATTTGATGTTATGCTCCTCGACAAACTCTTTCATTTCTGCCTGAGAGAAAGCGTCGATCGGCTTTTCGAGAGTGTAACCGTTTTCGGCACACCAATCTTCGATAAGTTTGTCCGCGCGGAAGCGTTCCTTACATTCGCGGCAGTCCATAAGCGGATCGGAAAATCCGCCGAGATGTCCCGAAGCGACCCATGTCTGAGGGTTCATGAGGATCGCTGCGTCAAGACCGACGTTATAAGGATTTTCCTGAACAAATTTTTTCCACCAAGCGCGTTTGATGTTATTTTTGAGTTCTGCGCCGAGAGGGCCGTAGTCCCAAGTGTTTGCAAGGCCGCCATAGATTTCGCTGCCTGCGAAAATGAAGCCTCTGCCCTTGCAAAGCGCAACGAGCTTGTCCATTGTTTTTTCGGTGTTCTTCATAAAATACTCTCCTGAATTTATGTGATGTTTTTTATTTCTTCAACTTATTGACCTGGCGTTGAGCCATAACAAGGCGGTAATATCTGCCCTCGTTGCGCATCAATTCGTCATGCGTGCCGACTTCTTCGATCGAACCCTTTTCAAAAACGGCGATCTTCGTCGCGTTGCGAAGGGTCGAAAGTCTGTGGGCGATGGCGATCGTTGTCCGTCCTCCCGAAAGAAGCGCGATCGCTTCCTGAATCTGCTTTTCGGTTTCGGTATCGAGCGAACTGGTTGCCTCGTCAAGGATCAAAATGCGCGGATTACGCAAGATCGCACGTGCGATAGCGATCCTCTGGCGTTCGCCGCCCGAAAGGGTGTGGCCTTTGTCACCGACATAGGTGTTATATCCGTCGGGCTGCTTCATAATGAACTCATGCGCGTTTGCAAGTTTCGCGGCGCGAATGACTTCTTCCCTCGTCGCGCCCGTTTTTGCATAGGCTATGTTTGAATAGATAGTGCCGTTGAAAAGGAAGGTCTCCTGCAAAACGACGCCGATTTTCGAGCGATAGGAATTCGGGTCAACACCGCGAACGTCCTTTCCGTCAACGGTTATCATACCTTCGGAAACGTCATAAAGCCTCAACGCAAGGTTTGCCGCCGTCGTCTTGCCAACGCCGCTCCTGCCGACAAATCCGACCATTTCGCCGTGATTTATCTTCAAATCGATGTTTTTAAGAACATATTCGGCATCGTTATAACCGAAACTTACGTTTTTGAACTCGATATCGCCGTGAACCTCATCGAGAACCTCGCCGGCCAGTTCCATTTCGCATTTTTCGTCAAGAAGTTCAACGATTTTTGCGAGCGAAGTCGTTGCTCTTGCGATACGGCGCGGAATCGACGACATCCAGCGTATCGGTTCATACATCAATCCGACGTAACTGACGAACTGCATCATATCACCGAGTTGATAATTTGCCGTGCCCGAGGTGATAAACGACGGTTCGCCGATAAGTTCGCGTCCGAGGAAATAAAGCACGGCAAACTCACCGATGCTCAGCAGGAACGAAGCAAAGGGCATTATCATATTCCAGGTAAGCTCGTTCTTTTTGCTTATGTCCGCAATACGCTTTGCGGCTTTATCAAATTTCGCTTCCTCGCGCTTTTCCGTTCCGTAGGTCTTAACCACACGCATTCCCGAAAAAACGTCATGCATGAGCGACCCCGCATCGCTTTCCATTTGCCATTGGCGGCGATAAAGGCGATGGGTGAATCGGTTCAAAAACCTGAACATAACAACAAGCAAAGGAATGGGAATTATTACAAGGATAGTCAACTTCCAGTTCATAACCAAAAGCATGATCGCGATGGAGGTCAACGTCAACGCCTGCTGCAAAAGGTTGGGCACAAGCCATGTGATAAATTCGCGAAGCACCTCCGTGTCAACACCGACGCGCTGGATAAGTTCACCCGCGCTTCTCCGGTTGAGCCCCGAAAGCGAAAGTTCCTGAATTTTCCGATAGACCTCCTCACGCATGCGGATCGAGATATCTCTCGATGCACCTGCAATAAGCAAACGCCTTGCCATAACGAAAACCGCCGAAAGCAAGCCCAGAACCGCCATTCCGATGACAAGCCAGATAAAACCGCTTTTATCCTCGGGAATCGGCGAGGCGTTGATAAAATCGTTGATGATATGTTTGTTGAGTATCGGCAAAACAAGGCTGATGACCGAAACCGAAACAAGGCACAAACCCGCAAGAATAAGGGTTTTAAGATGCGGTTTCATGTAAGGAATAAGCCTTGCGAAAAGTTTTTTCTTGTCGGTGCATTTGACGCAGGTCGTCATTCCGCGCCGGAAAGGTTTTCCGCATTTTTTACATTTCGGAACTTCGGGATCGGGAATGGTCTCCCCTTTTCGTTCGGCTTCGAGTTTTTGTGCGGCGGCTCGGAAGATCGGAGCAAGGTGCATCTCGGCACGGCAGAGTTCAAAATCGCCGTCTTCGTTGGAGCTTTCAAGCGAAACACAACCCCAGTTTTCGACAAATCTTATTTCTCCGAGTTCAGAAAGCGGAAGGATTCTCGTTTCGTCTTTGTCTTTTTCGCGGAAATAAAGTTTTCCTTCAAAAAGAGCGCAAACACCAAAGGCCTTCCCGTTTTCGAACGAAAGGTCGTAATTGAACGTATAAGGTTTTTGGTCGGTTCCCAACTCTTTTTTGAGCGCCTCGATCACGGGCGCAAAAGGAGAAGGTTTTTGCTTTTTTTTGAAAATCTTCATGTTTCTCCGAATGGCGATGTTTTTTGAAGTTAAAAACGAAGAGCGGAAGTCTGTTGAATTTTGAAATTTTCAACGGACCTGATTTTATTACAAATAAAGTTCTATCTTTTTGAAACTCTTTCTGTCGAGTTTCGAGACGTCGTCAATACGAAAACGGTTGCCGTCAACGTCGGTCAGAATCAACATTCCGTTGCCGACGCGCGCGATGTTGCGATAGGTATCGTGCATCGAAAAGGACATTTTGCCTTTATCCGTCATGACTTCCCAGAAAGAATAATCGAGTTTTTCTTTGAGCGAAAAGATCTTTTCCACCGTCGGACAGAGATATTTTCTGTCAAGTTCGGCGCGGATTATCTTTTGAGCCTCGTCGGGCATTTCGGAAAGCTTTAAGATCATTCCGTATTCGCGGCCGTCTTTACTGAGCACCGAGATATATTCATCGGGGGTCTCAAACGGGAAGCAACGATGGAAGAAAACTCTGCCGAGATCCTGCTTGACGGGGGTCTTGTCCTTGTTTTCTTCAAGATCGTCGGAAATTTTGGGGATCACCGCTTCCATCGCGGGAAATCCGTTTTTCGTAACGTAAAAACGCGTGTTTTCGGCGGTCAGATAGATGACCTCCGCAAGATCAAGAAAATTGTCGTTCATGTTGACCTCTGAAAAATACAAATTAAATCCGTTAAAACCGAACGCGTTTTATTCGCCGATACCGACGGTTTTCAATGCTTCGGCTTGAAGTTTATAAAGTTTGTAATAAACGCCTTTTTCTTTTAAAAGTTCGTTCGCCGTTCCGCTTTCGGCAACACGTCCGTTTTCGATAGCGATGAGTTTATCGGCATCGCGCAGCGTCGAAAGACGGTGAGCGATGATGACCGTCGTGCGGTTCTTTGTCAACCGGTCGAGCGCGGCTTGAATATTTCGCTCGGTCTGGGTATCCATCGCGGCGGTTGCCTCGTCAAGAATGAGAATTTTAGGATCGCGCAGCAACGCTCTTGCGATAGAGATCCTTTGTTTTTCACCGCCCGAAAGTTCTTTTTTCCCGAACCCGATCTCGGTGTTATATCCATCGGGATATTTAACGATAAAATCGTGAGCCGATGCAGTCTTCGCCGCAATAATGACCTCTTCCCTCGTTGCATCGGGACGGGCATAGCGGATATTTTCGAGAATGCTCCCTCGGAAAAGATATGTTTCCTGTGAAACGATCGCGATATTCTCGCGCAGATAGGAAAACGGGAGGTCTTTGATGTTGACTCCGTCAATGAGAACCGCGCCCTCTTTGACGTCATAAAGCCTTGTCAGAAGGTTCGCGAGAGTACTCTTTCCCGCGCCCGTCTGACCGACGATGCCGAGCGTTGTCCCGGCCGGGATATCAAAACTGACGCCATCGATAACCTTTCGGTTTTCAACATAAGAAAACGCAACGTCGCGGAACTCAACTTCGCCTTTGCATTCCTTCGGAACGATCGGGGTCTCGGACTCGCGCACATCGGGTTGAGCATCACGGATCTCGAAAAGACGCTGGATCGCGTTCGATGCCTCACTCCACCAGTTTGAAACGTCAGCGAGCTGTTCGATAGGGCCGTAGATCAAGGAAAAATAACCTATGAACGCCATAAGTCTGCCGTAACTCATATCGCCCGTCGCATTCATGACCTGCCAACCGCCGACGCCCCAAACAACATAGGAGCCGATACGGATAAGGTAATGAAGATATGGGAAGACCTTTGCGCCGAAAGTGCCCATTTCGAGCAAAGTATCGGCGGAAGCACGGCTGCGCGCGTCGAACCGTCGCATCTCCTCTTCCTCGCGAGAGAAGGATTTTACAACGCGCATACCGTTCAAAACGTCGGAAACGAGCGAATTGAACGATCTGCCTTTTGAATAATATTTAGCATGGAGTTTTCCGAAGTTGTTATATATAACCTTGAACGAAAGGAAGAAAACGGGTATTGTTATAAAAGTGTAAAGAGCAAGCACAAGGTTCTGCGAGAACATAACGCAAACAATAACCACAAGTTGGAGCATGTTCAGCACAAGGAAAGGAAAACCGTCGCAGAAGAACCAATAAAGCGTCATGCTGTCGTTATTTACCTGCGTCATAAGACCGCCCGTCTGACGGTTGGTGAAAAAGCCGAGCGAAAGGTCGCTGATCGTGTTGAAGATCATCTTTTTGAGGTCATATGACACATTTGCCGCAACGGTGGAGCTTATCGCGCCCGAAATGAGGTTTATCACAAGCGAGAGCAACCTCACTGCGACGATAAGAAGAACTATCTTCAAAACGTCGATCGCCGTTGAATCGACGTTGTTAAGCACATCGTCATAAAGAAGTTCATTGGAGATATAAGGCGTTACAACTCCGAGCGCGGCGATCATGCCGAACGCAAGGATAACCATGAACATCGAGCGTTTATAACGGAAAAAGAGCGTTGAAAGGCGTTTGAAAAGGCGCGCACTGTCCATACAGTTCGGACAGATTTTAAGTTCCTTTTCGGGATAGCGCTTGCCGCATCTCGGGCAGACGTGTTTTTTGTAATCCTCGCCCGAATATTCTTCAAGTTTGATCTCGCCGTTCTTTTTAAGGTCGTTGACCGCGCGGCAGAAAACGGCGGCTCCGTGTTTGTGAGCGGAAGTGAAGTTGAAAATAAGCGTTTGTTCGCCGTCGTAAGAGGCAACGACTCTGCCGGTGGAAATCAGTTGTTCGGCTTTCGGCTCGTCAAGTTTGCCGATATCAAAGGTTTCGAAACGCGAAACTCTGAACTCTTCCAAACGACGTTTTTCGCCGAAAGCACCGCCGGGGACCGAAGTGAAAACCATCACTCCTTCGGCAACGGCAACTTTATCGGCGCAGACGAAAACAAATCCGTCGCCAAGGTTGCCGTCGGAAAGCATATCAGTGCGCAGAGAAACAAGCACCTCGTCCTGCGTGATGCCTTCGTTTGCAAAATATAACGACACCGAATCGGGTATCTTGTCAACCGAAATGTGCTTCAAATTCGTCTTCCTTTACAGATAATATATCAATTTAATATTTTACACCAACAACAGAAATAAATCAAGCGTTATCACAGATTTTTTCTTTGTTTTGGTACTTGAAAAACAACTGTATTTATGATAAAATAAGCAGGATAACATAAAATGGAGTAGAATCGTTATGGTCAATATTGCTGTTCTCGGCTTCGGCACGGTCGGCGGCGGTGTTTATGAGGTCATAAACCGTTGCGGCAAGAAGCCGTTGTGCGATGTAAATATCAAATATATCATTGATCTCCGCGAATTTCCCGAGCATCCGCTCGGTGACAGAGTTACGACAGATTTCGACAAAGTCCTGAACGACGAAAGCGTTAGCGTTGTTGTCGAAACGATGGGCGGAGAAGGCGTTGCTTATAAATACAGTCTTGCCGCGCTCAAAGCGGGAAAGAACGTCGTTACCTCAAACAAAGCGGTCGTTGACAGGTTCGGCAGCGAACTCGAAGCGGTCGCCGCAGAGAACGGTGTCGTTTATCTTTACGAAGCGAGCGTCGGCGGCGGTATTCCGATCATCGCGCCGCTCAACAGCTGTTTCATGGGCGACGATATCACCCGCGTTGCAGGCATTCTCAACGGCACGACGAATTATATCCTCACCCACATGCAAAGTGAAGGCAAATCGCTCGAAGAAGCATTGAAATCGGCTCAGGAACTCGGTTATGCCGAAGCCGACCCTCATGCCGATATCGCAGGTCTTGACTCGGCTCGAAAGATCGCGATTCTCGCGGGCATCGCTTTTAACAGATATATCCCTTACGGCTCGATCCCTTACATCGAAGGTATCGAAAACGTAACGAGCGAAGATATCCGTCTTGCCGAACAACTCGGTTGCGTCATCCGTCTCGTTGCGGTTGCCGAAAAGGTCGGCGAGAACAACGCGAAGATTATCGTTGCGCCGCATCTTGTCGGAAATTCAAGCCTTTTCCATGCTATCCGCGAAGCATTTAACGCCGTCAGCGTGACCGGCAGCGCGGTTGGCGAAGTTGTTTTTTACGGTCAGGGCGCGGGCAGTCTTCCCACCGCAGCCGCGGTTTGCAATGATATTGAACGCGCGATCAGCGGCAAAGCCGCAACGGTCGTCCGCAACGCTTGCGAAGAAGGTTTTATTCTTGGCGGCGAAAGCGAAAACGAACGCGTTATCACCCTCCCGAACGGCAAAAAATACAGATATTTTGAATAAAGTAAATCCCCTCAAACGAGGGGATTTTTTGATGCAAAGAGCAAAAACCAAAAGCGAAAGCTCAAAGAAGATTTACAGATGAGAATATCTGCCATTCATTAAAGAAAATCTCTTGACATCGCTTTTTGTATAAGGTAAAATTATAATGATAATATATAACTAATAGGAGGAAACTCCAATGAACGGCAACAACGTTACAGAACAAATTATTTTAAGCCCGTTTTCAAAAAACGCGCTTGACCAAGCAAACGCGGCGGCAAAACTAAAACCGTCCGCTTTGTTGGCGCGCAGGCTCGACCTCCGCGGAAAAACGGTATTCTCGTTTGCGGAAACCCCCGACAGCCTTACAGAAAGCGCGTTTTCGCTCTATCGCAACGGCTCGGGCTGGCAACTCGGCATTCATGTTACCGACGTTTGCGAATATGTCTGCGAGGGATCTCCGCTTGACATCGAAGCCGCCCGCCGCCTTGCAACGGTACGCAACGGCTTCGTCAACGCGGATATGCTCCCCGAAAAGCTGTCCAAAGACATCTGTGACCTTTCGGTCGGCAAGGACAGGCTTTGTGTGTCCGTTTTATTGGACATTAGCGACAAAGGCGAACTTCTTTCGGTCGATTGCGAAGAAAGCGTTGTGCGCGTTGCGCAATGCTGTGTATATAAAGAAGTTGACGAATTGATATTCGCGAGTGACGCATCGTCGGTCTTCCATCTCAGAAGCAAATACGGCGCGCTGTTCAACACTCTTGCCGATATGTATGAGCTCGCCGCTTTGCTCTGCAACGTCCGCAGAGAAAGGGGCGGTCTTGACTGCGGTGTGTTCCGCCGTGTTTATGAACGGAACGAAAACGGCAAAGTTATCGCCTTTCGCCGCGAAAGCGAACCCGACACACGTGCAATGGTTCGCGAGATCGGTTATTTCTTCTCCGATGCGATCGGCAATTATATGTATAACAACAAATTACCCTGCCTTTTCCTCGGCACATACCCTGTGCCCGAAGAAACGCTTGATTATCTCGGCAAACTCGTCGGAGAAACAAACAAAGACAACTCTCCTGCCGCAAGAACCGCAGATATCGCCGACAAAGCAAAGGGCTCTCCTTATTACAGTTTTGTTTGCGACGTTCTTTCGGCAAGCCTGCCCTGTCCGCGTTTTTCCGACCAACCCGTGATGAGTTCGCTTTGCGGAAGCGACAAGATCATCTCTTTTGTTCACCCTGTTTCGCAATACGGCGACCTTATTGCCCAAAGAATACTCAAAACAAGTATCGCCGCATCGGGGAAAGTCGGCAATATCAACCTCAACCGCCATCGCAAGGTCGTTAAAGAAGCCGCCGATGCCGCAAACAGAACCGCAAAATTCATTTTCGAAACAAAACGGCTTTATGCAAATCTCGCCGCGCTTGAATATATCGAACACAGCGGCGAAACCGAATTTGTCGGATTTCCCCTTTTGAAAGACGAAAGCGGCTCGGTTCCGGTCATTCTCGATTGCGGCGTGACGGCGGTTGTCCCCTCGCAATATTCAGCCGGCTTTGACTTTGACGCCGCAAAGCCTTACAAGTTTGAAATCGTTGCTCTCGGCACAGATTCCGAGGCGACGGTCGTCAAACCTATCGAAGATTGATGTTTCACGTGAAACATTCAGACAAAAAAACAAAAGGTTGTTTCACGTGAAACAACCGATTCAAGAAAGAAGGAACCCATTTGAAAAAACGTTTGGCCGCGCTTTTTGCCGTGATCATGCTCGTCATGTGCGCGGTGGGCTGTGAAAATGTTGAATATCCGTCAGAAAGTTCGCAAGTGTCGGGAGAAACGTCAGAAAGTTTTTATGACAAACTGAGGGAAGATCTGCCCAACATCGTTCCCGAAGGCGAAATTGTTGAAGAGCAACCGTTTTTGATAATCACCAACGAAGAAAAGGCTTATTATCAGGATGAAAACTCGCCCGGCGCAATAAACACGGCGATAGAGGAAAGAAATTCCTTTTTGCGTCAAAAATACGGCGCAGTGATCGAAGTCAAGACAAAAAATTACAACACTATCGCGAAAGAGTTATCGGCCGCCGAGCAAAGCGGAAGTTATTATTGCGATATGATTTCGATTTCGGCGAAAGATACCGTTAAGCTTTACAAAGCAGGCCTGCTTTGTGACATGAACAAACTTCCGCAGTTTAACGTCGAAAATGCCTATTTCGACGAGCAAAATGCAAAGGCTTTGGCGACGAACAGCACTCTTTATCTTCTCCCCGATCCGACAACGCTTTATTATGAAGATACCTATGCGCTGTTTTTCAACCGCGATCTGCTCGAAGAAAAGGGTTGTGAAAACCCCGAAAGCCTTGTTATGCAAGGAAAATGGACATGGGATAAATACAACGAGGCCTATCGCAAAGCCGCGAGCGAGGTCATTAACAAAGGCAGTGCCAATCTCGAAAGCGACGTTTTCGGGTTCGCCGCATATTACGGCGAAGGCACAAATCCGCTCGTAATGTGGACTTCCTGCGGGAAAAAGCTCGTTGACAATACCTATAAAAACGAAGTGACGCTTTCGCTCACAACCAAGGAAATCGTTGAAATTGCAGGCGTTTTGGATAAAAGCAACAACTCGAAAGCCAAACTCCCGTTCGACGGAAACGCAGCCGCCGCCGCGTTTGAAAAAGGGCGTCTTGCCTTTTTCGTGAACAAACTCGATTATATCTATGCACTCCGTGACGGAACCGCAAAAGGGAGCGAGTTCGGCGTTGTGCCGATGCCGAAATACAACGAAGACCAGAAGGAATATCATTGTCTCGTCGCGAACGACGCGCGCGTCATTTCGGTCCCGGTGACGATCGGAAAATCCGACAAGGATCACAAGCTTTATGTTTCGGCGGTCATTTCAGCCACCTGCGCCGCAGGCAGAATGACGGTGCATGACGCTTATCTGAACAATGTCATCGGGACTCTGCTCTTTGACAATTCCGAAGCGATGATGTTCAAGACCATAATCGAAAGCGCGACCTTTGATTTTGCAACGGTTTTCGGCAGTCAGATAAGCGAGATCCGCCGTTGTACGACCGACGTTATCGTCGATTATATCGATGTTGGTTCCGCAATAAACAGTTCTATCGAACGCGCGATGGATTCGTTCCGTAATTATACTTCCAAAATTACCTAAACCACTTGATTTATAAGACGATTTGTTATATAATATCAGTTGGTAAATTTTGTGCGTAATTTAAAATTTATATAAAATCAGGAGAAACAAAAATGAACGCAAAAAAGTCCGTTGAAGACCTTATCGTCAGAGGCAAAAAGGTTCTTGTCCGTTGCGATTTCAACGTTCCTTTGAAGAACGGCGTTATCACCGACGAAAACCGCATTGTTGCCGCGCTTCCCACCATTGAATATCTTCTCGATCAGGGCGCGAAGGTTATCCTCTGCTCCCACCTCGGCAAGCCGAAGGGTGAACCCAAGCCCGAGTTTTCGCTCGCTCCCGTTGCTGCACGTCTTTCCGAAAAACTCGGTATCGACGTTGTCTTTGCAGCAGACGACTGCGTTGTCGGCGAAAACGCCAAAAATGCTGTTGCCGCAATGGAAAACGGCGATGTAGTTCTTCTTCAGAACACTCGTTACCGCCCCGAAGAAACCAAGAACGGCGAAGCATTCTCCAAAGAACTCGCATCTCTCTGCGAAATTTTCGTAAACGACGCTTTCGGCGCGGCTCACAGAGCACACTGCTCTACCGTCGGCGTTGCATCCTTCGTTGAAGAATCCGCTAACGGCTTCCTTATGGCTAAGGAAATCAAATATCTCGGCGATGCTGTCAACAACCCCGTCAGACCTTTCGTCACCATTCTCGGCGGTGCAAAGGTTGCCGACAAACTCGCTGTTATCGAAAACCTTCTTGACAAAGCTGACGCTCTCATCATCGGCGGCGGCATGTCTTACACCTTCCTCAAAGCTCAGGGCAAAGAAATCGGCACTTCGCTCGTTGACGACGAAAAGCTCGATTACTGCAAGGAAATGCTTGAACGCGCAAAGGCAAAGGGCGTTGAAATTCTTCTCCCCGTTGACTGCGTTATCACCAAGGACTTCCCCAACCCCATTGACGCTCCTATCGAAATCGCAACCGTTTCGGCTGACGAAATCCCTGCTGACATGCAGAGCCTTGACATCGGTCCCAAGACCCGCGAACTCTTTGCAAACAAAGTGAAGAGCGCAAAGACGGTCGTTTGGAACGGACCTATGGGCGTTTTCGAAAACCCGATCCTCGCAGAAGGCACTATCGCAGTTGCCAAAGCGCTTGCTGAAACCGATGCTACCACCATCATCGGCGGCGGCGACTCTGCGGCTGCTGTTAACTCGCTCGGCTTCGGTGACAAGATGAGCCACATCTCCACCGGCGGCGGCGCTTCGCTCGAATACCTCGAAGGCAAGGAACTTCCCGGTATTGCCGCAATGACCGACAAATAAAATTTTCTTGCCGAAAAATTTTCAAAGGAAAATTTCCTTCGGAAAATAAAATTTAACAAAATATTTCAAGAGGGTTAATAAATCATGAACAAGGAATTCAGAAAAGCTATTATTGCAGGCAACTGGAAGATGAACAAAACTCCTGCGGAAGCGGTTGAGCTTATTGAAGCAATCAAGGCAGAACTCAACGGCAAAGATACCTCCGGTTGCGGCATCATCGCATGCGTACCTTACGTTGATATTGACGCGGCTGTAAAAGCTGCGGCAGGCAGCCCCATCGAGATCGGCGCTGAAAACTGCCATTGGGAAAAGAGCGGTGCTTACACCGGCGAAATTTCCGCTGATATGCTCGTTGCTTGCGGCGTTAAATATGTTATCATCGGTCACAGCGAACGCAGACAATATTTCGGCGAAACCGACGTTACCGTTAACAAACGTGTTCTCGCGGCTCTCGAAGCAGGTCTCAAAGTTATCCTCTGTGTCGGCGAACTTCTTGAAGAACGCGAACAGGGCATCACCGGCGAGATCGTTGCTATGCAGACCAAGATCGCTCTCATGGGCGTCACCGCTGAACAGATGAGCAACATCATCATCGCTTATGAACCCGTTTGGGCTATCGGCACAGGCAAAACCGCCACCTCCGATCAGGCTGACGAAGTTTGCGGCATTATCCGTAACGTCGTTGCAGGTCTTTACAGCGATTGTGTTGCAAAGGCTACCACGATCCAATACGGCGGCTCGATGAACGCAAAGAACTGCGACGAACTTCTTTCCAAGGAAAACGTCGACGGCGGTCTTATCGGCGGCGCTTCGCTCAAAGCTCCCGATTTTGCAACCATCATCAACGCGGCTCTTTAAATCGCTTCGCTCTCAATGAAAACGATTGCCGTTTTCATTGGATTTAATGTCCGTGCGCTCGCGCCAACCTTGTGCGCGCCCTTCGGGCTTGTCCAAGGTTGCGGACATTGTAGGTATATTTTTCAAGGCGCATGTCCTTGAAAAATATGAATTTTAATTGTATTTAGGAAAGGCATCGTATGATGCCTTTTCTTTATGCTTTTTATCAAAAAAACAAAACCTCTCGCAGTAGATCTCTACAGCTTCGGGTTCTGTTCTTTCATTCCGCATCTGTTCTGCCAAGCCATTTTTGTTTCGCTCTCAATGAAAACCCGCTTTTTCTTGACAGAAAACGACAAATCAAATATAATGATGGCAGGAAACAAAAAGGAGTATGATCATGAAAAAGATATTTCTTGCCGTTTTGGCTTTAATGATGTGCGTTTCGATGTGTTCTTGCTGTTGCACGAGCATTTTCACGGCAAAGGAGAAGCCGTCGGAAATTCAAAATAACGAGGAAGAAAACGAGACTTCCAAGCACTCGGGAATTATCGGAATCGTGCCCGACACCTCAAAAGAGGAAGATGGCTCGCAAGTGAAAGAAGAAGATGTCTCGCAAGTGCCCGAACCCGTTGACCCTTATGCCGATGCGACCGCTTTGATAAAAGAAGGAAAATATGCCGAGGCATATGCTATTCTTTTTGCCGCAAAGGAAGATGAAGAAGCCGCAAAGCGTCTTGAAAATTTCGTTTGGCGCTGTACCGAGGCAAAAACATATTATATGGAAACTATGTCTGTAGGGCAATATACATATACCTACGACGAAAAAGGCAATTTGGTCAAAGAGGAATATAACGAAGGCGATTATACCGAAGTTATCTATTATACCTACGACGAAGAGGGAAGACTTGAAGAAGAACGAGTTTCAAGGCCTTCTGAAAGCTATAGGATCGAATATGACTATAACGAAAACGGTGACTTGTCGATAGAAACGCGTTATGAAGACGGTGAAAACGTCACCGACAACACAAAAACCTTATATAGCTATGACGATCAAAACCGTTTGATCAGGGTCGGAAAATTGTGGAAAGCCATTTACACAGAGCTTTATAGCCTGAGCTATGATTCGCAAGGCAATTTAATCGAAGAGCTTTATCCGGACGGCGATTCGATAAAATATTATTACGACGAAAACGGTGTTTTAATAAAAGAGCAATCTACGTTTTCGGGCAAGACGAAATGTCCTTTTGTTTATACCTATGACGAAAACGGAAATCTTCTGAGCTATCTCCATGAGGAAGAGCCCGGCTGTAATTGCATTTATTATTATTCCGAAGCGCGTTACACCTATGACGTTTACGGAAATATGCTTACAGAAGACCACATTGAAGGACATACCAACTATATCACGTACGTTTGCTTCTATATAGGCGAGGATATACAATAAAACCATTTAAAAAAGGGCGCTTTTGCGCCCTTTTTGTTTTTATTTTTCTATATAAAAGCAAACGTAGTTTTTATATTCGGTAACGCTTGATCCGTAAGAAGAAGAATTTCGAACGGTTTCAAGAAGATTTCCGTATTCATCATAGCTGTAGGTCACAGTGATGATCTCGTAATAAGAGCTGAAGGTCTCGTTGATCAATTTTCCGTCGGCATCATAAGTGTATTTCGTGATTTCGTTTTCGCCGTAATGAAAATTATTATAAGTCATCGTTGTAACACGATTATTTTCATCATAGGTGTATTCATAAGTGAAATTTTCGAGAGAGTCCTCTTTTAAAAGGTTGCCTCTTTCGTCATAAGAATAGACGGTCGATTTTTTGTAAACTCCGTTTTCGACATAGCCTTCTTCGACAAGTCGGTTTTGACTGTCGTAAACATATTTTTGACTGTAATTGCTTAAATAACCGTCATAATCAGCCTTTGTCGTTTTATAAACAAGGTTGCCTTTTGGGTTATAGCTGTTTTCGATCACAATATAAGTGCCGAGGTATTGATGCACTTCGCTGATCAGATTACCCTTTTCGTCATAGGTATAATCATAGTTGTAGTCGTCGCCGCCGTTGTTGGCAATAAACGCTTCTTTGATAACGCGGCCGTCTTCGTCATAATAATAAATGGTTTCATCGGGTGCGGAATAATAGTTATAATAGCAAAGTTCATTGGTGAGCAATGCGTTTTCGTTATAAACGTATTCATAACGGAACGAAGAAAGGTGGTCGCTGAAAACTTCTTCGGTATAATGCCAAACAAAGTTTTCAAGAAGTTTTTCTGCCTCCTCGCCGCCCATATCCGAAAGCGCGGAATAGGCTTCCTCATATCTGCCCTCGTCAATGAGAGCATTGATCGATTCAAACGGATCGACGGGTTCGGGATCTTTTGAGGTCTCATCTTCGTCCGAATTATCGGGTATTCCGATCATGATCGAGCCTTTTGATTCATCATCTTCGTTGATATCAAAATCGTTCAATTCTGCTTTTTTTTCATCGGTGAAAAGCCTCACACAACAGCAGGAAGAGAACGATATACACATGACAAGCGCCAAAAGGATCAACAAAATTTTTTTCATAACAATACTCCTTTTTTTATTTCCCTTGACGATATTATATTCTTTTTGTCATTTTCTGTCAAGAAAAAGAGAAAAATGAATGAACGTGAAGTATAATTATCAAGTCTGTCGATCACTTTGCAGGGAAACCGGCAACACTTTTCGCAACAACATCAACTTTTTGTCATTTCACAGCGATACCGTTTTTAAAAGCAGAAAAAATGCAACAAAAAATCTCCTCAAATGAGGAGATTTTTTAAATTTTTCTTATTTCTTTTCGGGAGAGATGACGATCTTTCTGTCAGCGCCTTCACCGATCGAACGGGTCGTGATGCCTTCGATCTCCTGACATGCGGAATGAATGATGCGGCGCTCATATGCGTTCATCGGTTCAAGAGCGAAGCTTCTTTTATATTTAAGAACCTTTTCGCTCATACGCTTTGCAACGCCTCTGAGGGTTTCTGCGCGTTTTTCGCGATAGCCCTGAACGTCGACCGTAACGCGGTAAAATCCGCTCTTTTCGATGTTTGCGGCGAGTGTTGCGAGATATTGAAGCGAATCGAGAACATCGCCTCTGCGGCCGATGAGGATGCCAAGAGAGTCGCCGTTGATTGCGATGCAAACTCCTTCGTCGTCTTTGGAGGTGATCTCAACGGTTGCGTCGAGGCCCATGTTCTTGACGATGTTTTCAATAAATTCAACCGCTTTGATCGCGGGAGTTCTCTTTAAAGTGACATTTACCTTTGCATCGGATGCGCCGATACCGAGGATTCCCTTTTTGGGTTCTTCAAGAACTTCAAAATCAACTTCGTCAACGGTAACGCCGAGAGTTTCACAAGCAGATTCAACAGCAAGTTCAACGGTTTTTGCCGTTGCGACGGTTTGTTTCAACATAATTTATTTGCCTTTCAATAATTCAATAATCAGTTTTCGGTGTTTTCCGAAGATTCTTCCTCGGATTCTGCCTCGGGTTCTGCCTTCGAAGGGATTTCTTCGTCGGCGGTAAGCATTTCGATCTTGCTCGAAGAACGCACGATTGAATCACCGCTCCTGTTCGCGCTCTTTTTGACGATCATGTTATCATAACTGTCGTCATCTTCGTCAACTTCGATAGTGATGACCTTCTTTTTCTTGACCTTGCCTTTCAATTCTTTGCGGGCTTCGGCGATTTGTTCCTTGGTAACCTGAGGAATAGGCATTGCCTTTGCAAGAATAACGGTTTGAATCATGCCGATCAGCGAACGCCAGATCCAATAAACGCCGACTGCGGCGGAGAAACTGAACGTGAAGATCGCAGATATGATAGGCATACCGACTTCCATAAAGAAGCCGCCGCCCATCGGGTTGCCGTTGGCATCGGGTTGAGCGTTGCCCGAGAATTTACGGGTGATTTTCGTTGAAAGGAAAGATGTGAGGAAAACGAGCAAAGGAATGATAAGAAGCCAATAATTGCCTTTCAAGCTCGGCATTTCGACAAGGTTGATCGGGCCGACGCGATAATTCGGGAGAAGTTCTCTGTCTTCGGCTTTGACTATCTTATTGTATTTCTTGACAAGAGCATCGTCTTTAAGTTTTCCCTGATCAATGAGATCTTGAAGGTTTTCTTCGCCGTCAACTATGAAACGGGAAAGAACGAGTTCGTTTTCGTTTTTGTTTTTCTTGGAAAAATCAAATTTGTTTTTATCGTCAACACCCAGCGATTTGATATATTTATCAATATCAACGATAACCTGATCTTCTTCGCTGACGCCGTTTTTGACGAGAGTTTCTCTTTCTTCCTGATAAAAAACAACTGCCTGTTCGGAATAGTTTTCAAGGAAGCTCTGATCAAGGCGTGCGCCGTAAGTTATGGGCTGACGAACGATGTTGAAAAGAATGAAAATGATAGGAAGCTGAATCAGCAAAGGAAGGCATCCGGAAAACGGGTTGTAGTTGTTTGCCTGATACATTTCCTGAATTTCGATATTCATTTTTTGCTGAGTGGCTTTATCGTTACGTCCGCTGTATTTTTCGCGGATCGCCATTTCCTTCGGCTTCATTTTAGCCATCTGGATCTGCGATTTTTGTTGCTTTATTGCAAGCGGAATAAGAATTATCTGCACAGCAAGTGCAAAGAAAAGAAGGGCGAGAAGATAATTGTTGCCTGAAATAAAAAGACAGCCCTTCATCAAGAACGAGAAAGGTACGTTAAGAAATTCAAACATTTAATTTCACCTTTTAATCCTTTTCTCCGGAACAGGGTCATATCCGTAATTTTTGTTGAAAGGATTACAACGCAAAATACGGTATAACGCAAGGAAAAGCCCTTTGAACGCGCCGTGAACTTCAAAAGCTTCGATAGCATATGCCGAACAACTCGGCGTAAAACGGCAGCAACGGGGCTTATACGGAGAAATGTTTTTTTGATAAAACCGTACTAACGAGATAAAAATTTTTTTCATAAAAATCATTAAAGGTAAAAACAAAAGCTAAAAAGATCCGTAAATCAAAGACGTTTTTCAAAAGAAAAATATTCTTTTTTGTTGCCTTTTTACCGTTGGATTTTACCTAAAAACCAAAAACTCAAATAAACAACCGTTTTTTGAAAACATCGGGATCCGAAAAAATCGAGAAATTTGTAAATTAAAACAAAGTTGGGTTTTTATAAGATTTTTGGGGTGATTATAAAAGTGCCGCTTTGACCAATAAAGCCTCGATCTCGCTCGTGACCACGGAAACATGAGCATCAATGCAGGGCTGACGTGCGACAATGACGAAAATATGACCTTCTTTTATAAACGGATGAAAAACACGATAGGCTTCGCGAATGATACGCTTTGCCCGATTCCTTTTAACCGCGTTTCCGCGGCTTTTCGATACGGTTATTCCTAATTTGTTGATAGTTTTGTCGTTGCTTTTTAAAATATAAAGCGCAACGTACTTGCCGGAAAAGCACCTGCCCTTGCGATAGGCACGTGCGAACAGGTGGTTTTCCTTAACAGTTTGTATCCTACGCGTTTTGTTCATACAAAAACCTCGGATAAGTGATTTTTAAAAATTAATAGCTGAGTCTTGCTCTGCCCTTTGCACGTCTTCTTTTGAGAACCTTTCTGCCGTTAGCGGTAGCCATTCTCTTTCTGAAGCCGTGTTCTGCTTTTCTGTGTCTCTTTTTGGGTTGATATGTTCTAAGCATGGTGTTACACCTCCATAAATTTTCATAAAAAATAACTTTTCTTTACGGCCCGTGAAACCGCAAAGCAAGGCAAATGCTATTATATACCAAAAAATCGCAATTTGTCAAGTGTTTTTTCTTTTAAAAAATTATTGAATTGCAAGCATTTTTAGGCGATTGTTCCGTAAATTACGACCGACGACAAAATGAACATAAAAACGTTTATTCCGCTTGCATAAAGCATCACTTTACCGAACATTTTGTTGTTTTTTGAAACGTCATTCAATAAAAGCCCAAGATATAGAGCACCGAAAACTATGCAAAGGGTTATATAGCGAAAGTCCATAGTGCAAAAATGGGCATAATCAAAGCAAAATTTCAGATAAGAAACAACGATCGTAAATATGCAGATCAAGGTGAAAATAAGTTCGCTCGGTAAAAAATTTTCACATTTTTTATCTTTAAATGCGCGGAAAATCATCAAAACCGCGCCGATAATTGCCAAAACGGCGATAACGAAAGCCGTCCAAAACAGAATATTTGCGAAGATCAACGTGAATTTTGAATTCTGACCGAGATAGTATTCCCCGAAAACCGAAGTTTTTAATGCACCGAGCGGAATGTTATATTCAAAATATTCAAAAGTTTGCGAACTCAAAACGCGCAAAGGATAAACGCTTTCGGAAAGCGATGAAAAATCAAAAAGACGTTCGGAAACCGTTCGGAAACCGATATATTGATTGCTCATTTCCGAAAGTTTCGGGACATAAGTTATCGGCACGTTAAAAAGGATCAGATTTCTTATCTGCCACCAGAGCGCGATCGGAACGCAGATAACTCCGAAAAGCGAAAACTGACCGACAAGATTTAATTTGTTTTTATGTTTTTTTCCGAAAAGTCTTATCGCGAAAAGCGTTGCAATTCCAACCGAAACAAGACCTGCCGAAATTTTGACGGCCATTGAAATTCCGATTGAAAGCGCAAGAATAACGATGGTCTTCAATTTCGGTTCGCGATACCATTTAAGAGCAAGAATAACCGAAACGAGCGAAAGAGTTATCGAAAGAATGTCGTTGTTTATGCTTGCGGAAAGAATGATAAACGTCGGGTGAAAAGCGACGATCGAACAGGCAATACAAAGAGGTACATCTTTCAAACCGAACATTTTGAAAAGTCTGTATGAAAGAAACATCATTGCGCTTGAACAGAAAAGCGAGATCATTTGAAGATTTTCAAACGCATTTTTGATCGGAATCTTTAAAAAAGTCTGGATCCTCAAAAAAACCGCACAAAGAAAATGCCATGCCGGCGGTTGATAAAATTGCCATGAATTTTCGGTATTTACTTCGGGAAGCCCTTCGCCGAAATAAAAACGTTTTATATATGCATAATGTCCCGACGGATAATTCACGTCAAGATCATGCTGACGCACGTAAAAATCGGTCGAGATTCCGTAAACAAGGCGGAAAACAAAACCTAATGCAAAAATAATAAAAATTATATCACGCTCGGAAAAGGAATCTTTTTTTGCCGAAAACAAGATATAAAAAATCATGACCGCAACAAAACCCGCAAAGAAAAGGCATTGGTTGGGATAAGGCAAAATCTGATTCCATTTCGGAAAAACATTCAAAAGGCAGGCAAAAATACATAAAGCAGCTAAGACCGCATAACGGTAACGCGAAATTTTTTTTCCGATACGATTCATTTCCAGCCTCCTTTTTCAATCTACATTTTTGATTATAATAAAAAAATTTTTTATGTCAATAAAAAGCCGAACGCCGCCGTTTTTTAAAAAGGTTATAAAAGTTTGCTTTATATAATATAATATTACGTTATATAAATAATTATAGAAAAACCCTTTACTTTTCCACATAGGTGTGGTATAATTAACCGAATATATACTTATTATGTAAAGAATGCTTTAAAAGGCTTTTATTTTCGGAGAAAAAATGGCTGATAACGGATTGAATCAAATTAAAAATTTTGTTATGGAGGAGTTAAAAAAACTCTATCCTTCGACGACGGTCAATTTGTGGTTTGAACCGCTGAAAGTCGTTTCGATCGACGGTAACGTTCTTACCGTTTCGATCACCGCCGTTAAAAAGGCGTTTGTTGAAGCACAATATTCGGATATATTAAAACGCAAATTTTCCGACGTTGTCGGTGCGGAAATGGAACTTAACCTTATTTCCGATGAAGAAGAGGCTGAAATGCTTCTTTCGGTCAAAGAGGAAGAAGAAAAACCTGTTTCGGCATATAAAACGCGTTTTGATCCGCAATATACTTTTGAAAATTTCGTCGTCGGTAAATCCAACGAACTTGCTCAATCGGCATCGCTCGCCGTTGCAAAACACCCTGCGGAACTCAATAACCCTCTTTTCCTTTATGGTCCGTCGGGGTTGGGTAAAACCCACCTTTTGTTTGCAATAGTTAACGAAATCAGAAAAAACAACCCTAATTATAACATTCTTTACGTAACCGGCGAAGAATTTACTAACGAACTTATCGAATCGCTTTCAATGAAAAAGCCGGTTGCTTTCCGCGAAAAATACAGAAATCTCGACGTTTTGCTTGTTGACGATATTCAGTTCATCGCCGGAAAGATGTCGGTTCAGGAAGAATTTTTCCATACGTTCAACACCCTTTTCCAGATGAACAAGCAAATCATTCTTGCTTCCGACTGTGCACCGAGAGATATTGATAACCTTGAAGACCGTTTGAAGAGCCGTTTCGTCATGGGTTTGGTTGCGGATATCCAACCGCCCGATCTTGAACTTCGTATCGCTATCTTCAAGCGCAAAACCATTGAGTTCGGTTTTGATCTTGATATGGAAGTTCTTTATTATCTCGCAAAGAACATAACCACAAACGTCCGTCAGATCGAGGGCGCTCTTAAAAAACTCAAAGCAAATTCGCTTATAACCGGCAAAAGATGCGATTATATGACCGCAAAAGAGGTTTTGAGTGAATATTTTGCAAAAGCAAAAAGCGAAGAAAGCATTATTGACCGAATTTTTGCTTATTCCGAAAAGCGTTACGGCGTTAACCGTGAAGAAATTAAAGGCAAAAAGCGAAACGGCGAAATTATTGCCGCAAGACATTGCGTTGTTTATCTCATCAGAAAAACGACAAATCTTTCGCTGAAATCAATCGCAAAGATGCTCAACAGAGATCACACGACGATCATGAATTCGATCGAATTTATCGAAAAGAAAATGCAAAACGAATTTTCTTTCGAGAAGGAAATCAACAGCATAATTGCCGAACTTAAAAATTAAAAACGCAGCGGCAAAAAAGAAAAGAAACTATTTTTAAAAAGTATTTATTAGTAGTTTTATTAGTAGTAGGCCATGTGGATTCGGTGGACAAGTTTTTAAAAGCTTGTCTGATAAAAGAAAACGAAATTTTTCCTCGTGGAGATCAATAGGTATTTCATGTGGAAAAGTCGAATTTTGTATGTGGAAACCAAGAAAATCAAATGATTCCCGATCTGCGTTATCATTATTTCGGATAGAAAGACCCGATCCCAAAAAGTTTTAAAAAACATACGTCACACCTTACCTTTTTTGTTGTTAAATCAGGAAGGAAGACAAATCATCATAGAAACGAACTAAGGAGATATTTAGAAAGATGAAGTTTGTATCGGATAAGAAGACATTGTTATCGTTGATTACGCCTGCGGCTTCGGCAGCATCAAACAAGACCACTTTGCCTGCTTTGGAAGGTCTTTTGTTCACGCTCAAAGGCGACGTTCTTACGATTTGCGGTTATGACCTTGAAAAGGGTGTCAGAACGATGGGTAATGTCGTTTCGATGCAAGAGGGTTCTGTTATTATCAACGCACAGAAGATAACCTCGATCATTAAAAATTTCCCTGATTGTGATATCTGTATTGAATCCGATGAAAGAAACATGGTCCGAATCACCGGCGGTATGAGTGATTTTTCGATTCACGGTATCACGGCAGAAGCGTTTCCGAACCTTCCCGAGCTCGGCGGTGAAAACGCGTTTAATATTTCTCGCAGTCTGATGAAGGATATCATCAATTCAACCGTTTTTGCTGTTGCTCAATCGGAGGCAAGACCGATCCTTACGGGCGAACTTTTCATGATTGAAAACAGAACGCTCACCGTTGTTGCTCTTGATAACTTCCGTCTTGCGATGAGGGAAGAAAAAAATTGTGTTTTCGATAACGATAACAGATTTTCGTTCGTTGTTCCGGGTAAAGCGCTTTCGGATCTTTCGAGATTGCTTGACGATAACGATGAGCCGTTGAGAGTTGAATTTACCGCAAAATATATCATCTTCAAAATTGATGATACCGTTTTCTTCTCGCGTTTGCTTGAAGGCGAATATCTTGATTATAAGCGCGCATTGCCGACGCAAAACAGAATTTTTGCAACGCTTGACAGACTTGCGTTTATCGAAAGCGCCGAAAGAGCAAGTTTGCTCGTTGACGAAAAACTCCGCACACCTCTTCGTTGCAGATTTGAGGATAACAGTCTTAATATTTCGTGTAATACTCAATACGGCAGTGTTAACGATAATATTAAGATCAAAAAAGAAGGCGATGATATCGAGATCGGTTTTAACAATAAATATCTTCTCGATGCTTTGCGTGCCTGCAAGGACGATAAAATCGTTGCATCAATGTCAACTCCGCTCATGAGCATGATCATAGAACCTGCGGAAAAGAATCCCGACAGCAATTATACTTATCTTGTGCTTCCCGTTAAGTTGAAAGACTGAAAAATTTAAGAATATTGTAAATTTTGGTATAAATAATGCAGATAACGCATTTGTCGCTTCGCAATTTTCGGAATGCCGAAGACAGCGATATAAAATTTGAATCCGGCGTTAACGTCATTTGCGGCGCGAACGCGGCAGGAAAAACGAATATTCTTGAAGCTATTTTCTATTTTGCCGCGGGCAAAAGTTTCAGAAATTGCAAAGACAGAGAACTCATTTCTTTCGGCAGCGACAAAGGAAATATCGCAATGAGGTTTTCTACCGAAAACGTCGATATAAAAATGTCGGCAACGCTTGTGAAGGGCGGAAGGCGGATCATTCGTATCGGCGAGAGCGAACCTTTGAGAATGCAGGAATATATCGGCAGGTTCAGGGCGGTGATCTTTACGCCCGACCATCTGAACCTCGTTAAGGGCGCGCCCGAAAACAGGCGAAGGTTTTTAGATCTTGCGATATGTCAGAGTTTTCCGCGATATGCCGCTGCGCTTTCGGAATATAACCGTGTTTTGGCTCAGAAAAACGCGCTTTTGAAACGCGGGAACGTTATTGACGAACTTTTGGCGGTTTATAACGAGCGGCTTGCCGGTCTTGCGGCGGTGATAACCGTCAACCGAAGAAAATATATCAAAAAACTTGAAGAAGAAGCAAAAAAGTTTCTTTTTGATATGAGCGGACAGAAAGAAGAACTTTCAATTTCTTATCAGACTCAATCGGGCGAACTTTTGACGCAGGAAGAGATCAGAGAAAGATATCTTGCACTTTTTGAAGAAAAAAAAGAGCAGGAAAAAGAAAAATTTTTGGCGCTTTACGGTGCGCATAAAGATGATTTCAGCGTTACGATAAATAAAAAAAGCGCGAGAATGTATGGCTCGCAGGGGCAGCAGAGAAGTGTTGTTCTTGCCTTGAAACTTGCGGAAGGTGAACTTTCGGCAAAGTTGACGGGCGAATATCCCGTTTTTTTGCTTGACGATATTCTTTCGGAATTGGACAAGGACAGAAAAAATTACATTCTCTCGCGGATAACCGACAGACAGGTCATTATCACGGGTTGCGAAAGCGAAGTTTTTGAATCCGAAAACGGAAAGAAAATTTTTGTCTGCGACGGAAAAATTTCATAAAACGGGATTTTTTCGGGAAAACAATGCGAATATTTTGAGATGAAAAAACTTTAAAACCGATTTATCATAGAGAAAAACATGAACTATTTACAACTTGAAAAGGGCGAAAGTATTTTCAAGCCCGAAATAATCGGCATTTTTGATATCGAAACGGCATCGTTTTCGGGTGCAACAAAAGAATTGTTCCGCCGAAAGGAAGAAGAAAAGGGTGTTATAAGCCTTTGTAACGATCTTCCGAAAAGCTTTTTGCTTTGCGACGGCGAATTTACAGACAGAATTTACATCAGCGGTCTGTCATGTGACAGCGTTCGCAAAAGACTTGAAACTGAGAAAGGAATCTTAATACTGTGGAAGAAATAAGAAACGAAGCATTGAATACTTCAACCGAGGAAAATTACGGCGACAGTCAGATTCAGGTGCTTGAAGGTCTTGAAGCCGTCAGAAAAAGACCCGGTATGTACATCGGTACGACCTCGGTCAAGGGTTTGCATCACCTCATCAGCGAAATCGTCGACAACTCGATCGACGAAGCTCTCGCGGGTTATTGTAAGAACATAACCGTTATTCTTCATAAAGACGGCAGTTGTGAAGTCACTGACGACGGACGCGGTGTTCCCAACGGTATCCACCCGACGGTCGGCAGACCTACTCTTGAAGTTATCTATACGATACTTCATGCGGGCGGTAAATTCGGCGGCGGCGGTTATAAGATCGCCGGCGGTTTGCACGGTGTCGGTGCTTCTGTTGTTAACGCGCTTTCAAAGCGTGTTGAGGTTCGCAACCACCGCGACGGAATGGGTTATTACATCGCGTTTGAACGCGGTAACGTCGTTGAGGAGTTCCGCGAGACCGGTGCGACCGATTTTCACGGTCTTCACGTTCGATTTTGGCCCGATGATACGATTTTTGAAACGGTTGAATTTGATTATGAAACCGTTAAGACCAGACTCCGTGAACAATCCTTCCTCAACGCGGGCGTTTCTATCACTATCTGCGACAAACGTCCCGCCGAAGAACTTTCGGAAAATTTCTGCTTTGAGGGCGGTATTCGTTCCTTCGTTGAATTTTTGAACACTAAAAAGGGCGCGGATCCTATTCACCCCGTTATTTACGTAAACGGCGAAAAGGGTTCTTCGGTTGCCGAGATCGCGCTTCAATATAACGAAACCATCACCGATTCGATCCTTTCCTTTGCGAACAACATGCATACCGTCGACGGCGGTACTCATGAAACCGGCTTCAAGGTCGGTCTTACAAAGGCTTTGAACGATTACGGCAAGAAATATAACCTTTTCAAAAACGATGAAAAACTCACCGGCGATGACGTGCGCGAGGGTTTGAGCGCGGTCATTTCGGTCAAACTTGAAGATGCTCAGTTTGAAAGCCAGACGAAGGCAAAACTCGGCAACAGTGAGATCAGAACGCTCGTTGAGGGCATCGTTAACGAAAAACTTTCGGTTTTCTTTGAAGAAAATCCCGAAATTGCAAGAACGATCATCGAAAAATCGGTACTCGCCGCAAGAGCGAGAGAAGCCGCAAAGAAAGCAAGAGAACTCACAAGAAGAAAAGGTTTGCTTGAATCGAGTTCGCTCCCGAGCAAACTTGCCGACTGTAACGAAAGACGTATGGAATATACCGAGCTTTATCTTGTGGAAGGTGACTCGGCAGGCGGTACGGCAAAGGATTGCCGCGACAGCCGTTTCCAAGCGATCCTTCCGCTTCGCGGTAAGATTTTGAACGTTGAAAAGAACCGTATCGACAGAATTTATTCGTCGGTTCAGATCATTCCGATCATTCTCGCGCTCGGCACCGGTATCGGCAGTGAATTTGATATCACTAAACTCCGTTACGGCAAGATAATTCTCATGGCGGATGCCGACGTTGACGGTTCTCACATCAAAACGCTGCTTCTGACCTTCTTCTTCCGTCACATGCGTCCTCTCATTGAGGCAGGCCATGTTTATTCGGCAACGCCTCCTCTTTATAAAGTCTATCGCGGAAAACAGCAGAGATATGCCTTCTCCGACGAAGAAAGAGATATGTATATCGAGGAACTCGGCGGTAACGCGCAGGCTGAAAGATATAAAGGTCTCGGCGAAATGGACCCCGATCAACTTTGGGACACCACTATGGATCCCGAAAAGCGTATTTTGAAGCGCATCACCATCGAAGACGCTTTCGAGGCTGACGCACTTTTCTCGGTGCTTATGGGCGACAAGGTCGAACCGAGACGTGAATTCATCGAAGCAAACGCAAAATATGCAAACCTTGATACTTGATCAAGAGGTGTAGAATGGCACACGAATACGATTACAGTAATCACGAAGAACAAGTTATACATAATATCGGCATCGAGAACGAGATAAAGAGTTGTTATATCGACTATGCGATGAGCGTTATCGTCGGCAGAGCCCTGCCCGACGTCCGCGACGGTATGAAACCGGTTCACCGCAGAATTCTTTATGCGATGTATGAGGACAGGCTTACTTATGACAAGCCCTTCCGCAAATCGGCAACGACGGTCGGTAACGTGCTCGGTAGATATCATCCGCATGGCGACGCATCGGTTTATGATGCGATGGTTCGTCTTGCCCAACCGTTTTCTTTGAGATACACTCTCGTTGAAGGTCACGGTAACTTCGGTAACATCGACGGCGACCCCCCTGCGGCTTACCGTTACACCGAGGCAAGAATGTCGCGCCTTGCCGACGAAATGATGACCGACATCGAAAAAGACGTTGTTGATTATATCCCCAACTTCGATAACATGCGCAAAGAGCCGGTTGTGCTTCCTTCGCGTTTTCCGAATTTGCTTGTCAACGGCAGCGTCGGTATTGCCGTCGGTATGGCAACGAATATCCCGACTCATAATATGAGAGAGGTTATCGAGGCGACCGAATATCTCATCGACAACCCCGACTGTCAGATCATCGACCTTATGAAATATGTCAAAGGTCCCGATTTCCCGACCTATGGCACGATCTACGGCACTTCCGGCATCTATGAAGCCTATATGACGGGCAGAGGTAAGGTCCGCGTCCGCGCAAAGGCGCATTTCGAGGAAAAACACGGCAGAACGAGCATCATCATCACCGAACTTCCTTATCAGGTCAACCGTTCGATGCTTCTCGAAAGCATGGTCGAACTTGTTAAAAACAAGCGCGTCGAAGGCATTTCGGATATCCGTAACGAATCGGGCAGAGGCGGTATGAGGATCGTTATCGATCTTAAAAAGGACGCAAATCCTCAGATCGTTCTCAATCTCCTTTATAAATACACTCAACTTCAAGATACCTGCGCGGTCAACATGGTCGCGCTCGTCAACGGCGTTCCGAAACTTTTGAACCTCAAAGAGATTTTGAGTCATTACCTCGCTCACCGCAAGGAAGTTGTCACCCGCAGAGTCAGGTTTGACCTTGCGAAGGCTGAACACGAGGCTCATATCTATGAGGGTTATAAGATCGCGATCGATAATATCGACGAAGTTATCAACATCATTCGTTCGAGCGCAAGCATTTCGGACGCGAAAACGAACCTTATGGAGCGTTTCGGTCTTTCCGAGGCTCAGGCTCAGGCGATCGTTGATATGACGCTCGGTAAGCTTTCGGGCATGGAACGCAAGAAGATCGAAGACCGTTTGGAAGCGCTTTATGCTCTTATCAAGGAACTCAAAGAAATTTTGGGCGACGAAACCAAACTTATCGCGATCATCAAGGAAGATCTTGAATTTATCAAAAATAAATATGGCGACGACCGTCGCACCGATATCGTTGAAGCAGAAAACGATATCCTTATCGAAGACCTTATCGAACGCGAGACCTGCGTTATCACGGCAACCCGTGCAGGTTACGTAAAACGTCTCCCGAGCGACACTTATCAGGCTCAGCGTCGCGGCGGTAAGGGCATCACCGCAATGGGCACGAGGGAAGAAGATATCGTCGAGGACGTTATCATCTCGCATAGCCATGACCATTTGCTCATGTTCTCGAACACCGGCAAGGTTTATATCAAGAAGTGCTATGAGATTCCCGAAAGCAACCGTACCGCAAAGGGTACGAACCTTGTTAACCTGCTCTCGCTCGATTCCGATGAAAAGATCACCGCGATCGTTCCCGTTACCGAGTTCTCGGCGGACGAAAACCTTGTTCTTATCACGCGTTTGGGCGTTGTAAAACGTATTAACCTCACTGCATATCAGAGAAAACGCAACAGCGGTCTTTATGCGATCACGCTTGACGAGGGCGATCAGCTGCTTTACGTTCTCCGTTCGTCGGGCAATGACGATATCATCGTTGCCACCAATCGCGGCATCTCGATTCGATTCACCGAAAACGACGTTCGCGAAATGGGCAGACATGCGCGCGGTGTTCGCGCGGTTACGCTTGACGAGGGCGATTATGTCGTCGGCGCAGGCATTATTCCCGAAGGAAGCGATGATAACGAGCTTTATGTTCTCACCATCACCTCGAACGGCTACGGCAAACGCAGCCTGACGGGCGAATACAAACGTCAGCATCGCGGCGGCAGAGGTCTTATCTGTCACGGCATCAGCGAAAAGACCGGCGAACTTGCCGGCATTCGCCTTGTCAAAGTGACCGACGAAATCATGCTTATCACCGACGGCGGTATTATAATCCGTACCCGCGTTTCGGAGATCCCCGTTTATGGCAGAAGTGCATCGGGCGTTATCGTTATGCGTCTTGAAGAGGGCGCTTCGGTTGCACGTTTTGCGGCGGTAGATCCCGAAAGCGAATCGGAAGACAAGTCCGACGAGGTTGAAGAAAATACAGAAGAAACGGTTGAAACGGCAGAGTCCGTTGAAGCAGAACCCAAGGTTGGGGAGGAATTTTAAATGGCATTGAAAACTTTCGTTCTTGAAAACAGCACGACAAAAAGAAAACGCCAAAGCGACGTTCAGAACGCCGTTCGTGAATATCTCGGAGCGCCGAAAGCAAAGGTGGTCTATGACGAAAAGGGCAGACCTTCGGTTGAAAATACGGAGAAAAAGGTTTACATCTCGATAACCTGCGCAGGCAGCGTTATGCTTGTTGTCCTTTTTGATAAAGCGATCGGTATCGACGGAGAATATTTGCCGAAATTGACCTCGCCCGAAAGCAAGATTGATTTCACAATGCTTGCAGAGCGTTTCTTCTCCGACGAAGAAGCCGAATTTCTCCGCGACAGTTCCCGCGAAGCAGAGGCAGAAACCTTTGTCCGTATTTGGGTTCGTAAAGAGGCTTACGTAAAGGCGGCGGGAAAGACCATCGCCGAATTCCCGAACTTCTCGGTCGTTGACGGCAACCGTTTTATCCCGAAGATCAACGGAATTACCGTTAAATTCTTCTCGATCAAATTCCCCGAATGCGAAGATTATCTTTTCGCAATTGCAGGAATTGATTGATTTGATTGGTTGAAAAATCCCCTCGTTTGAGGGGATTTTTTGAATTTCAAACGGTGGGAGAAGGGGTTATATCTCCCATGAAACCGCCCGAAAAGGGAAAAAAGACTGTCGGCATTTCATCTTGACATAAAAGGTCGTTTGAGGTAAAATGTCAATGAAAAACAACGAGATAAAAAGGAACGGAGGCGATGTCATGACCGAAAACAACGAAACACAACGAATATATATCGTTCTGAGCCAGACAGGAACGCTTCCTTCAAAACTTATCCGACTTGCGACGGGTGCGGAATTCAATCACACCTCGATCAGCGTTTCTAAGGATCTGTCAAAGATGTATTCTTTCGGCAGACGTCATCCTTATAACCCTTTCTGGGGCGGATTTGTCAATGAATGTCCGTCAAAAGGCACTTTCAAACGGTTTCCGAACACAAAAGCGGTCATTTTTGAGGTTGACGTGAGCGAAGAAACCTATCAGAGCATCTCCTCGCAACTTGAAGAGATGATGTCTGATCAAAACAAATATCATTATAATTATGTCGGTCTTGTGCTTGCCTGGGCTCGTATCGCACGGAAGAAGAAAAATTGTTATTTTTGTTCGGAATTCGTGAGCGAATTGCTCATTAAGAACAACGTTGTTGATTCGGACATGCTTCCCGAGGTCGTTTATCCGATGAATTTTATGGATCTTCAATTCCAACAGATCTATAAAGGCAGACTGCTTGATTATAAAGCTTAAAAAATAAAAACAGACGGAAAAAATCCGTCTGTTTTCATTTGGCAGCGGAATAGGGATTCGCTCTCGCCTGCGGGCTCGGTCAGGGTCGGCTCTGACAGTCCCCCGGACTGTCATTCACTCCCGACCCGTTCGAATCCCAACAAAATCGTAAAATAAAAACAGACGAAAAAAATTCGTCTGTTTTCATTTGGCAGCGGAATAGGGATTCGCTCTCGCCTGCGGGCTCGGTCAGGGTCGGCTCTGACAGTCCCCCGGACTGTCATTCACTCCCGACC
>JAZSNS010000020.1:0-45514 GCA_045536535.1 Eubacteriales bacterium | reverse complement strand
TATTTCCTATACCGGAAACAAATTCAAATCGAATGCAATTATCTACAGCAAAGTCGAATGATGGCAACGAGGCCTTGCGGTAAATACTAAACCATTCATTATCGGGAGCGCGTCTGATCAGGATGTTGTCATTGTCAGCATTTTTGATAGCAAACATCCCTGTTTGATATGAAACTCCCAAGTGCTGAGATGATTTTTCTTCTCCTTGTATGCTACCGATAAAGTCCAAGTCACCCAAATAGTACAGTAATCCTTCGTTTGCCAAGAGGGTGTACTCAACCCCCGAATTACTAACAATGTTCCCATTCTCATTTTTTGTAAATGTATCTTCTTTTGAAGGTGTGTCGGTATGTGATTGACCTGACTGGCTTACAGGAGAACAACCGCATAATAATATAAGTGTTGCGACAATTAAACATAATACTTTTTTCATACCCTTACCTCCGTTCACTGATCCTTTAAATAATTATAGCATAGAAATAGTTCATTTTCAATAATTTAACGATTGCCGCCTATAATTCAACGATTAACCCTATAAATCAACGATTACGGGTGCAAATTAACGATTGCCTGTATTTTAACGATTTGAAACGGAAAAAATGAAACAGTAAGGTGTTTAACCTTTCCCAAAGTTCTCAAAATTCTGATTTTGGGTAGAAAATAACCGTCATTCTATTGTATCAGAATGACGGTTATTCTTTGGCGCAGAGGGAGGGATTCGAACCCTCGTGTGGTGTTATCCACAAACTGATTTCGAGTCAGCCCCGTTATGACCGCTTCGATACCTCTGCGTATATAATAAATATTAAGTTGTATTCTTTTTGAAAGGTATTACCGACGGGTCTACGCCCCGTTATGCCCGGTTTGCGGTGCCCGAAATTTTTTGCTTGCTGCTCGCTTCGCAAAATTTCGACCGCTGCACAAACTCGTCCTCGCTGTATCTGTCCCCGACAGCGCTCGAACTCGTTCCCGCTTCGATACCTCTGCGTATTCAACTCACGGCTTTTTGACCGCGAGGTATATTGTATCACGGAAAAACGATTTTTGCAACAGTTTTTTGAAAATACTTGAAAAAGTCCTCCGAAACAAAATCGAAGGACTTTTTATCATTCAATCGGAAGTTCGAGAACCTGTTCTCCGTCGTTCAGTTCCAAAGGAAAGGACGTTGTTTCTCCGTTAATCATCGGCTGTTTTATGCATTCGGAAGCGGTTATTTTTAATTTCGCTTTCCCGAAAGTTATTTCTGCGAAAAACGGAATCACGGGCGAAGCCGAGAGAAGTGTCTGCCCTGCCCCGAACTTTAAACCGAGCACGTTTTCAAGCATTATTCTGTAATACCATGCCGCCGCGCCGGTATACCAGCTCCAACCGCCGCGTCCCGAATAGGCACCGGAATAAATATCTGCCGAAACGGCATAAGGCTCGTTTTTATATTTTCGCGAAAGCGCCTTATCCGCCCCGCGCGAAGCGGGGTTTATGCAATCCAAAATCAACAGCGCCTCCTCGGCCATTCCAACGGCAAGGCAACCCAAAGCGCCCCAAAGCGCGCCGTGGCTATACTGTCCGCCGTTTTCTCTTATCCCCGCGACGTAGCCGCGTATATAACCGACTTTCGCTTTGCCGTTCACAAAAGGCGGATCAAACAATTTAAAAATACGGTTTTTGCGGTCATAAAGAGTTGAAAATGCAAGTTTAAGCGCCGCCGTTGTTCGTTCTGAATCGAGTCCCGCCAGCGCGGCAAAGGCTTGTGACAGGATATCTATTTCGCATTCGCGGCAGCCCGAGATCCCCAAAACCGTTCCGTCGTCACAGATCGCGCGGGCATATCTGTCGTTGAAAAACGCCCTTTCTTCAACCGTTTTCCGAAGATCTTCAACGGTTTTGCGATAATGATCTGCCGTTTCTAAATCCCGCCGTTTTTCCATGATCGGAATGAACTTTTCGGCGGTGACGATAAACAGCAAGGTGGTGAAAACACTTTCTCCGATCCCTTTATCGCCCACAAGCGAAAAAGCATCGTTCCAATCGCAACTGCCCATCAGCAAAAGCCCGTTCTTGCCTCTTTGCTCTGCATAAGCCAACGCGCGCAGACAATGGTGATAGACCGATTCCTTCAAATCGCTCAATCGCGGTTGTTCATAACGTTCGTTCTCGGTCGAAAGCGGACTTGATTCAAGATACCCGACCTTGATGTCAAGCAACCCGTCATCGCCCGTCTTTTCGATATAATCGGCAGTGACAAAAGGCAGATAAAGCATATCGTCGGAGCATTTGCTTTTTATTCCGCGATTAACGTGACCAAAAACGCGAGTATGCCACCAATGCATAACGCACCCTTCAAGATACTGATGCGCACAACATCTGATGATATGCCGCTTTACGGTCTCGGGCAAGGCATATACAAGCGCAAGCGAATCTTGCAACTGGTCGCGAAAACCGTAAGCGCCGCCGCTTTGATAAAACGAACCTCTTGCATAAAACCTGCAAGCCGCGACCTGATAAGGCAGAAAAAAATTCATTATTGCATCATTCGTTTTGCTTCGGGTGGATATCTTTATCGGCGGCACCATTGATTCGGCAAAAGAAACCGCTTCGTCAAGCGAGCGTTCGAAAAAATGTCGGTTGATGCGCGAAGACACATCTCTTGCTCCGTTTTCGGTGGTACAAGCACCCAAGAAAAAAACGTTATCCACCGCAAAAGAAAAGAGTTTATTCTCGCTGTCCGAAACGCTTCCTCCGCATACTCCCGCGAAACCGCGTCCTTCGGGAAACGTCATGCCGAACGCGTTTCGGAACATCAGGCATTCGTTGCCCGACGCCGAAAAGCGAACCGTTTCGATGCTGCTGACGGGAGCAACGCTATCGCCCATAACAGGTTCGAATTCAAAAAGCGTTTCGAGCGGTTCTCCTTTTGAATATTTCACTCTTATGAGTTTCACGGGGAATTTCGGGGGAACAGTCACTGTGACTGTATAGGCATGCCCCTCGATTTCTCCGTGATAGACCGCTCTGCCCTTTTCAAAAACGACTTTGTTTGAGCAGGCGCAAAGGTCATATTTTTTTCCGTTTTCGGTCAAAAACACTCTTTCGCCGTTATCAAGCGAGCGAGGATCACCGAAAAATGAGCAAAGACGGCGTTCCCGCGCATTATCGAAAAAGGTATATCCAAGGCTGCTTTGCGTTACGACCGTTGAGAACCGTCTTCCCGTTAACACGAAAGAATAAGGCGCATCGGGAAGTTTTGACTTATCAACAACGTAACTGTCATCAATGAAATATCCGTCGCCCGATTTCACTCCGTTTTCCGGAACCGGCAACGCAGATGCGTTTTGCGGCAAAGCAACGACCGTTTCGGGTTCACGTCGGACTTCGGGAACGCAACCGATTCCGTTTGAAAAATCCTCGAAGAAAGAAGCGTTATTTATCAGCGCCTCCAAAAGCCCTTTTTCGGTTTCGGACTCGCGAAGAATGAAAATTCCGCCGTTTTTATTGAAATACTGACCCGCGTGCAGATTTGAGCAACATTCTTTCACCGACGTTTCAACGGGGCGATTGTAATTATCCTCTTCCGAAACGATAAAAACAAGTTCGCAACGGATACAAGACCTCGCAAGCCGCAAAAATGCACGCAACACCGATTCGGTGCGATTCATTGCAATTTCGCCGACTTTGATCACCGCCAAAGGATAATCGCCCGAAATGCTTTTGCTCCAAAGGTCGCCTATTCCGCAACGAGTAAAAGCCGGTAACCGTTTGCCGTGATGTTCATAAATCAGCCCCGAAAGCAGTTTTTCGGTCATCTCATCTCGCGGTTGAGTGTGATTTTCGCCTTTGTCGTTACGCGCGATACGAATGTTTCGTTCACATTCGCTTTTCGTTTCTCCGCAAGTGACAAGGAAAGTCGTTCTGCCGCCCTCGGCATTTTCTGCACGGACAAGACAAAGCGGATCAATACAAGCACCCGTTTTGTTGTCGGTGGCGGCAGAAACGTAATCGATCGGAGACGAAACCGAAGCCGAAGAAAATCCTTCGCGGTTGGAAAGGAAAGAAAACGACATGTCTTTATCCCTCGGCGCAACGGCAACGGTGAATATATGTCTTCCGTCAACTCCGCTTCGGCGGTGGAAATAAAGAATTCTGCGCGAAGGATCATATTCGCTTTCTACGAAAAGGCGCGAAAACGAGATATGGGATTGAAACCTTTTCTTGGTTTCAAGCACGGGCTCAAAAACAAAGGTTATATCATATTTTCTCAAAGTTTCGGCACGGGTATTGATGACAAAACAATCGCAATTTTTTGCCATGCTGTAACGCACGCGTCCGGAAAAATCTTTCCCCGACACAATGTGAGAGGCAGAATCGTTGCCTCTCTCGAATCCGTAAACACCGTTGCCGTAAAGCGGAGCGCACCCATAGTTCTTTCCCGAACGCGAAAAAACAACGGCAGGCGTAAAACGCAGAGAAAATTTATCGAATTGAGTGTGGGCGATCATTCGCTCGCCGCAAAGAAGCCCGATGTGACCGCTGTCCGAAATCACCGCCGCCATATTACCGCGAGACAAGAGCATTGTTCTCGGCGAGTTCAGGTCGGCCGTTTCGGTTCGTTCGTTCCGAGAAGGAAGCGGTCGGTTTTGCGTTACCGCCGAAACCGTATCATCATCGAAAACATGAGCGTCCACAGGGATTTTTTCCTGCAAAAGTTCGTTCGCAGAGCCCATTCGGCGATCCGCCATAAAGCGGCGAACGAAAACATTGTCACTGACCGCGTTAAGACAGGCGACAAGACTCATTCCGACGTGATGCGCCATATAACTCTTAACGCAGATACCGCCGGAATCGTTGTTGAAATCAATAGCTTCGTAAAGCCCATATTTCCCATACATGCCCCGTTTTTCCAACGATTGAAGGTTTTTGATTGCCGAATTTCCGCAAACGCAAAGCGACAGATAGGTCGAATAGGGCGAGATGACGCGCTCGTCGTTTCCGATTCGGCGCAGAGCAAGCGACTGAATGCCGTTGGCTTTATACTGATAATTCATTTCGCTGTCAAAAGAATAAAAACCGCTTTCGCTCACACCCCAAATCGGATTTTCGTCGCGCTGAACCATCAATGAAAAGGCAATGCTTTCAAAGATGAAACAATCGCGGTAAAGCGGAAGAAAAAGTTGAGGCATAAGATATTCAAAAGAAGTTCCCGACCAACTTTTCATACCGATATAGCCTTTACGGTGAGTCAACGTTCTTCCAAGCGTCTGCCAATGCTTTTTCGGAACGATCGATGCGGCAACAGCATAATAAGCAGTCATACGCGCCTCGCTCATCAACAGATCATAGCACCCCGAATCTAGCTTTTCCTCGTTTGCGCGAATACCGATGCGAAACAGTTCGCGCCGATGATCGTAAAAAGGCGTCAGGTCTGAATTTTCGAGCAGAGTCTCACAGCGATCGATCAAATCGGTCAGTCGGACATCTTCATCTTCATATTCTCTCAAACCCTCTTTCAATGCGGTGAGCATGACCATGAAATTACCGCAATCGACGGTTGAAACGTAACCGTCGCCGATGACCGAAAGGTTTGAAATATCATACCAATTGAAAAGATTCCCTTTGTATTTTTCCAACCGCTCGATGACCGACAAAGATTCATCAAGGCGGCTCGCCAGCTCTTCCGACGTGATCATATCAAGATCACGTGCCGCCAAAAGCGCAACAAGATAAAATCCGATGTTGGTCGGCGAGGTGCGCATTGCTTTCCCTGCCACAGGCGAAAGTTGAATGTTATCGGGCGGGAGAAAGTTCGTATCTTCGTTCACGTTATCCTGATAAAACCGAAACATATCCGAAGCATGAACGATCAACATCTTTTTTTGCTTTTCGGTAAGGTTCGGACGGGCTTCCGCGCCGCCGTTCAACGGACGCGAAAGCACTGTTGAAACAAGAGGATATACAAAATAAAGCAGACCGATAAACCGAATGAAAGGCGGGATCGCAAAAATGAGCAAAGCCAGCCCGAAGAGCGTCGAGAACCATCCATCAAGAACATATTTGCCGAGCGTTGAAGAAAGTTTTTCGGTTTGTGCCGCCGTCGTCCATTCGAGAGTTTTTTTGCGAGTCAGCATTCTTGTTCCCGCGAGACAAAACGCATGAAGCGTCAGCACGGCTCTTCGGCAAGAAGACGAAACTTCAAAAAACAAACGCACAAAGGTTTGAACGAGCATTGAATAAGCTTTTGAGAAGAACCGCAGACAGGCAAACGGAGAACCCGAAAATAAAAACCGTGCCAAAGAGAAGATGCTCGGAATGAAAAACTCCGCAAAGGCGAACAAAAACAGAGCAAGTCCGCTCGTTTCGACCGCGAAACTTCCGACAACGATCGCCGAAAGCGTGAAAATCGGGGAAGAATGGCGCAAAACCGTAAGGGCAAGGCGCAGCTTTGAAAACGCATTCAAAACCGTTCCGCGCAGGAAAGAAAGGTTTTGAAAATCGCCTCTTATCCAGCGATGCTGACGGCGAAAAAATGAGACAGTGTTGCCCGGAGTCGAATCGGTAAGAACTATATCCGAAGCGCAAAGAGTTCTTAATATACTCCCCTCGATAACATCATGACTTAAAACTATGCCTTCGGGAAGTTTGTCTTTTACCAAATCATTGAAAAGCGAAACGTCGATAAGTCCCTTTCCGCAGAAATTTCCCGAACCGAAAATCGTTTGGGAACGCAAAAAAGATGCGCTTGCATAAGCATCGGCGCCGCCCGCACCCGAGATAAGGCGAGAAAAACCGCTTTTATAAGCGCTGACGAGTTCGGTACGCACCGACGGCTGGATAATGCCATAGCCCGAAACGACTTTTCCGTTTTCGACAACCGGGCGGTTGACGGGATGAAGCGCAACAGAAAGCATCTCGCGGACACTTCCGACGGAGAGATTGGTGTCGGAATCGAGAGTAAGGATATATCTGATATCGCGAATGAAGTCTCCGCCGTAATATTCTTCTTTATCTCCGTTGACTATATGGGACACGAGTTCGCAGACCGCTCCGCGCTTTCGCTCCCAACCGCCGAATCGATTTTCGCTCGGGTTAAGAGTCCGTTCGCGAAAAAACAGGCAAAAACGGTTGCCGTGAAGTCGGTTAAGTTCATCGATCTTTTTTCTTGCAAACTCGATCGTTTCGCGGTCGCGAAGGCAATATTGCGAATCATTATCGGGCAGATCGGCGAGCAGACAAAAATAAATGTTGTCATCGGGGTTCATATATCGAAACTTCAAAAGCGATTCAAAGACCGCCTCGTCGCCTTTTCCGCCCGTCATGAGCGATGCGACGGTCACAAGAGTTTTTGCACTGTCGGGAACGCGTTCAAGCGCAAGACGCGGCGATCTGTGCGCGGGCACAAAAGCCGAAACAATCTGATCGGAAATTGCCGATGCCGCGACGGCAAAAGGAATCACAAGAACCGAGCTCAACCACCCGACGGCGAAGCAGGAAATCCCGAAGATAATGCAAAAAACAAAAAAGACGGTCAGTGCCCAAAAAACGGCATGTCTGGATTTCGGACGAAAGAGCAATGTGCCGAGCGGACAGCTTTTTTCGTTTGCGCGCTCGAAAAGCATTTTTGCGGCATCTTCCTCGCTCATGCGATGTTCAATCGCATATTCCGAAATCAACTCCCGATATTGCGATTTTGTGGCAGAATCAAACCGTTCATATCCCTTTTCACGTCGCACAAGTTCCTTTTCGGGTTTCCACACGGCGGGAATAACGTCACCGAACTGCGGATCGGAAAGCGAGATCAGCATTTTCACAGCCGCAGGAAGGAACTTTGTTCTTCCGCGTGATGAAAGCGATGAGGAAATTTCGGTTATCGCACAAACAGAAAGCAGATTTCCTATCGCACATAATTCGCGGTAAGAATAATCCCTTTTTGATGCTGTAAGAAAAGAAATGAGCGTGCGCGGTTCGGGAACATAATCAAACGCTTCGCAATAATTTTTCAATGATTCATAAAGTTCTTTATATTTCAACGATTTTTTATCGGCAAGCACCGAACGATAGTGTTTGTCGATTATATAAAAATTGTCGGTTATCCATGCCGAAACTCCTTGAATTGCAATCGAGGATCGGATTATCGAATAAGAACGTTTTAATTTTCCGCTTAATGTAGATGCCATAATAACCCCATAAACCAATTTTTTGTTATTATCGGCATTAACCTGCTTTTTATTCGGTTTTGAGAATAATCCCAACACGATTGTTTAAAATAATTCCGGAAAAGGAGTTTTGAAATGAATATAAACAATGAAAACGAACCTATGCCTGCGGAAAACGAAAACGATCTCTTCTGCGGTGCGTGCAACCCGAACGGAAACGTGACGACGGTCGTCAACGGAATCTGCATTCATTCAATGGTTATCGCCGGGCAAATCGAAGGACATTTTGCCGCTTCGCCGCAAAGCAAATCCACAAAATATGAGCAATGCATACCCACCCTCGTCGCAGTCGAAGAAAACGATGATATCGACGGTCTTTTGTTGCTTTTAAACACGATCGGCGGAGATATCGAGGCGGGTCTTGCCATCGCCGAGCTGATCGCGGGAATGACAAAGCCGACCGTTTCGCTCGTTTTGGGCGGAGGACATTCGATCGGTGTTCCGCTTGCCGTTTCGGCAAAAAAATCATTCATCGTGCCGAGCGCAACCATGACAATCCACCCCGTAAGGCTCAACGGGCTCGTCATCGGTGTTCCGCAGACGTTTGCAAACCTTGACAAGATGCAGGAAAGGATCATTGATTTTATCGTGCGCAACTCAAAGGCAAACAGCGAAACCGTCAGAAAACTCATGACAGCCACCGACGACATGACGACCGATATCGGCACCGTTATCGACGGACGCGAAGCGGTCGAATATGGCATCATCGACCGTGTCGGCGGGCTTGGTGAAGCAGTCAAGGAACTAAAAGACATGATAAGAGATGCAAGATCATAGTCTTTACATTCTCAAACGGTTATGATATAATTATAAAAAACACAAAAAAGGAGTGTGCCGCATGAAAGAAATCATTTTGACCTCGGACAATTTTGACAAAGAGGTGCTTCAATCCGAAATCCCCGTTCTCGTTGACTTTTGGGCAACATGGTGCGGCCCCTGCAGAATGGTTGCTCCGATCATTTCCGAAATTGCGGAAGAATTTCACGGCAAAGCAAAGGTTTGCAAGGTTGACGTTGACGAACAAAGCGCGCTCGCGATCCGTTACGGAATTCAAAGCATCCCTACCGTCATAATTTTCAAAGACGGAAAGATCGCCGACACGGTCATCGGCTACCGTCCGAAAGACGCATATACTAAACTTCTTTGAGCAGAATTTATTCTGCTCCTTTTTATTGCTTTTTCGCCGAACGAGTGATATAATACAAAAAAATAAAAGAGGTATGTTATGAAAAAACTTTTAACCGCACTCCTTGTGCTGTCATTGATGTTTTCACTTTCGGCTTGCTGTTTTAACTCGAAAGACAACAACGTTATTGATGTTTCGGGCAACGTCGTTGAAAACGAAGAAAAAGACGAATCTTCAGAAACCGCAAAAGAAGAAGCAAAAGATGAATCCGATGACGCGTCCGAAGAGGAATCCGATGATGTGTCCGAAGAAGAATCCGATGATGTTTCCGAAGAGGAATCCGATGATATGTCCGAAGAAGAGTCAAAAAACGAAAATGAACAAAAAGTCATCTCGCGCGGCGTGATCAGCGGCGATGTTTATCACAGCGATTTTTCGGGATTGTCCTTCAACAAACCCTCAAACTGGTATTATGCAACCGATGCAGAACTTGCCGAAATGATCAATGTCGGAGCCGAGATGCTTGACCAAAGCGAATTCCAGCAATCAATGGCAAAACTCGCCTCGGTTTACGACATGTTGGCGAAAGATCCGATCAGCGGGGCGACCATCATGGTTGTATATGAAAATCTCGCTTTCAGCGGCAACGCTTCGATGAACGAGGTTGATTATTTTGACGCATTAAAACAGAATTTGTCACTTCAGTCTGTCATTTCCTACTCTTTCGGTGCAATGAGCACCGTTTCGATCGGAGACAACACTTATTATAAACTGAACGTTATCGGCAATTACAACGGCGCTATGGTCTGTCAATCCTATTACGTTCGCAAAATCGGTGAATATATGCTCAGCATAATTACCACCTCTTCAAGCGCAGACGGATTGGCCGAAATCGAATCACTTCTCGACTAACAAAAAACAAAAACCCGAAAGCGTTCCCGCTTTCGGGTTTTTTATTTTAAAGATCGGTTCCTGAAAGAATTTCGTAATAAAGCAAAACGTCTGAAATCGCCGCTTTATCATCCTCGCCAAACGCCAAAGTTTCGTATGAAACATCACCTTCAAATCGGATATATGCAGATTCGGAATATACGATTTTCCAAAGCATTTCGATATCGGTATCATCAGGATTGATATCGATATATTCCCAAACCGTGCCACCGACCTGATTTCCGCTCATTTCGCTTGAATTGAAACTCTTCTGATAAAACACATCGTCGGCAACGACCGTGACTTTTGTGAAACCAATGCTCTTATAACCGACATAATCAAACACCAATCTGAGCCACACCGAACTTCCGTTGCTTCCGATATAAGGCAACACATAACTCTCGTTATCAATATATTCGGGCATTGCGGTCGATTCGTACCAAGTCACGCCGTTTGAATATTCAATGTTGATTCTCGTGAAAATATCTTGGGAATCTATATTGTTTTTAAGGTCCTCATATGCACTCTCGGCAGAAACAAGCACGTCGGAATTGGTGACACGCGTCTGTTCGTCATAGGAAAGCGCATCAAACGCTTCTCTTGCTGCTTTGATCGCATTTTTGCTTGCGTAATTAACCGTTCCGATCTCGTCGATGATGCCGATGACGGCAAAAACGTTATAGTTCTCATATTGAAATTCGGCTTCGGTAAGGAAAACATAGTTTCTTACCATCGTCTTTGCGTCCTCATCAAGCGCATCGTAAGCATCTCGCGCAAGTTCAATGTTTTCTTGGCTCGAAAGAGTTACCTGCCCGATTCGATCGATTGATTCTTCAACGGGAATTATATATGATTCGCGATAATCGTTCTCTGCCTGAATCAGGTTTTGATAATTCTTTACGTCTTTTTTTGACTTTTCGGGAACCAGATCATAAGCTTTGCGGGCGTTGATAACAGCCGTTGCGCTTGAACTTGTGATAACGCCGATTTCCGAAATTGCTTTCTCAGCGGCAGAAACGTAAAGTTTGTTGAGTTTCTCGCGGGCTTCTTTAAGAACGTTTGCATTTTCGACTTTAAGTTTATCCGCATCGCTCAGTTTTGAATAACCCGTCTCGGCATTGACGATATCTTTTTCGCTCTCAAAATCGACTTTGCCGATATCCTCGATATATTCCTCGACTTCTTTGACCTCGTTCGGTTTTTCTTCAACGCTGTTATTGTTTTCTTCGCGTCCGCACGAAGCAATCGTCAGACACATCATAAACGCAAGTAAAGCGGCAAAAAATTTCTTCATGGTTTATTTCCTCCGTGAACTTTCCGGCTTTTTGACAGTTTCTTTTATGCTTTGATAAACATATTCCGCATAAGTCTTATAGGTTTCGTTTCTCGGGTGAAGCCCATCTGTGAAGACCGATTTGTTTTCAAGCGACCATGAATAAAGATCAATGGTTTGATATCCGTAATCTTTCGCGATATTTTCAAGGAGCGGCAGCGAATGGTCAATAAGGTTTTCCGTCCATGCCTCGGCATTCCATGAATCGCCCCCGACCTTGAAAACCGCCGAAGGAAGGCAGATATATATCTGACAGTCGGGATTCGACGTTTTGAAAGAATCGAGCAATTCGCGAGTGCTTTCAATAAAAAGTTCTTCGCGGTTGTTTTTGGGATCGTCCCAATTTTTATATGGTTGAGTCGGTGTCGGGTTCGCATCGTTCGTGCCGAGATTGAAAATAACAACATCGGGCGCAAACGCCTTTGCTTCGGCAAACTGACTTGTTTTGCAATAAGCATATTCGTCGGTCCTGACGATCGAATATCCGCTCATGCCTGCGTTGAGCACATAATAATCACTGCCGAGCATATCTTGAAGGTATGCCGGATAAGTCATGTTCACCGCATCGTCGGAATTTATACCGTGAGTGATACTGTCGCCGACACAGGCGACTTTGATTATCTCGGCCGCACCGCTCGACTCAACGTCGGTGAGGGATCCGTCTTTTTCAGTTATCATTTCGAGAAACACCTCATAACCTTTCGCGCAACCCGATACGTAATCGGCGGAAATAACAACGTTTTCGCCTTTTACCGAAACTTTATATTCTCCGCAATCATAATCTGCCGAAAACTCTTCGCAGGCGCTGCGCCTTGATGTGTCGCCGAAGATTATCTCGCGGTCGTTTTCGGGAAGCAGATCCGAGCCATAATCAAGTTCGACCCCGTAATTCCGTTTGACAAAATCAACGAAATCAACGGCATAAGTTTTGAATTGAAGATGCTCGTTTGAAGTTTTGTAAACAACATGGAATTCCGAAATGTCGATACCGTTAACGGTCAACGACGGCGCAGGAGCCGAAGTTTCGTTTTCTTGCCCGATCGTGCCGTCGGTCGTATCTTGATCGCAGGAAAACAAAGCAAACGATGCAAACGCCGCCAACAACAGACAAAGAATTTTTTTCATCTCAGCGCACCTTCCCTCTTTTATATGTTACAGTTTACAACAATTTGCGTTTTTTGTCAACGACAAGCATGGCAAGATGAAGCAAAACCGCCTTCCGAATCAAAACGGAAGGCGGTTTTTAAAATTGATATTAAACCCAACCGGAAGTCCAGCCCGATTCACCCAAACTCGGGTCGTAGGGCGCGCAGGTATAATCGCCGTTGATGTCATAAGTGCCGAGACAAGCACGTCTGAGCTTGATGTAATGAATAGCGCGGATTTCGCCGTTGTTCTTGATTCCGATCGTTTCTTTTTGAAGAGAAGAAAGCGCTGCGCCGGTTTCAAGATATGCACGTTTTACTTTAAGGCAATCAAGTGCTCTGATTTGGCCGTCGCCGTCAACGTCGCCCATGACCACAGCGGTATAAGCCACTCTGTTGAGTTTTACGACAAAGCCCGTTCCGATCGTTTTTTGAGAACTAATCGCAACGCGGTTGCCTTCAAGATCATACACGTCGATGATCGTGTTGTAATATACGTTGTTGAGCGTCCTGACGGTCGTTCCTGCGGGGATCCCGTAAATCTTATCACCGGATACAACGGGTTTGAAGGTGATCTCCTCTGCGGACACCGAGAACGCCAAAGAGCATGCGAGCATTACGCAAGCGAGCAAAAACGAGATGATTTTTTTGTTTTTCATTAGTACCTCCGTAAATAATTATACTTCAACCCAAACACCGGGAGTTAAAAGCGCCTTGTTGCCTGCTTCGATGATGCCCATTACCGAAATGGTTTCTGCATGGTCGGCAAACGTTTCTCCGGTTTTGAAGAAGGTGCAAAGTTTGTTGATAAAGTTGGCAAAATAATCGCTCATTTGAGGAATTCTGTGAGTTGAACCGTCATCATAACTTACGATCATTTCAAAATCGACGCCGGTCCAATCATAATGGCTCATGACCGCACGGCGACCGTTCGAAAATTCGATGATCATTGATTCATAAGGTCCGCTTCCGACCGCCATGATGCGTTCGACCTCACTGCCCATAAGAACAACTATCGGTTCGATCTGATGGATAGCATAAGTGCTGAACCTGCCGGGTCCGCGCGAATTGATGAAACAAATTCCGTCGCGTTTGACGCCATCAAGTTCCTTCGAGAAACGAAGCGCGGAAGTTGAGAAGAACGGTGTGTTGTTTGATTCGCCGATCTCGACGATCTGTTTTGCGATGTCCTTTGTCAATGCAAACGTCTTATCAACGTAGACACGCTTTCCGCTTGCAAGCGGCTCGCGGCAAAGGTCGAGATGACGCTCGGGGTTATCGGGAGAAAGAACGATGATGCAATCACTCTTTTCGACAACTTCCGAAATGGTGTTGCAACGTTCAACGCCGAATTTTTCACACCACTCATCGGTCGTCATTCCGCCGGGTTTGTCGATTTCGGCATAAGCATAAGCAACCTTGAATTCGTCGCCGAACTGCTCGGCAATGAACGTCGGATAATTAAGAGCATGCCATTCATCAAGGAAACAGTCAATAAATCCGATTTTTATCATAACATAAAACTCCTGTTTTTTTATGATTAACCAACGAGTTTAACGAAGAGTTCGGGCGCGCCGTAAAACAGAGCAACGATGATCGCGCCGGCACAAATAACACCCGCCACGATCGGCAGAAAACTCTTTTTAAGTCCGAGACCGAGCGTTATGGCAATCAAAGCGCCCGTCCATGCACCCGTTCCGGGAAGAGGAATTGCAACAAAGGTGAACAAACCCCAAAACAACGCGGTTTTTACACTCTTTTGCATTTTTGCAACCTTTTTTTCCCCGAGTTCGATTATTTTACGGAAAGGCTTGCCGAATTTTTCGAAACCCGCCAGATAATTAAGCACCTTTCCGCCGAAAAGAATAAGAAACGGAACAGGAATCAGGTTGCCGATGATTGAAACGCCGATAACGGGCCAGAGCGGAAGCGGTTCGGTTATCGGAAACCAACCGTAGATCCCGAACGGTATCGCACCGCGAAGCTCGATCACGGGCAACATACTTATTAACAATACGAACAAATAATTTAACATTTATAGATCCTTTTGTTAATCCCAATAATAATCGTCTTCGTAATAATAATCGTCGTCGTAATAATCGTCCGTTAAATCTTCGATAACAACACGGTTTCCGTCTTTATCGTAAGCATAGATTTCGTCTTCGTTCCAATAAAGGCTCTCGTTTTTGCCGAGAAGTTCTTTATATTCACGGAATGCGTTGAGAACATCTCTGTCGATTCTAACGTCGTCATATTCATATTCCGTTTCTTCGGTGGTCACCCGTTTTGTTTTTTGCGTGGAATAAGAATAATCGGATTCGAGAATTTCGGTTTTTTGGGTCTTGTAACTTGTGATGCGTTTATTCTCAACCGTTATTTCGATTTCAAAGGTTATTTGTTTGACGTTTTCACTCAATTCGTTTTCGGCTTCGAATTCTTCCATGAAATCTTCATAATCGGTTTCCCAAACGAAACAATCTTTTGCGTCTTCAAGCAACGTGAAGATCAGATCATTCGTATCTTCAACATCATACTCGAAATAATAGGTCACTTCATTCCCCGATTTGATCTGAGAAAAACCGAAGTTTTCTTCAAGGAAAGATTCCTTTGAGATTTTTCTGAGAGTCTTTCTCGCCTGCTTTTCGAACTTTTTGGTATCAAGAACCTGTTCACCGAAAAATTCACAGTTGAGATAATCTCCGAGTCCTTCAATATCTTTATCGAGGATAAGATATGCAAGGTTGATCCGGCTGTTGCTGAGATGAGATTTATAAAGCGAACCCGACCAATAATCCGAAGATTCGTAATATGACTGGTAGAAATAATATTCACCGTCATAATAATTCATATATCGATCTTCATAAGTGCCGGAAACGCGTTCACCGGTCTCCTCATCGAAGGAGGCGAGAACGTAATGTTCGGAAGATTCCTCGCTTCTGTATGATTCGGTATATTTACCGTCGCTGTACAGATAGCTAATGTAACTGCTTTCGAGCTCTTCTTCGCGAGGCGTTATTTCGGTGTTTGCCCAAGCGGTCGCGATATCGGAAACAACACCGAAGTTATTTCTCATATAAGACACAACGATCGTTGCAACGGCACCGAAAATGATGGCAAATACAAGAAAGATCGAAAGGAGCGCAATGAGAATTTTTTTGCCTTTTTTCTTCTTTTTCTGCTTTCCGACTTCTTCTGTCTCGAAAACGGGAGGTTCTTCATAAACGGGAGTCTCTTCATAAACGGGGGTGGGCTCGACAACGGGCTCAACACCGAAAACCTCGTCGTTCACGGGTTGTTCAACCGAAAGTTGTTGACCGCAAGAATTGCAGAAACGCGCATCATCGGAAACCTGACTGCCGCATTTTGAACAAAACATAATTTCCTCCTAAAAACGAGTTAGTCGGGCATGTAATCGGAAACTTTCACGGTCTTCAAAACATAACGCTTGATAACGATATAATCGCGCGCAGAGGGTTTTGCATTGCCCACGATAAGCGCCGCTTCATATTCAAGACCTTCAAGTGTCATAGTGCGTAAAATGTGACGTTTAACGCGAATGTAATCCTTAGCATCGACCTTGCCGTCGGAATTGCAGTCGCCCATAACGATGATGTCGACACCGTCGGCAAAATCGACTTTCATGCCGGTTTTAACGTAGCCGGAAGTAACTTCTTCGCCTTCTGCGTCAAGAACCGTGATGTCATTTTCAAACATCGCTTTGAAATCCGCAATATCAACCTTGTCGATGTAAAGGCGAATGACCGAATCCATTTCATCATAAACAAGCTTTGCGTCATCATTAACGACAAGCGACGAAACCGAAACGGTGAATGCCGCGTCGGAGAGATCCGTGCCGGTTGCAACCATGCCGGTCGCTTCAAGGTTTACGTTATAAAGCGTGACGGTCGCACCAACATATGCGATCTTCTTGAACGCTTCAAAATCTTCCGCTTTGTTGCCGTTAACGCCGATGATATATGAACCTTCGGGAATAACAACGGCGGATTTATCGCTTTGCGGTCTGCCGATAAGAGTGTCGGCATAGGTCACAACGTTGTTTTCATCAACGATGATGATCGCGAAATAGTTCATATCCTGCTGGTTGTTGGTGATTTCAATGAACGATCTGATATAATCGCCGATGGTTATTTCTTCAAAAGCGTAATAAATAACGTTCTTGGCTTCATGTCTGTAACCTGCAACTTCAAGAGCAATCGCATCAGCGGGAACCGACGCTTTGTTTTCGGGTTGAAGCGCATAATCGACGATAACCTCGTTATCGGAAGGTTCGTAAGAATCATCGAAATCAACATCGTAAACCACGATATTTCTGACATCAAAACAAATGGGATCAACTTTGGCATCTTCTTTTACGGTGAAGGGAACGGTGATGACCAAAGGATTCTCGGTATCGACAACGTTGATTGCATTATATTCGGCGAAAGCCAAATCATAATAGCCCAGATCGGTATCAAGGCGTCCGATGCCTTCCCAAGCTGCGGGGGATTCCGTGATCAGCGAGGTGAAATCAAGCTCATCGCCTTCGCCGTCGGAAGCCGCGGTGACGTTGGGCGTGACTTTATCGATAGGATAATGAATTTCAAAACCAACGGTGGCAATTCCTTCTCCGAAGGCGGTTGCGATACTGTCAAACGAAATGACAATATCCAAAACATCACCGGGGTTGTAAGTCTCGGGTGCCTGGATATCGACCGTAGCAGCAGAGGCAGCCGTAGCCGTGCCCGCAAACGCGCCAAGTGAGAGGAGCATGGAAACCGTCATGATAACTGCGATAAATCTTTTCATGGTTATAGTCCTTTCATTTTGCATTATACTTATTAAGATTCTAACAAATAGACTCATAAAGGTCAATAGAATACACAAAAAAATAATTGCTTTTTTATTGTAATTTAGGAAAATATATAGTATAATAACAATGAATAATTTTAATGTTTGCGAAATGGAAGATGTTTTATGACCGAAGCATCCTTTGTTTTAGCGGAAAACGTCTGCCTTGCTCCGCTTTGTTCAATGAAGGCGGGCGGCAATGCGAAATATCTCGCACTGCCCAAAAGCGAAGCAGAACTGATTTCCGCGATCAGTTTTTTCAAAAAAAATCAAGAAAGATACATAGTCGTCGGAAAATGTTCCAACCTTCTTTTCCCCGACGGCGGTTTTGACGGCGGTGTTATTCTCACCGACGGCATAAAAGGTTTGACCGTGAACGGCGATGAGATCACCGCATTCTGCGGTGAAACACTTTCCGCTTTGGCGACATTCGCCTGCGAAAATTCGCTTTCGGGTTTTGAGTTCAGCCACGGCATCCCCGGAACGGTCGGCGGCGGCGTTTATATGAACGCCGGCGCATACGGCGGCGACATTTCGCAGATTTTCGTCAGCGGAAGATTTTTGACGACCGATATGGAGATCATCACCCTTTCGGGAGAAGAAATGGCGTTCGGTTACCGCAAAAGCAGAATGGCGGACGAGGATTTGATCCTCATCTCGGCGAAATTCCGCGGGGGTCGCGGAAACAAAGACGAAATCCTTTCCAAAATGAACGATCTCATGGCGCGCAGACGTGCAAGCCAGCCTTTGCAATATCCCAGCTGCGGAAGCGCATTCAAACGCCCCGAAGGTCATTTTGCGGGTGCGCTTATCGAGCAATGCGGTCTTAAAGGCAAGAAGATCGGCGGCGCACAGGTTTCCGAGAAACATGCAGGATTTATCATCAATGCAGGAAACGCAACCGCGACTGACGTTATCGAACTTTTGAAATTTGTTTCCGACACCGTTTTTGAACAGACGGGAGTCAGGCTCGAGCCCGAAATCAGGGTCATCAACCGAAAAGGATCTTGAAATGTCGTTTTCATCCGATGTTAAGCAACAGCTGTCCGAAATCGAAACGAAAAGGGACTGTTGCCGCGAAAATATACAAAACGGAAAAACACTGTCCCGCCTTGAAGAAACGTGCGAAAGAGATTGCGGTTGCTATCTGCGCGGTGTTTTTCTGAAATGCGGAAGCATAAATTCGCCGGGGCGGAACTTCATGCTGTCGTTCGCGCTTCCCGACGAAGAATTCGCGGATTATCTTTCCGAAATTCTTGACGAAGCGGGTTTGCCCGCAAAGCGCACGTTGAGAAAAGGAAAACCGATACTTTATTACAAAGCGAGCGAAAGCATTGAAGACGTGCTCGCATTCATCGGCGCGACCAAAGCCGCGCTTGACGTTATGCGCGAAAAGGTTTTGAGTGACGTTCGCAACACCGCAAACAGGATCTGCAACGCCGAAACCGCCAACATGGATCGCACGGCACGCGCAGCCGCCGAACAAAACGAGGCGATAAAAACCATTCAAAAACACGGCGCAATGCACAATCTTCCGCCCGAGCTTCGCGAATGCGCCGAACTTCGTCTTGCCAATCCCGATATGAGTCTGGCACAGCTTCGGGAGCAGTTCCGCGAGCCCGTCAGTAAATCGGGGCTTAATCACCGTTTTAAAAAACTGATCGAAATCGCAGAGATGCTCGAAAACGGAAATTGAAAACGTTCCGAGGCGACTGTTTCGGATGTTTTTCAAGACAAATGTCCTTGAAAAACGGATTTTATATTTTTGAATTAAGGTTTGTTATATGGGGTTTGTTCATCTTCATCTCCATACTGAATACAGTTTGCTTGACGGCGAATGCCGTATCAGCGCCATTCCCGACGCGGTTATCGCCGCAGGGCAAAACGCCGTTGCGATTACCGATCACGGTGTTATGTACGGCGCCGTCGAGTTTTTCAAAGCCTGTGCCGAGAAAGGTGTCAAGCCGATAATCGGTTGCGAAGTCTACGTTGCGCCGCGTTCAATGGAACAAAAGGACAGGCTTCTTGACTCTGACTATTCACATCTTGTCTTGCTTGCAAAAAACGCGACAGGATACCGCAATCTTATGGCGATCGTCTCGAAAGCGTTCACGATCGGTTTTTACCAAAAACCGAGGACCGATATCGAAATGCTTTCCAAACATTCCGAAGGTCTTGTTGCCCTTTCGGGCTGCATTTCGGGCAGCATTCCCAAAGCGATCCTCGCCTCCGACCTTTCTCTTGCGAGAGAAAGGATCATCGTTCTCGACCGAATTTTCGGAAGGAACAACTTTTATCTCGAACTTCAACGCCACGGAATTCAAGGGCAGGAAGAGGTCAACCGCGCGCTCATTGATTTTTCGCGTGAATTGGGAGTTCCGCTTGTCGCAACCAATGACGCCCATTATGTCACGCGCGCCGATGCCGAAATACAAAAACTGCTTTCCGCGATCGCGACCGGCAACACGGTTGACGGCGGCGGATTCGGCATGGAAGGCAGTGAGCATTACATCAAATCGGTCAGTGAAATGGAAGTTCTCTTCCGCGACGTGCCCGATGCGCTGGAAAACACGGTCAAAATTGCCGAAATGTGCAATTTTGAGTTCGAGTTCGACAAAATGCACCTTCCGGCGTTCAAGACACCCTCGCCTTTCAACGCCGAGAGTTATCTCAGGAAACTTTGTGAAGACGGGCTTGGCAAACTCGCCGTCGAAAACCGTCTTTGCAACGATATAAAAATCTACCGCGAACGAATGGATTATGAACTTTCCGTTGTTCACGGCATGGGTTTTGACGATTATCTCCTCATCGTTTGGGATTTTGTCAATTATGCAAGGCGAAACGGCATCCCTGTCGGTTCGGGCAGAGGCAGTGCCGTCGGCAGTCTTTGCACATATCTGCTCGGGATCACTCAGGTCGATCCGATCAGATTTTCTCTTCTTTTTGAGCGTTTCCTCAATCCCGAACGCGTCAGCATGCCCGATATTGACATTGATTTCAGCGACGAACGCAGGGGCGAGGTTATTGAATACGTCGCATCAAAATACGGGCGTGCGCACGTCGCCCAGATAATCACCTTCGGCAAACTCGCCTGCCGCCAAGCGGTCAGAGATGCGGGCCGTGCGTTGGGCATGAGTTACTCCGCAGTCGACGAAATCGCTAAAATGATACCGCGTTATCACGACGTTACGCTTGACGCGGCATTGCAGGAAAGCCCCGATCTCAAAAAACGATATGAATCAGACCCCGCTGCAAAAAGGCTCGTTGATTACGCGCGCAAACTCGAAGGACGTCCGCGCAACACATCAACCCACGCTTCGGGCGTTGTCATCACCGATGAACCGCTCACCGATTATCTCCCTCTTGCAGTGAATGACAACACCGTTGTTACTCAATTTCCGATGAACACGGTCGCGGATCTGGGCCTTTTGAAAATGGACTTCCTCGGTTTGCGTTTTTTGACGATCATTCAGGACACCGAAAAACAGATAAAAAAGATCGTTCCCGATTTCAGTGCGGAATCGCTTCCGCTTGACGACAAAGCAACCTATGAAATGCTTTCGGAAGGTCATTCGATAGGTATTTTTCAACTTGAAAGCGAAGGTATGAGAAATCTGCTTTCAAAGTTAAAACCCCGCGACCTTGAAGATATCATCTCGGTCATTTCTCTTTACCGCCCGGGGCCTGCACTTTCGATAGACACCTTTCTTAAAAACCGACTCAATCCTCAAAAAATAGAATATCCGCATCCCTGTCTTGAAGCCATTCTCGGCTCGACCTGCGGCGTTATGCTTTATCAGGAGCAGGTCATGCAGGTTTGCCGCGAGCTCGCGGGTTATTCTTACGGCAGAGCCGATATCGTGAGGCGCGCAATGGCGAAGAAAAAGCCCGAAGTCATGGCGAAAGAAAAGGGCGTTTTCCTTGAAGGCGCAGAAAAAAAGGGCGTTTCCAAACAGGTCGCAGAAAACGTTTTTGACAAGATGAGCGAATTTGCGAAATATGCCTTTAACAAAAGCCATGCGGCGGCATATGCCGTCGTTGCCTACCGCACTTCGTGGCTGAAATGCCATTATCCGAGAGAATACATGTGTTCTCTGCTCAATACCGTCATGGGATACAACGAAAAAGTCGGGGAATATATCTCCGATTGCGCGAGAATGGGCATTAAAATTCTTCCGCCCGACGTCAACGCGAGTTTCGGCAGTTTTTCGGTCGAAGGAAACGACCTTCGGTTCGGACTTGCCGCGATAAAAAACGTGGGAGAGCTGTTTGCCGACCGCATTATCAACGAGCGTTCAAGGCGCAAATTTGAAAATTTGGAAGATTTTCTCACAAGGTGCTCCTCTTTCGGAAGCAGCAAAGCGTTCGAATCGCTCATCATCGCCGGCGCTCTGGACGGATTCGGAATGCAAAGAAGCCGAATGCTCGCAGGACTTTCGTCCGCGCTCGAAACGATCTCTCACGACAGAAATCGCGTTCCCGAAGGGCAGATAAGCCTTTTCGGCGGAGAAACATTCGGGGGCGAAGCCGCGTTTGAATTCCCGCAATCAAATCTTCCCGAATTTCGGAAAAGCGAACTGCTTTCCGGCGAAAAAGAGATGACCGGACTTTATTTTTCGGGACATCCTTTGGACGGTTACGATTCGGTATTGAAACGGATCGGCGCGATAGATGCGGCCAAGATACGCGAAGGTCTCGAAAACAGAACGTTGAAAAAGAACAACACGGTGAAATTCATCGGACTTGTAACAAAAAAACGCACGAAGGTTACGAAAAAGAATGACATGATGGCTTTCGTGACCGCAGAAGACGAAAGCGGAGAAGCGGAGATCATCGTTTTCCCCTCGCTTTATGCCGAAGCGGGAAACGTCATTTCCGAAAACAAGGTTCTCGTTTTCACAGGCAATCCCGAATTGAAAGAAGCATACGGCGACGAGGATTCGGACAGCGTTACGATAATTCTCAAATCGGTCTGCACCCCCGAGGAAGCAGAAAGCAAGATCGACAGTCGGACCGAGATGTGCAAGACCGAAGCCGAAGAAAAGATCGCCTCGCTTTATATCAAAGCGACCGATGCCAATTCCGAACGGCTGGAAGACGCGATCGCGCTTGCGGCAAGAACAAACGGGAAGTCACGAATTCTTGTATATTTTGAAAAAGACAAGCGGCTCTGCGCCGCAAAAGGGCAATCGGCGCTCATTTCCGAAAGGTTGCTGTTGCAGCTTCGCGAAATAATGGGCGAAGAAAACATTGCCGTAAAATAAAGTACCTAAGAACCATTGCGAAAGGAGTTTTCTGAACATGTCGGATAATCCTAACAATATCCCCGAAAACGGTCAGGGGTCGCGATTTGATTTTCTTTCGGATCCGATGCCCGAAAACGACGGCGGCGACGCAACCGAAGTTGTTTTCGATTCGGACGACGATATGAAAATTGCCGACGACAACACCACCACAAGGGATTTCGAACCGATATCTCAAAAAGCCGATGCCGACGGTTGCACCCGCACCTTTGACACCGTTGAAGATGTAAAAGCCAAGGCAAAGACCGAAAACGGCAGAAAGGGCAATAAAAAGGCCAAAGAAAAGCCGCAGACAAAGACTGCGCGCGCCGCAAGAGCAACGCTCAAAGCCGTACTTTTTACATTGCGCAAGGTTTCGACCTATCTGCTCAGCGCGCTTTTGACGGTTCTCGTTGTCGGGTTGATAACGGGATCTGTCGTTGTGCTTGCGTTCGTTGTTTATATCAACAACTACGTCGATCCCGAATATACAGGGCTTGACAACCTTAAATTCGATTCCGCACTTTCGACAACAATGTATTACGTTGACGAAAACGGAGCCGAAGTGTTGCTCGAAGATGACACGCTGGAAAGCAGCGAAAACCGTCTTTGGGCGGAATATAAGGACATTCCGGAAGACCTTATCAACGCTTATATCGCGGTTGAAGACCAGCGTTTTAAAGAGCACAACGGCGTTGACATGACACGTACCGCATCGGCAATATACAACTTTTTCATTCCGACAAGTTCAAACTACGGCGGCGGTTCGACGATAACTCAACAGCTCATCAAAAACGTCTCGGGCGAAAACGAAGCGACGATTCAACGTAAGGTCCAGGAAATCTTCCGCGCGTTTAACGTTGAAGAAAAGTTCTCAAAAGAAGAGATACTCGAAATGTATCTCAACACGATCTATCTCTCGCACAATTCCTATGGCGTGCGCGTCGCCGCAGAGACCTATTTCGGCAAAGAACTTCACGAACTGAATCTTGCCGAATGTGCTTCGATCGCTTCGATCGGCAAATGGCCGACGCATTATGATCCTATCTCAAACCCCAAAAACAACCTGACAAGACGCAACCTTGTTCTCAAACTGATGTATGAACAGGGGCTTATCACTGAAGAAGAATTCAACCAATATTACGACGCTCCGATCACCCTTGCGGACGGAAGCGAAGAAAATAACTCAGGAAAGATCCATTCCTATTATATCGACGCGGTAATGGACGACGTAATGAACGATCTTGTCGCGAAATACGGTTACGACAAAGCGACCGCATCGCGCATGCTTTATTCGGGCGGGCTTCAAATCGTCACCTGTCTTGACCCCGTAATTCAAAAATGCGCCGAAACGGTATATACCGACAGCAGCAAATGGCCCGAAACGAGCGGCATGCAAGCGCAATCGGCGATATGTATCATGGATCCCGACACGGGCGATATTCTCGCTTTGGTCGGCGGTCTCGGTGAAAAACGCGAGAACCGCGGATTCAACCGTGCGACGCAAAGTTACCGTCAATGCGGCTCGTCAATAAAACCGCTTTCGATCTATGCTCTCGCGATAGATCAAGGTTATATCAACGGCGGCACGGCGCTTGACGATATCCCTCCCGTTTATAACGAAGATACCGAAAAATATTGGCCGAAAAATTCCAGCGGCAAATACCAAGGACTTGTTTCGGTCGATTATGCAATCAAAAATTCACTGAACACCGTCGTCGTTGATCTCTGCAACCAGATGGGCGTTGACACAGTTTATCAGAACTTTAAGTCTTATGGCTATACAACGCTTGCCGACTCTGTCAAGCTCGAAAGCGGCGCTGTGCTTTCCGATATCGACGTGTCGCCGATGGCGCTCGGCGGTATGACCTATGGTGTTACCGTCCGCGAGCACACTCAGGCATATTCAACGCTTGCAAACGGAGGTATGACCTCGAAAGCGCGCACCTATTCGGTGGTTCGCGACAGCACCGGCAGAGTTATACTCGACAACAGCGAAAAGCATGACGTTAAATACAGAGAAACAACGTCGGTAATTCTTACGAATCTCCTCACCCACGTCGTTACCTCGGGTACAGCGGCAAGCTCTATCGACGTCGGCAAGAAATACAACATCGACGTCGCAGGCAAAACGGGTACCACGAACGATAAAAAAGACGTCTATTTCGCGGGATATACTCCCGATCTCGTTGCTTGCTGCTGGTATGGATTTGACAACAACAAAGCGATCACCGCATCGGGCAACCCCGCCGCAAGACTCTGGAACAGCGTTTTCACCGAGATCTATAAATATTACAGCGAAAACAGCATTTCATATACGAGCAGATTCGTTCTTCCGAGTTCGGTAAAAGAGATCAAGATATGCTCGATTTCGGGCAAACGCGCGGTCGAAGGACTCTGCGATCACGATGCGTTCAAAGGTTCCGATTGCGTAACGACCGCAGTTTTCGATAACCTCGATCTCCCGAATTCTTATTGCGACGTTCACGTTTCGGTCCCCACCTGCGCAACAACGGGCGCTCTCTGCTTCGACGGTCACAACAACTGCATTCGCGGCGAGAACATCGTTCTTCGCAAACTTGATATCAGCGATCGATCGCTTATCGGAAACATCGTTGTTCAGGACGCGGGTTATATTTACGTAGATATCCCTTACGGATATACCTTCCCGACCGATCCGAAGGTTCCTTTCTTCCAGAATCTGTTGCCCGAAGGCATCACTATGGGCGTTGCTCCTTCCGACACGGTCATTGCAAACCGCGTTTGCACCGATCATATAATCGGGGTCGTTCCCGATCCGACACCTACTCCCGAAGATCCGTTCGGTTGGGATGCCGATGACGAATCCGACTGAAACAAAAAAAGGAACGCAGAATCCTGCGTTCCTTTTTGTTTTATTTCTTTTTGCGTTTTTGAGAATTCGGTTTGCCGGTTTTGCCCGAAGCACCTCTTCGGTTCTTTTGCTGAAAATCATTAAAACGTTTCGGCGGTTCGGGGCGAACAAGGCAATCCTTCCCGAATCCGATAAGATCTTCTCTGCCCGCCTTCTTCAATGCTTTTCGCACGGTCGGCGCGTTTGCGGGGCGCGCAAATTGAAGCAAAGCGCGTTGCATCTGCTTTTCCTCATAATCACGCGCAACATAAACCTCTTTCCCCGTGAAAGGATCGATGCCCGTGTGGAACATGCATGTCGAAGCCGTGCCGGGTGTCGGATAAAAGTCCTGAACCTGTTCGGGGTTAAGACCGTTCTTTTTGAGATAAAGTGCAAGTTCGATCGCCGAATCGAGCGTACTGCCCGGATGAGATGAGATAAGATAGGGAACGATATATTGTTCCTTGCCCGCCTCTTTCGTCAGTTGAGCAAAACGCGCTTTGAATTTATCATAATCCTCGATCGACGGTTTACCCATGAGCGCAAGAACGTCGTTACAGCAATGCTCGGGTGCTACTTTGAGATGACCGCTCACATGATCGTTGACAAGTTTTCGGAAAAATTTCGGATTTTTGTCCGCAAGGATATAGTCATAGCGCAATCCCGAACGGATAAACACCTTTTTGACTTTCGGAACATTTTCAACCGCTTTGAGCAAATCCACATATTCATTGTGATCAACGTGCATATTCTTGCAAACGGAGGGAGTTAAGCAATTTTTGCCTTTGCAGACGCCATGTTTTTTCGCGATCTCGCAACCGTTGGTTCGGAAGTTCGCGCTCGGACCGCCGACATCATGGATATATCCCTTGAAATCAGGCATCTCGGCAATCTTCTTCGCCTCCTCAACACAGGATTCTATTGAGCGTGAAGTGACGGTCCTTCCCTGATGGAATGCGATCGAACAGAAATTACAGCCGCCGAAGCAACCTCTGTTGTGGTTTATTGAAAACTTAACCTCTTCGATCCCCGGGACACCGCCGAGCTTTTCATAGCTCGGGTGATAGGTGCGCATGTACGGCAGTGAATAGACCGCATCGAGTTCCTTGCGGGTCAAAGGCGGCATCGGTGGATTCTGAACGAGAACCTTTTCGCCGTAACCTTCTAAAACCGCCTTGCCGTAGATATGGTCCTGATTGTCGGATTGAACCTTAAATGCCGCCGCAAAGGCGCGTTTATCGGTTTTTATATCGTCGAAATCGCCGCAGGGAACAAAATCAAAATGCGGCTTGAAATCGGAATTTTCAAGGAAGCAGGTCCCGCGAACGTCGCGGATTTTCCTGACAGGAACACCCTTGTCAAGCAAAAACGCAATTCTCCTCAGAATATTTTCGCCCATGCCGTAAGTCAACATATCCGCGCGGGAATCGACAAGAACACTGCGGCGGACAGAATTGCTCCAATAATCATAATGAGCAAAACGACGGGTTGACGCTTCAAGTCCGCCCAAAATTATCGGCACGTCGCCGAACGCTTCGCGAATTCGGTTACAATATACTATAACAGCACGGTCGGGACGGTTTCCGATCTTGCCGCCGGGAGAATAATAATCATCGTTGCGACGTTTTTTCGAAACGGTATAATGAGCGACCATCGAATCAATATTTCCCGAATTGACAAGAAACGCCAATCTCGGACGGCCGAAACGCATGAAATCGCGTTTGCTTTTATAATCGGGTTGCGGTATGATCGCAACGGAATATCCCTCCGCTTCCAACACGCGTGATATTATCGCCGTGCCAAACGAAGGGTGATCGACATAAGCATCGCCCGTAACAATTATGAAGTCCGGTGTGAACTCGGTTCCGTCAGGATATATCGGTAAAAACGGCATTTATCTTGCTCTCCTTTGAATCTTCGCTGATATTTTAACATTTAATAATAAAAAAGTAAAGAAAATCAAAAAAATTATATTGACAAATGTCTTTTAACATGGTACACTCTTAACAGTAAAATTTATCATTAAGGAGACAAGGCATGGTAAAAGAGCGTAACACAAAGCAAAAAACTCTTATATTGTCGGCTGTAAGAGCCTCCTGCCTTCATCCGACGGCAGAGCAGGTGCATGCCACCCTTTTGAGCGAAATGCCGGGGATAAGTCTCGGCACGGTTTACAGAAATTTGAATCATATGGCTGAGATCGGGTTGATAAGACGCATCTCGGTCACGAACTCACCCGACAGGTTTGACGGAAACATGATGCCGCACCATCACCTTTGCTGTTTGACCTGCGGTGATTTCAGCGACAGATTTGATATACCCTATGACAAAACGCTCGACAAATCCGCCGAAGAAAAAAGCGGTTTTTCGATAACCCGTCACGAAACCGTTTTTTACGGAACCTGCCCCGAATGCAAATCAAATTAAGAAAAATAAATTCATAACAAAGAGGAGAAACATTATGGAACTCAAAGGCAGCAAAACCGAACAGAATCTTATGACCGCATTTGCGGGCGAATCGCAGGCTCGCAACAAGTACACCTATTACGCAAGTGAAGCAAAAAAAGCGGGCTACACCGTTATCGCCGACATTTTTGAAGAAACCGCACAGAACGAAAAAGAACATGCAAAAATCTGGTTCAAACTTCTTCACGGCGACAAGGTTCCCGACACCATGACCAACCTTCTCGACGCAGCAGAAGGTGAAAATTACGAATGGACCGATATGTACGCAGGTTTTGCACAAACCGCAAAAGAAGAAGGTTTTGACAGAATCGCATATCTCTTCCAGGCAGTAGGCGCGATCGAAAAGGAACACGAAGAAAGATACAGAGCGCTTCTTGACAAACTCGGAAAAGAAGAAATCTTCATCTCCGAAGAAGTTCAGGTTTGGATCTGCACCAACTGCGGTCATATCCATGTCGGCAAAAAGGCTCCCGAAATGTGCCCCGTTTGCCAGCATCCGAAGGCTTACTTCCAGAAGAAGGTCAACAAGTTTTAATCGTTTCGCTCTCGAACGAAATATAAAAAGTGATGCATAAAACTGCATCACTTTTTGTTTTACAGATATTGACGAACCTGCTTCACAAGGTTATCTTCAAGACCGATAAGTCTTGTTGCGATACCTTTTGATTCGCTGTCGGCGGCGGAATACTGATTCATATAGCGGTGAAGCGATTTGACACCCATGTTGCAACCGTCGGTGATAAGGTCGGCGGCTGTCTTGTCGGAATCGTTGAACGCCATTTTCACGTTCGTCTTCATCCACGACATGCTTTTCGCCGCAACTGCGGGTTCTTTTCCCGAATTGCCGTGTGCGTCAAGTTTTTCTTTGATCTCGGAAAGCAAAGTTTCGTGTTCGTTTCGGCAATAAGCAAGGTCGTTTCTGAACTGTTCGGATCTGACGTTGGGCAAAATATCGTTTATAGAAGAAATGCCCATTTTTACGCCCGCATCGCATTCGCGAAGCAATTTCAGCGTGTCGGTTTCGTGCATTTTGGTTCCCTCCGTAATGTTTTTTATTATTATGCCCGAAATTCAACCGTTTATTAGAACAAAAAACAAAAAAGAGAACCCGACGGTTCTCTTTTTTATCATTGTTAATTCAGTGTCGTTACGAAAAGCCGGATCAATCATCGTCTTCTTCGCCGAGGTTGATGACCTTTCGAGGAATAATATCGCCCGCTTTTGTAAGAGCGATCTTCGTGAGCATCGGGCCGACAAGTTCATAAACAAGCACCGCAAAAAGGGTTATATTACGCACGATATCACCATTGCCGCCGAGCACTGTGCTTTTTGCGACCTCGGCAGACATGCCCAAAGCAACACCTGCCTGAGGAAGAAGCGTTATGCCGAGATATTTGACGATATTAGGTTCGCAATTCGTTGCCTTTGCGCTTACTGCCGCGCCGCCGATCTTACCGATCGAACGGAAAATGATATAGACAACGCCGACAAGAACGATCCAAACGTTTCCGAATACGTCAAATTTAAGTTCCGCGCCCGAAAGCACGAAGAACAAAACGAACAAAGGTGCTGTCCATTTGTCGGTCTTGTTCATGATCTCTTCCGAGAAGTCGCACATGTTGCAGAACACGGTGCCGAGCATCATACAAACAAGAAGCGACGAGAACTTAATGTGGATCTCGCCGATATGAAATTCGGCAAGCGAAATGGCAACCGCCATGATAACAAAGGTTATAGAAAGAGTCAGTCGTTTGCTGTTGGAATTAAAGAACCTTTCGGCAAGGCTGAAAAGTATTCCCAAAACCAAACCGAGAAGAAGCGAAAGCACAACTTCGAGAAGAGGCTCGACGAGAACCGAGATGACGTCAAGGCTTCCGCCGCCCGCAAGAGCTTCGGCAACACCGAAAGATATCGCAAAAACAACAAGCCCGACAGCATCGTCGATCGCAACGATCGGGAGAAGAATGTCGGTGAGTTTGCCTTTTGCTTTATATTGACGAACGACCATAAGGGTTGCCGCAGGCGCGGTTGCGGTTGCGATAGCACCGAGAACGAGCACGGCGGGGATCGAAATCGTTCCCTCGGGAAGAAGGAAATAAAGACCAACCAATGCAGCATCGACAACAACCGTTGCGACGATCGCCTGAACGACACCGATAACCGTTGCCTGTTTACCGATCTTTTTAAGTTGATCCAGACGGAATTCGTCACCGATCGCAAACGCGATAAAACCGAGAGCGACTTTTGAAAGGATCGCATCTGCCTCGACCGATTCGGAACTGATGTAGCCGAGCCAAGAAAAATCAAGAGCGGCACCGAGTTTTCCGAGACAGTAAGGACCTATGAGAACACCCGCAAGAAGATAACCTGTAACTGCGGGAAGTTTTATTTTTTTGACAAGTCGCGAAAGCAACAGACCTGCTGTCATCGCGATGGCTATGGGCATCAATATTTTAAGAAATTCGTCATTACCCATGATTATCACCTACTTTTCCTTATACCAAGTGATAATATCACTTTGACAAAGGTTTTGCAAGTGATTTGCTCAATTTGGAATATTTTCTCCGTTAAACACAGTATCCCTTTGTTTTATTGACAAAAAAGGAACAAATTTGACAAATCCGATGAGTTTTTTCGGAATTCAAAAAGAAAAAGAGGCATATTTAACACGAAGCATCTTGAAATCGTTGTTGTTTTATGATATATTGTTTGAAGAATCATAAGGAGGACTGTGCATGAAACACATAAAACTGATATCACTTCTTATTTTGGTATGCCTTCTTAGCACCCTTGCTTTCACGGCATGCGACAAAAAAGCCAACAACCCGGGCATTGACATTCCCGAAGACCTCGAATATTCGGGTGAAACAATAACCTTCCTCACCTGCGGTGTTGAAAAGGAATACGAATCCGAAATTCTTTTCAACACTTATACCGATGACGGTCTTTCGCAATCGCTTCCCGATGCGCTCAACAACTCGATCCAGGACCGTAATGATGCCGTTGCCATGACCCTCGGCGTTCAGCTTGAAGAAGTTAAGATTTACAGCCCGACCAGAATCGGCGGCGAAATGTATCAGGAAATCTATCAATCCCGTGCCGCAGGCCTTTCTGAATATGACGTTGTTGTCCCCTGTCTTTATGACGGCGCAAAACTCGCTTTGCAAGACCTTCTCCTTGACCTCAACAGTGTTGAAGGCCTTGACATGAAAGCCGAATGGTGGAACCAGGAATTCAACAAAACGATGACCTTCAAGGGCCAGCTTTATTACTCCATCGGCGAAATCGGACACATCAACAAGAACAACACCGCTTGTCTTTATTTCAACCTTGACCGTTGGAACAAAAACAACCTCAACGACGATTTCGGCGGAAACCCCTATGACCTTGTCCGCCAAGGCAAATGGACCATCGACCTCGTGCTTGAAGCTGTCAGAGCGATCCCCGCAAAGGACGTCAACGAAGACGGCGTTTATAACTATGACGACCAATTCGGTTGGGCAGGACAAAACGACGACCTTTGGAGTCTCTTCTTTGCCTCGGGCGAAAAGATCGCTCAGGCGGACGCAGAAGGTCTTCCCATGCTCACCATGTATAACACCCGCAGCGCAACCCTTATGGAAAAAATGCAGACTCTCGTAAAAGACAGACAGAACTACGTCTCCGCAAACGACTATTTCAGCATCGCAGAATGGCCCGAAGTTCTCGTTATGGCAGGATTTACCGACGGCAGATGTCTCTTCTACAACGCTAACGTAGGTACTATAATCAGCATCGGTAAGGACATGGAAGAACATTTCGGTGTCGTTCCCGTTCCGAAAGCAGACCTTACTCAGGATAATTATTATTCTCTCATCAACCCTTGGGGTTCGACCTGTTTCGCTATCCCCAGCATGGTCAGCGACGACAGACTTGAAATGATCGCAAAGACGCTTAACGTAATGGGTGAGAAGAGCATGACGACCGTTACCGAAAGTTACGCCGAAATTCTTGACTACATGAAAACGCGTGACGACGATTCCAAGGAGATGCTCAACGAATATATCCTTCCTAACCGCGCTTGCGACATCGGCATGGTTTACAAATGGGGCGAGCTTGATACGCTTCTCCATGATATGAGAAATATATACGCAATCGGTCAGTTCTCCTCCGCTTATCAGTCCAAAAAGTCCGTTGCAGAACAGCAGATGAAAGAAATGATCGCTTTCTACAACAAAAACGCCCAATGATCCGGCTGCGAACGCATAACGCTATATAACGAAAAGCCCGAAGTTTCAACGACTTCGGGCTTAACCTTATCATTCGGAGAAAAACATGAAAATTCTATCTTTCGGCGAAATTTTATGGGACGTGTTCCCCGACGGCAAAAAAATCGGCGGCGCGCCGTTCAACTTTGCGGCGCATGCGGCAAAACTGGGCGCAGAGAGCTATCTTGTTTCCTGCGTCGGCAACGACGAAAACGGTTTTGATGCGATTAAAGAATCCGAAAGGCTTGGGATAAAATGCGATTATATTGCCGTCGACCGTAAAAAACCGACAGGAGTTTGCAACGTAACGCTTGAAAACGGAACACCGAAATACGAACTCGTTCCCGACGTTGCTTACGATCGGATTCCCGACACCTGTGTGTTCGGAAGTTTCGATGCAATTTACATGGGCACTCTTGCGATGCGCTCGCCCGAATCGCGCCGAAGTTTTGAAAAAATATTAAAATACACCGAAAAAAAAGAAGTTATCTTCGACGTCAATTTCCGAGCAAACTTTTTCTCCCGCGAACTTGTCAATTCTTTTCTCCGCGAAACCACCGTTTTGAAACTCAGCGATGAAGAGATCGGGTTCTTCGGCAAAAAAGATTATATCAACACCTGTCTCGATTTATCCGCAAACCACAAAAAACTGAAATATATCTGTCTTACGCTCGGAAAAGACGGCGCGATGGTTTTCGACTGCAAAAAGCGCACCGTTTTGCTTTCCGACAAGCCGAAAGGAGAGGTTCTTTCAACGGTCGGTGCAGGGGACAGTTTCGCCGCCTGTTTCATCGTCAGTTTGCTTTCGGGGATGTCTTTGGGAGAATGTCTCGACCGCGCGGTCGCGTTGAGTGATTACGTCGTGACACAGCTGGGCGCAGTGCCCGATTACGACGCAAAAACCTTGTTCGCGAAATAAATCAAAACAAACGCCGAAAACTGCGGTAAAACGCAGTTTTTTCTTTTGCCGCAGAGGCTTTTTTTATTGACTTTGAACATACTAAGTGATAGAATAAAAATGAATAATTATATGGAGTAAAAGCAATGGGAAAAGCCTTGATTTTCGACGGAAACAGCATATTGAACCGTGCGTTTTACGGTGTCCGTCCGCTTAACGCACCCGACGGGCTTCCGACAAACGCGTTGTTCGGATTTGTCGGGATGATCAACAAGGCGTTTTCGCAGATCGGGAACAACCCGAGTTTCGCGGCGATCGCGTTTGATCTCAAAGAAAAAACCTTCCGCCACCATGCCTGCGAGACCTACAAAGCAACGAGAAAACCCATGCCCGACGACCTTGCGCTTCAACTTCCGTTCGCGAAGGAATTAGCAGGGGCACTCGGATTAAAGGTGATTACCGTTGTCGGGTACGAAGCCGATGATATTCTTGGAACGCTTTCTGCGAAATTCACCGAGAACGGCGACGAAACGTTTATCGTCACGGGTGACAGAGACAGTTTTCAACTTATCAACGACAAAGTCACGGTTCTTCTCGCATCGAACGAGGACACAAAGATAACCACTCCCAAAGAAATCAAAGAAAAATATTGCGTCGAGCCCAAAACACTCATCGACATCAAAGCAATCATGGGCGACAGCTCCGACAACATCGCGGGCGTTCCCGGTATCGGCGAAAAAGGCGCGATCAAGCTCATTTGCGAATACGGATCGCTCGACAACGTTTATGCTCATATCGATGAAATAACAGGAAGCATCGGCAAAAAACTTCAAGACGGAAAAGAAAGCGCATACATCTCGCGTTTTCTCGCCGAAATAAAACTTGACGTTCCGCTCGGGTGTGAAATAACCGATTGTGCCTATAACGGAAGCGACGTTTTGAAGCTCCGCGAGCTTTATACAAGGCTTGGTTTCAGGCAATTCCTCGACAAGCTTGATTCTTCCGCGCCCGAAGCGAATGAGGAAGAAGAGTTTCTCCCCTTTGGCGAAATTGCCGATATCGAAGGCAAAACCGTTTATCTCAACCGCAGCGGCGATGAATTGATGATCTATTCAGACGGCAGAAATTATCGCGGCGACGCTTTTGAAGGGATCGCACTTGCCGCAAATTGCAAAAACGCGGTTTGTTGGTCGGTCAAGGAAATTTTGCATCTCGCAAATGACGCCAAAGTCTCGTTTGAAAAACCGATCGACGATGTTTCTCTGCTCGCTTACGTCTGTTCTCCCGCCGACAACGGCGTTTCGTTCGGCAAAGCGGTGCTTGACAATCTCGGCGTCGTCTGCAACGAGGTTCGTGTTTCGCTTCTTCCGAAGTTGGAATCGAAACTTCGTGAAAAGTTAACGCCCGAAATGGAAAAACTTTATCAAACCGTTGAACTCCCTCTCGCAAAGGTTCTCTGTGATATGGAATTGCGCGGTTTTGAAGTTGACGTTGCCGCACTTGACGAATTTTCGGATCGGCTCGAACGGTCGGTCGCCGAAGAAGAAGAGGCGATCTGGTCGCTCGCGGGTGAAAAATTCAACATCAACTCCCCCAAGCAGTTGGGCAATATACTTTTTGAAAAACTCAACCTTCCACATTACCGCAAAACAAAAAGCGGTTATTCGACCGACGTTTCGGTTCTCGAAAAACTCGAACCTTATCATCCGATCATCGGTCTGATACTCGAATACAGAAAAGATTCAAAACTCAAAAACACCTATTGCGACGGTCTTTCAAAACAGATATCGGAAGACGGACGTATTCACACCACCTTCAAGCAGACCCAAACTCTCACAGGCAGACTTTCTTCGGCAGAACCGAATTTGCAGAACATTCCCGTTCGGAGCGAACGCGGCCGCGAACTTCGCAAGTTTTTCGTCGCGGAGGAAGGCAAGGTTCTTATTGATGCCGACTATTCACAGATCGAGCTTCGCGTGCTTGCACACGTTGCGGGTGACGACGCTTTGATAAATGCCTTTAAAAACGGCGAGGATATCCACACCGTAACGGCAAGTCAGGTTTTCGGAGTTCCTGCAGAACAGGTCACGGGCGAAATGAGAAAGCGCGCAAAAGCCGTTAATTTCGGTATAATTTACGGCATCGGTGATTACTCGCTTTCGCAAGACCTGCACATCCCGAAAAAAACCGCCGCAGAATATATCGAGAATTATCTGTCGAAATATCCCGGCGTCAGGAACTATCTTGATTCCACAAAATCGCTCGCAAGAGAAAACGGTTTTGTTGAAACGTTGTTCGGGAGAAGGCGTTATATCCCCGAACTCACATCGAGCAACAAGAATCTTCAAGCGTTCGGCGAACGGGTCGCGATGAACACCCCGATTCAGGGCGCGGCGGCAGATCTGATAAAAATGGCAATGATACGCGCCGACCGAATGCTCAAAGAAGCCGGGCTGAACGCGAATTTGATCTTACAAATACACGACGAACTTATCATCGAATCCCCGATCGAAGAAGCCGACCGCGCAGAAACGATCCTTCGCGAAGCGATGCAGGGCGCGGCGGAACTCAAAGTTCCGTTGCAGGTCGATATCGGGCGCGGAAAAAGTTGGTTCGATGCAAAAGACTGACAAGGGCTAAATTACTAAGATATCAAGAGGTAAAATAAAAATGGAACTTAAAAATCTCAACGGCAAAAAGGTACGCGAACTTCTCGTTTATCCCGATTACACCGACCGCGAACTTTCGGGAAAACTCACCGGCGGCAATTACAGCGAAGGTCTCGCTTCTATCTCCGCGGTTTTAAAACAGGGCGGACACGACGTTAAACTTTTGCACCTCCTTTATCTTCATACCGAAGAAGAATTCAAGAAAAGATTGAAAGAAATGGGCGAGTTTGACATCATCGGGTTCTCGATCCGCACCACCGCGTTCCCCGACTGTCAGCAATATATAAAATGGACCAAAGAAGTTTATCCCGACACGTTCATCACCTGCGGCAGTTATCACTGCACACTCGCGCCCGAAGAGGTTATCGCGGTTGACGGCGTTGACGCGCTCACTATCGGCGACGGCGAATATCAGGCGCTCGAACTCGCCGACAAGATGACCGCAGGCGAGGATTACACCGGTATTCTCAGCATGTGGTTCAAAATGCCCGACGGAAGCGTTATCAAAAACCCCGTCGCACCGCTTTTTGAAGACCTTGACAGACTTCCTATCCCCGACTTTGACCTTTTCGATTACGACAACCTCGACAGCGTCAAGGTTGGCACCGCGATCGTTATGATGAGCCGCGGTTGCCGTTACAACTGCACCTATTGCGGCAACTCCCAATTCAGAAACGTCTATCCCAACAAGAAGATATATTCGCGCTTCCGTTCGCCTCAAAACGGTATTCTTTACCTGAAAACGCTGCTCGAAAAGCACCCTCAGATCAAAGTTATCAACTTCCGCGATGCTATTTTCAACATGATCCCCGAATGGTTTGATGAATTCATCGACCTTTACACCAAAGAAATCCATCTCCCCTTCACCGGCAATATCCGTTTTGATATCCTCACCGAGGACACCGTTCGCCGTATGAAGGAAGCGGGTTGCTACACCATTGATATGGGCCTCGAAAGCGGCGATCAGGAAATGAGATTTAAATATCTCAAACGTTATATGACCGACGAAATGATCATCAATTGCAGCAAATGGTTCCACAAATACGGTATCGCTCAGTTGACATATAATATAATCGGTCTTCCCCACGAAGACAAACACCGCGCTCTCAAAACAATCAAACTCAACGCAAAAGCAGGCGCGGACAGGGTTATTCCCAACATCTTCTATCCCTACCCCGGCACGAAACTTTACGACATCGCTGTTGAAGGCGGATTTATCCCCGAGGGCGGCGTTTCGCCCGACGCACGCGTTCCGCTTGTTCAGCCTCAGTTCCCCGAGCACGAAGTCCTTTATCTCCAAGCATACTTTTCCCATTTCGTGCGTCGTTACAAATGGGCCTACGCGATGCCGAAATGGCTCGGCAAGCCTTATGAAAAATGGCTCGATCGCCGTGCAACGGGCAAACACGTCCCCTATAAGTTCCTTGTTAAACTTCACGACGGTTATGCCAAGGTCCGCAACGGTTTGAAGAACTTCCTTGTTGACCATATGCCCAAACTTTATATGAAATTAAGAATGCTCAAACACAGAAAGAAAGCAAAAGCATAATAATTTTCAAGGTGAAAAATGTCAGGAACACTTTTTATCGTACCAACCCCGATCGGAAACCTGAACGACATCACCGACCGCGCGAAACAAACGCTTGAAGACGTTGATTTCATCGCGGCGGAGGATACGCGCGTCAGCGGAAAACTCCTGATGTTGTTGGGAATAAAAAAACCTCTTTTGAGTTATCATGAACATTCTTCGCGTTCGTCGGAGAATGCGGTTGTCGAGCGGATCCTCGCCGGCGAAAACTGCGCGCTTATCACCGACGCAGGCACGCCCGCCGTCAGTGATCCGGGCGAAAAGTTGGTTTATGCCTGCTCAAACGCAGGGATCAACGTTTGTGCTCTTCCGGGCGCATGCGCGGCAATAACCGCGATCTCGGCATCGGGGCTTCCCTCGCGCAGGTTTTGTTTTGAAGGCTTTCTTCCCGAAAATGCCCGTGAGCGCAAGGAGCGTCTGAGCGAACTTTCACGCGAAAAACGCACATTTATTCTTTACATCTCGCCGCACGATGCGGAAGATTATCTGAAACAAATCGCTGACGTTCTGGGCGACCGCAAATGTGTTCTGGCGAAAGAACTCACCAAGATGCACGAACGCTATTTTCGCGGGACCGCAAAAAGCATTTCCGAGCAATTCCAAACCTTATCCGCGCCCGAAAAAAGGGGCGAATACGTCATGGTCTGCGAAGGCATGTCCGAAGAAGACGAATTTTGGAAAGATATGTCGGTTGATGAACACGTTGAGCATTACCTATCGCTCGGGCTTTCGAAAATGGACGCATGCAAAGCGACCGCACGCGACAGAGGTGTCGGCAAAGGCGATATTTACAAGATCATCAACCGGTAACCGCGCTTATCAGATGCACTTCGGCGAATACAACATAAATCCTCAGGTAAAATAAACATGAAAAAATTTCTTGTGATTTCGATAAGTTTAATAATGATCCTTTTACTTTGCTCATGCGAAGGGAGATTTGAGCGAGCAGACGAAACCTCAAAAGGTTTTATCTCGGCAATGCTGCTGCGTGACGAAGAAGCGATGCGCGACTTCGTTCATCCCGACCACAAAGACACCGCTATCCCCGACGATCGCTTTTACGAAACGCTCGAAGAACAGTATTTTGAAATCGGGCACGAACTGACTGCGCTCGATTCGGTAACGAAAAATTATGTTGATGACACATCGCTCGACGGCACGGTGCTCGAATGCGGTTACGTCGCAAGAGTTAACGAACTTTTTTACAGCATTGATATCATGATCCTTGAAAACGACAACGGTTACGGAGTTATCTCGGTTGCCGCAACACTCAACACCAACGCAGATTATTATCATCAGGATGTGAACGGTTAAAATCATGAAGAAAAGAGTTTTAGCAAACTATGCCTTAGCAACGCTCGGCAGTTTACTTTATGCCGCCGGTGTCGCGCTTTGCCTCCGCCCCAACAGCCTTGCGTCGGGCGGAATTTCGGGTCTTTCGATCATTGTCGGCCATATCTTCAAATTTTTCCCGACAGGTACGTGGGTGATCATTTTCAATATTCCCATTATGATAATGGGCATCTGGAAACTCGGCACAAAAATCATTTTACCGACGATTTATTCGGTAGCATTGAGTTCGCTCGCCATGAACCTTTTCCAGGCATATGTTCCGCCGATCACCGAAAACACTCTGCTCGGATGTTGCAGCGGTGCGGTTTTGGTGGCAACAGGCATCGGGCTTGTTTTCCGAGGCGGAGCCACAACGGGCGGTACCGACATCATCGTCAAACTTATAAGACTTCGCTTCCCTCACGTCTCAACCGGTGCAATCTTTCTTTTTACCGACGGTTTGATATGTCTTCTTTCCGGTTTTGTCTTCAACGATTTTGACAAAGCGCTTTATGCAGGCATTGCCGTTTTCATTCAGATGTTGGTGCTCAACACGGTTCTCTACGGTTCTGACGAAGCAAGAATCGTTTATATAATCAGCGACCAAGATTCTCTCATCGCTGAAAAACTGCTCAAAGAACTTAACGTCGGCGCGACCTATCTCAAAGGCAGCGGCGCTTACACAGGCAAGGATAAAAAAGTGCTTATGTGCGTCATGAAGATGCGTGCGCTTCCTCAGGCGCGTGAGCTTGTGCGCGATACCGATGGCGAAGCGTTCATGATAGTAACAAAAGCCACAAGCGTTTTCGGTCAAGGATTCAAGAGTCACACCGAGGACGATTTATGATTTTTGACGTTATCGCGCCGCTTGAGAGCGTTTGCGAATCATTAAAGAAAGAAAAACGTCCGATCTTCCTTTACGGAATGGGCAACGGCGCGGAAAAGATTTTTGAATATCTGATCGCAAACGGAATTGAAATAAAAGGCGTTGTTGCCTCTGACGGATTTGTGCGAGGTCAAAGTTTTTTGGGGTTTGATGTTTGCACGATCGGTGATGCCGAAACACGTTTCGGCGAGCTTTGCCTTGTGCTTTGTTTCGGGTTAGAGGGCGAAAAATCGCATTTTTTGAAAGAAATCGCCAAAAATCATCGCATTGTATCGCCAAATCTCCCCGTTTTCGGCGAGGGGGTCTGTGACAAACGGTTTATAACCGAAAATATCGAAAAATTCCAAAAAGTCTATGATATTCTTGCTGATGACATTTCAAGAGAAATATATCTCGGATTGCTTAAATATAATGTTACGGGCGATATGGAATATCTCAATGTCGGCAACGATGCAGAACCGCCAAGCAGATTTTTCGAACATAACAAACGCCACATTGATATCGGCGCTTATGACGGAGATACCGTGAGCGACTTTGTTGCAAGAAACATCGGTTATTCTGACATCATCGCGTTTGAGCCCGATCCCAACACCTATCGCCGTTTGAAAGAAAACACGGCCCGTCTGCGCGATATCGTCGCGGAAAACCTCGCGGTTTGCGATTTTGACGGAAGCCTTAAATTCTCCGGCGGCAAGGGGCGCGCATCGCATTGCGGCGAGGGCGAAAACGAAATAAAATGCGTTTCGGTCGACCGATATTGCGGTTATACCCATATAAATGCAAAAGGAACTCCCGTCGGAAGCATCAAAATTGATGCAGAGGGCATGGATGAAGAGGTTATCTGCGGTGCCGTCAACACCATTTATTGTTGCAAATGCGCCGTTTGTGTTGCGCTTTATCACCGCTCCGCCGACCTGATCGAGCTTCCTCTTTTGCTGAGGAAACACAACAGCAAATACAAATTCTATTTAAGAAAAAAGGAATACGTGCCTGCATGGGACGTTTTCCTTTATGCAATACAATAAGGGGTTGTTTTTTAATGGGTTTCAAGGAAATCAAAGCCGAAGAGCTGAACACAGCCGTTTTTTCGGATATCGGAAGCAAATGGATGCTCATCAGCGCCGCAAAGAAAGACGGCAGTATCAACACCATGACAGCAAGTTGGGGAGCTTTGGGCGTGCTTTGGGGCAAGAACGTTTTCATCTGCTTTGTCCGTCCTCAGCGTTTCACCCATGAATTCACCGAAGAAAGTGACCGAATTTCAATTTCGTTCTTCGGCGAAGAATATCGCGACGCGTTGAAGCTTTGCGGAAGCAAAAGCGGCAGAAATTGCGATAAGATCAAGGAATCGGGACTTTCTGTGTTCAACAACGAAGGGAATGTCGGATTTCTCGAAGCCGAGCGAATCATCTACGGCAAAAAACTTTATTCGGGCGCGATCGACCCGCGATGCTTTGTTTCCGAAGACATTGAAAAATTATACAACAACGATTACCACACCGTTTATATCTGCGAGATAGAAAAAATCGACGAAAAGGAATAAAATCATGCGCGCAAGCGAACTTATTCGGAAACTGCAAAACGGCAGTTTTGACAATTCAATAATTGCGCTTTATCCGTCGAAAGACGTTTCAAACCGTCGCGAGCGGCTCATCGGTCTCGCAAAAGGTTTTTATGAGCTTTACGGCGATGCCGAAGTCAAACTCTTTTCGGTCCCCGGCAGGACCGAACTTTCCGGAAACCACACCGACCACAACAACGGCCGTGTGCTTGCCGCTTCGGTCGATATCGACATCGTTGCAATCGCCGCGAAATCGGACGATAAGACGGTCCGCATCAAAAGCGTCGGATATCACGAGGATCGTGTTGATATCTCATCTCCCTCGCCCCAAAACGTACGCAAAGGGAGCTCTGCCGCGATCGTCGCGGGCGTTGCCGATTATTTCATCAAGCACGGTTACCGTTGCGGCGGTTTTGCTGCATATACTGCAAGTGACGTCATATCGGGTTCGGGGTTATCATCTTCCGCCGCGTTTGAAGTCATTTGTGCGCGTGTTTTTTCCGAGTTTTACAACGACGGCAATATCCCTGCCATGGAACTTGCGAAATCAGGAAAATATGCCGAAAATGAATTTTTCGGCAAGCCTTGCGGTTTGATGGACCAAGCCGCTTGTGCCTCGGGCGGTTGCCTTTGGATGGATTTTGAAGACAGCGAAAACCCGAAAACCGAAAAAATCGCTTTTGATATCGCCAAATACGGTTATTCGCTTTGCATTGTCAACACGGGCGGAAGTCATGCAGACCTCACCGACGATTATTCTTCGGTTCCTTCGGAAATGCATTCTATCGCACGTCTTATGGGCAAGCAGACTTTGAGAAATTGCGACGAAGAAGATTTCATGAGACGCATCTGCTATCTCAGAACGCTCGTCGGTGACCGAGCCTGCCTGCGCGCTATGCATTACTTCGCTGAAAACAAGCGCGTGGACCTTCAAAAAGAAGCGCTCAAAAACGATGATTTTGATAGATTTCTCGATCTCGTTACAAAATCGGGAGACTCCTCATTCAAATATCTCCAAAACGTCTTTACAACAAAAGCCGACGAGCAAGGCATTTCCCTTGCCCTTGCGTTGTCCGAGCGTTACGGAGCGGTTGCGCGTGTTCACGGCGGCGGTTTTGCGGGTACGATCCAAGCCTACATAAAAACCGAAAAAACCAACGATTACAAAGCAGCGATCGAATCGGTCTTTGGAAAAAACTCCTGCAAGGTTTATATGATTCGCCCGTACGGCGCGGCGGTCGTTACAGAAAACGGAATTAATGATTAAAAGATGAACGAAGCAAAAATCTACATGCTCTTTTCCTCCTCAAAAGGAAATTCCGCATATATCAAATACGGACGCGATGAATTTTTGATCGATTGCGGCGTTTCCGCAAAGTCGATAGAGAATTCACTTAATGCGCTGGGAACAAGTCTTTCCAACATCACTGCGATCTTTATCACACACGAGCACGGCGATCACATTCGCGGGGTACACACGATAAGCAAATATTTTGATGTTCCTTTTTATGCCCCCGAGGGCAGTTGCGGCTTTATCAGCGAACAACTTTATCGCGGCGCAACACTTCATCCGCTCAAATCGGGAAATGCAATCGAACTTCACGATACCGCGATTTGCCCGATCGCGACACCGCACGATTCTCGCGGAAGCGTTGGGTTCAGAATCCGCGCGGGCGAAGAAAAAGTCGGATATTTCACCGACATCGGGCATCTGTCCGAAGGTGTCCTGCGCGGCCTTTCGGGTTGCAGACGCGTCGTTATCGAATCGAACCATGATGTCGAAATGCTCAAAAACGGGCCCTATCCTTACGTGCTCCAAAAACGCATTCTGGGCGATTTCGGTCACCTTTCAAATGAACTCTGTTCAAAACTTCTGCCGCATCTCGCAAATCACGGAAGCGAATCCTTCATGCTTGCCCACCTGAGCGAGGAAAACAACCGCCCCGAAACAGCGTTTTCGGAAAGCCTGAACTCGCTCACCGAAAAAGGCTTTTCGGTGAACGGGGAGAGCAAATCAAACATAAGGCTGAACGTCGCACCGGTTTGCGGCATCAAAGAAGTGAAATGAATTTTTGTGCAAAAAGCCTTGTTTTATTCAGACAAAATGCGACTTTTTTCAAAAATATCTTGACTTTTTCGAGATACAGGTGTATAATTCTTACATAATCTAAATACTTAAAGGGAGATTAATTATGGACAACAAGATCGTATTCGGTATTCTTTGTATTCTCTTCCACCAGTTCGGCGTTAACTGCTTCTTGCAGGGCGACACCAAAACCGGTATCATCAGAATCGTTCTTTCTCTGCTCACCTGCGGCATTTGCTCCACCATCTATGGTATCATGGGCATCATCCTCGGTATCAAAGTACTTATGATGTCTGATGAAGATTATGCAGCTGCTAAGGGCACCATCGATATGGGCTTCCCCAAGATGAACGTTCAGGCATAATTCAAAGAATTGCTTACATACCGTGTGCTTCCGCACACGGTATGTTTTTATCCCCAACAGATCCCGAGGAATAATATGGAAAACAGCAAAAACAGAACCTCAAAAAAGCATGTCATAATTTCATATATACTGCGCGATCTTGCGATTTGCGGCGGAGTTGCCGCCATTATCGCAGTCATGAACCTTATCTTCGGCGGGTGCTGTCCCTTGAAACTGATCTTCGATCTTGACTGCCCCTTTTGCGGAATGACGCGCGCACACATTGCCGCGTTAAGGTTTGATTTTAAAACCGCCTTCGAATTCCATTCGTTGTTTTTCCTCGGTCTGCCATATCTTTTCATCATCTCTCATAGCGAACTTTTCAAAGGCATATGGAGAAAGATCCATTCGGCAACCGTGATAACCATGTCAGCCTTGTTTTTGATCCGTTATGTGATCGTTTTGACAGAACATTTTTCATGATTTATCGGCGTCTTGCTTGACTCACTAAAAGCGTATAGAAAAACATAACACAAAAAAGAAGAAGTCACACGTTGTGTGACTTCTCTTTTTGGGTGTTTTGAACTTAATGACACGAATAAAATGTGCCTGAAAACCGAAGATTTTTTAATATTTACAAACAATATACTTATTCGTTGCGAAAGCAGATAATTTATTTCTGATTTCTTCGACAGTTCCGCCTTCAATAGTATTTTTATCAACTATAAAAACTTGATTATTCGTCTGATACAAAAACAAATACCTTGATGTTTCGTAAACTTTTACGAACAACGAATATTCAATTTCTGCTTCACCGTTATATTCTTGGCTTTTAGTAAATGTTTTTAAAACATTATCACAGAAGATATACTCGTTTTCAGCATCTTTCATTTTAGCCAATGCTTTATATCTGATTTTAGGTAAAAGAAAATACAAATAGCATTCTAATAAAAACAGAATAACTGCTACACATAGCAATTCTATAAGCATAGCATCAGAAAAAATTATCATTTCTAAAATAATGATGACTGCTAAGATTCCCGAAATGATTGACCAAGTCAAAAACCTCTTTTTAGGGTTTGCTTTTTTAAACAAAGATAGATGTGTTAATGCTCTAATTGACTCAAAATCAAATTTGCATTTTGCTTTAATTTCCATAAAATCACCGACCTTTAATTTATTATAACATAAAAGCGGCAAAGGTGCAAGGTTTTAGTGATATTCTGTGCTATCGCACAGAGTGATATTATGCCTTGCGGCATAGTGATATTTTTGCTATCGCAAAAGTGATATTATATTCGCCCTTAACTGCCCAAAGGGCAATATCACTCGGCATTAGCCGAATATCACTGCGAAGCAATATAACTCGCCGAAGGCGAATATAACTGAAAAAACTCTTGTCCAAAAGAACAAGAGTTTTTTCTGGCGCCTCTTTTAGGACTTGAACCTAAGACCCCCTGATTAACAGTCAGATGCTCTAACCGACTGAGCTAAAGAGGCGTATTAATTTGTGTCCTCAACGGCGTTTACCCCCAAATTTGGGGGCAAACAACCATCTGAGTGTCAGCATCGACCTATCTTCCCGGGCCGTGTCCAGCCAAGTATTGTGAGCACAGACGAGCTTAACTTCCGTGTTCGGAAAGGGAACGGGTGGACCCTCGCTGTTAAAGACACTGACTATGAAAAACGGAGAGACCG
>JAZSNS010000006.1:0-44200 GCA_045536535.1 Eubacteriales bacterium | reverse complement strand
ACATCAAACTACAGCTCAATGTATGTAGGTAAGGGTTGGAAGCTCAGCGTTCAAGAAACCATAAATGAATTAACTATCGATAATAACACATATTATGTATATAATGACGCCGACGGGACTGAGCTTTACTTCTACGAAATCGAAGGTGAAATAATTAGCGAAGACGGTTACGGACTGTATATTACAGAAAATAGTGGCGGAACATATACACTTTCTGATGACTACGGAAATGAAAAACTTTTCGATACATCAGGAAAGCTGATAAGAATAACTGATGTGCACGGCAACAGCAAAAAAATCAATTATTCTTCAAACAGAATTGCATCTGTTACATATATTCCTGCAGGCGAAACCACAGCAGTTGCTCAGCTTACATTCTCGTACAATACTAGCGGAACTCTCTATAAAATAACCGACTCATACGATACCTCTGATTATGTTCAGTTTTACTATTCGACAACCTATAATGGTACATCATCTACTGCAAACGGTGGTGCATATCTGAGGAAAATAGAATATTCAAACGGAGCGTATAGCACCTATGAATACAATTCCAATGGTACGCTTAAATGTGCAACTGACGGCGACACGGGATATACCATAATCTATACATATACGAACTATAACGGAAATAAACGAGTATCACTGGTTACAGAAAAAGTAGGAACGACATCGGGTCAGACTATAGGCTTCATATACGGAGATAAGTCGGTTTCGGTTCGTACAAGTGGAAAAGACGATGTATATAATACGTCGGATGATCTGCTCACCACTGCGCTTTTCGACAATTTCGGTCGCACGATTTGTTCTTACAGTTCAGATATTAGCAAGAGCACCTTGTATGGTGTTTCCTATGCTGAATACACGCCGTATTCAGAAGGAAGTAAATCTAATCATAAAATTCAAACAGATTCAGTAAAAGGCAAAACTGCCGAAAATTTCATAACTAACGGAAATTTGGAAAGTTCAACGTCTTGGAAGGGATATTATTCAGGAACGACAAATTCTTCGAGCTGGTCCACGGAAAAACTGTTTGGACAAAAATCCCTGTCTATGACATCCACATCCGATTCTTCCGGTTATAGAAGATATCAACAGACGGTTTCTATTCCAAGCGCTGGAACATATACACTCTCCGCATATGTAAAAACCAGTAACGTTGTAACTTCTGCAAATGGCGGTGCATATATTGTTCTAGACGGAGCAGAAAGCGAACGTATTACTGGAACCACTAATGAAAATATCAATAATGGTTGGCAACGTATATTCGTAACCAAGACTTTTGCGGCTGCAGGCGATTATACAGTGAATTTGAGATTTGGATATGCTAGTGGAACTGCGTATTTTGATTGTGTTCAGCTTGAGAGTGGGAATACGCCATCCGAATTCAATTTGGTTCAAAATGGAAGTATTAGGGACAATACTTCTTGGACGGGTGCATTCGGACCCGTTTCGTTTGAAGCATATAGAGGGCACACCGGTTCTATAACAGGTTCTCCTACTTCCGAAAAGAGTGCTTCTCAAACGATCGCCTTGAATTGCGATATCAACACAACTTTTATACTTTCAGGTTGGGCAAGAGCAAATTCTGTTGACCTTGTTTCTGAAGGAGAAAACCGCGAAGACACTCGCAAAAACAATCGAAAATTCGGCTTGAAAGCAGTAATTGCTTACTCAGATAATACCATCGAGGAGCATTACGTGTCCTTCAATCCCGATAACGTAAATTGGCAATACGCTGCTCTCGCAATCGTGCCCAAAACTACCGATGAAACGTTAACCGTTTCTTCTATAACCGTTTCCGCCGTGTACGATTATAACGCGAATACAATGTATTTCGACGATATATGCCTCACGGTCGAACCCGCGCAGACCTATGCGTATGATGAAGACGGTAATTTGAAGACCGCGATCGACGCATTGGGTAACGATTCAATGCTCGATTACGTGGATGATCAGTCGGAGGTCGAAAAATTCACGTCCGTCACAGGCGAGGTTTACGATTATAATTATTCCGAAGAAAATAAACATCAGCTCGATTCCGTAACCAAAACCGCAGGCGGAATCACGCAGACGTTGAATTATGCATACGATTCGTTCGGTAACGTAATTTCGAGCACACTTTCTGCTTCGGGTACGCAAGAAACCGTCACCTCGTCCGCAATATATAGCGCAGACGGTAATTACCTTCTCGAATCGATAAATTCCTTGGGAAGCGTAACCAAGTATAATTACGATACCGTAACAAAACTGCTTAAATACGTAGAAAACGCAAACGGCAAACAAACCGCGTATAGCTACGATACCCGCGACCGCGTTTCTTCCGTTTATCTCGATACGGATAAAGACGGCGTAAAGGATACCTATGAATATGCGGTAGAGTATCTCTATGCTCAAAACCGTCTAAGCAGTATCAATACCGCAACAACGCAGTATACCTTAACCTACGATGCGTTCGGTAATATGCTTTCGATCAAGGCGGGGGATAATACCCTTGCAACCTATACCTATTCGGGAAATAACGGAAAACTGCAAAGTCTCGAATACGGTAACGGCGATTTCGAAGCGTATGAATACGACCATCTTGACAGATTGATAAAAGTATACTACAATGGTAATGAAGAACCGAATTATTTTGTAACGTTCGATACAAACGGTAGGGTATCTTCCGTCAAAGACGGTAATATAACCCACGTTTACGAATACGATTCACTCGGTCGCCTCATCCGCGCGTACCAAAAGAATAATGACGGTACAACACTCCTCGCGGTAGAGAACACTTACGATGAATACGGCAGAGCATTGGGCTCGAAGTACGATATCTCGGGTGTAAGTCAGGAATACGGCATTACATATAAGGCTGAATCCTCGCTCGTTTCGTCGTATAGCTTGCCTAACGGCGTAACAAATAGCTACGTTTACGATGCGTTTGAACGTTTAACAAGTAAAACCGCATATAGACATTCTGTAAGCTATACCTACGTTTCGGGCAGTGCCCTTGTTGCATCAGAAACCGTGTCGCGTTACGATGGCGGCGTAACCGATTATGCATATACGTATAATGCATTAGGTTATATTACGGCTATCTCCAAAAACGGGACAACCGTAGCCGAATATGAATACGATGCGTTGGGACAATTAGTATGCGAGGAATATCCTGTAGATAATCTTGCGTATGTCTATACGTATGATAAAGCAGGTAATATAACAGGGAAATATGAATTTCCGTATTACCAAGGCACTCTTGCAGGAGATTATCTGAATTACCTTACGCAGTATAAGGTAACGCTCGGCAGCTATACCTACTCCAATTCTTCTTGGGGCGATATGCTAACCAATTATAACGGAACAACTATCACCTACGATGCGATAGGTAACCCGTCTAATTGGCGTAATGCAATTTCGATGTCTTGGGATAAGCGCGAGCTTTCTTCGCTTACCCTTGCGCAGAACGAAATGATTTCGTTCGCCTACAATTCAAGCGGTATACGTACGCAGAAGAATTACATAAACTATGACGAGCAATATAATGTAACGCATAATTATCTCCTCGACGGTTCAACATTATTGAAGGAGGCTATACTCACTTCGTCTGTGGCCGGTACAACTAGCGATATTCTGTATTATTACTACGATGAATCCGGCGTGTCAGGCTTTGAGTATAACGGTGCGAAGTATCATTATATAAAGAATCTTCAAGGCGATATTGTTGAGATATACGATGGTAACGGTCATCAAGCAGTACAATACACTTACGACACTTGGGGTAATATTCTCTCAATCACAGGCACACGGGCAGCTACAATAGGCCAGATCAACCCCTTTCGTTATCGTGGATATTACTACGATACCGAAACAGGATTTTACTATCTGCAGAGTAGATATTATGACCCGGCGGTAAGAAGATTTATTAATGCAGATGGCATCATCGGTGCTAAAACTGGCATACTTAGCAATAATCTGTTTGCATATTATATAAATGGTCGTGTGCAATTTTCCAATGAAAAAGGGAATGCATCACGTTCTGATTTAAAACAATTTGCTTGTGTTATTAACACATTTTTGGAACTCAAATTGCCATCATCTGAAAATAGTTCTAATGTTGTTCCAGACACCGATGTTTCGGGTTCTGATCAAGTCAATGGTGGAAATCTTGATTCTGATATTGCCATACCAGATATAGATATAGGTACTATAAAATTTAGGGATGTTACGTTTGAAGTAAACCAAGCATTGCGTCCCTATGTATCAGCAGCGCAACAGTTTGCAAATATAGCGGATATGGTTCCGGGTGTTTATGAGCCGTATCGTTATGGAACGTTCGGTATGCTTGTATATCACGGCTCCGTATGGGATATAAAGCGTCAAGGCCCATGGGAGTCGACAATTGGAACACCGTTTCCGGGCTATAATGCGTTTATAATCTACAATAGAGTTTTAATGACACCTGAAAGCTTAGGTAACTATATATATGGTTATCTTGGAGCCGCATATGGTATTTCATGTGAAACTCTATTAGACGGTTCTGCTTTTGCAGCACTCATAGGTGGATCTCTAAATGGTTCGGCGGGTGTTGATAATGAACTGGGTGATTGGGACTATATAATGTTTGGTTATTTGTCATACTGTTTAGGGGGATATTAAATGCGTATCAAATCTGCGAAAATTATTTGCATAGTTGCATTAATATTATCAGTGCTATATCTAGCTTGTGTGGGGGTGTATACTTGGATAGTACCAAGTTATGATCATGCTGAAACATCGTTTGAAGTTGATTATAACCTGTTGAATACTGTTGTTGCTTATTTTGAGAATCGTAGCGAAAATGAATATATTCACAGAAATGTTCGATATTATGATGAAATCGATGACGAAGATGTTGTTGACGCTATAGATAATCTTTTTGATCGTCAGTATCAAGCAGTCGGAAGGACGGGGAATACAATTTATTTTATTAAATGGATACGAACAAACGGCTCTAATGTTGGAATTGCTTATACAATTAGTGCGAAAGAACAGCCAACGGTAGATAGAATCGTTAAGTTCGAAAAATTATCCCGAGACAAATGGTATTATTTTGAAACAGAGTAAAAAGATCATGTACATACGGATTGTGCTTTTTTCGTAGATTTCTGCTAACAGTATTATAACGGTAATAGTGCCATAATCCAATTATTATGTAAGCATCCCCTCCTTTAAGAGTACACTAGTGTGTGTTCATTAAAGAGGGGATGTTTATTATAATATAACACGGTTATTTATATCGCTGCAATCGAAAAAGAATACGATTTACTCAAATGAAATTTCGTAATGTGAAATTGAGCTCAACATATTGTTGGTAATTTTTACGGTAATCATTTTTCACAGTTGGTTCAAAATGAGTCTGACATTGATTCGGTGAAGTTCTACTTATAACTTGAATTTTTAAAGATTGAGAGCGATATGCATAAGTATGTATTGCTTTAGATCTTCGTCTAATTGTCCATACAGACAACTGTTATGTTCTATCAAAGGCATATATAATTCTATGAGCGCTTCAAAATCCAAATGATTTCCTATTATAGCTCCTATCAATATTTTTTTAAATTCTTCAGGTTTCAATCATGATCACCACCTTTTGTAAGGCATGCTCGCAACCTTTTTAGTGCAATGCATTTTTGATTGCGAACATATTGAGTCGAGCAATTAAGTCTTTTGGCGGTTTCTGTTTCGCTAAGCTCCTCGATGAACAACAATTCCATTACTTGTCTGCGTTTTAGAGGAAGCGCCATAAATGCTTTTGCTAAACGTTCCTCTTCAAAATCGTAAGGCGTCGGATCTCTGAGTACTTGTAACCACTGTTCTTCAGATTCTTTTGAAATTAAAGCTTCTTCTGGAATCTCATCTAATGAAACAATGTCCGGTTGTCGTTTGAGCTTGCGCACATAGTCTATCTTTGCGCGCTTTACTACGGTTTCGACCCACTGAGTGAATCTTGCTCTCGATGTCCCTTTCGGGTATAGTAGGTTTATATATCCTTAAAGACATTTTCTCCAGTTCTTATTTCTTTGTTTATAGCGACCCAACTATTGATGCTTGACAAAGGTGTGATTTAGAGTTAAGACGTCAACGTGAGAGGAAAGTTATAGCTCTCGAGGTGGATCCAGAGTATTAAAAATCAGTTGTGTATCATCAAAAAGGTTAGTGTTGTGTTTTTTGTTCCCCAAATTCATACATATCAATAAGGTATAAAATCCCATCAAGTCGTTCCAACGATTTGATGGGATTTTTCTTGAGTGTGGAGCTTTTTTAAATTCAGTTTGTTTTCCTCACAATAACAATAAATTATTGTGAGATTATTAGGAGCTGTAAAGATATGTTTATTTGTTTTTTGAGTGGGGATAGATATACTGTCGTGAAGTCCTGCTTATATCACCTTAAAAACCACGGCATTGAAGTTTGGTTTGATTATCATGAATTGATTTTAGGTGATAAGAAAAGAGAAAAGAATTTTAAATATGCAATAAAAAGTAACGATTATTTCATCGTGATTTATAGTAAAAACTTTTTTGAAAGCCCTTGTGCAATCGAAGAGGAAAAATTTATATTTAATGAATTGCATGAACGGAACATACAAGTGTTCCCACTATTATATAATATAAAATTTTCACAGATGCCGCGTGCGTACCAAAACAAATTAGAAAATCTGATTTATAACGAAATTGATGATTCAACCGGAACTATAGCCTCTATAAATCAAATAGTAGCCAAAATTTTGATTGATAAGATAAGTTTGTCTATGTTTGATTTAACCCCTTCGTTGGATCAAGTTAATATTGATATTGAAACAGATGCATATTTAAATGAAACTTTAAGCACGTACAAACAATTGGACAAGAAAAATTTTTACGCACGAATTAATATTATGTACTGCATTACAAAATATATAGATTTAAATTATGATACAAAAGAGTGCGACAAATATCTATTTAAATTTATAGCTTGTACAAAACCATATAAAACATATAGACGTTTTGTGTGTTTTTGACATTATAAAATAGAAGTACAAAATTAAAAATACGAAAAACGGAAGGCGCTTTTAATATTTTTCAAACAAGCAAGGAGAAGAAACATAAAAAAGGCAACAAAACTTTTATCACTTTTGTTAAGTGTCGTTATGATTATGTGTATGGTGCCGCAAGCTGTGTTGGGACAGATTGGTGAAATAATAAGCAATCACGATATTAAAATTACTAATCCGTCATCTTCTGCGAACGATGGTACAGATTCGGATTCTTCCGTACACGTACTTGGTGAAGTGATTGAAAAACGTACCGAAACTACAAAAACTTTCCGCATGTCGGACTGGCGCCTCGTTGCCGCAGATTACGGCAAGACGATCCATTTTGCCGATGATAACGGAAAATGGCAAGATTATGACAATACTTTGTCCTTTTACGAAGCCGATAGCTTTGATGTCGAAGATTTCGCGGGATACGAAAATAAAGTTTCGAACATATCTGTCAAACTCGCAAATAATTCGAATTCGAATCATCTATTAAAGATTCAAAAAGACGGATATAAGATATCGCTTCACCTTGTCGGCGCGAACAAGGCAAAAGCGGTAGAGATATACGAAACCAAGGAAAAGCCCGAAGAAAACGGTTTCGAAGCTGCATCCGAACTTCATAAATTCTCGTCCGGCGCAATATATAAAAACATTCTTCCCTCTGTTGACCTTGAATATATTATCTTCGGCGGTGCGGTTAAAGAAAATATCATTGTCAAAGAGAACAACGGAACGAATACATTCACTTTTGAGCTTAAACTCAACAGTCTTGTTCCTACGATTTGTGACGATGGTTCCGTTGATCTTAACGATGAAACCTCTGGTAATACCGTGCTTGTTATTCCGGCAGGTTATATGTATGATGCAGACGGTGCGTCTTCCTATGCGGTGTCTTATTCGATCGTGCATACAAGCGGCAAAAAGTATAGACTTACGGTTACTGCAGATGCGGAGTGGCTGAACGCCGACGAACGTGTTTACCCCGTAACTATCGACCCTACGGTCGAAGCGTTCAAGACAACTGTCACGACCTATGATACGTATATTACCCAAAACGCTCCCGATCTTAATGATTATACGAGGTTCGAGTTGCTCGCAGGATATTACGGTGCGGACACCAACAAGGAGTGTCATGTCCTTATCCGTCCTGCATCCCTGCCCGAACTGCCCGATTCGGCGGTGGTCGTTAATGCGAAAATGTGTCTTGCTCATATGCCTAACGGCACGGAGCATACAAGCGTAAATATCGGCGCAGTCCGTATCACGAGCGCTTGGGATTCGAATAACGTTACTTGGAACACCAAGCCCGATTATGATCCGAGCGGCGAGATCTATGACTTCATGCCTATGAACGTTTCGACGGAGCTTTCCTACGTCGGATTCGATATAACGCGCCTTGTTCAGCAATGGTATAACGGCACGGCAGATAATTACGGTGTCGCGCTCGTTCCTCTTGCAGGCAACGGTAACGGCAGAATCTATTTCGGCTCGTCCGACGGTTACGGAACGGCAAGACCCAATCTTTACGTTTCTTATTTCGATACAAAAGGACTTGAAGAAATCTGGACCTATTCTTCTCACGGCGCAGGTAATGCCGGCACGGGATACGTGAACGGTTATAACGGAAATTTAGTTTTCGTTCACGGCGATATGTCCACCGAAGGCTCGATCCTGCCTATTGCGGTCAGCCACGTCTATAACGATCACCTTGCAGGAATGGAATTCACCTCCGCCGATGATATAAACGCACCGCTCACCTCTGATTTCAACAATATGCTCGTCGGCAAGGGCTTCAAGCTTAGCGTTCAGGAAACGATAACCGAAATTTGTATCGATGAAAGCGATTATTATGTATATAACGATGCCGACGGCACCGAACTTTATTTCGTCGACACCGAGGAATACGGAATAGTCAGCGAAAACGGCTACGGCTTGACGATAACTCTTTCCGGCTCGCAAAAGAAGCTAAAGGACGAATACGGCAACGAAAAGCTGTTCGATTCCCGAGGGCGCCTTATAAAAATTAACGACGTTAACGGCAATGTAAAGAAACTGAACTATACGTCCGACCGTTTAACCTCGATCACTTATCTCCCCTCGGGTGAAACCGATGAGATACCCCAGTTTACTTTTACCTATAACTCTAACAACGCTCTTTCGAGAATTACTAACGGTTATAATCCTGCCGATTACGTGGAATTTTCATATTCTCCGACATATAACGGCAACTTCTCAACTTCTTCCTCAGGTTATTTGAGAAGAATAAGCTATTCAAACGGCGAAAGCTGTGTCTATACATATGATTCCAATGGTAAGCTGTCGAACACCTGCGACGAAGATACAGGCTATAGCGTGTATTATACTTATAATAATAACCGCGTCGCCGAAGTGAGAGAAGTCGTCGGATATACTTCTGGTCAGAAATTAGGTTATATCTATAAAGATAAAATGTTTTCGGTTCGCACAAGCGGCAACGACGATGTTTATAATAACGCCGACGATATCCTTACCACCTGCCTTTTCGATAACTATGGCAGGGCATTCTGCTCTTATAGCTCGGACGTTTCGGGCTCGGAGATCTATGGTACATCTTACATCGAATATACCGCGACCGAAGTCGCCGCAAAAACCAATAATAAGATCAAAACCGATTCCGTAAAAGGCCTCACACGCGAAAACCTTGTGCTCGACGGCTCCTTCGAAAACCTTTCGGGTTGGACGACCGTAAAAAACGGAACAGGCTATAACCAAGGCTATGGCACGGGCCACCGTGTTCACGGTGCAAGGTCTCTGCTGTATAGCAGCAGAAATGTCGAGGGCCTCATCGAAACAAGCCAAACCGTTTCGATCCCCTCTGCCGGAACATATACTCTTTCCGCTTACGTAAAAACAACGAGCATGAGTCCGGCAAACGCGTTGGAAAACGGTGGGGTATATCTTATGCTCGATGGCGAATCAAGCGAAAAGATAACCGCTTCTACCAAATCCAACATCCAAAACGGATGGCAGAGAATAAGCGTAACCAAAACCTATTCTTCAAGCACTTCGGCAACCGTAAAGATAAAATTTGCCGATATAAAAGGCTATGCCTATATCGATTGCGTTCAGCTTGAAAAGAGCGATAACCCTTCCGATTTCAACCTTATAAATAACGGTGGTCTTCGCGGCGTAAACGGCTGGACGGGCGATATGGCTGCGGTTTCCTCCGAAGCGTCGCGCGGCAAAGTTGCAAAACTCGTCGGCGCACCTAACGGTCAAAAAAGCGCTTCCCAAACTGTTACCCTAAACTCGCCGCTCGATACGACCTTTATGCTCTCGGGCTGGGCAAGGGCGAACTCTGCCGACCTTATCGAGGAGTGCGAGGAAGCTGTCGAGGCAGATGAGGTCAAACGTCCCCGCAAATTCGGTCTTAAAGCGCTTCTTACCTATTCCGATTCCTCAACCGAGGAAAAATTCATTTCCTTTAACCCCGATAACGTAAATTGGCAATACGTTTCTCTTGCGATCGTTCCACAACACGCAGATCAAACCGTAAGCCTTGCTTCGATCACCGTTTCTGCGGTTTACGATTATAATGCCAACGTTATGTTCTTCGACGATATCTCTCTTACCGTCGAACCGGCTAAAACCTATGAATATGACGAAAACGGCAATTTGGAACAAGCCACCAACGCCGACGGTAATACCTCAATGATGGATTATGCCCAAAACGGCGTTGACCTCGAGGGCTATACTTCGATAACCGGCGAACAATACGATTATAACTACCGCACTGTCGATGGTGTCGATACCCATCAAGTCGAAACCGCGTCCAAAACCTCCGGCGGCGTGACTCAGACTCTTAACTATACCTACGACACCTTCGGCAACATTACCTCAACCGTCCTTTCCGCTTCGGGCACTGATGAAACCGTAACCTCTTCGGCGGTTTACAGCGAAGACGGCAACTATCTTGTAAAATCTATCGATTCACTCGGCAATATAACCGAATATAATTATAACACCCTTACCCGCCTGCTTAATTATGTTCAAAACGCCAATTCCAAACGCACCGCCTATCTTTACGATTCGCGCGAGCGCGTAACGACAGTTTATCTCGATAACGATAAAGACGGCGTTTGCGATGCGTATGAACCCGCCGTTAGTTATCTCTATGTCCAAAACCGCCTGAGCGGTATTAATACTTCAACGACGGCTTATACCCTTACCTACGATTCGTTCGGCAATACCGTCGCTGTAAAAGCAGGCGATAACACCCTTGCAACCTATACCTACGCCCAAAATAACGGCAAGCTGTTAAGGCTCGATTACGGCAACGGCGATTACGAGGAATATGTCTATGATAAACTTGACAGACTTATTTCCGTGCTTTATAATGGTGTTGCAGAGTATGTCCTTTCCTACGATGCAAACGGTCAGGTCTATTCGCTTGTCGACGGTGCAACTACCCACCTTTATAATTACGATTCAACGGGCCGCCTTATCACGGCTTACCAAAAGGATGTTTCAGGTAATATCACTCTCGCTGTTTCCAATTCCTATGACGATTTAGGTCGCGCAACAGGTTCTTCTTACCTTGTCGGAGATAGGGCAATGACCTACGATTTAACCTATAAGGAAAATTCCTCCCTCGTCAGCGCGTCGTCAATGCCCGATTGCGCTTTGTTGTCAAATGTAAGCTACACTTACGATAAATTTGACCGTTTGGTAAAAAAAGAAATATCTATGTCCTCTAATCGTAACTTAATAGAGGAATATGAATATTATACTTATACTAAGACTGTCAATGCTGTGCAACAAACCTTTACAACAGGTCTCGTTTCAAAGGTTGTTCTTAAATCTGTTTACGGTTCGACCGTTCTTTCAAGCGACGAATACGCTTATACCTACGATAACCTTGGAAATATTCGTACTGTTAAGAAAAACGGCACGTTAAGTATTTATTATGAGTATGATTCCTTAGGTCAGCTTGTCTGTGAGTCGGACGTTGCAAACGGATATGCATATGTTTATACCTATGACAATTCGGGGAATATCACCGTAAAATATACTTTCCCTTATTCTGCCGGTGCGTTCGCTTCCGACTATTTGAGATATATGTCGGCAAGTCAGTTGTTTGCCGTTAATTACGGTTACAGCACGGGTTCTTGGGGCGATATGCTTACCAATTTCAATGGTACAGCTATCACCTACGACGAAATAGGCAACCCCTCTAATTGGCACAACGCTTTGTCAATGTCTTGGGATAAGCGTGAGCTTTCCTCGCTTGTCCTGAATGATAACGGAACTTTAAGCTTCTCCTACAATTCAAGCGGTTTAAGAACACAGAAAACCTATACCAATGGTAATTCTGTAATAACGCATGATTATTTATTAGACGGTACGAATATCATTTCCGAAACCGTTACGGAAAGCATAAATAACACTTCTTATACGCTGTATTATTTATATGACGGAACCGGCAGTATAGGCTTTATCTATAATAACGTATATTATTATTTCCAAAAGAATCTTCAAGGTGATGTTGTCCGTATATTGGGTCCATCGGGTGATGTGGCAACAGAATATACCTATGATGCATGGGGTAATGTTGTATCTGTAACGGGCTCTTTGGCAGATACGATTGGACATATAAACCCGTTCAGATATCGTAGTTATTACTATGATACCGAGACGGGATTCTATTACCTGCAAAGTAGATATTATGATCCATTTGTCGGTAGGTTCTTAAATGCGGATAGGTATGCATCCACCGGACAAGGTATTATCGGTTGTAATATGTTTGCATATTGCAATAATAATCCTGTCATTTACAAAGATGAAACGGGACAATTTTTGAAATTAGCTGTTCTTGTAGTAGTTGTTGTGGTTTGTGTCGTGTCGTTGACCAGTTGCGAAAATAACACAGGCGCGGGTGCTTCGACTCCGCCAGACGACTATACAAAAAATAATTCGAGAGATGATAATTGTTATAGTTATGCATTTGACCTTTCTGAAGCATCTAATCCGGGTGACTATTATGCAAATTTGCATGGTACGGAAAAAATGTATGACCGCAAAGACATATACGAACCTGAAGAAGTAGCAGATATGGTTCTTGATGATATGTATTGTTACGGTAAAGACGTTAGAATCGTGGAGGACCCGAAAGACAAGCTTGACGACGAATATATAGTTGCTATGAAGACTTCTGATAGAAAAATGATGTTTACAGGTCGCGCTGACTATCATTTTGCTGTACAGTTAAGTGACGGAACATGGGCAGATAAGCCCGGTAATTTACCGTCTCGTTGGAATAAAATTGACGGTACGGCAGTAGTGTGGGATCATAGGATTATCAAAAACTATTATAATTCAGATACTATATACTTTGCGGTAAAGAAATAAATACAACCATTAATTTGATGCGATGCATTTCGAGGTGAAACATGAGAAAATTCGTTTTGATTTTGAGTGCAGTTATTGTCTTTTCAGGAACGGTTTGTTTATTTTCATCATGCGGGCATAATCAGGTGAAGTATGACAACTCCATAAACTTCTCCGAGGAAAGTAATCATATTTTTAAAAAAGAAAAAATTGAGAACCTTATTGAAGATGTAGAACATAACGAAATAGGTTTTGATGAATTCAAAAAAGAGTTTAAAGTGAAGTATCTGAGAACTACCGAACAATGTTATTATACGGTTTTGTTTTGCGATGACGGATCAAGGCTTTTTGTTTTCATAGATTCTGATTTTGAGCTTTTAGAAACTCTTCTTATTGATAAATTTAAAACAAAATCGGAATTTGAGAATTTCCTTTCTTCGGATTCGGGAATCACCTACAAAGAGGTCAAAGCGTTTGATAAAAGTGCGTGGGATATGCCCGTTTCGAGCTTAACCGCAACAATACATTATGTAAGAGAAGGCATATTTTACGTACAGTACAATTGGAAAACAGATATGATAGAAAAAGCTGATTTTTATGAAAACAGCGAGGTCGCTTCTGTTGTTGAATCAGGTGTTCCTTATATATTGCCCATAGATAAAGAGTAAAAAATACGATGCATTTGATACTATCTTGTCGAATGGCAACGCCCCAGTTGACGGGGAAGCGTACGTTTATTCCTACGATAAAGCAGGAAATATAACGGGAAAATATACTTTCCCTTATTCTGCCGGTGCGTTCGCTTCCGACTATTTGAGATATATGTCGGCAAGTCAGTTGTCTGCCGTTAATTACGGTTACAGCACGGGCTCTTGGGGAGATATGCTCACTTCCTTTAACGGAATACGCATATGCTATGACGAAATAGGCAACCCCGCAAATTGGCATAACGCTTTGTCAATGTCTTGGGATAAGCGTGAATTAACATCACTCACTCTCAACGATAACGGCACTTTAAGCTTTACTTATAATTCAAGTGGCTTAAGAACCCAAAAAACATATACAAATGGTGATTCTGTAACCGTTCATAATTATGTGTTAGATGGTACGAATATCATTTCCGAAACCGTTTCCGCAAACGGGGTTGAGGAATATACCTTGTATTACCTCTATGAAGGTTCTGTAATCATTGGGTTTATCTATAATAACGCTTATTACTATTTCCAAAAGAATCTTCAAGGTGATATCGTCCGTATTCTTAATGCCGTCGGCAATATTGTAACTGAGTATACCTACAATGCTTGGGGTAAAGTTGTATCAATAACCGGCTCTATGGCTGATACTATCGGCGCTATAAATCCTTTCCGTTATCGTGGATATTACTACGATACTGAGACGAACTGGTATTATCTCCAATCACGTTACTATGACCCGTCCTTGGGTAGGTTTATAAATGCCGATGGCGTCGTCGGTGCAAACGGCGGCATTATTGGTTATAATATGTTCGCATATTGTAATAATAATCAAGTTATGTTTTCAGACCCAAGAGGATATCGTTATTCAGGCCATAATTGTTTAGAACACGATTATGAGCATACTCCTTTGGAAAAACGCATCTTGGAAAATCACTGGCATTTGACGTGTGTAAGAGATTGCTTTGGATATACAGGCGATATTGCTGTAGGATTCGTTGATGAATATTTAGGAATGATTACCATTGAAGATTTCCTATTTGCTATGAATCGTGTTGATTTTCAAGCTCCTCCGGTTTTGATTGAGAAATATAATAACTATATTAAGCAAGAAGAATATGCCAAATATAGTTTGGCTACGGGAACGATACAAGTAGGCAAAAAACAGATTTTGGATACGTCTCAGCTGAAATTAATGCTGCAATAAGCAGCGATGATGCTGATGTTCAGATTACGATAGGCATTAACAGTTCTTTTGCCGCGGGTGGTTCCTTGAACGTGGCGGTTTCGCCAGCGCCGAGTGTTAAGGATTTGCTTGGGCCCACTTGTTCTGTTTCTGATACTGTGGCATTGTCGACGAAACAATTAATTTACTCGACTAATTCTATTGGCATAATGCCTAGTGGACATATTATAAGATCATATGGCATTTTTTGTGGTTTGCAATCGCCATCTGTGCCTTATTCATACAATACTTTCTGCATAAGCTGGACTTTTAGTCTGTTAGGAGCGTGAGGTTGATTTGAATAAACGATTAAAAAAATTCATTTCGATAGGTATATCTAGGATTTTAATTTTATGCTTCATAATACTTTTCTAACATTCATCTTTTATATATCGACTGATCACATTACTAACGAGGCTATAAAAACTTTGATTAATGTTGGATTTTATGTAGTGTTGATATATGCAGTATGTGTTTTTGGATTTGTTGTTGTGCGGACAACCGTGACGGAATATGACGAATTGGGTATTCACATTTTTCAGATTAACGGAAATGAAGTATTTTGCGCATGGGATAGTATAACAAGAATAGAAAATCGTTATTTGGGACGCATAGGAAGAGTTTTTTTGATATACAGTAATGAGTATTTTGTTATTCCTAGATTTTTGGCTTTGGATCACAGACGGCTGAAAAAAGGAGATTCGGATGTTTTGATGGTTTGGTCGGGGGATAAAAGTTTTAAAGATCATCTGAAAAAGTATCGTTCAAATATTAACATTGAATTTTTCTGTAAAGATCAACGCTATTAATGATCGGGTGCAATCGATCATAGGGAAACGAACAACAAAAACAATTTTGAATATCCAAAGGAGCGCGCATTATGAAGAAATTGGTTGCGGCGATTTTCCTTGCTTTAATAATCGTTTTCGGTTTGGCTTCTTGCACGAAGTCTGAACCGTCGGATAATTCAAACATCGGTTCTGAAACTTCGGGCATTTTTAATGCCGAAGAGTACGTTGAAGAGAGTAAGCTTATATATACCGAAACCGAATATGTAAACGATACGAAAATCACACGTGAATACCGTAACGGAAAGCAGGATTTTACGGTTACTGAGGAAATGCTTAATGACGACGGTAAATGTTATGAAAAATGTATTCGTATTTATACAAACGGAGTCGAAATATTTTGTGAGCGTGTTCTTTTTTCGCAGGACGACTGGACAGTTGAATCCGAAAATAAAATCTATTATGACGATAATCACATAGCTATGAAATGTGAAACGTATTTCAAAGGAAACGATTACATTAAAGAGTCAAGCGTTAATTTTGATGCTGATGGTAAGATTAAAGACGGTATCGAAGCGAAGCTTCTTCCGAACCGTGAAAAAATCTCTGACGGAATAATAACTCGCGAAACCATAAAAGGTTACGATTGCTTAGTCACAAAGGAAACCGTTTATAAAAACGGTGAGATATCCAAATACAAGACATCTATATATTCGAACGATAATATGGAGTATGTATATTATGAAGTCACCGATACAAACAGAAATGTGTTGTATACACGTGAATATATTGTTGATTACGAGACCACTTTTGTTTCGGGCGAAAATGGTGCGATGATTACGGTTTTGGATCAAGTCACTGTTTACACCGCTCATGACGGAACTTTGATCGCAGAGGTGACAAAAAATGCCAATGGCACAACTGTCACAAAAATCGGATCGGAATATACGGCATACAATATTATCGAAAGAATCAACAAAGTTGAAGAGTTGATTGACGAATACATTAATATCATGCCGTAGCCTATGCTTACCTCTTGTTGCAAGTGCGGCTGTTTCGCGCTATGACGGAACTAACGTTAACTTTGCCTATACTTATGATGCCCTTGGTAATATAACCAAGATCACCGAAAACGGCGTTGCTGAATATACTCTGTGTTATTTCTATGACGAAACCGGTGTTGTCGGATTTGAATATAATGGCGTTAAGTATCATTATATCAAGAATCTTCAAGGAGATATTGTCTCCATATATAATAACAACGGCATCGTTGTTGTTAATTATACCTACGACGCTTGGGGTAACGTTATTTCGATTACAGGTACACAGGCAACTACAATCGGTGAAATCAATCCCTTCCGTTATCGCGGATATTACTACGATACTGAAACGAACTGGTATTTTCTCCAATCGCGTTATTATGACTCGTCCGTGGGTAGGTTTATAAATGCGGATGGCATTGTCGGCGCAAATGGTGGTGTCGTTGGTTACAATATGTTTGCATATTGTAATAATAATCCTATACCTTTTAGCGATAGAACGGGTTATTCATTGACAACGTCTTTGCAGCCTGTTGCTCTTAAATACCCTCTTATTAGACCCACGATGAGTTTGGAGGATCTTAACGATTCGAATATTCCACTATATGCACGCGGTTGGACGTCCCCTGTTGACCGTGCGTATTATCATAACGATGTTTGGTTTGCGGCATATGGTTCACCTCGCGATGGAGGAAGGCGAACACACAAAGGTGTTGACTTTTATCCATATGACAGTGGAACCACAAAATACGGTAGCGACGGTACACCTCAAAATGTTTATGCAGTTCAATCAGGAGTTGTTTGCAATCGATTTCATTTCTATGCAGGGACAGATGCGATAGTTATCGATCACGGTGGAGTATATGTTTTATATGGCGAAATTTCCTCTTCATTACAGGTTGGAGATGTTGTCGAAAGAGGAGAATTAGTAGGATCAATGGCGCGTAGCAATGCAGGGACTTTAATGTTACATTTAGAAGTCTTCGTTGGGGAGTTCGGTAGCTATTCTAGGAATCATGAATGTCGTGTTAACCCAACATTCACATATTCACTGCCAGACAGAAACCAAAATGTTATTTATGACTTTCCAACCCCACCGAAAAAAATATACATTCTACCAAATTTATCTTGGAGGTTATGTGTAGTATGCTAAAAAAAGAATACTAGCATCAATATTTTCTTTTGTTGTTTTTTGTTCGTCTGTTTTTTGTTCTTGCCAACTCGAAAAGATACCGTTAGAGAACTCGACTTCATTTCAAGTATCAATATTTGATTCAAATGAAAATGATATATCGGAAACTAACGACTCCAATTTTACTTCGGATACTATTCCATCTGAGATAAAAGCCCCCGAAAATTCATCGAGCAAGAGTTTTTTAACCTGCCCGTTATTGTTCATTGATACATCCGTGGCATCATCTGAAGCGTTTATTATAAGTGCTTTTAACAAGGAAGGATTGCTTTCTACTCGTGATTTTAGCTATAACGATGGTAATTTGATGGATTATATGTATGATTATGGAACAATGGTTGTGACAGATGCGATTGACACTTCAAAGCAAATTGAGTTTTCGGATTCACTTGGCAATAAATTCGAATCATGTTGTGGAGTGGTAAAATGTTGTGGAGAACCGCTTGATGATAATGTGCATGTTCGTGTTGAGGTAGCGTCTAATATACCCATTGATGGTAAACGCTTTTTGGGGACATACAGCGAAATCGATATTTTCCCCGACTCGATGAATTATGGAGATGCTTCCATTAATGTGGATTTGGATTGTGATGGAGTTCGCGAAACTGTTTTTTGGGAATTTCAACCAGCGGGAGAACCATATAATGAAGGGTATTATTACAGTGTCAAAATTAAAAATAATTTGTCAACATATTCTTTAAAAAGTTATCAAGCATATCCTTTGCAGAAAGATGATTTTGAGGTTTTTGTTGTTGACATTGATATGAATGGAGACTTTGAGGTTCTCGTTTATACAAAGGAAGCGGATCTTTTTAGCATTGTTGAAGTTTTTGATTTCGGCAATGAGGATTGTGTATTTAGTTATGTTTTGGTTCCTTTTCCCTGATTTATATGTAATGATTTACAATTGTTTTTGTTGGCATTCTGATGAATTATCGTATGTCTTTAATAATTTAATATGATCAAAACCTCGGCACTGTTTTATCAGTCTGCCGAGGTTTTCCCTTTGCCAAACTTTACGATTCACGCGACCGTGTACTAACCGTCTGTCTCAATTCGGGTGGTGATGGCGCAACATTTTGGAAAAAACTCAAAAGCTACGCCGGTGGATTTCACTTGATTATATTAAAAAACAAATAATGCAGTATGATTGTCGATAAAAAGGCAACACGAATACTTGCTTTGTTTTTCTTATAGTGATATAATGCTTAATACAAAATTAAAGTCATTATAGGAGAAAAACATGAAAACTAAAAGTGTTATTCTATTACTTGTTGCTTTAATATGCATTGGCCTAACGGCTTGCGCAAGCGAAGAAGTGAAAAGACCAATTGATTATCCCGAAACCAAATGGACGTGCGTTATTGCAGACATCACGTTCTCAGTATCTCGGGATTGCAAGGTTATAGATGCAACAATGGTTAACAAAAACGGCGAAACAATTGATATATCCCTTGTATTCTCGGAAATGTCCGAAGGAAAGGTGTCTATAACCAACGCAGACGAAACCGAAACGTATATATCAGGTACTTGCAACTACGAAAACGATAAATTCACTGTTTTTGTGACAGATATTTATAATACTGACCTTGGTATTACGTCAACAAGATTATTATTCGAACGTTCATAAAAAACAACAAAACACCGCTGTTCAAATCCGAACAACGGTGTTTTTACTTATTTACAACTGATAAATAAGGCTATGCCTTAATCTTAGGGGCAGCAGATAATATATGTTGTAGCTACAAGCTTTTCTTCGAAATAATCACAGTCTTCGCAATAGGTTATGTCATAAGTTTGCTGTTTGCAACGAGGGGAAGTTGACCTTACTTTATGTGTAACAACATTTACACTATCGTATAAATAATCATGACCGAACAAGATACAGCCAAGGCCGTAGGTTTGAGCAGAGGAATCATCTATACTGAGTAACTTTTGTGCAATAGCTGCCTGCTTTTCTTGGGGAATAGTGCTATCCGAGAAGATAACCGTATATTCGGTATCTTTGGTATGGTATGCATATGTGGTTGTATTTTCGCCCACTGCAGATGCAACGATTGTTAAAGATGTAATGCTTACAAGTAAAAATGCTAAAACTCTTATTGTCTTTTTCATTATATTTACTCCTTCATATTATCTATAATTAAAATCAAATCATCATAGGTGTTTGCTGATATATAATATGTGTTGTTTTCGTAGCAACAAATAGCAACATAAAGTTCTTCTGTATAAACATAGTATATCACTTCGTTATGCTCGTATATTGTATCAGAAGACATGTGGAATTCGCTTGCATCTAATTCTATTTGTATATTTACATTCGCATCATTGGTTAAAATTTGAACTACATTGTTGCTGTTTTGAGTATCTGTTAACCTGATGATTTCTATATCCACACCTTCAGGTATTACTGTAGGATACATAATATCCAAGTTTTCTGATTCTACCATTTCTTGTATAGAAGCATATTGCTTGGAACCGTCAAGATTATAAAACGTAAATTTATCAATATTCACGGTAGTACCGTCGGGGTTTCCTGTGATGCTTTTAAGGTATTTAAGAATATCAACATCAAAAGCTGCTACAATTGCAATGGTGGATGTTATCATTATCATAATTGCCGCCGCAACTATTGCAATGCGTTTGCATACAAAACGTATCTTTCTTTGAGGTGCAACAAACGAGTGGCTATTATCAGCATCGATAATTGTAATGTGTTCTGCTTTTGTTTTATTGATTATAGTCGAAATTGCTTTTTTATTAAGCTTATCCGACTTGTTTCTTTCGTTTAAAATATCACAGCATTGACATATTATATCTATATCGCCGCTACCGTGACAGAGCATTTCTGTTTCAAAATCAAGAACCTTTTCCAACGCAGAATCATCAAGCTCTTGCAAACTAATTATCTCATCGTCAATCAACTCCTTGATTTCTTGACCGGATTTATTATCAAGCAAATGTTTTTCCACTCTTCTACCTCCTCATTGTTAATATGTTTTTGATAACAAAAACGTCTATAAACTTTTTTGAATTTTTATAATTTTTTCAAAGTTTATTTTTGTTCATTCCGTCTTTGATCTTTTTTCTTATCCTAGCATTAATATTTCTTATGGTACTATCGCTTAATCCCATAATCTCAGCTACCGTTTTAGCCGATAATCGTTTTTGGTATAGGTAGTTATAAATTTCTCTTTCGTGTGGAGTCAGTTTATCCAAAAGCTTTTCTATAACTCCTTCTTCAAGCCAAATGTTATATAAGGCACTTTCTAAAACGTTATCATCTACACGAATATCTGATATTTCCTCAATAGCGGTATGCTTCAATTGCATATTATGCTTACGTATAGCAGTAAAGGCAACGTTTTTAGCTGCTACTATCATCCAACCATCGGGGTTTTCGTGATTTTTTAATGTATCTATTTTTTCGCACATTAATAAATACAATTCGCTAAGACAATCATCACCGAATAATTCGAATTTTTCGCCTAATGCCGATCTAATGACAGCGCGCACAATAGATTGGTTTTTTATTAGTAACTTTTCTATGTAATCACATTCTTCCGTGGTAAGAACGTAATAGCGCTTTTCGGCACAGTTCAAGAAATCATCTCCTTTTTCGGTTATTTTGTAGACAAAAGTGCGCAGATCAACATAGTAATTATGTATGCGTTTGGCCAAAATTCCACATTCACAAGGGTGCGTATAAAATTATTATACATCGTTCGTTATAATTTTTCAATGGTGCTGATCAATTAAATTTGGGTTATGGGTAAATCTTGTCAAAATAAATCTTTTTTTGTAAAAATCGGAAATGTGTTTCCTTCTAAAAAAAATACGTTCATTATAAAATAGGCTCAGCAGGAGTCAATATGATATTTTACAATGAATTGGGTTCTTTTTTATACAAGCGACGAAAAGAAATCGGATATACACAAGAAACCGTTGCCGAAATAATTGGAATAAGCTCCAGAACTTTGCGAAATATAGAATACAATGAGACAACGCCTGAGTTCGAAAACATAATGAAATTGTGGGATCTGTATGAATTGGAACCAAATAAGTTGTTTGAGTTTTATGGCCGTGATAAAATCATGGACGAAATGGCGAAATATTATCTTAATAATAGGAAACAAAAAGTTTTAGTGGGTAAGTGATAATGGACATGACTGAAGCAAATGACATAACTCTGGCATTCAAGCAGATTTCAATTATCGTACGACAGTTGGGAATATATCGAAATCATAAGGGTTATAAACGTTTGATATATGCTACGTATTTGGTGTTGGAAAACGGAAGTCGACTAGAAGCCGTTGTGAAAGAAGTATATATGCCGGTTGCGGAAAAATATCATTGCTCGTGGTGCGCAGTAGAACGCTGCTTGCGCGAATCAATTAACCGAATTTGGATAACGAATTATGATAAGCTTTGTGAAGTAGCAGATAGTCAATTGACAAAACCGCCCACCCCTGCGGAGTTGTTAGATATCCTTGCGATTTACATGACTTCTGAATTATAACAAAAATTTCACCCCGGAGATCAATTTTCGAGAGCTTTTATATAAATTATCTTTCGAATTATCAAAAAAGCCGTGGGTATACAATGAAGCAAATTCGGGGCATAGTATCAAAAAAGCATCAGAGCATAGCATTTTGGGTTTTGATGCTCTGAAAGGCGTTGCAAAAAGCCAGTATTTTCAATGGGTTTCGGACTTTTTGAGCCACTCCAAAACCGTTGGTCCTGGGTTCAAGTCCTAGTGCCCCTGCCACGCAGAAAACCCGCATGAATCCTTGATTCTTGCGGGTTTTTGCTTTTTCATTTTTCGCGAGCAACGGTCCACGAAATCCTACTTTGACGCTCAAATCGAGCATCATTTTCCCATCTGTTCCTTTCTGTTCGCAACCTTTCCGTTTACTACATCATCAAACGAGCATCAAATAGTGTGTGCAAAGAATGGTTATATCGATTTATTATATATACTTTTTCGAGTTTCTTTGTTATACTACATATGCAAGGAGGCGAGCAAATGAAATACGAAAACGGGCAAGACGTTTTACCTGAGAGTTTATTAAAAGAAGTTCAAAAGTATGCGTCTGGTAAAATGCTTTATATTCCTACTGTTGAAAAGAAACGTCGTTGGGGCGAGTCTTCGGGTTATAAGCAAATCCTTATTGAGCGGAATAGACAGATTAGGTCAAGGTTTAATTCGGGTGCAAGCATCGATGCGCTTGCTGACGAGTTTGGTTTGTCCTTTGATTCGATTAAAAAGATTGTTTATATTAAGAGAGATGATTCGGAATTGGATAACGCAAAACAAGCTACTTACAACACAATAGTTAATAGAAAAATCTATATTTCTAACGAGCAATTTAGTTTGGGAGAGTATATTACAGATTTGGATTCTGCAAAGCATTATGAGTGTTGGCTCGACGAGGAAACGCAAGACGGGTATAATTACAAGGTAGATTTCACATATGAAGAATTTATAACTGCTCCGGAACGCCTGCGTATGGAGGCGGTTGTAATACGAAATTCGGATTCAGCAGTTGTTGGAGTTGTTACTTTGTCGCCCGAAGATTATCTTCCCGATCTTGCTATTATGTTATACCCAGAGTATCGAGGACTCGGATATAGCACACCCGTTTATAAATTGGCACTTAATTATTGTTTTGATGCATTCGATTTAAACGAGATATATGCAGGTTGTTATGAGGATAATCCCAAAAGTTTGAAAATGTTAATAAATTGCGGATTTGAATCGCATTCGGAAACCGATAGCCATGAAATTCATTATATAACAGGACTTCCAAGAGTACAGAAGGATTTTATAAAGTATAAGTATTAATTTACACAGACAATCTCGCAAGGAGGTGTCAAACAATGAGCTTTATCACATACAGTTTGTCTTTCTATGAAAATGAATTGGATGCAATTGAAAACAATGTTATAACCGACAAATCAATATACAGGGCGAAGCAATTATTAAAGATGCTTGATGATCTGGTCGATGAAGGTTATACAGAATTGTACGAGGCGTTGGAGCAAACGAAAAACGGTGTATCGAGATTAAAGAAATATATCGACGATAATCACGCAGAACCGTTTGTATTATGTTCCAAAGCAATATCAAACGATATTAATACTTATGGAACAGAAAATATCGAACTCGCCAAAGCGATCAATACCGTATACAAACGTGCAGTAGATAGTTCTATTGTGTCAAACGATGCGTTTATTCAAAGATTGCAGGCGTTTTGTGATTGGGTTGGTTACGAAGCAGATACCGCATATATATTTCTTTTAAGAGATACACTCTTGCCATACGTTTTCTATTTGTCCAAAGAGAGAAAACACATTTATCCATGGCTACTCAGCAGACAGTCGTTAGCCTTCATTTCGGGAAACGCATATATTGATGACGAATTGCGTGATAAAATCATTTGTGCTTTGGAACAAAACGCCCCACGCAGTTTTGAAGAATTTTCGCGCCGAGTACTTCCCGATATGATAAATGTCCTTCGCAATTATCCTTCGCTTGAGAAGGCGCTTACCGATTTGCTAAATGATATCCAACAAAAACGTATCATCGTAATTGAGTCGGGATGTTCCGGAACGTTTCCGTTGCTTCTGATGAGCCTTGACAATCGTATAGATATGCGTATGTATACTACTTATCCATATCTTTTGGATATTTACAAAGACAAGGTTTTTACGGAAAAATACGAAGAAGCTCGCTTGTTTGAAACTTTGTATTCACAGGATTTGTATTTTCGATTTGCCGATTTTCAAAACAAACTGTTCTTTGTAAACAAATCCAACAATGATGAAATCGAAGAAAAAACTTTGGGTGAGATGAAAGCTATTATTTATAAGTAACTTACACCGCCGAGGATAAATAATCCTCGGCGGTATCTTTGTCTATAGCAACCCAACTATTGACCCTATATCGAGAACGCGTCTGTCAATCCGTTCAGTCGGGTGGTGTCCTTTTTTACATAGTACATCTCGGTTATCTGCGAGGTGCTGTGTCCGAGTATATCCGCGACTTGTTTGGGGGTTAGGGATATAATCGTGCCGTCGGGCTGTTTAACGCCGTTCACAAGGTTGGTTGCAAAGGGAAAATCAATCATTCCGTGGTATGCTTTCGTCTATAATCAACCGAAAAAAAAGAAAATACTATTTACTTTTGTCACAAAATGGGGTATAATACTATGACTTTTGAATTTTAAGCAATATAAGGAGTGTTATTTCAATGAAACTTTCACCTCTTCAGACTGCAAGATACCAGTACAACCCCAAGTTGCCCGGTATGCTCAGAAACGGTATTTCCGAGATCTGCGTAAAGAACGGTAATCCTACCGAAAGCGTTGCCGAACAGGAAAAGATTCAGGCTTTGTTCCCCAACACCTACGGCAAGAACGAGATCACCTTCCAGAAAGGCGAAAACACTGCCGAGGCTAAGAAGCAGGTCGTCGGCGTTATTCTCTCCGGCGGTCAGGCTCCCGGCGGACATAACGTTATCTGCGGCTTGTATGATGCATTGAAGGCAACCGATAAGGACAACGTCCTCTATGGCTTCAAGGGCGGCCCCAGCGGTCTTTTGGAAGATGATTATATTATATTCGACGATGATTACATTAATCAGTACCGCAATACCGGCGGTTTCGATATCATCGGCTCGGGCAGAACCAAGCTCGAAACCGAGGAACAGTTTGCCGTTGTTGCAGAAGTTTGCAAAAAGCATGGCATAAACGCTATCGTTATCATCGGCGGCGACGATTCCAACACCAACGCGGCTGTTCTTGCTGAATACTTTGCGGCAAACAACGCCGGCGTTCAGGTTATCGGCTGTCCCAAGACCATCGACGGCGACCTTAAAAACGAGGATATCGAATGCTCCTTCGGCTTCGATACCGCTGCTAAAACTTACAGCGAGATCATCGGCAACATCGAACGTGATGCTAACTCCGCAAAGAAATATTGGCACTTCGTTAAGGTTATGGGCCGTTCCGCTTCCCACGTTGCGCTTGAATGTGCGCTCCAAACCCGTCCCAACATCTGCCTTATCGGTGAAGAAGTAGCCGCTAAGAAGATGTCCATGGCTCAGATCGCGGATTATATCGCTGATTCCGTTGCAACTCGCGCGGCAAAAGGCTGGAACTTCGGTGTTGCTATCATTCCCGAAGGTATCGTTGAGTTCGTTCCTGAATTTTCCGTTCTCATCGCTGAAATCAACGAACTTCTTGCGGGCGAAAAGACCGACGCTTTCAACGCTCTTCCCACCTGGGCTGATAAATATGCTTTCATCGAAGCAGGTCTTACCAAGGAATCGATGGCTGTTTTCGCTATCCTTCCCGAGTCTATCCAGCAACAGCTCTTCCTTGAACGCGATCCTCACGGCAACGTTCAGGTTTCGCTTATCGAATCCGAAAAGCTCTTCTCCGCACTTGTTGCAGATAATCTCAAAGCTCGTAAGGCGGCAGGTACCTTCAACGGTAAATTCTCCGCGCTTCACCACTTCTTGGGCTACGAAGGCCGTTGCGCATTCCCCTCGAACTTCGATGCTGACTATTGCTATTCTCTCGGTTATAACGCTTTCATGCTTATCCAATATGGTTACACCGGCTATCTCTCCAAGGTTTCCAACCTCAGCAATCCTGCCGAAGAATGGGTTGCGGGCGGTATGCCTATGACCAAGATGATGAACATCGAAAGAAGACACGGCAAGGACAAGCCCGTTATCCGCAAAGCTCTTGTTGAATTGGACGGTGCACCCTTTAAATACTTTGAAGCACACAGAGCAGAATGGGCAGAGAATACCTGCTTCGTTTATCCCGGTGCTATTCAGTATTTCGGTCCGAGCGAAGTCTGCGACGCAACTACAATCACCTTGGCTCTCGAACAGGGTAAATAATTTAAAAACAAACATACCGCCGAGGGATTGACCTTCGGCGGTGTTTTTTGTCAGTTAAATACCGATCGTTACACTAAAAATCATCATGGCGTGGCAGGGCGGCGACGGTTTTCGGTATAAAATCAACCGGATTTAATGCATGTTGATCGTTTTAACGTTTTAAAAACGAATGAAAATTCAAAAAACTCTTGCAAAATGTAAAAAAATGTTGTAGAATAACGGCATAATTTAATATCTGTATGAAACATTCAGAACAAAAGTTTTTAGGTTTTAAAAATCAAGGACTGAATGCGGACAGGACTTTGGAGACGCTCATTGATTTGAGGGCCGAAGGTGCAAGCGTGAAAACACGCCAAACTCTCAGGCAAAAGGACAAAGCAACCTATTTTTAAAAAGGTTAAATTGTTGACGGAGCGTTCGGCGCTGCCGTCAACTTTTATTTTAGGAGGAAATATGGAGAAATTTATTGAAATTGTTTCATCAGTCAACAGCGCGGTTAACAATGCTGTTTGGGGTTTGCCCGGTTTGATCTTGCTTATCGGCACGGGTGTTTTGTTAACCGTCGGCACAAAGTTTTTTCAGGTAACACATGTCGGTCATTGGTTTAAACATACCATTGTCAGTGTGTTTTCGAAAGACCGTAAAAGCACCAGAACCACTGATAAAAAGAGTATCTCGCAGTTCCAAGCCCTCTGCGCGGCACTTGCGGCAACAATCGGAACAGGTAACATTGCGGGCGTTGCGGCGGCCATCGTAACGGGCGGACCCGGTGCTGTTTTTTGGATGTGGGTTGCGGCATTCTTCGGTATGATGACCAACTTTTCGGAAAACCTGCTCGGTATCTATTTTCGTCGTAAAAATAAAGACGGTGAATGGTCGGGCGGACCGATGTATTATCTTAAAGACGGTCTCGGAAAGCGTTACGGCAAAAAGTGGCTTTCTTATGTTTCGAACGTCCTTGCCGTGCTGTTTTCTTGCTTCGCCGTTCTCGCTTCGTTCGGTATCGGCAACATGGCACAGATCAACAAGATCGTGCTCAATATGGATGCCGCGTTCTTTAAAAACTCGTCTTTGGGCACGATCGCAGGCACTAATATAGAGATAACCCATTTGATCATCGGCGTTGCGCTTCTTATCGTTGCGGCGCTTATCATCATCGGTGGTCTTCGCCGTATTGCAAGGTTTGCCGAGATCGTCGTTCCGTTCATGGCAGTGATCTATGTGATCGGCTCGATAGTAATTGTCGGCATGAATATCGAAAACGTCGGCCCGATGTTCGCTTCCATTTTCAAGTTTGCCTTCACACCTGCTGCTGTCGTCGGCGGCGGAGTCGGTGTTTTGATCAAAAAAACAATGACGCAGGGGTTCAAAAGAGGCGTATTTTCGAACGAAGCGGGTCTCGGTTCGTCGGTTATGGTCCATTCGTCTTCCGACGTAAAAGAGCCTGTGAAGCAGGGTATGTGGGGCGTGTTTGAAGTTTTCTTCGATACCTTCATCGTATGTACAGTGAGCGCGATCGTTGTTCTTTCGACTGGCTATGTTGACCTTTCCACCGGCAATATGATCGAAGATGTCGGGAACGGAGACACTTTGGTTTCTCTTGCGTTCGGTCAGCAGTTCGGCGCACTCGGCACATGGTTTGTTGCAGTTGCGATGCTCTTCTTTGCTTTCACGACCGTTCTCGGTTGGTCACAATACGGCTCGAAAGCTGTCGAATACCTCTTTGGCGCGAAAGGCGTTAAGGTTTATAAAGTCATCTTTGTTCTTATGATCGTTTCGGGCGCCGTTGTCGATGGCGGACTTGCTTGGGATATTTCCGATACCTTCAATGGTCTTATGATGATCCCCAACTTGATCGGCGTTCTTGCACTCTTCCCGTTGGTGTTGAAGATCACGAAAAACTATGTTGACCGTAACATCAAGAAGAAGGATATTGCACCGATGCTTTCCTATGATGCCGATATTCAGGCGGAAACCGAAAAAGCAATCGCGGAAGATAAATAATTCAAATTCAATTTGAAAACCGAGCCTTTGAAAAAAGGTTCGGTTTTTCATATTAATTAAAAATAAACAACGCTTCCGTTTTTTGTCAAGGAAGCGTTGTTTCAAATTTTTTTTAAAAACGCGTGAAGAAGGTGATTTTCCTCGCTCTGGGGCAGGGCGAGGAATTTTATTTTTCAATCAAAATATCCCTTGTATTCAACTTTTTTGCCGCTATCGGGGAAGAGATATGCGTGTAAATCAATGAGATAATCGTCTGTCATACTCGCAATGTAGTCAACGACGATCTGGTTCGGCTCGGTCTGCTCATAAGGCACGGTTCTCGCATAAAAAGCTTTGTTGACGTATTCGATATGATGGGTGTAGATCGGCGAAGATTTGTTTTCGGTTTTCAGATCGTCAAGTAACCTTTCATAAACGTCGTTCATCATCGGCATAACGATAGAATCCAACATGTCCGCAACCGATTCCGCTTTGTAGATCAAGTCGTAATTATCCGCTTTCGCTTGCTTCAAAGCAGAAAAGTGTTCTTCGTCCATCTCAATGCGGTCTTTGCCGTAGCTGTGCTGAACAATGTTAACCATAAGATTGTTGATTATTTCGGCGTTGTGCCTCCCGATTGCTGAATCTGCAAAATCATGAGTTCCGCGCAACTTGGCGCGCTCAGCGTCCTGCCTGTCTTTGCCGAGATATGCGATAATATCCGAAATGCGAACGACACAACCTTCAAGCGTTGCGGGAGTGAGCTTTTTGACGTTTGATTTATCGGTGTAACAGCCTTCTATCTGGCGGTCGAATTCGTCAAAATCGTTGAGCTCCTTCGGGATATAGATAGGCAACTCCATCTCGCCGTCGTGAGATGCAATGCCGTTCAAGGTTTGCAACGTTATGTTGTAAGGATAAATTTTGTCGAGTACCCTGACGGAATGAATGTTGTGCGAGAAGTGACGACCGCAGTTTTTATAAAGAAGTTCATCGAGATAACGTTCGCCCGCGTGCCCGAACGGAGTGTGTCCGATGTCGTGCCCGAGTGAGATCGCTTCGATAAGCTCAAGATTCAATCCCAATGCTTTTCCGATGGTTCTCGCAATCCGCGAAACAAGTTGAACGTGAAGTCCGCGACGGGTTATATCATCGTTTTTGTAAAAGGAGAAAACCTGTGTCTTGTCGGCATAACGGTTGTAATAGGGACAATGCAAAATCTTGTCTATGTCGCGAATGAAAGCGGTGCGAAGTATGGTTGCTTTGTCGTGGTTCGGGTCTCGCCTGAGAGCGTTTTCCTCGGCAAAAGCATGGCTTGATATATCACCGTTTCGCCTGTCGGATTCGATTCGTTCGACCAATTCTTTGGGCAACGATTCGTATTTCAGCATAGATTCCGCCTCCTTTTATTTTATTATATCACTCTATGTTTCTTATTGCAATGATTTTTGAAATGTGCTATAATATCAAAAACGTTTCGGAGGTAAAAGATGATACCGAAGGATTACAAAGTCGTAAAGATCGAAGGGGAATATGCATATCTCCGCGAGCTCGGCGCGGTTTCGGCCGATGACGATCTCTTTATTGCGCTCTATCTGTTGCCTGTCGGTACAGATGTCGGCACGAAACTACATTATGAAATGTTTGAGTATAAAATTATCGACTGATCAGTCAAAAAAATGTTGAAAAAATCAAAATCGTGTGCTACTATATCGTTGTTCGATTTTTAAACTTTTCGGAGGTAAAAAATGAGTATTCGTATCGGCATTTTCGGCTATGGAAACCTCGGCAGAGGTGTTGAAGCCGCTATCCGTCAAAATAAAGACCTTGAACTTGTTGCGGTGTTCACTCGCCGCGACCCTTCTTCGCTTAAAATTGCGACCGAGGGCGTTGCCGTTTGTCACGTTGACAAAGCGGTCGAAATGATCAACGATATTGACGTTATGATTCTTTGCGGCGGCAGCGCAACCGACCTTCCCGTCCAGACTCCCGAACTTGCGAAATTTTTTAACGTTGTCGACAGTTTCGATACCCATGCGCGAATCCCCGAACATTTTGCGAAAGTCGATGCTTCTGCATCTGCTTCGGGTAAAGTTGCCGTTATTTCCTGCGGTTGGGATCCGGGCATGTTCTCGCTTAACCGACTTTATGCGTCTGCAATTCTGCCCGACGGCAGGGATTATACTTTTTGGGGCAAAGGCGTTTCTCAGGGACATTCCGATGCGATCCGTCGTGTCGAAGGTGTCCTTGACGGTAAGCAGTATACAATTCCCGTTGACGCCGCGCTCGATGCTGTCAGAAGCGGTTCTAACCCCGAATTGACTACAAGGCAAAAACATCTCCGCGAATGCTTTGTCGTTGCCGAAGAAGGTGCCGATAAAGCGCGTATCGAGTCGGAAATCAAGGCTATGCCTAACTATTTTGCCGATTATGATACGACCGTTCATTTCATTTCGCGTGAAGAACTTGCCCGCGACCATAGCGGTATTCCTCACGGAGGCTTTGTTATAAGAAGCGGAGTGACCGGTTTTAACGGTGAAAATAAGCATATCGTCGAATATAGTTTAAAACTCGATTCCAACCCCGAATTCACAGCATCGGTCATCGTTGCTTATGCCCGTGCGGCGTACAGACTCAACAAAGAAGGCGCAAGAGGTTGTAAAACCGTTTTCGATATCGCACCTTCATATTTAAGTTCGAAAACTGCTGAAGAACTTCGTAAAGAAATGCTTTGATTGGCATTAGTGTATGACATTTCGAATAAAAGTTTTGCGCTTTTGTTTGAAATGTCATATTGACAAATACGGAATATCCGTGATATAATTTTTTGAAATAGAACCGTGAGTCGAAACGACTTGGGTTCATGTAAAAAAGAGGTCGTTTATGTCCATGTTGGGTAAGTACAAATTCATCTCTTCGGCGACGCAACCCGAATTCGTTGCTCACACCGAGGGTGTTTTTTCCTCTTTTTTCAATTGTTTGGACGGAACAACCGAATATTGTGTTTTTCCCGGTTTTTGCGATGTGCATGTGCATTTTCGTGAACCGGGTTTTTCTTATAAAGAGACCATAAAATCGGGTTCGATGGCGGCGGCGCGCGGCGGATATACAGCTGTCTGTACAATGCCGAATTTGAATCCTGTGCCCGATTCGGCAGAAAATCTCGCCCTTCAAACCGAAATCATCGAGCGCGATGCGGTCATCAACGTTTATCCCTATGCTTCGATCACCGTTAAAGAGGCGGGAACCGAGCTTTCGGATATGGAGGAGCTTGCTCCAAATGCAGTCGCCTTTTCCGATGACGGCAGAGGTGTGCAGAATGACGATCTGATGCGTGAAGCGATGCTGAAAGCAAAATCGCTCGGGAAAATGATCGTCGCTCATTGCGAGGTCAATTCGCTTCTCAAAGGCGGATATATTCACGACGGCGTTTATGCAAAGGCGCATGATCATCGCGGTATCTGCTCGTCAAGTGAATATGAACAGATCGCTCGCGATATAAAACTTGTAAAAGAAACGGGTTGTAAATATCACGTTTGCCATATATCTACCAAGGAAAGCGTTGCGCTCATACGTCAAGCCAAAAAGGACGGCATTGATATCACCTGCGAAACTGCACCGCATTACCTTGTGCTTGATGAGAATGATTTGCAGGAACACGGCAGATTCAAAATGAATCCTCCGCTTCGCGGCACCGAGGATAAACTCGCGCTTTTAGAGGGCATCGCCGACGGCACGATAGATATGATCGCCACCGACCACGCTCCTCATTCGGCGGAGGAAAAATCAAAGGGTCTTGAAAAGAGTGCGTTCGGCATCACCGGCCTTGAAACCGCTCTGCCTGTGCTTTATACAAAGCTCGTGAAAACGGGATTTATAACGCTTGAAAGGCTTGTTGACCTGCTTTGCGTCAATCCGCGCAAACGGTTTGGAATCCCGATGGGCAACGATTTTACGGTTTGGGATCTCAGCAGGGAGTTCACTGTCGATCCTTCGGAATTCTTGTCGCAAGGAAAGTCAACCCCGTTCCTCGGCGAAAGACTTCAAGGCATTTGTGTTTTGACCGTCTGTGACGGCAAAGCGGTTTATAAAAATAATAATGTTTGATATATATCAGGAGGCATAACAATGGCAAAAAGAACAGACATCAAAAAGATTTTGATCATCGGCTCGGGTCCTATCGTTATCGGTCAGGCGGCTGAATTTGACTATGCAGGCACTCAGGCTTGCCTTGCTCTTAAAGAAGAGGGTTATGAGGTGGTTCTCTGTAACTCCAACCCTGCGACTATCATGACAGACACCACCATCGCCGACAAGGTATACATGGAACCGTTGACTCTTGAATATATCGCAAAGATCTTGCGTTATGAACGTCCCGATGCGATTCTCCCCGGTATCGGCGGTCAGACGGGACTTAACCTTGCGATGCAGCTTGAAAAGAAGGGCGTTCTTCGCGAATGCGAGGTTGAATTGCTCGGCACAAGCAGCGAAAGTATTGAGAGGGCAGAGGATAGAGAACTTTTCAAGGAACTCTGCCAATCTATCGGCGAACCCACCATTCCTTCCGAGATCACTTACAGCATTGAAGAAGCAAAGGAAGCGGCAAACCGTATCGGTTATCCCGTTGTTCTCCGTCCCGCGTTTACCTTGGGCGGAACCGGCGGCGGATTTGCATACAACGAAGAAGAACTTGTTGAGATCGGTCTTAATGCTTTCAAACTTTCTCCCGTTCATCAGGTTCTTATCGAAAAGAGTGTTAAGGGTTATAAAGAAATCGAGTTTGAAGTTATGCGTGACTCGAATGACCATGCGATCACCATCTGCGGTATGGAAAACATCGACCCTGTCGGTGTTCATACCGGCGACTCGCTTGTCGTTGCTCCTATTATGACTCTCAATGACCATGATCTTAAAATGCTCAATGACAGCGCGATAAAGATCATTCGCGAACTCAAAATCGAGGGCGGCTGTAACGTTCAGTTTGCTCTTGACCCGAATTCGAGCCAATATTATCTCATCGAGGTTAATCCCCGTGTTTCGCGTTCTTCTGCGCTTGCATCAAAGGCGAGCGGCTATCCTATCGCGCGTGTAACCGCAAAGATCGCTGTCGGCATGGCTCTTGAAGATATCTCTATTGCCAACACCAACGCTGCTTTCGAGCCGAAACTTGATTATGTAATTGCTAAACTTCCTCGTTTCCCGTTCGATAAATTTGCATCTGCGCCCAACACCCTCGGCACTCAGATGAAAGCAACGGGCGAGGTTATGAGCATCGGTTCGAACCTTGAAGAATGCTTGCTCAAAGCTGTTCGTTCGCTTGAAATCGGTGCCGACCATTACAGAATGGCGAAATTCGAGAACATGTCCACAGAAGACGCGCTTGAATATCTTAAAGAATTCAAAGACGATAATGTTTTTGCGATCTGCGAACTCATTCGTCGCGGAATCTCGCTTGATGAAATTTTTGAAATCACCAAAATCACCCGTTATTTCCTTGAAGCTTTTGAAAATATAGTCAAGACCGAAAACAAACTTAAAGCGAACGTTGGCGATATCGAGGTTCTTAAAGAAGCCAAGAAACTCGGCTTCTGCGATAAGATCATTGCAAGGTTCTGGAATATGTCCGAACTCGACGTTTTCGGCATAAGAAAAGAAAATTCGATCTTCCCTGTATACCGCATGGTAGACACCTGCCATACCGGTGCATATATTCCGTATTTCTATTCATCTTACACCGGCGAAAACGCCTCGGTTCTCACCGATAATAAGAAGATCGTCGTTCTTGGCGCAGGTCCTATCCGTATCGGTCAGGGTGTTGAATTTGACTATTCCACCGTTCACGCTGTAACAACGATTAAAAATTCGGGGTATGAAGCAATTATCGTTAACAACAACCCCGAAACCGTTTCCACCGACTATACAACTGCCGATAAACTCTATTTCGAACCCTTAACTCCCGAAGATGTAATGAATATTATCGAGTTCGAAAAGCCTATCGGTGTTATCGCTTCTCTCGGCGGTCAGACCGCGATCAACCTTGCCGATCCGCTTATGAAACGCGGTGTTAAGATCATCGGCACCGATTGCGATGCTATCGAACGCGCCGAAAACCGCGATTCTTTCGAGAAGATCCTTGAAGAACTTAACATTCCTCAGCCCAAGGGCAAGGCAGTCACCAATATCGAAGACGGTATCAGCGCTGCTGCCGAAATCGGCTATCCTGTTCTCGTTCGTCCGAGTTTCGTTCTCGGCGGCAGAGCAATGCAGATTGTTGCAAACGAAGAACAACTTCGCCGTTACCTCAGAACTGCGGTTGAGATTGATGAGGACAAGCCTGTTCTTGTCGATAAATATATCGAGGGCAAGGAAGTCGAAGTTGATGCTATCTGCGACGGCAGAGATGTGTTCGTTCCCGGTATCATGGAACTTGTCGAACGCACGGGTGTTCATAGCGGTGACTCCATCTCCGTATATCCTACGTTCAGCATTTCCGATAAAGTCAAAGGAACTATTCTTCAATATGCCAAGAAACTCGGTTTGGGTATCGGCATCGTAGGTCTTTATAACATTCAGTTCATTGTCGATAAAGATGATAACGTATTCATCATCGAAGTCAATCCCCGCTCTTCGAGAACCGTACCCTTCCTTTCCAAAGCGACGGGTTACAGTCTTGCGGATATCGCTACTGAGGTTATTCTCGGCAAGAGTTTGAAGGAGCAGGGAATATTCGACATCTATCCGACCGAAAAGAACCGTTGGTACGTCAAGGTTCCGGTGTTCTCCTTCAATAAGATTCGCGGACTTGATGCATACCTTTCGCCTGAGATGAAGTCCACCGGCGAAGCCATCGGTTATGACGATAAACTCAACCGTGCGCTTTATAAAGCGCTTCAAGCATCGGGCACTCATTTGCAGAATTACGGCACTGTTTTCGTAACGGTTGCAGATAAGGATAAGGACGAAGCGCTTCCTCTTATCCGCCGTTTCTATAACCTCGGTTTCAACATTCAGGCAACAGAAGGCACGGCAGAGTTCTTGAAGAGCAACGGTATCCGCACTCACGTTCTTAAAAAGATCAGTGACGGTAGCAACGAAATTCCCGAAGCGATCCGCCAGGGACATATCGCTTATGTTATCAACACCCGTGATATAAGTGCGCCCGATCAGGCGAACGACGGTTATGAAATCCGCCGTTCCGCAACCGATAACAACGTAACCATCTTCACCTCGCTCGATACGGTTCGCGTTCTTCTTGATGTTCTTGAAGAAACAACGCTGACTATCTCTACTATCGACGCTTAATTAAACTAAAAAGGCGGTAACTATGAAGCAATCGCTGTTTCAGATAACCGAAAATGTAAATCTGACGTCGAACGTCATGCGTATGCGTCTGGAAGGTGATACTTCTGCTATCACCTCTCCCGGTCAATTCATAAATATCCAACTCGGCGGGCTTTTTCTCCGACGCCCTATCTCGGTTTGCGACTGTGACGATAAATCGGTCACCATCATTTATAAAGTCGTCGGCAAAGGCACCGAGCAAATGGCGGCAATGAAGTCGGGCACTCTCGATGTTCTGACGGGCCTCGGCAACGGATATGATACAAGCCTTTCGGGCGACAAACCGCTTCTTATCGGCGGTGGGGTTGGTGTACCTCCCATGTATCTCCTTGCGAAGAAACTTGTTTCCGAGGGGAAATCGGTCTCGGTCATTCTCGGGTTCAATACGAAGGATGAAGTTTTTTATGAAGAAGAGTTCAAAGCGCTTGGCTGTAACGTCGGTGTGACAACTGCCGACGGAAGTCACGGAACAAAGGGTTTTGTCACCGCGCTCATGGACGGCGCCGACTATACTTATACCTATTCCTGCGGTCCCGAACCGATGTTGAAAGCGGTTTATGCCGCATCGAAAACATCGGGGCAGTATAGCTTTGAGGAGCGCATGGGCTGCGGCTTCGGTGCTTGCATGGGCTGTTCCTGCAAAACGGTCACGGGCTATAAACGCATCTGCAAAGAGGGCCCTGTTCTCGTGAAGGAGGAAATCTTATGGCAAAAATGAACGTCGATCTCTGCGGAATAACTCTTGATAACCCCGTTATCCCCGCAAGCGGAACCTTCGGTTTCGGTTATGAATTTGCCGAACTTTACGATATAAATGTTTTGGGCACTTTTTCCTTCAAAGGAACAACCAAAGATCCCCGCTTCGGCAATCCCACTCCGAGAATTGCCGAATGCTCTTCGGGTATGATAAATGCCGTCGGACTTCAAAATCCCGGCGTTGATAAAGTCATTTCGGAAGAACTTCCGAAACTTGCCAAATGCTTCAACAAAAAAGTCATGGCTAACGTCAGTGGGTTTTCCGTTGAGGACTATGCTTTCACCTGTGAACGCCTTGATAAATGCGATCAAGTCGGTTGGCTTGAAGTGAATGTAAGTTGTCCGAACGTTCACGGCGGCGGAATGAGTTTCGGTACAAACCCCGAAGCAGCTGCCGAAGTTACCCGCGCCGTAAAAGCGGTGACGACCAAACCCGTCATCGTTAAACTTTCACCTAACGTCACCGATATCGTTTCTATCGCTCTCGCTTGTGAAGAAGCGGGGGCCGACGGCATCAGCCTTATAAATACAATGCTCGGTATGCGAATCGACCTGCGAACGAAAAAACCGATAATCGCCAATAAAATGGGCGGTTTTTCGGGAAAAGCGATTTTTCCGGTTGCGCTTCGTATGGTTTATCAAGTCGCGTCGGCTGTCAGCGTTCCGGTTATCGGAATGGGTGGCGTAAGTTGTGCCGAGGACGTCATTGAAATGATGCTTGCGGGTGCAACTGCCGTTGAAGTCGGTGCACAAAACCTTGTCGATCCTTTTGCCTGCAAAAAGATTGTCGAGGAACTTCCGTTGGTTATGGAAAAATACAGAATTGAAAATTTAAAAGATATAATAGGAGTTGCAAGAAATGGGTAAGGACGTAATCATCGCTTGTGATTTTTCGAGTGCTGAACAGACTTTCGCTTTCCTCGATAAATTCACCGGCAAAAAACCTTTTGTGAAGATCGGCATGGAGCTTTTTTATGCCGAAGGACCTTCGATTGTCCGCGAGCTCAAAGCGAGAGGGCATAAGATCTTCCTCGATTTGAAACTTCACGATATCCCCAATACGGTCAAAAAATCAATGGCGGTTCTTTCGCGCCTTGACGTTGATATGTGTAATCTTCATGCGGGCGGAACGGTTCGCATGATGGAAGCGGCTCTTGAAGGACTCACACGTCCCGACGGAACTCGTCCGATCCTCATCGCCGTGACCCAGTTGACTTCCACCGATCAGGAAAGTATGGAAAACGACCTTCTCATCAAAGAACCGATTGATAAAGTCGTCATGCATTATGCAGCAAACGCAAAAAAAGCAGGTCTTGACGGCGTTGTTTGCTCTCCGCTTGAAGCCGGCAAGGTTCATGACGTTTGCGGCAACGATTTCGTTACCGTCACCCCCGGTGTTCGCTTTGCCGATGGCGATATCGGCGACCAAAAGCGCGTTATGACTCCTGCCGAAGCAAACCGTATCGGCTCTGACTATATCGTTGTGGGCAGACCTATCACTGCCGCCGAGGATCCTGTCGCTGCTTATGAGCGCTGCCTTAGTGAATTTGTCGGTTGAAAAAGGAGATTTGAAAATGGAAGGCTATAAGAGAGAATTTATCGAATTTTTGCAAAGCGCAGGGGTTTTGAAGTTCGGTGATTTTACCGCAAAGAGCGGCAGAAAGATACCTTATTTCATAAATGCGGGCGAAATTAAGACCGGCGATCAGATCTCGAAACTCGGTGAGTTTTATGCAAAAAGTTATCTTGAAAAAATAGGCAATAAAAAGACCGTCCTTTACGGCCCTGCTTATAAAGGCATCTCGATCGCCGTTTCTGCGGCAGTTGCGCTGTCAAAAGAAAATCTTGACGTTCCTTTCTTCTTCAACCGTAAGGAAGCAAAGGATCACGGCGAGGGCGGTGTTTTCGTCGGATATGTTCCCAAGCCGGGAGAAGAAGTTGTGATTGTCGAAGACGTTATCACTGCGGGTACCGCTATCCGCGAAAGTATGGCGATTCTCGGCAATTTAGAAGGCGTTAAAGTTGCCGCAACCTTCGTTATGGTTGACAGAAAAGAAAAAGGCAAGACCGATAAGTCTGCAATGCAGGAAGTTGCCGATGAATTCGGTTTCCCCGTTTATTCGGTTGTTGATGTTTACGATATTATCGAATATCTTGAAGAAGATAGCGCAAACGCCGAAAACGTTGAAAGAATCAAAAATTATCTTGCAGTAAACGGAGCGAAAATATGAGAAGCGTTATCGATATTCTCGATCTGACTGTCGAAGAAATTGATGAACTTGTAAAAACCGCGTGCGATATGATCGATAACCCTGCAGAATACAGCGAATGCTGTCGCGGAAAGAAACTTGCGACGTTGTTTTTTGAACCTTCGACACGTACTCGTCTCAGCTTCGAAGCGGCGATGATGGAGCTCGGTGGCAACGTTATCGGTTTTTCCGATGCGAGAAATTCTTCTGCGTCAAAAGGCGAAACCGTCGGCGATACCGCTCGCGTTGTCAGCTGCTATGCAGATATAATCGCAATGCGTCATCCTCTCGAAGGCGCGCCTTTTGTTGCATCGCGCTATGCAAGCGTGCCTGTTATCAATGCCGGCGACGGCGGTCATGCACACCCGACACAAACGCTTGCCGATCTTGTTACGATTTATCGCGAAAAAGGTCGTTTTAATGATTTGACTGTCGGTTTCTGCGGCGATTTGAAATACGGAAGACCTGTTCATTCGTTGATAAACGCGCTTTCGCGCTATAAAGGGATAAAACTTGTTCTCATCTCTCCCGATGAACTCAAACTTCCCGAATATACAAAGAGGGAAGTTATCGAGAAACACAGCATTCCCTATGCCGAGACCGATGATCTCGAAAAAGCAATTCCCGAACTTGATATTCTTTATATGACCAGAATTCAGGAAGAACGTTTTGACGATCCCGAAGAATATGCAAGACTTAAAGGCTGTTATATCCTGAATGCCGACAAACTCAAAAGCGCGAAGAAAGATATGGCTGTTCTTCATCCGTTGCCTCGCGTTGATGAAATCGCCACGGATGTAGATTCCGATCCGCGTGCGTGCTATTTCAAACAGGTTGAAAACGGTAAAAATGTGCGTAAAGCGCTCATTTTGAAACTCATCACCGAGGCTGAGAAAAATCCCGAAAAGGCAGGCCACGGTTTTGATGAATCCGATGGCGTAAAGTGCGGAAATCCGCGTTGTATTGCGAATAAAGAACTGCAATTGCCGACGCTGACGGAACCGACTGCCGACGGCACCGGACGCAAGTGCGCTTATTGCGAAACCGTTTTGAAATAATGAATAAAAACGATTAAAATTGTATCACTTTTTCTTGACACAAAAAGCACTGTGTGATATAATCTTTTGCGTAGGTTCTTTGCGACTGACGGATAATTGTGGAGCACCACAAAGGAACAAAGAACGAACCGAAAACGTGAATGTTTTCGGGGATAATTTGCCGACCGTCTGGGCGCATTTGCTCCTTGAGTAAGTGCGCCCTTTTACTATTTTAGATAAAAGGAGCAAGATATGAAAAAAGTTGGCATCGTAATGGGCAGTGACAGCGATCTTCCCGTTATCAAAAAAGCGACCGATGTGCTCGCTTCGCTTGATATTCCTTTTGAGGTTCATGTTTATTCCGCTCACAGAACGCCTGAGCAGGCGCGTGATTTCTCGGTGAGCGCACGCGCAAACGGATTCGGCGTTATCATCGCAGCGGCAGGCATGGCGGCTCACCTCGCCGGAGCTGTCGCGGCGAACACAACGCTTCCTGTTATCGGGATTCCTTGCAAAGGTCCTGTTCTTGACGGCATGGATGCGCTTCTTTCTACCGTTCAAATGCCGACGGGTATTCCCGTTGCCACCGTTGCGATCAACGGCGGAGCAAATGCGGCTCTTCTTGCTGCACAGATCATTGCGGTTGACGATAAAGAGCTTGCCGCAAAACTTGATGCTAAACGCGCTTCTGATGCCGCGAACGTTTTGGCTAAGGACGCTGATATTCTTTCCAAACTTTAATTTTGATTTTAAACAACAGGAGATATAAAAAATGAAACTTGTTTACACCGGAAAAACCAAAGATGTATTCGCACTTGACAACGGCAACTACCTTCTCAAATTCAAAGATGACTGCACCGGCAAAGACGGCGTGTTCGATCCGGGCGAAAACTCGGTTGGACTTACCATTGACGGTGTCGGCGATGTAAACCTTCGCATGTCGATTTACTTCTTTGAAAAGGTCAATGCCGCAGGTATCAAGACTCATTACATCAGCGCTGATCTCGAAAATACCACCATGGAAGTTCTTCCTGCGAAAGTGTTCGGTAAAGGACTTGAAGTCATCTGCCGTCATAAGGCTGTCGGTAGTTTTTATCGCCGTTATAGCGATTATATCGAAGAGGGTGCTGACCTTCCCGCATATGTTGAAACAACTTTCAAGAATGACGCAAAGGGCGATCCCCTTGTTACCAAGGACGGCCTCGTTGATCTCGGCGTTATGACTGCCGAACAGTATGACGATATTAAAGTTATGACCCAGAAGATCACTCAGATCGTTGCTGATGATCTCAGAGAAAAGGGACTCGTTCTTTACGATATCAAGTTTGAATTCGGTTATGACGCTGACGGAAAAGTTATGCTCATCGACGAAATCGCTTCCGGTAACATGCGCGTTTATAAGAACGGCGAATATATCGATCCCATGACTCTTTCGGAGCTCTTCTTCGCATAAATTACTCATTTTTCAGAAAGCAAGGATAACCAATGGGCGGATTTTTTGGCGTAGCGTCTAAGCACGATTGCCTTGCCGACGTTTTCTTCGGAACCGATTATCATTCCCACCTCGGCACACGTCGCGGCGGTATTGCGGCATATGATAAAGCGATCGGGCTTCAACGTGTAATTCACAATATCGAAAACTCACCTTTCAGAACGAAATTTGATCATATCCTCGAAGATATGAAAGGCACTTCCGCTATCGGCTGTATCAGCGACAGCGAACCTCAACCGTTGCTTATTCGTTCCCACCTCGGAACCTATGCGGTGTGTTTCGTCGGAATGATAAATAATGCCGACGAACTTATCGAACTTTGCCTTACTTCCGGATGTGACCATTTTGATGCGATGACCGGCGGTTCGGTTAATAATACCGAACTTATCGCCGCTCTCATCAACCGCAAGACCGATTTTGTCGAGGGTATCAAGTTTGCTCAGGACAATATCGTCGGTTCGGCATCGATTTTGATTTTGCGTGACAACGGTTCTATCATCGCCGCCCGCGATAAGTTGGGCAGGATTCCGGTTCTTGTCGGTAAAGGCGATGAGGGATGCAGCGTTTCGTTCGAATCGTTTGCTTATAAAAAGCTCGGGTATTCCGACGAAAAAGAACTCGGCCCCGGAGAAATTGTCGAGATCACTGCCGATGGAGTTACTCAACTTTCGGCGCCCGGTGAGGAAATGCGTATTTGCGCTTTCCTTTGGTCATATTACGGATATTCGACTTCGGATTACGAAGGCGTGAACGTTGAGGTTATGCGCTATCGTAACGGCGAGATAATGGCTGAGAGCGATATGTCGACAGGGCTTTGCAACGATATTGATTATGTCGGCGGCGTTCCCGATTCGGGCACTCCTCATGCTATCGGATATGCAAATAAGAGCCGTATCCCGTTCGCTCGTCCGTTCATAAAGTACACTCCCACTTGGCCCAGAAGTTTCATGTCCTCCCGTCAGGCTGAACGCTGTAAGGTTGCCAAGATGAAACAGATTCCCATTCATGATCTTATCACCGATAAAAGCCTTCTTTTTGTCGATGATTCGATCGTTCGCGGCACTCAGTTGAAAGAAACGGTTGATTTTCTTTATGCAAACGGTGCCAAAGCAGTGCACATGCGCTCGGCTTGCCCTCCGATAATGTACGGATGTAAGTTTTTGAATTTCTCGCGCAATACCGACGATATGGATCTGCTCGGCAGACGTATCATCATGGAACTTGAAGGCGAGGAAGGCTTTAATCATATCGAAGAATACAGCGATTCTTCAACGGAACGCGGTAAAAAATTCAGAAAAGCAATTTGCGACAAACTCGGATTCGCTTCTCTTGAATTCCAATCGCTCGAAGGAATTATCAAAGCGATAGGTATTGATGAATGCAAACTTTGCACCTATTGCTGGAACGGAAAGGAATAAATCATCATGCATAATCAGTCCAGATCCGAAAGCTATGCTGCGGCAGGTGTTGATATTACCGCAGGTTATAAGGCTGTCGAACTCATGAAAACGCATATAGCTCGTACACGAAACGAAGGTTGCCTTGACGATGTCGGCGGTTTCGGCGGTTGCTTCGGCCTGAATATCGCAGGCATGGAAGAACCTGTTCTTGTTTCGGGCACCGACGGTGTCGGCACAAAACTCAAATTGGCTATCCTTATGGACAAGCATGATACTATCGGTATCGATTGCGTTGCAATGTGTGTTAACGACGTTGTGTGTGTCGGAGCAAAGCCGCTCTTCTTCCTTGACTATATCGCTTGCGGAAAGAATATTCCCGAGAAGATTGCCGCTATCGTAAGCGGCGTTGCGGAAGGCTGTGTTCAGTCGGGTGCGGCTCTCATCGGCGGAGAAACAGCAGAGCATCCCGGTATGATGCCGGTTGAAGACTACGACCTTGCAGGCTTTGCCGTTGGTATCGTAGATAAGAAAAAGATTCTCGACAATACAAGAATGGCAGAAGGCGACGTTGTTATCGCGCTCGCATCAAGCGGCGTTCATTCAAACGGATTCTCGCTCTGCCGTAAGGTTTTCGATATAGATAATAACCCCGATAACCTTTATACACCCTGCGAGGC
>JAZSNS010000024.1:0-81375 GCA_045536535.1 Eubacteriales bacterium | reverse complement strand
CAAGAACGTCGATGTTAACACAAGTTCCACCCGTTTCCATATCAAGGACGGCAAGATCTACGGCGGCCCTGTTTGGGACTTTGACCTTTCGGCAGGCAACTGTAATTTTAACTATTATTTTGATTACAATAACGCTTTCACCACCGGAAACAGCTATGAAGGTCTTTGGGCAAACCATGTTCCTTGGTTTAAGAAACTTCTTGAATATTCCGAATTTGCGACTGCATCGCAGAACCGTTATCTCGAACTTCAAGATCAAATAATCAATCTTTACAGGGATAATGCAAACGGCCAAAACCGCATTGATTATTATCTCGATACTTACGAAGCATCTCTCCGCCGCAACAATAACGAAGCCGGCTGGACTGTCGATAAGGTCTATAACCCCAATCTTCAATTGGAACGCGACCCCGATGAAACCTATGAAGAGAATGTTGAATTTTATCGCAACTGGCTCGAAAAACGTAACGTATGGTTGCTTAATTATTGGGGACTCGTTGACAAAGATATCGAGAACCCCACCGACGTTCCGAAGGTCATCATCACCACCACCGAAGAGATCATCAAGGACGATTATGTTGTTGCCACCATCAAGATCATTGATGAAAAAGGCGGCATTTATGAAACGATCGTGGACAGCGAGTCCGAAATCAAAATTCGCGGCAACTCAACTTCTTCGGCTGACAAAAAGCCTTATAACATTAAGTTCTCCTCCAAGACCGACGTTCTCGGTATGGGCAAGAACAAAAAATGGTGTCTGCTTGCAAACTGCTATGATAAAACGCTTATCCGTAACATAATGGCTTTCGATTTTGCAAACAGTGCAGGCGTGCCTTACACTCCGGATTATAAAGTTGTCGACGTTTATGTAAACGGCTCTTTCGACGGTTGCTACCTCATCACCGACGCGATCGAGGTCGGCTCTACCCGCGTTGATATCGACACCGATAACAACGAATTCCTTCTCGAACTTGACTATAACCCCGAGGACGAAGATTGCCAATATTTCTATTCTCCTACCTATAACATCAAGTTCGCGATCAACGAACCCGAAAAAGAAGACCTCACTCCCGAACAATTCGCTTGGGTACAGAATTTCATGACTCAGGCGGAATCTGCGCTTCAATCGGGCAACTACACAAGAATCAGCCAATATTTCGATATCGAATCTATGGTCAACTTCTACGTAACGCTTGAATTCTTCAAGAACGTCGATGTTAACACAAGTTCCACCCGTTTCCATATCAAGGACGGCAAGATCTACGGCGGCCCTGTTTGGGACTTTGACCTTTCGGCAGGCAATTGCAGCGCAAGTTATTACGGATATTATAATAACTATACCGCTAACGATATCAACAGCAACAAGAGTTACGAAGGCATTTGGGCTACAATGGTTCCTTGGTTCAATATGCTCATGAGCAATTCCACCTTTAAGAATCTTGTTTACAACCGCTATCTTGAACTTCAAGATGAGATCGTGAATCTCTATGCTGATAATATCAACGGCCGGAACAAGGTCGATACATACCTTAACGAATATGCTGATTCTTTCAACCGCAACAATAACGAAGCCGGTTGGTCTGTCGATAAGGTTTATAACCCCAACCTTCAATTGGAACGTGATCCCGATCCGGCTTATGGCGATCATGTTGCATTCTATCGCAATTGGCTCCAAAAGCGTAACGAATGGTTGCTCAGCTATTGGGGACTCACTTCACAAATCACTGTTAGAAACGATGCATATTCCACTGTTGACGGCTACCTTATCAAAGACGTTTCGGTTGGAACTACCGTTAAACAGCTTCTCAGTGATTTCGGTACCGGCGCAAGCGTTGTAAGAGACGGCACGACCCTTTCTTCCAACTCAGTTGTCGGCACGGGTGACGTTGTCACTGTCGGAGGCGCAAGCTATGCGGTGATCGTACGCGGCGATATCAACGGCGACGGCAGAATCAACGCAGTGGATTATATCATCATTAAGCGTAAATGTCTTAAAACGTTGGAAATGGATTATATCGAAGCTCTTGCTGCCGATGTGAACACCAACGACCGCGTTGATACGATCGACTATATCAAGATCAAACGCCATGTTTTGGGCATCGTGAAACTCTGATAAACACAAATTCGGGCTGTTGCAAACACAAAGTTGCAACAGCCCGATTTTTCCGAAAAATGTAAAGATTTTAAATCATATATATATAAAAATGCATTGAAAAACGCAAAGCGATGTGTTAGAATCAAAATGTAAAGTTTAAAAATCAAGGAGGCTTTTTCCTATGAAAAGAAAAATCGGTTTTCTTCTTTGTGCGGCAATGCTGCTCTCGGTTTTTGCGATTCCCGTTTCAGCGGTTTCAAACATCGAAGATCCTGTTGATGTGCCCAAGGTCTTAATTACCACAAACGGCACTATCAATCGCGATGATTATGTCGATTGCACCATCACGTTTATTGATGCAGAAGGCGGCGAATACATAACGATCGTGGACGGCGAGTCCGAAATCAAGATTCGCGGCAACTCCACCTCTTCGGCTGATAAAAAGCCTTATAACATCAAACTCTCCTCAAAGACCGATGTTTTCGGCATGGGCAAGAACAAAAAATGGTGCCTGCTTGCAAACTGTTATGATAAAACCCTTATCCGCAACATTGCCGTTTTCGATTTTGCGGAAATGGCGGGCGTCCCTTACACTCCCGATTATAGAGTCGTTGATGTTTATGTGAACGGCGAACTCGGCGGTTGCTATCTCCTCACCGATGCGATCGAGGTCGGCTCTACCCGTGTTGATATCGATACCGATAACAACGAATTCCTTCTTGAACTCGACCACAATCCCCCCGATGAAGATTGCCAGTATTTCAATTCTCCTGTTTATGATATTCCTTTTGCGATCAACGAACCCGAAAAGGAAGATCTTACCAACGCACAGTATTCTTACGTTACCGATCTGGTAAGAAAAGCGGAAAATGCGCTTGCCGGCAACAGTTATAGCGAAGTTGTCAAATATTTCGATATCGAATCTCTTGTGAATTTTTATATCACTCTTGAATTCTTCAAGAATATCGACGTTAACACAAGCTCCACCCGTTTCCACGTTAAGGGCGGCAAGATCTACGGCGGCCCTGTTTGGGACTTTGACCTTTCCTCGGGTAACGGCAACGACGACTATTATTACGGCTATAATAACTACACCGATAACGATATAAACGTTAACACAAGTTATGAGGGCTTCTGGGCAACCAACATGTCTTGGTTCAAACGTCTCATGAGGTTCTCGGAATTCCAAGAGCTTGTTTATGACCGCTATCTTGAACTTCAAGATGAGATCGTAAATCTTTATGCTGATAATATTGTTGGCGATAATAAGATCGATACCTACATCGGCACCTATCAAAGCTCGTTCGACCGCAACAATAACGAAGCCGGTTGGAAACCCGACAGAGTCTACCATTCCTCTATGCAGTTGGAACGCGATCCCGATCCGACTTATGAACAAAACGTCGCTTTTTACCGTCATTGGCTTGAAAAACGCAACGAATGGCTTCTCGATGAATGGGGACTTTATTCGCTTCTTGATGCGCGCGATGATGAATATTCCACTGTCGATGGCTTCTTTGTGACCAATGTTGCCGAAGGCACAACGGTTTCGCAACTTTTGAGCGATTATAACTATTCGTTTACGTCAGCCGTCAAACGCGACGGTGCAACAATGGGATCGGGTGATGTTGTTCGCACGGGAGATGTTCTTACCTACGGCGGCGCAAGTTATGTTGTTGCTGTCACGGGTGACGTCAACGGCGACGGCAAAGTGAATTCCCGCGACTATATTAAGGTCAAACGCCATTGCCTTAAAACCTATACTCTCAGTAATATCGAGTTCATAGCGGCAGACGTTAATAATACCGACAAGGTCGATGCGCGCGATTATTTGAAGATCAAACGCTATATTCTCGGTACCACAAGCCTTGTATAATTAAGTCAAATCAAAAAGAGCAAACACAAAACGTGTTTGCTCTTTTTTTATCACGAATTATCAGGGAAGATTGAGTTTCCGTTCCATAAGTCTGACCGAAAGGAAATATCCGCCGATCGACAAAGCTACATAGAGACCAAGTTGCATGGCGATCGTGGCGATCTGATAAACGTAGACTGCGATTTCAGAAGGCAGCAGAATGACGATGAACACAGGCAATATCGAAAGTATCGATGCAAGCATTTGAATCACAGTGTTGATACCGTAATAGACACCGATCGCCGCAAGAACTTTGTATTTTTTAACTGCGACCGCGCCCAAGGTGATGCTTGTCATTCCCATGACTGTGGAAAAAACCAAGCTTATGGGGAGCATCAGCAGATAAATAGCAAAGTAAATTAAAGAAAACGTCGCGTCGAATCCGCTTAAAAACAGTTCTTTGAATATTCTTATAATATCAAACGTTTCGGCGCTGAGCCAACTTTTGTCGAACAAGCCGAAAATCACGATTGAAATCATGACGCCGAAAACGATAAGAAGTGAAATTGTATACCAAATAACCATGTTTAAGCCCGAAGAAAGGAAGATATCCCTCGCTTTGACGGGAAGCGTGAAGGTGAGATAACCTTCGTCGGTAAACTTGTTTTTGTAAAAACGGTAAAGAAGGAAAATCTGCACCGCTGAGGCATAAAGAATGAGAGAGAAGATAACGAACATTAGTAACATCATCAACGTCAACATTCCGAAAGCCGCAAGAACGCTCATGTCGGGATTTTCGAACGAAATGTCGGATAAAATCGCAATAAAACGCAATGCCACCGCGCCGATCGCACCGAGAATGACGATGACCAACGAAAGCAAGCCTATGAGTTTGTAACTCGATTTCCATTCGTGTTTTAACAGTTTGGCAAACATCTGAACACCTCCCTGAAAGTTTCATCGAGCGATTTGCCGCTTTCGTTGCGGTATTCTTCAACGTCACCGAACCTGACGATCCTGCCTTGGTGAATGAAGATAAATCCGTTCAGAACCGGTTCTACGTCGGCGATAAGGTGGGTTGAGATCAGAACCGTCGCCGAGGGATCATAATTTTTAACGATCGTGTTGAGGATATAATCTCTCGTCGCAGGGTCAACACCGCCGATCGGTTCGTCGAGCAGATAAAGTCTTGCCCTGCGCGACATAACGAGCGCAAGTTGGACTTTTTCCTTGTTGCCCTTTGAAAGTGTACCGAACTTAACGTCGAGCTGCACACCGAGATCATTAAGAATGCCTTCGGCTCTCGCTCTGTCGAAATCGGCATAAAAATCGGCAAAGTAATCAAATATGTCCGAAATCGTGTCGCCGTTTCTTAAATATGTCCTGTCGGGAAGATAAGAGACCAGAGCCTTCGTGTCCGGACCGACGGGAATTCCGCAAATGCTGAGTGCGCCTGCCGTCGGGGTGAGGATACCCGCACAGAGCTTCAAAAACGTCGTTTTGCCGCTTCCGTTCGGGCCGAGAAGCCCGATTATCTTTCCTGCGGGCAGATCAAGATTGACCGCGTTCAATGCAGGCGCGGCGTCTTTTTTATAAACCTTGGTCAAACCGACCGAGGATAAAACATTTTCCATGTTTTTTACTCCCTTCATAAATGGGTTTAAAGATCAATCATTGTTGCTCTTTGAATCAATTATAACAGGTTCATCAATAAAATGCAATAGTGCAAACGTGGTTCCCACCGACGGTTCTACCGAAAGCAGACCGTCGGGAACTACGATAGACCTTAACCTGTTTCCGTTTTCGATAAAAATCTCGCGTTCAAACGCGATGCCCTGACGGGTCTCATAGGTGCGCGTCCCCTTCGTAACGCCCGTTTTAACGGGGTATAGGTCGCTTCTCACAACCGATCCCTCGAAATACCTCGGCGTTAAAAACAAATATATTCTCGTTTTCTTAACCGCCAAAGCCAAAAGCCCGATCGGAATAAGATAAAACACCGTGCTTAATTCAAAAAGTGTTGTGTATTCAAGCAGAATGAACGTTCCGATACCAATAAGTGCAAACGATAAAAGGAAAAACAGAATCGCCTTGCTCTCTCTCTCCTTTTGCAGTTTTTTTGCTTCTTTAAGCGTTAACATATCAAAATCTCCTATTTACCAAGGCAATCACGCTCTAAATTTCTTAAAAAGCTGCCTGCTGTGTAAATGCTGTAATCTCCGACTTTGTTTCCGTTATCAAGCACAAAAACACGTCCGTGATCAACTGTGCAGGTGTATTTCGAAACGGGGTTGACAATGATTATTTTTTCGTTCTGCGATTCATAACCGAATTTGAATCCGGTTCTGTATTGAAACCAGGTTGAACCCATAAATATAACCGAGTGCAGAAACTCGCCGCTTCCGTTTGCGTTCAAAATAACGGGTGCGTTCGGGTTTATACAAGAAAATAACTTGCAGGAATAGGTTTTTCCGTTTGCTTTGATCTCAAAACTTTCGCCCTTGAAGATCGAAAAGATCGAACGGTAGGGATATCTGATTTTCGAAAGCTTGTATTTCTTTTCTTTGCAAAACGTTTTAAGTTCTTTGATAAATTTAATGCGCTTTATCACGGCATGAAGCACGCGTATAACCGGTATGCAAAGCAATATAAATGCGATAACACAAAGCGTTTTCCAAGTGAATACAACCGGAGCAAACGGCAGTATGATCGTTCTTAAAAGCTGATATACAAAAGCGCTTACAGCACTGCATGAAATATAAACGAACAATACCGAAAATATCTGCCTGACCTTTTTCTTTTTCGAATAAATTCGTTCTTCTTCGGCGTTTTCGTTCACCTCAATGCCGTTTATGTCGTGTATATACGAGGTCATGCGCATCATCGCAAATTCCTTCGGTACGGTCGTGAGAGCGCCTCTGCGCTTGTTTTGGCTTTCGCCGAGATGTCCGCTGTCGCCGTAGGTAACCGAATTCTTCGCCTTGTTTTGTATCCAGACCTGTATCGCGTTGTAACGCGCCAAAATGTTTATGATAATTATAACAGGCAGAGCCACCGCCAAAGCCTTAAACTTTCCGATGAAAACTCCGTCGTTTAAAAATCGTTCTGCAAGTATCGAATATGTTTTGTTAAGATCAAAAGCAAGTATAACAAATATGAAACCCGAAATATCCAACCAAAAACTTAAACTTGTGAAAACAAATTTGAAGAAATTCGGCTTCTTTTCAAATGAAAAATATGTATTTCTCAACGGGCGGTTAAAAATCGTCTGTGCTCTGACAAACGAATAATAGAAAAGGCAGGAAACCAAACACGTTATTATAATGTGCCTGACTCCGTCATATCCGAAAAACAATTCGTTTTCGTTGGGCAAAGAGAATGAATATGCGGCCTGCGTGATCATTACATGGCATAAAACGATCCAAAAAGTCGGGCCGACTATGCTCCAAACGCTTTTGATAATATGCTTTATTTTGTTCTTATCCATATGAGCAACTCGCTTTTTTAAATAGCATAATAGCCCCTCCGGTTTTGCGAAGGGGCTATCATTTTGTCAATGTCGGTTATTCTTCAATGATTTCCGCGTCAAGGGCTTCGGGTGCGCTTTCTGCGTTTTCTTCTTCCTTCTTTTTGCCGAGATATTCGGGGAGCGACAAACCGCTCATCGCGAACACTTCTTCAAGAGGAGGAACGCTCTGCATAAGTCCCGAAAGAAAGTTTGCGGTCGAGGTTTTGCCGTTTCCGTTGCCGCTGCCGTTGTCCCAAACGGTAACTTTGTCGATCTTGATGTTCTTGATAGCATCGACCTGAATTCTCATAAGGTCTTCGAGCTTATCGGCAATGAGGAGCTTCAAAGCGGCTTCGGCATCGCCGTTTGCCGATTTAACGATCTCAGCAAAACCGGCTGCCTGCTTGCGGAGGATTTCTTCCATACCGCGTGCTTCCGCTTCCATTCTCGCATAAATAGCGTCCGCTTCGCCCTGCGCCTTGCGTCTGATCTTTTCTGCTTCTGCTTCTGCTTCAAGTTCGATCTGACGTTTTGTGATTTCGGTCTGAACGATAACGTCGGCTTCCAAAGTTGCCTTTTCTCTTGCCGAACGTGCTTCTTCGGCCTCTTTTTCTGCGGCATATGCTTCTTCGAGCGCTTTTGCAGCCTGGATCTTTTCTGCTGCGGTAGCGATTCTCAAAGCCTCTGCCTGCTTTTCACGAAGGGTTGCGTTGGACATTGCGATTTCGGTCTTCGCAAGGTTTTCACCCTGAATTGCTTCTGCATCTGCCTTGGAAACGTTGACACGTTCGTCCATCTTCGCGTTTGCTTCGCCGATTGCACCGTCACGTTCCTTTTCGGCAACGTTTTTCTTCGCGTCGTTGATAGCCTTTGCAGCGGCTTCTTTACCGAGAGCCTCGATATAACCGCTTTCGTCGCTGATGTCGGTTACGTTAACGTTGATGAGTCTGAGACCGATCTTTTTAAGTTCAACTTCCACGTTGCGGCTGACCGCTTCGAGGAATTTGTCTCTGTCGGTGTTGATTTCTTCGATGTCCATCGTTGCGATGATGAGACGCAACTGACCGAAGATGATATCTTTTGCAAGTTCCTGGATCTCGGACAATTGAAGACCGAGCAATCTTTCAGCGGCATTCTGCATGACGGTCGGTTCGGTGGAAATACCAACGGTAAATCTCGAAGGAACGTCAATACGGATGTTCTGTCTGGAAAGTGCGTTTTTCAGATCGACGGGGATAGAGATAGGTGTCAAATCGAGATATTCGCACGCCTGAACAACGGGAACGATAAATGCGGCACCGCCGTGGATACATTTTGCGGATTTTGAACTGCCGTCCTTGTTTTTGCCTACACGACCGTAGATGACCATGATCTTGTCGGAGGGGCATTTCTTGTACCTTGAAAAGAACCAAAGCAACAAAGAAAACATCAAAACGCCCAAAACGACTACTAAAATGATGATATTTGCTTCCATTGTGATCTCCTTTTATGTGTTTTTATTTATTTTTTGTTTTTTCTTCTTATTATAAGTGTTTCTTCGCCGGATATGCCGATAACGGTAATTTCTTCATCGCGTTCGATCGTCGTTTCCTCATCGGTGACCGCGTTTTTTTCGCAAAGTTTACCTTGAATAACAACGTTGACCTTACCTTTTCCGGTTCTTGCGGGGGGAACACGCATATAAACCGTACCGCTCACACCGAGCGCGTCTTTTATGTTTTCGGTTCCGTCATATTGAAGACCGAACAACCATTTCATCATCAGAGCGATAACGATCATCGCGCCGAAACCTGCGGCGACCGAGACAAGAATCGAGACCGAAAGTGCAAGATCTGCACTGCTGCAAACAGCACCTGTCCAACCCATGACAGAGAAGAATGCGATGATACCGCGCAGGGTGAAAACTCTGAGTCCGCCGTCAAGAACGTCTCCGTCGGCGTCAGAGTCGCCGCCGTCGGCACCTTCGCCGAAAATACCGTCGCTTTCCGCAACGTCTGCATCGGCAGAATCAAATTCTGCGTCAACGTCTGCATCGACTTCTCCTTCAACGTCGCTGTCTCCGCCGAGACCGATGAGAGTGAGAATTGTCTGAATGAGTAACATGACTGTGGCAGGGATAGCAATGCATGCGAAAACCTGACCTGCCAGACCAAGTTCGATCCACCATTGAATCATAATATATAAATCCTCCTTTTAATCCAAAGTGTTAAGAATCTCATCCGCTTTCCTTCGCAAATGCGATGCGAGATGAGCGTTAAGCATGACCGAAAGCACTTTGACGAGCCGCCTCTTTGCGCCGGGGAAGGGCTCTTTGAAGTCGATAACCACTCGTTCAATACATTCATTTATCATCGCATCGTCAATGATCGGCTTTTCGATCTCGCAAGCAGCCGCGATGTAATAGAAATAAAGCGTGCAGTCATCAACAATATCGTCGCTTTCGTCGTCCAAACGGCCGTTAATGTAGGAAAGCAGGCCTGTGATTTTTTCTATCTGCAACACGTCGCGAAGCATGTTGATGATGACGATCCTGCAAAATTGGCGTTGGGTGTAAAGCTTCTTTTGCGGTGGGGAAACGAAACCGCGCTTCACCCAGTTCTGGATCATATATGGTTCAAGCCCCGTCAGACGGGCAACCTGATTCATCATCAATCCTCCGCATATAAACGCATTGTCCAACACTTCTTTGGCAGCCGCTGCGTTCGGCACCGTCATTTCTATCGTGGTGCCGGGAAGATTTTTAATCATTTCTTTTGGCCTCCCTTAACCAAAGCCTTGCAACCCGAATCTGCCCGAAAGGGGCTGAAACTCGGTTCATTAAGGCAAGTTTCAATTTTTTGTCTTTGCAAAACACATCTTGATTGTGATTTGATTATATCACACAGTCGCGTGATTGTCAATAGGCGTCGCGTGATTTTTTAAAATTTTTTCGTAAAATCATCAAATAGTCAAACTGCTCAAAAAATAATCATGTCAAATGTTAAAAATCGGTTGCTTTTCAAAGCAAATTGTGTTGAAAAACCGATTTGTTTGTGTTATAATCACTCTAATATAAATTTGAAGAATATTTTTATATAAAGGAGTCTGGCTATGGCAAAGTATTTTGAACAAGAGTCCCATACTTTCAGTGAGTATTTGCTCGTTCCGGGTTATTCTTCTGCGGAATGTGTTCCCGCAAACGTAAGTTTGCGCACACCTATCACGAAATTCCGCAAAGGCGAAGAACCTGCTGTTTCGATCAACATTCCGCTTGTTTCCGCGATCATGCAATCGGTTTCGGATGACAAAATGGCTATCGCACTTGCAAAAGAGGGTGGCATGTCGTTCATCTATGGCTCGCAGACGATCGAAAATGAAGCGGCAATGGTTCGCCGTGTCAAAACCCATAAGGCAGGCTTCGTGTATTCCGATTCCAATGTTTGCGTTGACGATACTCTTGCCGACGTCATTGCATTGACCGAAAAGACCGGCCACTCGACGATCGCTGTTACCGATGACGGCAGCTCCACGGGCAAACTCATGGGTATCGTTACTTCGCGTGACTATCGCGTTTCGAGAATGTCAAAGGACACCAGAGTTTCGGAATTCATGACTCCCTTCGATAAACTTGTTTATGCTTATGAGGGCACTTCGCTTAAAGAAGCTAACGACATCATCTGGGATAATAAACTCAACTCGCTTCCTATCATTAATAAAGAGGGCAACCTTTGCTATTTTGTCTTCCGCAAGGATTATGCTTTCCATAAAGAGAATCCGCTCGAACTTCTTGATAAAGAAAAACGTTACATGGTCGGCGCAGGTATCAACACGCGCGACTATGAAGAACGCGTTCCCGCGCTCGTTGAAGCAGGTGCCGACGTTCTTTGTATCGACTCTTCCGAAGGCTTCTCGGAATGGCAGGCACGCACTCTTAAATGGATCCGCGATAAATATGGCGACAGCGTAAAAGTCGGCGCAGGCAACGTTGTCGACAGAGAAGGCTTCCTCTTCCTTGCCGAAGCAGGTGCCGATTTCGTCAAGGTTGGTATCGGCGGCGGTTCGATCTGCATCACCCGTGAACAAAAGGGTATCGGCAGAGGACAGGCTACCGCTGTTATCGAAGTTGCCGCTGCCCGCGATGAATATTATGAAAAGACGGGCATTTATGTTCCGATCTGCTCTGACGGCGGTATCGTTTACGATTATCATATCACTCTTGCTCTCGCAATGGGCTCCGATTTCATCATGCTCGGCAGATATTTCTCTCGCTTTGATGAAAGCCCTACGAACAAGGTCAACATCAACGGTACCTTTATGAAGGAATATTGGGGCGAGGGCTCTGCACGTGCACGTAACTGGCAAAGATACGATATGGGCGGAGATAAGAAACTCTCCTTTGAAGAAGGTGTCGATTCCTACGTTCCTTATGCCGGCTCCCTCAAAGATAACGTCGGTTTGACACTTTCCAAGGTCAGACATACAATGTGCAACTGCGGCGCGCTCACGATTTCCGAACTCCAAGAAAAAGCAAAGATAACCCTCGTTTCCGCAACCTCGATCATCGAAGGCGGCGCTCACGACGTTATGCTTAAAGATAAAGCCGCAACCCCTGTTAAGTAAAAATAAAAAGAGGTTTTGCTCCTGCAAGACCTCTTTTGTTTATTCTCTGTTTTTATTTTTCCCGATAAACCGTGATGATATAATCGCCCTCTCGCCTTTGAATGCAAAAGGGTTTTATCTCGCTGTAATCAACGGTTTTTAAACCCTCGATTCCCGTGCCGAGATATTTGAAATATGCTTCCTTTGCCGTCCAGACTTCAAAAAATCGCAGAATCCTTTCGTTTTCGTTATGTGGCTCAAAAATGAAATCTCTGTCTTGTTCGGTACATGCGATTTTTGTAACACGCATCTCGATTTCACGAATAAGTTCAACGTCAACGCCGATCTCGCGATCATCGACAGCGCAAACGACCAGATCCTTTGAATGACTGATGCTGAAATGTGCGTTTGCGTTGACCGCGAACGGCTTCCCCTTTTCGGTACGGGCAAATTCGATTTCGCGTTCGCTGATTCCGAAAAGGGCAGAGATGCCTTTCCTCGCAAGTCTCTCGCCGAGAACGCTTCTGCGCCTGTCGTTTTCGTTGCGGTATCTCAAAACCGAAGCCTTTCTTTCGTCGCTCATCATATTAAATGTTTCGTTGTAATCCGATTCCGGAAAATCGCTGAGATTTGCGATATATAACTTCAAGTTTTCACCGCCTTTTTAAAGATTTTACAAAACAAAAACTTTCTTGTCAAGGATCAGACGTAAAAAAGGTTTTCCGTCAAAAACAGAAAACCTTTTCGTTTATTGATCTTTGTTTTCTTTCTTTTTGCCTGTCATCGACTTGACTTTGTTGATGATAGCGTTGAGTATACCTGCCTTTGTCAACTTTGCAGGCGCTTGAATATCAACAACTTTAACCTCGCCGCCGCTGATAACGAGGAAGGAGAGGGGAGTGACAGTCACCTGCGCGCCCGAACCCGAAGGAGTGTTGGATTTTTTAACGGTCGCGTTGACCATGTTTGCTCCGCCGCCGGCAAAGCCTGCGGAAATTTTCGAAACGGGAATAATGGTCATTCCGTCAACTTCCATCTTTTCGCCGAGAATCGAGTTGGCGTCGGCCATTTCCATAACCTTGTCGGCGGTGAAAGACATCAACTGCATGAGATTCGCCGATGCGCTTTGCTTTCCGCCCTTTGTTTCAATTTCGTTGTTCATTGTTTTGCCTCCTCATATGTTGCACGCTCGGCGCTTTCCATTGCATTTCTGTATACCGCGCGAAGAACGTGAATTATTCTTACCGATAGTTTCAGCCCAAGTTCAAAATATGCATTTCCGTTAAAGTCGCAGCCGATGTTGATTTCCTGAACGTTCTTTTTCGTTTTGATGTTCGTGTCCAGATATGCCGACATCGGATATATTGCCGCGCAAACCAAACCGTATTCGATCGCGGCATCGGCGGCATCGTCACCTGCACAAACGGCAGTCACTTTGAGTTTGCGGAGTTTGAACCGCTTGAAAAGCCATGCGACCTGCCCGGCGAAAAGCGAGATCGCCGTGACGACCTTGTTAACGGTGTCCGAAACGGTTTTTGTTTCGCCGTCTTGCTTCAACTCCTCGCTTTTTTCGAGAAAATCAAGCCCCAACGCTTTTTTTAATTTTAAAACGAGTTTGTTCGGCTTTTTGTTTTCTTTTTTTGCTTTTGGTTTTGTCAGATCAAACTTAAAAAACAGAAACCTGACGACACATTCAAACCCGTTTTCGGTGTCAAACCCGATGTCGAGTTTTATTCGCCGTGTAAAAATCCAAAAAATAAAAACAACGGTAACAGCGAGAATACTGCCGATGATCTTTAAAGCAAGCATATCTTTTGAAACCTCCCGCCGTTTTTAATATTACCAAACCGATTTTAACATATACCAAGCATAAAATCAATATTTTTGTGGCGAAATCGGAAATGAAAACGGCAGAGATGATCTCTGCCGCTTTGTTTAATTCTTTTTTGCTATGTTGAGCAATCTCACGATAACGGGGCTGAGCACGATGCACATGCCCAACTCGAAAAGGAAGTTGGCCCCCGCCAAAGCGAAGAACACGTCCATTCCCGAAACGTTAAGACTAACCATTTCCGCGATCGCATTAGCGTGCGGCAGGAAGAAGATCGCGCTTCCCAAAAGGAAGACACCTGTGTTGATAAGAGGGCAGACGACCGATGACGCGATCGCCGCGACGGTGAGATTGAATTTTTCGAGAAGTTTGTAAACAAGTCCCGACGCAAGACCGCACAAAGTGCCTTTCAAAAGAACGGTGATAATCGTTCCGGGTATGCTGAAAGCGAAGAACAGCGCGCCGCCGCCCGTCGCAAGAACGACGATCCCGAAAACCAAACCGAGCCATGCTCCGACCAACGGACCGCACAAAGCGGCGCCGATCGCAATCGGGACTAACGCGATTGCCGTTGAAAACGGACCGAAAAAGGTTGTGTAGGTCGCAAGACATTGAACGACGATAACGATTGCCGTCATGATAGCGCCGATCGCAATTGTTTTGGTTGACATAATGTTTTTACTTTTTGCCTGCATTACAAACTCTCCTTTTTCGCGGCAACATTCCGCTTTTTAAAAACTTTTTAGAATTGTATCATAAATCATCCGTTAAATCAACGGTTTTATGCATAAAAAATGCTCCACTCGCTTGCATATTAAGTATAAAAATGCTATAATAATGCGATTTGAAAAGGAAACAGGTGAAAATCCTGTACGAGCCCGTCGCCGTGAGGCGCGTTTTTGTTGCGTTTCTACCCGATGCCGCAAATCGGGGAAATGTCATTGGGAGCGATCCTGAGAAGGCGAAACGTGATGCGCCGAGTCGAAATACTTTGAGAGTCTGAAAAACGTTTTCCGAAAACCGCGAGCGCCGGTTGGGAGATGACCAATTATTTTTCTTAAAAGGAGAAAACAAACAATGAAAAAGACACGATTGACAAAATCGTTGTCGCTCATCGCTTGTATCGTGCTTATTGCGGCTGTGGCATTGATTGCAATCGGATGTAACGACAACCAAAACGATGTTTCCGAATCGTCCGAAACACCAAAAACGACGGTTTTGGGCGAGGGTGAAAACCATTTCAAATTCAACGTTGTTGATGCCGAAGGAAATGTAACCTCCTTTGAAATTCGTACCGACAAACAAAAGGTCGGCGAGGCATTGCTCGAACTCGAACTTATCAAAGGCGACGACGGACCTTACGGACTTTATGTCAAGACGGTCAACGGCATCACTGTTGATTACGACAAAGACGGGAAATATTGGGCGTTCTATATCAACGATACTTACGGTGTGACCGGCGTTGATATGACCGATATCGAAAACGGCGCGACTTATGCTTTCAAGGTTGAAAAATAATGAAGCCGACGGTTAAAGAAGTTGCGATTTTCGGTATGTTCGGCGCTTTGATGTTTGCCTCGAAAAAATTGATGGAGGTTCTCCCCAACATTCATCTTCTCGGAGCAATAATCATCGCTTTAACGGTTGTTTATCGCAAAAAAGCGCTTTATCCGATCTATCTGTATGTTTTCATCGACGGACTTTTTTACGGTTTTAACCTTTGGTGGGCGCCCTATCTTTATTTGTGGCCGGTGCTTTGGGGGATAACGATGCTTCTCCCTAAGAATATGCCAAAAAAGTTACGACCGCTTGTCTATATGTCGGTTTGCGCTTTGCACGGTTTTGCTTTCGGTTTGCTTTATGCGCCGTATCAGGCGATAGCGTTCGGTCTGACTTTTGACGGAATGCTCGCTTGGTTTGTCTCGGGTCTGCCGTTCGATCTTATTCACGGGGTGAGCAATTTCGTCTGCGGGCTGTTGATCGTTCCGATCATTACCGTCTTGGAACGTGTCGGAAAAACAACGGAATAAAATAAAAAAGAAGGCGTTTTCGCCTTCTTTTTTTTGGCAGGGATGGCAGGAATTGAACCTGCGAGGTGCCAGAGTCAAAGTCTGGTGCCTTAACCGCTTGGCTACATCCCTATATCAAGTTCGCGCAATTCCGCGCAAAGTGAATTATAACCCGAAAAAGAACTTTTGTCAACCGCTTTGATGAAAAAATTCGTTGCAAATGCAACGAAAATGATATATAATATGTTTATATGAAAAGTATCAACCTATCAAAAGGGGAAAAATATGGATAAGAACGTTTTTTTTCAAAATCCGCTTTTCAAAGGCATGAGCGAAAACGAACTGGAAAATGCACTTGCGCTGTTTTCTGCCATCAAACAGGATTATCCGCGAAATTCTGCGATCGCCGTTGCGGGAAATTCTTTGAGCCGTTTCGGTTTTGTGCTTTCGGGTACTGTGCAGGTCAGTTTTAACGATATCGACGGCAACGCCGTAATTATGGCAAGCGTTTCCGAGGGTGATACCTTCGGCGAATCGCTTTGTTGGCTAAAAGTGCCCGAAATACCCGTTACAATAACCGCGTTTACCGAGGTAAGTCTTCTTTGGCTTTCGCCCGAAAATCTTGCAAATAACAGCAATTCCGCAATTGCTTCGGAATTGAGGAACCGATTTTCGTCGATGCTTGCGCAGAAAACGCTTTCGATGAACGAACGTATCCAGATCCTGACAAAACCGACGATCAGGCAGAAAATCGTCACTTTTCTTTCGCAATGCAGTACGCGCTTCGGCGGAAAAACCTTTTCTGTTCCGTTTGACCGCGAAACACTTGCGCTTTATCTCGGCGTGAATCGCTCTGCGCTCTCGCGCGAATTGTCGGCGATGCAATCGGAAGGGATCATTGAATATTATAAAAACACCTTTCGGATCCTTAAATGATGTTGCATTTGCAACGTAAAAAGACCTCTGTTTGTTGTATAATAAATAAAACAAATGAATCGAGGTATCATCATGAAAAAAATCTTAGCGATTTTGCTTTCTGCCGTTTTGCTGTTGCTTCCGCTTACGGCTTGCCAAAATAAAGTCGAGGATAATAACTCCTCTCAATCATCGGTATCCGAAACGTCGAAACCGGTCGAAAAAGTGACGGTTCGTCTTGCGGGGATGAAAGGCCCGACTTCGATCGGACTTGTCGGACTTCTTGAAGATAACGCGGGCGGCAAAACCGAAAATAAATATGAGTTCTCGCTTCACGGCCAGCCTACCGAAATCGTTACGAAACTCACCAAAGGCGAACTTGATATCGCCGCCGTTCCCGCAAACCTTGCTTCGACGCGTTATAACAACACGCAGGGCAAAGTCCAACTTCTTGCGGTAAATAACCTCGGTGTCGTTTATATCGTCGCCAAGAACGAAAAAATTTCTTCTGTTGCCGATCTTAAAGGCAAAACGATTTATGCAACGGGCAAAGGCTCAACTCCCGAGATCGCGCTCCGTCATATCCTTTCTGGCAACGGTATAGACCCCGATAAAGACGTGACTGTTGAATACCGCGACGAAGCGGATGCCATTCTTCCCGAACTTGTGAAAAACGAGTCTGCAATAGCAATGCTTCCTCAGCCTTATGTGACCGTTGCTTCCACAAAGGTCGAAGGGCTTGAAACCGTCATTGATTTGAATGCTGAATGGGAAAAACTCAACCCCGATTGCGGTCTTGTCACCGGTGTTATCGTTGTCCGTAAGGAGTTTGCGGAGGCGAACCCAGATGCCGTAAAAACGTTCCTTAAAGAATATAAAGCGTCTGTCGATACTGTTCTTAACGACGTTCCTGCGGCGGCGCAACTCGTTGCAAAACACGGCATTTTTGACAATGCTGCCGTTATTGAGAAAGCAATTCCCAAATGTAATATCACATATATCGCGGGCGAAGAAATGAAAGCCCCTGTCAAAAAGTATCTCGGAGTAAGTTATGAACAAGATCCGAAATCGGTCGGAGGAAAACTCCCCGAAGATGACTTCTATTATATCGCGGAATAAAAACGCCCTGACAAAAACGCTTGCGGTCGTGCTTGCGCTTGCAGTTTGGCAAATCGTGAGCATGATCGTCGGCAGTGATCTTTTGCTCGTTTCGCCGATCGGTGTCATAAAACGATTGACAGAAATGGTCGGTGAGGAAGGTTTTTTGTCATCCATCGGCTTCACCTTTTCGCGCATCGCGCTCGGCTTCTTTTCGGGGCTTGCGTGCGGTGTTCTGCTTGCTCTGCTTGCGGGTCGGTTCAAAATCGTCGAAACAATGCTCTGGCCTTATATGATAACGATAAAATCTGTGCCTGTCGCGTCGTTCGTCGTTATCGCGCTCATCTGGATGTCGGCATCAAATCTTTCAATGCTAATCTCTTTTCTTATGGTTCTGCCGATAATCTATACAAATCTGCTTGAAGGCATCCATTCCGTCGACAATAAAATGCTTCAAATGGCCGACGTGTTCAAAATGCCGTTTTCAAGGCGTTTGCGCTACATCTGGTTGCCGTCGTTGAAACCTTTTGCGGTTTCGGGTTGCCGTGTCGCGCTCGGATTGGCGTGGAAATCGGGCGTCGCGGCGGAGCTGATCGGATATCCTCAGGGCTCTGTGGGCGAAGCGCTCTATTATTCACGGCTTTACATGGAGACCGCCGATCTGTTCGCCTGGACGGTTGTTATCGTGCTTCTTTCGGTAACTTTTGAAAAACTTTTCGTTTTTCTTCTTAAAAAATCGTTGAGGGGGGCATGAATTCGATGAATGATATCGTTTTGAAGAATGTCTCGAAACGTTTTGGAGAAAAGGTTGTTTTTGATAAATTCAACCATGCTTTTTCAAAAGGGTCGCGCGTTTGTATCATGGGCGCGTCGGGCAGAGGAAAGACAACGCTTTTCAATCTGCTGCTGGGACTTATCAAACCCGATTCGGGTGAGATCATCGGCGTTCCGAAAAAACTTTCCGCCGTTTTTCAGGAAGACCGACTTTGTGAAGAATTCACATCTGTTGAAAATGTTCGGGCGGTAACCGGTAAAACCGTCAAAAATGAAGAAATCGTTGCGCTCCTTGACGAACTTGGCCTTTCGGGCAGCGAAAACCAACCCGTTTCTTCGCTTTCGGGCGGGATGCGCCGCCGCGTTGCGCTTGCGCGCGCTCTGCTCGCCGAAAACGAAATGTTGATTCTCGACGAACCCTTTAAAGGGCTGGATGATAAAACGCGCGAGAAAACGGTTTTGACGCTTCTCTCGCGCGCAAAAGGGAAGACGCTGCTTGTCGCCACCCACGATGAGCGCGATGCGGAACTGCTTGATGCGGAAATATTAGTTCTTTAATGAGTTGTGAAGAGTTTTATATAAAGAAAAAGAGTCATAAAAATTCTTTAAAGAATCGTAATGACTCATGAAGATTGCCAATGCTTACAAATTCACATCTCTATGCTATAATAAAAGAAATACACCTTGTATAGAGAGGTTATAATATGATTGATATTGAAAAAATATTGTATGACAAAGTTAAATCTGTAATGTCAAATTGGAACGAGGATGGCATTTATGCTATTTCCTTTTTCGTTTATTCTAATGAGGCATACGAGTTTAAGAACTTCACCAACGTATCAACTTGGGCTATTAGTTATAATACCGAGTCAGATTGTGAGGGGGCAGGTCCACTCGACGAAGAAAGATGGAACTATGCTTTTTGGAGACAAGACGAAACAAGCATAATTGATATTGACGAACCTGATGAATGTACCGAGGCTTTGTATAAATGGTATGCAGAGCAAGGTATTGAAAACATCGGTTATGAAGATATGGATAATATGTACGATGAAGAATACAATTACATCGGCAAGGGTCCTGTTGGTCATTATGAATTAATTGGAATTGCCGCCAATGTTGCAAAGAAATTGCAAGAAGAGGGTTTTGTTGCAAAACAATTCAAAAAACCACTCCCGATTATAATTCATGGACTTGAATGTGCTTGGTATGATATTGAAGCTACTCAAAAAGCCAACCCTAACGGAGAGGCAGATACATATATCAATGCTATGAAAGAAATGGGAGCAATTTGAATTTTATAATCAAAAAGCAAAAAAGGACTATGACATTTCGTGTGTCATAGTCCTTTTAAAAAACTTGCACCAAATTTGCACCAATAACAAAATCAAGGCATAAAGAAAACCCCGAAAACCGTGATGGTTTCGGGGTTTTTGATTGTTCTGTAAGATAAAGCCGTAAGGCAATAATTATCTCTGGGAGAACTGGGATGCACGACGAGCTGCTTTGAGACCGTACTTCTTTCTTTCCTTCATTCTCGGGTCACGAGTGAGGAAGCCCGCCTTCTTGAGGGGAGCGCGGTATTCGTCGCCTGCTTGAAGAAGCGCGCGAGCAATGCCGTGACGGATAGCGCCTGCCTGACCGGAGATGCCGCCGCCCTTAACGGTGCAGATAACATCAAAGGTGCCGGCGGTCTTGGTAACGCCGAAGGGCTGGTTTACGATCAATTTAAGGGTGCCGAGACCGAAGTAATCATCGATATCTCTGCCGTTAACGGTAACGTTGCCGGTACCGGGGATGATACGTACGCGAGCGACAGAACTCTTTCTTCTGCCGGTGCCGTAGAAATAGGGGATAGCGGGTTGATAGTTCATGTTCTGTTCCTCCTTACTTTACTTCCACAGCGATGGGGGACTGAGCCTGCTGCTTGTGTTCGCCGCCGGCATAAACTTTAAGTCTGCCAAAGCTTGCGTCGCCGATCTTGTTCTTGGGAAGCATGCCCTTAACAGCGAGTTCCATAGCCAATTCGGGCTTGGTTGCCATAAGAGTGCGGTATTTAACGGCTTTAAGGCCGCCGACGTAACCGCTGTGACGGTAGTAGACTTTCTGATCGAGCTTCTTGCCGGTAAGAATTACCTTGGAAGCGTTGATAACGATAACGCATTCGCCGCAGTCAACGTGAGGAGTATATTCGGGGCGATGCTTGCCGTTGAGGATAGTCGCTGCAAGAACAGCTACCTTGCCGAGGGGCTTGCCTGCGGCGTCGATAACGTACCACTTGCGTTCGACAGCCTCTTTCTTCAACATAGTTGTAGACATAGGTTGATTCCTTTCAAAATTATCCGATTTTTTCGTACTTTGCAATTATAACACAAGAAAAGCCTTTGTCAATACCTTTTTTAAAACTTTTTTTGATTTTGAGGGTGTTTTTTTGAATTTTCTCGTTTTTTCTCGTGTTTTTCACATTGCAAAGAACGGTTTAATCGACAATAACACCGCCGTAGCGTTCAAGATAATCTTCCTCGTCAAAACCGAGAACATAACGAACATCTGATTTTTCAAGCGTGAATTTCAATTTTTCATAGGAAAAACCGTCGTAAGTAAGATCATCACCTTCGAGATAAACGGTAACCGAAGCGCCTTTTCTCTGCGAATCGGGAAATTTCTTTATGATAGATTTATGATAATCCTTCGCCGCCTGGGTGTTCAGCAACGTGACGGTATGTACAGCGCCCGCAACACGCCCTTTGACAAGATAATATTTATAAATGTAGGTGATCCCGTGAAGCTGTGTTTTCGTTGTGACGTAATATTTCGAGGTCATGAAAAGATATTTTTCTTCGGGAACAAAAACGCTGATTTCGGAAGAATCTTCGCTGTCAACGGAACTTTCGCCGATGCTTGGATCCGAAACGTCCGCACCGTCAACCGAAACAATGCTTGTGATATCTTCGGAACCGTCATGTGACATAAAAAGCGATGAGTCTGAACCGCCTTCGGAAGGGCTTTTGCTTTCGGCTTTGCTCTTTATATCGTCGGGGACGAGAGAACTGTTGGGCTCAATATCGCCGTTGTCACAACCGAATGTGAGAAGTATACAAATTGTTAAAAACGATAAAACAAAAAATCTTTTCATGATAAAAAATCCGCCAAAACTTTTTGGTTTGGGTATTGACAATTATTACCGTATTTGATATAATCACCTTACCGAACATTTGTTCGGTTTCTGCATTCCATAGGTTAGCTCCGACCGTATGGAAAATATATTTTAAGAGAGTGTAATTTAAAAAGAAAGGATGGAAAATGGATTACAGAGAATACGCAAAGGATCTCCTCGCAAGGAAAAACAGCCTCGTTTCGGCTTATTCTTCGATCAAAAGCGAACTTGAAAGCCTTGAACAGGAAAAGAACGCCTGCAAGGTTTCGGCTGTCAACGCCGCAAGTAACGGAAACGGTAATAACTCCGTTTATGAAGACAGATTGATAAACATTCTTGCCGATATCGACGATTGCCGCTTCCGCCGCAGCGTCGTCGAACGCGAATTGATCAAGATCGAAAAGGGAATGAACGGTCTTAGCGATTATCAACGCGACCTTCTTGAAGGCTTCTTCGTCGAGCGCGAAATGGGCGCCGCCGATGACCTTATGGAGCGTTGGTATAAAGAACGAAGCAGTCTTTATCGCGACCGTAATCGCGCCCTCGAAATGTTCACACGTTCAATATACGGCGTTTTGCAGTTGTAAAATCAATTTCAGCAAGTCCTGCTGTGTTGATAAGACGGTCTTTATCAGAATGGTTTCTGCGAAAGACGTCAATGCTGTGAGCGTCGCTACCGATAAAAAACTCACAACCCGCCCGCTTGCATGCGTCGAAAAATCTGCGATAGCAGTGATCTTCCGCGCTTTCGGGCGGTATTTCTTTTAATGTCGATAGATTTGCTTCAAGCGCAATTTTTGATTCTTTTGCCGCAACGGCGCATTCGTCAAGTGCGCTGTTGCTGATGAATGAATAGACCTTTTCGACATATTCATGGCTTTCGCCGATCGGATACATCGGGTGAACGATACCGAAAAACAGGTTTCTTTTTTCGTGTTTACACAACGACAGAAAACTGTCAACGAGATATTTCGCATGTTTTTCGGGGTTGCCGATGCAATCCTGCGGAAGCACAAAACCTTTCATGTGTGTGTGAGAATGGGGAATAAGTACGTAATCGACAAATGACGCACCCTCGTCACCCAGACCGAGCAGAAACGATGCATATTCACCTTCCGCTCCGAGCAGAACCTCAATTCCGTCGGTCTCAATGCCTTTGAGTTCATCTTTTCGCGACAAAAGTCGTTTGTATCCTTGCGGTTTGTACCAATCCGATGAGCCGTTGATGTTCTCGTCCCAGGCGTGGTCGGCAAAACCGACCGTGTCAAGCCCGATCTCTTTCGCTGCCTTGACGTAATCGGAAATAAACGCCTCTTTCGAGGCGCATGATGAAAGATGAGTGTGAACGTGAATGTCGTAGTTTTTCATAAATTATCCATTTGCTTCTTTTTGCGTCTTTTATCGACTGTATAAAGAACAAAAAATACCGATAGCGCGGCAAGGATCATGCCGCATGAGTCGATCCCGACGTCGCGCCATTCCGGCGAACGACCTTCGGAAGCGCTCTGGAAGATAAATTCGTCACACATCGCAACCGCAAAACAGTAAACGGGCGAAAGGGCCAAAAACCATTTTTGTTTGAAAGCCAGAGCGACCAGCAGGGAAGTGGAAGCCCCCAAAACAAAATATTCCAGAAAATGTGCCGCTTTTCTAACCAAAAAAGAGATGAGATCGAAATCAAAATGAATCCCGATCGAATCCAGAAATTCTTTCACCTTATCGACAAAACCGTTGCTTGCTTTAACCGATTCGCTCGCGGTCTTCATCGAGTTTGCGAAAATAAACAAGGTTATCGCAACCGAAATAACGGCTAGAAAAATAACGAGGAAGATCTTCCTTTTGCTCATTTCAACATTTCCTCGGCGGCTTTGATGACTGTGTCGGTAATGTTAAGACCACCCATGATCCGCGCGAGTTCGTCGCGTCTGCCGTCATAATCAAGTTTCTTAACGTCGGTGACGGTTCTTCCGTCGTTTTCTTTTTTGGAGATTTTATAATGAGCGTCGGCTTTTGCCGCAAGAATCGCCGAATGCGTAACACAGATGACCTGCGTTTTGCCGTCGCCTGCGGCATTTTTAAGTCGAATGCCGATTTTTTCGCTGGTTCTGCCCGAAACACCGCTGTCAATCTCATCAAAGATGAGCGTTCCGATCGATTCGCTGTCGGCAAATACGCATTTCAGACAAAGCATAATTCGCGAAAGTTCACCGCCCGAAGCGATTTTTGCCATCGGTTTCGGAAGTTCGCCTTTGTTGGCGCTGATAAGAAACTCGGCATCGTCTGCTCCGTCATTCGCGCATTCCTTCGGGTCGAACCTCACTTCAAATTTCACCGAAGGCATATCGAGCGCGTCGAGTTCTTCGGTAACGCGTTTGCAAAGTTTTTCCGACGCTTTCCTGCGTGATTCGGTCAGAAGGTTCGCGGCTTCTCTCATTTCGGCTTCTGCCGTGACAAGAAGTTTATTAAGCCTTTCCTTTTCTTCCTCGCTGTTTTCGTTGAGGTTGAGTTCGGCTTCCCAATCTTCAAGAATATCGGCGAATTTGTCCGATTCGGTGCGGTATTTTGCTTCCAACTTTTTGATGAGTTCCAATCTCGTTTCGCATTCATCGAGACGTTTTTCGGGGTTCTCGCCGTCGGTGTCGAGATAATCCTTGACGGTTTCGGCGATATCAATAAGTTCGTATTTGGCGTTTTCGAGACGTTCGGCAAGCGACTCCGCTTCGGGAATTATGCCTTCGAGCGCCGAAATTGCCGAAAAAGCATTTCCGACCAGCTCGTGTGCCGATCCGTCGCTGTTGTAAAGCAGATCATAAACTTCGCCCGCGCGTGAAACGATCTTTTCGCTGTTCGCAAGGCGTTTGCGTTCGTTGATAAGCTCTTCTTTTTCGCCTTTTCGGACCTTCGCGGCTTTCAACTCGCCGATACGGTATCTGAGCATGTCAAGCCGAAGTTCGCGTTCTTTGCTGTCTTCGTTGAGGGCGTTGAGCTTTTCTTTTATGCTTTTGAAATTTTCAAATCTTTTGAGATATTCGGAATAAATAACTCCATTGTCCGCAAAAGAATCAAGCATTGATAACTGCCTTGCGGTGTCTGCAAATGCTTGGGTATCCTGCTGACCGTGAATCGAAATCAAAAGCGACATCGCGGCCTTCAATCTGGAAAGCGGAACCGCTCTGCCGTTTATTTTCGCGCCGCTTCTTCCGTCGCGCGAGATTTTTCTTGTGACGGTAATGCTTCCGTCATCTTCGGGTTCAATGTCGAGCTCGCGCAGAGCTTTTTGTGTTTTCGGATCGCAAACGTTGAAAATTCCCTCGACCGTTGCCTCGTCCTCGCCCGTGCGAATGATTTCCTTGTCGCTCCTCGCACCGCAAAGCAACCCGAGCGAATCAATAATAATGCTCTTTCCTGCGCCGGTCTCCCCCGTAAAAGCGCAAAAACCGCCCGACGGCTCCAACGAGAGTCGTTTGATAAGCGCGATGTTTTCAATGTAAACCGAAAGAAGCATTTTTACCGTCCTTAATCAATAAGTTCGTTGAGTTTTTTTGTAACGTTTTCTGCCGCTGTGTTGTCGCTCGCGATGATGAGAAGCGTGTCGTCACCCGCAAGCGTTCCGATAACGCCTTCGATTCCCATAGCGTCGATCGCCGCGCCTGCCGCCGAACCCATGCCTGTGTAGGTTTTCAGGACAATGAGATTGTTGGCAAACGCAACGTGCGAGACCGCTTGGCGGAGGATCAGCGAAAATTTTCCGTTGATCTCGCCGCGTTCTCTGTCCTTTCCGGCGCGATATTTATAAACGCCGTCGTCACCGTCGGATTTGATGATGCCGAGTTCGCGGATATCTCGTGATACGGTCGCCTGTGTGACGTTAAAACCGCATTCGTTGAGTTTTAATTGGAGATCTTCCTGAGTGTCAAAGTTAAATTCTTTTATAAGTTCAAGAATTTTCGCTTGTCTTATACTTTTCATATTTCACCTGTTTTAGGTTGATTATTTCATCTTGTTATAAAGCGTTTCGTAAAAAGCGTCTTTTTTGAGTTTTATCATTTCGAGCGTTCTTTCGGATTTTGAAACGCGAACGATATCACCCTGTTTCAGTTCGCAAACCGTCTTGCCGTCGACAATGAGGTTGTTTCCGTCATTTGGGTTGTTGTTGACCGCTTCAAGCAGTGAGTTCGGCGAAAACACCATCGCTCTTGCGCCCAAAGCGTGGGGGCAAATCGGGCAAACGCAAAAAGCGTCGAGTTTCGTGTCGATGATCGGACCGCCCGCGCTCATGGCATATGCGCTTGAACCTGTCGGTGTTGCGATGATAATGCCGTCCGCGCGGTAGGCACAAACCGTCGCACCGTCGCATTTCAATTCGATCGAAGCAATATCACCGTCGGGAGAACGCGAAACGACTGCTTCGTTCAAAGCGGTTGCTTCGGCAATAATGCTTCCTGCGCGTTCGACTTTGATATCCAAAAGCATGCGCCTTTCGGTGCAAAATCCGCTTTTGAGTGAAGAAAGCATGTCAAGTTCGCTGTTTTCAAGACCGCTCATGTATCCGAGCGTTCCGAAATTTATCGACATTATCGGCTTGTTTTTCCTGAATGCGAGGCTTGCCGCTTTGAGCATCGTTCCGTCGCCGCCGAGCGCGATTACTGCGTCGAAATCAAAAGCCGAATCTTCGGAATAGCGTTCGCTGTCAATGCCGAATTCGTGCAACTTTTTCTCGATATTCTTTATGTCGCTTTCTTTGACGTTCCCTTTCGGGCTGGCAAAGAGAAGTACGTTTTTAATAGTCAATTACATCACTCTTTCGTTGCAATCGTATTTTTTGAAAATAACGCCAGATATTCTTTGTTTCCGTCGCCGCCTTCGATCGGCGAGTCGGTGAGGTTGATTCTTGAAAAACCGTTGATTTTTGCTGCGTCATCAAGTTTTTGAAGGATGGATTTGATGATTTTTCCATCGCGGTCTTTGACGATTCCTCCCTTGCCGACGTTGTTTCTGCCCGCCTCAAACTGAGGCTTGATGAGGGTTATCATCTTTCCGCCGTGAGAAAGAATGTCGGCGCAGGCATCATATATCAACGTTTGCGAAATGAACGAAACGTCCATGACGATCATGTCGATCTCGCTCTCGAAATCGCTCTTTCTTGCATTGCGCGCGTTAAAGTTTTCAATAACCGTAACTCTTTCGTCGTTTCGAAGTTTTTCGTCAAGCTGAGCACTTCCGACGTCAAGCGCAAAAACGTGTTTCGCACCGTTTTGCAAAAGACAGTCGGTGAAACCGCCCGTCGATGCTCCTATGTCAAGCACAGTGAGTCCGCTGACGTCGATTTTGAACTCGTTCAATGCGTGTGCTAACTTTTCACCCGCACGCGAAACAAAACGTTCTCGGGCAATAATTTCGATGATATCATTTGCGTCAACCGAAACCGAATGCTTTTCGGCTTTTTTTCCGTTGATCGAAACTCTTCCTTCGGCGATCGCCGCTTGCGCTTTGCTTCGGCTTTGGAAAAATCCGTTTTCGGCAAGATAAACGTCAAGCCTCATTCCGCTTCACCTTCATCGAGAGCGTCTTTGATGTCTTCCGCCGAAAGCGAGAGTTCTTTCAGCAACTCAAAGTTGCTTCCGTGTTGCGGGAAAATGCTGTCGATCGCTTTGATGACGAAACGTTTACCGTCAAGCGCTTTGGTTTCTGCCAACTCGGCGCAGAGCCGCTGGGCAACGCCTCCGTTTTTAATGCCTTCTTCGGCGAAAACTATGTTCTTTGCGTTTTCGATCGCTTTTCCGATTTCGTTTATCGGGAGAGGTGAAAGCCTTGTAAGACTTAAAACCTTCGTGCTTTTTCCTTCTTCAAAACGACTCTTTGCCGCGCTGATCGCATTTTCGGTAAGTTTTCCGTAGGTTATGATAACGCTTTCGGGCGAATCGCCGATGTCAAGACTGTCAAATCCGTCGCATCTGATAAAACCGTTGGTGTCGATATCGCCGCTTTTGGGGTAGCGTATGACAACAGGACCGCTTGCTTTGAGCGCAAGGTCAAAACATTCTTCGAGCGAATCAAAACTGTTGGGGGCAAAAAATGTAACGTTCGGTATTTCGGGGACAAACGCTGTGTCGAAAATACCGTGATGCGTTGCGCCGTCGTTCGCGACAAGTCCCGCGCGGTCGAGCATGACGATAACGTGCAGATTTTGCAAAGCCGCATCGTGAATAAGTTGGTCAAACGCCCTTTGCATGAAGGTTGAATAAACGGCAAAAACGGGGATGATTCCTTCGGTTGCAAGTCCGCAGGCGAAGGTCATCGCATGTTCCTCGGCAATGCCGACGTCGAAAAATCTGTCCGGGAATTGCTTTGCGAATTCCGAAAGACCTGTGCCGTCGGGCATCGCGGCGGTGATCGCCGCAATACGTTCGTCTTTCTGTGCACGGTCGCAGATCAATTTTCCGAAACGCGTCGAAAAGCTTTCGCTTCCGCTTCCTTTTATTTTGCCGGTAGGGATATCAAACCCCGAAACTCCGTGAAAAAGATCGGGACGTTTTTCCGCCGGTTCATAACCTTTGCCTTTGGTCGTGCAGATGTGAACGACGCTGCATTTTCCGTCGTCTTTCGCTTCGTTAAGAACGATTTCAAGGTGTTTGACGTCGTTGCCGTCAAGCGGACCGTAATAGCTGAGCCCGAACTGTTCAAAGAAGTTCTGGCTCAAAGCAACCTTTTTGAAACTGTTTTTGATCGCTCTCGAAGCCTTGATAAGACCGCCGCCGATGAGCGGGATCTTGCCGAAAAAGCGCTTCGTGCCGTTCTTAAAGCTGAAATATTTTGCGCTCGTTCGGAATTTTGAGAAATATTTGCTCATTCCGCCGACGTTCGGCGAGATGCTCATGTCGTTGTCGTTAAGTACGATAATAAGGCGTTTCTTGTCGGCGCAGTTGTTGAGCGCTTCGTAAATCATACCGCCCGTGAAAGCGCCGTCGCCGACGACCGCAATGGTGTAACCGTCGTTGCCGCAAAGCAGATTAGCCGCTGCAATACCTGCGGCGGCGGAGATACTTGTCGAACTGTGTCCTGCGCCGAAAGCATCATGTTCGCTTTCACTGCGCTTCGGAAAACCCGAAATGCCTCCGTGCTTTCTCAAACCCGAAAATTCCTCGCGGCGTCCGGTGAGAAGTTTGTGGACGTAACTCTGGTGTCCGACGTCAAATATGATCTTGTCTTTTGGCGTATCAAAAACTCTGTGAAGAGCAACGGTAAGTTCGACAACGCAAAGATTTGCCGCCAAGTGACCGCCGTTTTGCGAAACGGTCTCTAAAAGAGTTTGTCTGATTTCTTCCGAAAGAGTTTTGAGTTCGTTTTCACTCAACCCCTTTAAATCTTTCGGAGAATTGATTTGTTCGAGGATCATCGTCATTTGTCCGCAAAATTTGTGTTTTGCGAATTCGTCCTCCGTGTTCTATTTTCTGAAACCGCAAAGCACTTTTGCGGTAAAAAGTACGATATTTGTGTTGTGCTTGATAGCAAACCCTTTGCCCAACGCTTTTCCCCCGACGGTAACTGCCGAGATGAGCGAAGTGAGGGCAAGCGTGAGCAAAAATGCGACTTCGGTATCAAACGTTGTGAAAAGTTTAACTGCGATTCCCGCGCCGGTTGCGCCGCTGACGATACCTGCGATATCGCCGACGATGTCGTTGCAAAATGAACTGACTTTTCCGGCGTTGTTAATAAGCCAGACTGCTTTTTGACCGGTTTTGAGTTTTCTCGACGCCATCGAGTTAAAAGGGCTGATGTCTGCCGTAGCGACGGCAAGTCCGATAATATCAAAGGCAATGCCTAACAAAATGATAATGACCAAAACCGCCGCCGCAACGATGACGTTCAAAAAATCGACAACTCTGTCACTCGCGGCGGAAAGAACGGCGGAAATGAAAAAACTCAATAACGTCGCCGTAACGATCCATTTTGCATTGCTCTTTTTCTTTGATCTTTTCTCTTTGCCTTTCGGCGGATTTCTGTCGCTTTTACTTCGCGGCAAAGGTTTTTCGTCCATGATGTTCCTTGATGATAAATGTTTTGTTTGAAAAACGATGTTTTCGGTCGAAATGAAATTCATTGATGGCGGCACAAAACGTAAACTTTGTGGCATGCGGTCAAGTAGGTTTTCCCCGTAAGCTACTTCTTGTCGCCAATGAAGCGGTTCCCCTTTAAAGCCGACGGCGGTACATCGCTGTATCCGCGACTTGATTGCCTCTGAGTCCACACTGCAATCCGTTTTGTGCCGATAAAACTTGATACGATCGCGTTTAGTTCAGCCTAGGTGTTTTCCACAATGCCCCTTCTTATCTGCCTAATCCTCTTTTGCAGACATGATTTCAACAGGGATAATCCCGTCTTCGGTAGCTAATCTCCGACAGGCATGACCTGTATCCGCCATATCCACGCAAGGCAGGCTACGTCTATCCACAGCGTCAAAATTGCACCGCGCGATAGGTTTAATCTTTAATCTGTGCCCCCCTCGTGTGTTCACGGGGACCCACAGAAGAAAGCCTCCAAAGGTAAGTGGGTCGATTGCCGTATGCCATTACAGCCCGCCCACAGACCTATTCTCCCAGCACCCACCCTCAACTGGGCGTAGACAGCAAGCACAAGGAGCTTCATCGATTTGCCTTTACGCGTATTTTTAGGCACGCTTTCAGCAGCGAAGGGACAACTAGGATACTGCGCCATCATCTTGAATTATAACACAATACGCATAAAAATACAAGCATATAATTTAATTATGTAAAAAATCGGGGCGAAACGCCCCGATTTTTAGGATTTTCTGGATAAAATGAAATCACAAAATTCAAAAAGATTTTGTTTTGCCTCGTTTTCAGGAAAAAGGGAAAGACATTTTTTTGCTTCGTTGATGCAATCCAAAGCATGCTCAAACGCGCCGTTTTCGCCCAAAAGGGAGACAAAGGTGCTTTTTTGTTGCTCGATATCCTTGCCGATGCTTTTACCGAGTTCTTCGGGCGTTGAATGGATATCAAGAAGGTCATCGGTTATCTGGAACGCACGTCCGCAAAGCAAACCGAACCTTTCGGCAGATTTCTTTTGCTCATCGGTGGCGTTCGCCGCGATGCACCCGAGCATACAGGCGCAGGAAAACAAAGCGCCGGTTTTTTTATCAACAAGTTCGGTCAGCGCGTCAATGCCGATAGCCTTGCCTTCGCCGTCGATATCGTGCTGTTGACCTGCACACATGCCCATACTGCCCGATTTTTCCGAAAGAAGTATCATCGCCTCTGCGTTCTGTTCTTTCGTGCAAAAACGGTTTTTTCCCGCAACACGAAAGGCGTCCAGCGCGAGAGAGTCACCTGCGAGAATTGCGGTTGCTTCGCCGAAAACTTTGTGATTCGAGGGCTTTCCGCGACGCATGTCATCATTGTCCATAGCAGGCAGATCGTCGTGAATGAGCGAGAACGCATGTATCATTTCGATCGCGGCGGCATAATCCAGCGTTTTTTCGGGGGCTTGTCCGCAAAGCTCGCAAAATTCGACCGCCATATATGCACGCAATCTCTTGCCTCCGCCCAAAACGGAATAAGCAATCGCATCATTCAGCATTTTTGCACCGAACTCATTATTTTCTACCGCAATTGCGTTCAAACGCGATTCGGTAAGATCGGCTGAACTCTGTAAACGTTCAAAAAAACTCATTGGTGTTCAAACTCCTCTTCGGTGAGAATTCCGTCTTTTATCTGTAAAAGTTTGACCTTTTCTTCCGCTTTGTCAAGACGTTCCGTACAGAGCTTAACGAGCGAAGTGCCCTCGTCAAAAAGTTTAATAAGGTCTTCCAAAGGCACATTTCCGCCTTCGAGCGCTTTAACTATCTGTTCAAGACGCGCCAATGCCTGTTCAAAAGTCATTTCGTTGCTCATGTCATTTTCCTTTCTTCATCACAGCGTTTTTGAGAGCACGCAATTCGCTGCTCGTGAGTTCGCGATATTCGCCGGTTTTGAGATCTCCCAAACGAATCGGTCCGAGCGAAATGCGTTTGAGTTTGGTGATGTGAACACCAACCGTTTCGCAAATTCGCCTGATTTCGCGATTTTTTCCTTCCGAGAGGGTAAATTGAACGATGCTGCTTACGTCGTTTCTGCTGATAAGTTCAACTCCGACGGGTGCGATCTTTTCGCCGTCAAGCATACGAACCGCGCGAAGTCTGTCAAGTTCTTCGTTTTCGACCTTGCCTTTGAGCGTGACCGAATAGACCTTCTTTATCTCGCCCGACGGGTGCGCGACGGCGTTGGTGAGCTCGCCGTCATTCGTCATCAGCAAAAGTCCCTCGCTGTTAAGATCAAGCCTGCCAACGGGATAAACACGTGTTCCGACATCGACGATCTGAGCAACGGTCTTGCGCCCCTTTTCATCGCTCATGGTCGTGACGACACCCTTTGGTTTGTTCAAAATTATGTAAACTTTTCTGCCGTCCTTCTTCACAACGCTCTTTCCTTTGTAGGTGACTGCGTCGTTGTTGGGGTCGACGCGCATCCCGATGCTTGCCGTCACGCCGTTAACTGCAAAGTTTCCGAGTTCTATCTCTTTTTCAGCCGCTCTGCGCGACATAAGTCCGCAATCCGCGACGTATTTTTGAAGTTTTATTCCTTCCATTTTTTATGCTCTCCAAATAACTTTTCAAAAAAACTCTTTTTTCTGACCTCGATGGTCTCCTGTGCCTCGAATGAAATTATGTAAACTTCTTTCCCGCCGCTTACACAAACCGCTTTGCCGACGATATCGCCTGCGTCAATGTGTGCGTTGATATCCTTCGGCAGTTTGAGCATGATATCAACTTCTGCATTTTTCGGCAAGCAAACGCTGATGTCTTTCATGTTGCATATCGAAAGAAATGAACTTTCGGCATCGTTGATCGGGATCAGTGCCGTGAGTTCTCCCTTTTGCGCAATGCCGACCTGCTCAAATTGCTCGAAACCCGCATCGAGCAGTTTTTTGTGCGTCGAGGTGGGTGAACTGTCGTTCAGTGTAACGGCGATCAGGAACAACCCGTCGCGCTCTGCCGCGCTGACAAGGCATTTACCGTCTGCCATTGTGTAACCGGTTTTAACTCCGATCGCGCCGTCATATCCGAAAAGCAATTTGTTGTGGTTGACAAGCGTTCGCCCGTTTTCGACCCCGTCATATCTGACTTTTGCGGTTTTTGCCGAGACGATTTCGCGGAAAAGGGGATATTCATAAGCCTTTGCGGTGATAATCGCAAGTTCGCGCGCGGTCGTTTTGTGTGTTTCGTCACTCAAACCGTGAGGGTTTGAAAAATGGGTGTTTTTTAACCCCATCTCGGTTGCACGGCTGTTCATCATCTTTGCGAAATTTTCAACGCTTCCGCCGCAGCAGAGAGCGATCGCCGTTGCCGCGTCGTTGCCGCTTTCCAGCATAAGACAGTAAAGAAGTTCGCGCATAGTCAGAGGCTCGCCTTCTTTAAGATAGACCGAACTGCCTTCGATACCAACCGCTTCTTTGGGAATGAGATATTCACGGTCCGGGTCGCAATTTTCAATTGCAACAAGCGCGGTCATGATCTTTGTTGTGCTTGCCATACCGCGTTTTTCGTCGGCGTTTTTCTGAAATAAAACGCTTCCGCTTTTGCCGTCGATGACGATTGCGCACCTTGCACCGTTCTCGGGCATTTTTGCGTTGTATTCAATCGCGTTTGCAAACGCGGTTAAAGATCCTGTGTCGAACCTTTTTTCGGGATCTGTTCCGAAAATCGGAAGAAAACCGAAAAGAACCAGAACCGCCGCGGCGAAAATTCCGATCAACCGTTTTTTCATGTTATACAACCCCTTTTTGGGATTATATTTAACAAAAAAACAAAAAATGTTAAGATTTGTTTAATTTTATAATATATAACTTAACTTGTCAATAAAAACTTGATCTCAAAGACGTCTTGCTTCTTGACAAAATATCAAGTTGACGATATACTTTGTGTGTATAAAATCATGTTTTTTCAAGGAGGCGTAACCATGAGTATTCTTGTCACCGGCGGAACAGGGTATATCGGTTCCCATACCTGCGTCGAATTTATCGAAAAAGGGCAGGAAATCGTTATTGTCGATAACCTTTGTAACTCAAAAGCAGAAGTTGTTGACCATATCGAAACCATAACCGGAATCCGCCCCAAATTTTATGAGGCCGACCTTCTTGACAGAGATGCACTGAAAAAGGTTTTTGACGAAAACGTGATTGATACAGTCATTCATTTCGCAGGTCTTAAAGCCGTCGGCGAATCTGTTGCGATGCCTCTTGAATATTATCGAAACAACATCGTCGGCACTCTCAATCTTCTTGACGAAATGCGTTCTCACGGTTGCTTCAATTTGGTCTTTTCTTCAAGCGCGACCGTTTACGGAAAACCCAAGACCGTTCCGATTAAAGAGGATTTTCCGCTCTCAACGACCAACCCTTACGGCACGACCAAACTTTATATCGAGCAGATCCTGCGTGATCTTTGCTTTGCCGATAAGCGTTTTTCGGTTGTCCTTCTTCGTTATTTCAACCCTATCGGCGCGCACGAAAGCGGTCTTATCGGTGACGATCCGAACGGCATTCCCAACAACCTCATGCCCTATGTCACTCGCGTCGCAAAAGGGAAGTTGCCGCATCTTAACGTTTTCGGAAACGATTATGAAACCGAAGACGGCACCGGTGTCCGCGACTATATTCACGTTCTCGACCTTGCTGCGGGTCATTATTGCGCGCTGAAAGCTCTTTCCGAACCCGGCGTTTCGGTTTATAACCTCGGAACGGGCAACGGTTGCAGCGTTCTTGAAATCATCAATACGTTTGAACGCGTGACGGGTGTTAAGATTCCTTATCAGATCGCTCCGCGCCGCGCGGGCGATATTGCCGAATGTTATGCCGATGCGTCGAAAGCCGAGTTTGAACTCGGTTGGAAAGCTCAGCTCGGTTTGGAGGAAATGTGTTCCTCCGCTTGGAAATTTGAAAATAAGTAATTTGATTATAAAACCTTATCGGATGTGATTTGTTGTTCCGCGATTTTTTCACAAGACGTTACGGCAACGACCATTTAAACGTTTTGTTGCTGATAATATCATTTATGTTGGCTTTTGCATCGTTCTTCACTTCGGGCATTGTCAATTTGATTCTCGTGTTGCTTCAATTGATTGTTCTTTCAATTTGGGCAATGCGTGTATTTTCGCGTAATTTTTATGCCCGCAGCCGCGAAAACCGAGCGTTTCTTTATATCTGGCGTCCTTTCAGAAACTATTTTTTAAAGCTGTCGAAAGCATTCGCCCGCATGAAAGACCGCAAACATAAATATTTCAAATGTCCGCGTTGCCATTCGCGTTTGCGTGTTCCGCGAGGCAGAGGTGAGATAACGGTGACCTGCCCCCGTTGCCGAAAAAGGTTTGATAAAAAGACTTAAAATTAAAAAAAATCAAGGCTATGCGCCGTTAACGCATAGCCTCTTTTTATTTTTGCACAAAGAGCAAACAACCCGATTCGCGCCAGAATTCGATTTTCTCGCGGAGTTTTTCTTCGGAAACGCCAAACTTTTTTGCAAGGCAGGGAACACACAGAAATTCTGTTGTTCCGCGATTGATCAGTTTTTTGGTTGCGCCGGCGTCGTCGGGTGTTATAACGCCGCCGCAAACAGCACATTCGTTATGCATCGACGACCTTCGCACGGTAGAGCCTGCATTCGTGAGCAGCTATAACGTCGGGACGAAAAACGTCGGTAAAAATCCCCAGATCTTCGTGTTTCCAAAGGTCGCGGATCAAAAGCGCCTTGCCGGAAATGCGGCTCAATCCGAGCGAATCGAAAGAAATAAAAGGATCGACTGCATTGTCTTTGAGGTTGAAAATGCCGATCGCAATATCGCCTCCGTCGAGATATTTTGCCCAAACTTTAACGTCGTCGTGCCACCAAAAATGGCCGCATTGGAAAGGTTGTCTGTATGAAGCATCTTGGTTGATCGCGATAACTTCTTTGTTGAGCAAGATTTCTTTCGTCATATCGTCCATGTTGCGGATATCGCAACCGATCATCAACGGCGAACCGAGCATCGCCCAAAGCGAGAAATGCGTTTTGTATTCCTCGTCCGTGCAGCCGGCAACCGCAACGTTGCCTTTTCCGCGCATGCCGACGATGAGCATGTCCATATCGTTAAAACAACCCTGACCGTTTGTGGTCAAAAAATCGGTCTGTTTCATCGCAAGTTCTCGGATCGAAGCCCAACTGTCGTTGATATCGCCGGTCGAGCGCCAGAGATGTGCGCCGGTTTCTTTGATCCATTCGTTGGTTTGGTCAACGCCCCAACTGCATGCCGAAAAACATATGTCTCTGCCGCAGTTTGCGAGCGCAAGCCCCATTCGTTTGTAAAGCAGATGGCCGTCCTGGTTCATCGGCTTGAAGCAATAGTCATATTTAAGATAATCAACGCCCCATTCCGCAAAGGTCTTTGCGTCGATGAATTCATAATCAAATGAGCCGGGATAACCCGCGCAGGTAAGATTTCCGCAACAGGAATAAATACCGAACTTCAAGCCTTTGGCATGAACGTAATCGGCAACGGCTTTGATTCCGTTAGGGAATTTTTCGCGGTCGGGAACAAGCCTTCCGTTCTCGTCGCGCTTCTTTTCCGACCAACAATCGTCAATCACAAGATAATCATATCCCGCTTCAAGCAATCCGTTTTCGACCATAGCATCTGCGGTTTCAAGAATCAGCTTTTCATCAATGTTTCTGCCGAAAGTGTTCCAAGAATTCCAACCCATCGGCGGTCTGTGAAGTACCATAACAAAATCCTTTCTGCTTTTTTACTTAAATAATTTTATCATATCCGAATATTCAGTTCAAGTATTTAGTCAAAAAACCTGTTGCATAAATGGCAAAAAGGAGTTATAATATGGTCATGGAGTTTTTCTCTTGAAAGGATTTTAAAAATGAAACGCATTACCGCTCTTGTTATCGCCGCGCTCATGCTCGTTTGTGCGCTTGCGGCTTGTGATAAAGATAACGTCGATCCGTTGTATCCGACTCGTGCCGCCGCTTTTTACGGCAAGATGAGCAAATCGAACGATTTTTGGTTTGAAATGAGTTTTACCAATAACGGTGTTACTTATGATTTCACCCAGGCAAAGACCTCATCGAGCGTAACCACCATCTCCGACTTTGAGGGCGATGTAAACGACAGTTATGAAATCGCGATTATCGGTCAAAACGGCGCTCGCGTTCATGTACTTAATATAAAAGAAAAATATTATGATACCATCATCGCCGCGAACTATCAGGACTTTTTGTTTGCAGGTTATGAATCCTCGATGTTTTCTTCTCCCGTTTCGACCGGCGATGAAGAATTTGAAGGCGAAACCTATTATTGCGAAACCTATGAGACCGCATCTCAGGAGGGCGGAGCTGTCGATGGTCTTAACAAATACTATTTCACAAAAGGCCGTCTTAATGCGGTAGAAGTCATCGAAAGCGGAAAAACGGTCATGGTCATGCGCTTTAAGGACTATGGCGATAAGATCCCCTCGGATATCCATATCAAGATTCCCGAAGGTTTTGAAGGCAAAACAATGCAGGTTGAGTCGATCATTGATTTCAGTACTATGTCGGAATGGTATGAATAAACTATTTATCCAAAAATTGAAAGAAAACAAACTTTTGATAGTTTCGCTTGTCGTTTTTCTCGTGACTCTTTTGATTGCGCTCGTGGGTGCATTTCTGCTTCCCGAAAAGATCTTCGTTCAGGTCTTTTCCGAGACAAGCCTTCCCGAAACCGGAAAGATATTCTTCCTTTCTGCTTCGGTCGTTGTTGTTGCGCTTTCGTCAACGATGTGCTTTTTCGCCGAGAACGTGAAGAAATGGCTAGCGCTCGAAAGCGTCCTTGCGATCGCGGTTGTCGGTTGTATCATATATAATTTTATCGTATTGTAAATATAAAGAGCATTCACTGCCGAAAACAGGTCGTGAATGCTTCTTTTTGGAGTTTTTATGAGGTCTCGAATAAGTTTCAAATTAGAAAAACATGAAATTATAATCTGGATCTTTTCGGTCGTTGCCGTCGTTGCGTCGTTCTTCATGAATAGCGAGAGGGACGTGATGAACCTGATTTCTTCTCTTATCGGCGTGACCGCACTGATCTATGTCGCGAAAGGATATATCGTCGGACAGGTGCTTTGCATCATTTTCGCTGTTTTTTACGGGATCGTTTCTTTCCGTTTTTGTTATTACGGCGAAATGATAACCTATCTTTGCATGTCTGCGCCGACCGCTTTCTTTTCGCTCATTGAATGGCTGAGACACCCTTTTGAGAAAAGTGCGGAGGTTGAGGTTGCAACTCCCTCGCGTAAAAAGATCGCGATTATGTGTGTTGTGACAACGGCAGTAACCGTTGCTTTCTGGTTCATTCTCAAAGCGCTCGGCAACGCAAATCTGCTCGTTTCCACTTTTTCGGTTGCAACGAGTTTTCTCGCCTCTTATCTGACAGTGCTCAGAAGCCCTTATTATGCACTTGCCTATGCCGCGAACGATATCGTGCTGATAATTCTTTGGTCGCTCGCCGCGTTTGAGGATCTGTCTTACGTACCGATGATCGTCTGCTTTGTTGCGTTTTTGGTGAACGATATGTATGGGTTCATAAATTGGAAGAAAATGCAAAAAAGACAAACGGGATCATAAAAATCAAAACCGCGCTTAGTTTAAAGCGCGGTTTTTTACGTGGTGGGGACTACAGGGCTCGAACCTGTGACCCTCTGCTTGTAAGGCAGATGCTCTCCCAGCTGAGCTAAACCCCCATATTTGCGTCGCCATCGGCAACGCAAATAATATTATCATAAGTTAATTTGATTGTCAATAGTTATTTTGAATTTTTTTAAAAAATACCGTCGTTGAACTCAAAGTCCTTGATAACCCTGTCAAGAGAACCCTTGACTTTGTCCTTATTTTCTTCGGGAACGACCAAAGTCACAAAATAAACCGAGCCGTTTCTGCAACAGATGACCTGTTCGTTGTAATAAGAATGGTCGTTGATCTTGCCTTTGTATTTCAATTTGAGCGCAACTGTTCCGCCAAGCTTAACTTCATCGCCTTCGCCGTTGAGAATTTCAAAATCGGTATAAATGCCTTTTAATTCTTCTTTGTGGCGTGAGTTCCAATACTCTCTCGCTTTCATATCCACTTCGTCGGATTTAAGGTCAAAAGCGTGAAACGTGATCGTTGCATATTCGGCGACCGCGTCGCTGTCGTTACAGTCGAATTGGAGTTCGATGGTACCGCTGTCGCGGATCATTTTCCATTCCTCGGGGAAAAAGAAGGAATATTGCACAGCATCGTTACCCGACGCTTTTCCGGCGGCTTTCATCCCGTCAGGGGTGACGGTTTCGTCATCGCCGCAGGCGCAAAGAGTAAGGAGCATAAGTAACGCGATGGCAAGAGTTATAAATCTTTTCATTTTTTATCTTCTCCGTTCGTTTTTATCTCTTCGAATGTCATGTTATATTCTTTTCCTTTGGCGCGATAGAGAACGTCTTTTATCGCTTCGCTTGCGTCAAATTCAATGGTTGCATATCCATACTCATCGGATTCCAAAACGTTTCTTCCGCCCGAAGTTCCGAGAAGGGTAATATAAAGTATGCCGTCTTTGATCTTGTAATCATAACCGCAGATCTGCTTTGTTTCATCGGGGCAGGAAAATTTTCCTTTGAACTTATGTCCGTCTTCGACCGAGAGTTCGGTATAAATAACGTCGTCATAAGAAAGTTTTTCTTTGCGGAAACTGCATACAAAATATGTAGAACCCGCAACCAACGCGCCACATAGCAAAAACGCGATTATCAAAACGGTTTTTCTCATAAAACCGCTCCTTTTCGTTGATTGTAAATAATTGTAACACTTTGTGTACAAAAACGCAAGAGTGTTTGCCCGAAAATTTGTTTGTATTTTTCTGTCGTAAATTCTTTATTTTCGGTTGCGGATATGATATACTTATAATAATTTCCGCGGGAATGATCCGAGGTTAAATGATCTTTGTTCTGATGTTCGTTCTCGGATAATAATAAAACTTTTTGAGGAATCAACCGATGTCCCACATAAATGTTGCCGAGAATCCGCTCGGCTATGAAAAAATATCAAAACTTTTAAAAAGATTCGCTGTTCCGAGCGTTGTTGCGATGCTCGTCAGTTCTCTTTATAACGTCGTTGACCAGATCTTCATCGGTCAATTCGTCGGAACTCTCGGAAACGCCGCGACCAATATCGCATTTCCGATAACGACGATATGTATTGCGATTTCGGTGCTTGTCGGCGTCGGCGGCGCATCTCGCTTTTCTATCGAACTCGGCAAAGGTAACAAAGACGAAGCAACAAAAAGCGTCGGAACCGCCGTTTGGACCGCGCTCATATTAAGCGGAGTCTATTCGCTTCTTGTTTCGATTTTCGCCGAACCGCTTCTTTTGATTTTCGGAGCGACCGAATCGTCGCTCGGTCTTGCGTTGCAATATACCCATATCATCGCGGTAGGCATACCTTTTCTTGTTGTTTCCAACGTTTTGAGTAATTTCATACGTGCCGACGGAAGCCCCAAATATTCAATGATCTGCATGGTCGTCGGCGGTGTTATCAATATCGCGCTTGACGCCGTTTTGGTTCCGCTTGGCGGCAAAGAATGGGGCATGGCGGGCGCGGCGATCGCGACGATAATCTCCCAGATGATCTCGTTTGTCATTGCCGCATGTTATCTCCGTAAGTTCAGAACCGTCGATATAAATCGTTCCAACTTCCGCTTCATTCCCAAAAAGTCGTTAAAGATCGCTTCGCTCGGTATGAGCAATTGCTTCAATCAACTTGCCATCTGTATCGTTCAGATCGTTATGAATAACCAGCTCAAAATCTATGGCGCGCTTACCGAATACGGTGCGGATACCCCTATCGGCGCGTTCGGTATTGTCATGAAGGTGAATTCAATTTTGATTTCGGTCTTTGTAGGCATAAGTCAGGGTTGTCAACCGATCGTAGGTTATAACTACGGCGCCCGTAATTTTGACAGAGCAAAAGAGACCTGCCTGCTGGCATCGAAAATTTGCATGGCGGTTTCTGCCATCGGTTTTCTCGCTTTTCAGTTATGCCCGCAGTATATCATTGCAATTTTCGGTTCCGGCGATGCGCTTTATAACGAATTTGCCGAAAAAACAATGCGTACCTTCCTCTTCATGATCGTCCTCAACGGCGTTCAGATGATAGTTTCCAATTATTTCTCAGCGATAGGGAAACCGATAAAAGGTGTTATTCTTTCACTTACCCGACAACTCATTCTTATCGTACCATTGATGATAATACTTCCGATTTTCATGGGACTTGACGGTATCCTTTATGCAGCGCCGATAACCGATCTGATTGCATTTATTCTTGCGCTGACGTTCATCATGATCGAGTTCCGTCTTGAAGGTTATTCGAGAAGACCCAAAAAGCAAAAAGCGAAGAGATAACAAACAAAAACGGCTGTGTCAAAAGACCAAGCCGTTTTTCTTATTTAAACTTTTTTGAAATTGTAACTGCGACCGAAATGACCGCCGCGACGGAAACGAACGCAATGACGTAATAGACCCAACTGTATTTTTTCATAGGGTGTTCTTCGATAACGAAATCGTCCTTGCTTTGTTCGATGCTTTCATGTTCCGAAATGCCGCTTGTCGGCTCTGAAACCGTGACGGTTTCGGCAGCAGATGCGACAACCACCGCTATCGCAGGTACCAAAAGCATTACGATCATCATCAAAAAGATTGCTTTGAGCATAAATCGGTTCATATCCTCGCCTCCTTTTTCATAATTATAACCGACTTCTTATTTATCGTCAAGAAGTGCGACCGAGTTTTTTGTAAAAACTGCACAAAGTGGGTTTCAAAAGAGTTATTTCGCGGTCGGCGTAATGCTGAAAATGTATTTTTTGTCGAAAAATCGTTGACAAAACAGTAAAAATAACGTATTATTATGGCAGAGTTAGCCTATGCTAACCGAAAGTTCGAAAGAGTCGGGTGTATTGATATGAAAACAATGCGTGACGCAAAAATCGGCGATACCGTCAAGGTCGTGCGTGTGCATGGCGAGGGCGCGTTGCGGCGTCGCATAATGGATATGGGTATCACCAAAGGCGTTGAGGTTTATATCCGCAAGGTTGCGCCGTTGGGTGATCCGATCGAAGTGTTTGTTCGCGGCTATGAACTTTCGCTTCGCAAAGCCGATACCGAAATGATCGAAATCGAATAAATTTGATCAACCGTCTTTAAAAGGGCGAACGATTCGCCCCGTTTTTACGCAAAACGGTTAGCCGATGCTAACCGACCACGAAAGGAACTCCCAATGAACATCAGAATTGCTCTTGCAGGTAACCCCAACAGCGGCAAAACAACGCTTTTTAATGCGTTAACGGGTTCAAATCAATTTGTCGGAAACTGGCCGGGCGTTACGGTTGAAAAGAAGGAAGGCAAGCTCAAAAATAATGATAACGTTATCATCGTCGATCTTCCCGGCGTTTATTCGCTTTCGCCTTACACGTTGGAGGAGGTCGTTGCGCGTAACTATCTGGTCAACGAGCGTCCCGATGCGATTTTGAATATTGTCGACGGAACGAATCTCGAACGAAACCTTTATCTCACAACGCAGCTTATTGATCTTGGGATTCCGACCGTCGTTGCGATAAATATGGCCGACGTGATCCGAAAGAAAGGCGATGTTATCAATTTCGACGAGCTTTCGCGAGCGCTCGGCTGCCGTGTTATCGAGATTTCCGCTCTTAAAGAAGAGGGTATTGCCGAGGCGGTTCAAGCCGCGATCGAGTCGGCAGGTTCGGAGAAACCCATTCCGATGCATATCTTTTCCGGCGCGGTTGAACATGCGCTTGCTCATATCGAAGAGGCAACGGTTCACGGGCTTCCCGCCGAACAGCAACGGTGGTATGCGATAAAGATTTTTGAGCGCGACAGTAAGGTTCTTGAAGAACTCAAAATCCCTTCCGAAATTTTGACCCATATCGAGCAGGATATCGCCGCCGCCGAACGAGAACTTGATGATGATGCCGAAAGCATTATCATTAACGATCGCTATAACTGTATTTCAAATATCATCGCCAAATGTATCAAAAAGAAAAACTCGGGAAAACTTTCAACTTCGGATAAAATCGACCGCGTTGTGACCAACCGTTTCTTGGCGCTTCCGATTTTTGCTGTTGTGATGTTCCTTGTCTATTATATTTCGGTTTCAACCGTCGGTTCATGGGTGACCGATTTCACGAACGACGGACTTTTCGGCGAAGGATTTCATCTTTTCGGGATAGGAACTTCCGAATATGAAGAAAAACTCACATCTTACGGAAACGAGTTTCTCTTCACCGACGAGATCGGTGATATCGTCAACAGCGCCGAAAAAGCGGAAATCATGGGCGCGGCTGAACTCAAATCGGCTTTTGATGAAAAAGATTATAGCGCTTTTGAAAACGCTTATATTGCTTACGGAGAAAAACTCAAAAGCGAGGGATATGACCTTTCAAAAAGCGTTGAACCCGTTATTGATGGAGCTCCCGAACCGTCTGAAAGCGGCGTTTGGGTTTTGGGTGTTCCCGCTTTGTTCGATAAAGTTCTGCTTGACGGCGAGGGCAAACCCGTTGTTGCCGAATGGCTTTATTCTCTCATTCAGGACGGTATCGTTTCGGGCGTCGGCGCTGTTCTCGGGTTCGTGCCTCAAATGATTGTGCTTTTCATATTTCTTGCGTTCCTTGAAGGTTGCGGATATATGTCGCGTATCGCCTTCGTCATGGATAGAATTTTCCGCAATTTCGGTCTCTCGGGCAAATCCTTCATTCCGATTCTCATCGGTACCGGTTGCGGAGTACCCGGTATAATGGCATCGCGCACTATCGAAAACGAGCGCGACCGCCGAATGACCGTCATCACGACCACCTTCATTCCTTGCAGTGCAAAATTGCCTGTCATCGCGCTTATTTCCGCCGCCCTTTTCGGTGGTGCATGGTGGGTGGCGCCGAGCGCATATTTCCTTGGTATCGCGGCAATAATCGTTTCGGGAATAATGCTGAAAAAAACAAAACTTTTCACGGGCGACGTTGCACCTTTCGTTATGGAACTGCCTGCATATCACATGCCGACTTTTGTCAACGTTCTCCGTTCAATGTGGGAACGTATCAGCTCGTTCGTTAAAAAGGCGGGGACCGTCATTCTTCTTTCGACGATAATTATCTGGCTTGGCTCAAAATTGGGATTTGTTGATAATTCGTTCGCTTTTTCGACCGAAATGGCGCTCGATAACTCGCTTCTGGGAATTATCGGCAAAAGCATTGCCTGGTTGTTCGCTCCGTTGGGATTCGGGAACATAAAAGCAACTGTCGCAACTCTCATGGGCTTGCTCGCAAAGGAAGAAATTGTCGGTGTTTTCGGTGTTCTTGATTTTGAGGGAATGGGCGCTCTTGCGGGATATTCGTTCCTTGCCTTCAACCTTCTTTGCGCGCCCTGCTTTGCGGCGATGGGCGCAATCAGGCGTGAAATGAATTCCCCGAAATGGACAATGTTCGCAATTTCCTATCAGTGTATCTTCGCCTATGCCGTTTCGCTTATGATCTATCAGATCGGTTCGGCAATTTCGGGTTCTCTCAACGTTGCGGGTTTGATTGTCGCGGTTGCGATCGCCGCTTTCATGGTGTTTATGCTTGTCAGAAAACCGTACAAAGCAAAATAATCACGTTTTGGAGATATGTTATGACGATGATCATAAATTGGCTTGTTGCAAACGCCGCAACGATAGCCGTTACTGCCGTTCTTTTGCTGATAATTGCCTTGGTCGTTTTTAAAATGGTTAAAGATAAAAAGTCGGGGAAGTCGTCGTGCGGCTGTGGATGTGAGGGTTGCGCGCTTTCCGAACAGTGCAAGGGCGGCAAAGGAAAAGCCAAATAAGTTCCGAATAAAATCAAAAAGGCCGCAATGCTTGATTTTGCGGCTTTTTTGAGTTAAAATAATAAAAACCAAAAAACAAAAATGAAAAGAGGTTTTATAAATGCTGTTTGAAAAAACGGAAAATGCAGTCATCTCGGTCGAAGGAATGCATTGCAACCATTGCAAAGCAAAGGTCGAAAGTGCGATAAAAGCCGTTAAAGGTGTTAAAAAAGCTGAGGTTTCGCTTGAAAATTCTTCGGCTTCGGTTGACTATCTTCCTTCAAAAACCTCGCCTGCCGATATCGCTTCTGCGATCAAGGATTCGGGCTTTGACGCTTTTGTAAAATGAGAATTGAAAGAATAATCAAAATCGGCGGAATGTCTTGTGTGAGATGTTCTGCCGCCGTTGAAAATGCGCTGAAATCCGAAAAAGGGGTTCTTTCTGTTTCGGTCTCCTATTCAAACGGAAGGGCAGAGGTGGTTTATGATGATAGCGTGACCGACCTCAAAACTCTTGAAAAAGCGATAAAAAAGGCGGGGTATACCGTCATCGAGGATGTTCGCGCCGCTCGAAAGCGCGAATTCAGAGCGTCGCTGACCATGTTCGTTTTTTCGGCTTTGCTTTCACTGCCGTTCTTTTTGATGATGGTGCTGATGTTTGTCGCGCCCGAATCACCGATGATGCACGCCTTGCATAACGGATGGCTTCAATTCGCGCTTGCGACACCGATCCAGTTTGTAGCAGGCTGGCGGTTTTATCGCGGAGCTCTGAATTCGTTGAAAAATAAAAGCCCGAGCATGGACCTTCTTGTTGCGCTTGGTACAACGGCCTCTTATGTTTACAGCGTTTATATTCTGTTTTCGGGTGAAAGTGTTTTCTATTTTGAAAGTTCGGCGATGATAATCACGCTTGTGCTTCTCGGGAAAATGCTCGAAGCCCGCGCGCGCGCCAAAACTTCCGCCGCGATAGAAAAACTCATGGACCTTGCGCCGAAACGCGCAACGGTTCTGCGTAACGGCAGGGAAGAAACGATACCTGCGTTTCGGATCATCGTCGGCGATATCGTTATCGTTCGTCCGGGTGAGTCTGTTCCTGCCGACGGAATCGTTATCGAGGGTGATTCTCATGTTGATGAATCAATGCTCACCGGCGAGAGTATGCCCGTTTCAAAGGGTGTGGGCGATAAAGTCTATGGCGGAACGGTAAACGGAAACGGATCTGTGAGGTTCCGCGCCGAAAGCGTTGGGAACGAAACGGTTCTTTCGGGAATAATCCGTCTTGTCGAGGAAGCTCAATCCTCAAAAGCCCATGTTCAGACCGCTGCGGATAAAGTTTCCGCTGTTTTCGTTCCTGCGGTAACTGCAATTTCGCTCATTACCTTTGCAGTGACGTTTTTTGTTACGAAAAACGTTTCGGATTCGCTTGACAGTGCGGTTGCCGTGCTTGTCATCGCCTGCCCGTGTTCGCTCGGTCTTGCAACGCCGACAGCGCTCATGGTCGGTATCGGCAGAGGTGCATCAATGGGTATTCTGATCAAAAATGCCGACGCGCTTGAACGTGCCTGCAAGATAAAAGCGCTTGTTCTCGACAAAACCGGAACGGTGACCGAGGGGAATCCGCGCGCGACAGAGATGATTGTGATTTCGGACGAATTTCCCGATGCATTGCGCTTCGCGGCTTCGGCTGAGGCTCGTTCCGAACACCCTATCGCTTCTGTCATTGTTGCCGAGTTCAAGGGTGAACTTTCGGAATGCAGTGATTTCGTTTCGGTCACGGGTTGCGGTGTCTCCGCAGTCGTCGACGGTAAAACGGTGCTCGTCGGAAAACCTTCTTGGATCGAAAGCGAAACTTCTGCAACTCTCCCCGAAAAGGTGAATGAAATCGCTATGAAAGGCAAAACTGTTGTCGTTTGTGCGATCGATAAAATTCCTGCTTTGGCGGTTGCGGTTTCCGATCCCGTGCGTTCCGATTCGAAATCGTCGATCGAAAGACTTAAATCACTTGAAATCAAAACCGTGCTTGTGACGGGTGATAACGAATCCACCGCAAAAAACGTCGCCGCTTCGGTTGGAATTGATGAAGTTGTTTCAAATGCAATGCCGGAGGATAAGGTTTTGAAACTCCGTGAATTGCGCGAGGAATATTCGGTCGTTGCGATGGTCGGCGACGGTATCAACGATGCACCCGCGCTCACGGCTGCCGACGTTGGTTTTGCTGTCGGAAACGGTACCGATATCGCGATCGAATCGGGTGATGTCGTGCTTGTGAACGGCGGTGTTTCGGCAGTTTCCGATGCTATCGCGCTTTCGCGTGCAACAATGCGAAAAATCAAACAGAACCTGTTCTGGGCATTCTTCTATAACGTTATCGGCATACCGCTTGCCGCTTTCGGATTGCTCTCTCCCGTGATCGCAGGTATGGCAATGGCGTTTTCGTCGGTCAGTGTCGTTACAAATTCTTTGTTGTTGAAAAAAACAAAACTAAAATAAGAAACCACCCGCTGTGCGGGTGGTTTTTCATTGTTTTTTTGTTTTAAAACAGTTATTTCTTCTTCTTGACGATAACAATCACAGCAACGATTATGGCAGCCAAAACCGCAACCCCTGCAACGCAGGAAAGAACAATAACGACGGTCATGCCGACGTTGTCGTTGCCTTCATCGGCGCTTTCCGATTCGTCAACGTTTTCGTCAACGCTTTCGGTTTTTGATTCCGGATCCTTGCTTTCTTCGGATTTGCTTTCGGTCTCATCATTCTTGTCGCCGACACCTTCGTTGGGAACAAGTTTGAGTTCGCGGATCGTGATAACACCGCCGCCGACCGAGAACACCTGAACACCGTGGAAAGTGAGTTCGTTGTTGTCGCTGATAAGAGCGATGTCAAACAACTGGTTGTCGAGGAACGAGGTTGAATTGACAAAATCTGTAAGGCTGACCTTGCCGCTGTAAACTGCGGGAAGAAGGTCGCCGCTGCCGGGATCAACGTCGGGCGAGCCGATCGAGGAGTTTGAAAGAGGGAAGGTATGATCTGCTTCCGAGAAAATGAAGGAAATGTTTGTGTTTCCGCCTTCAACCGTGAAATCATAAACGAGCGAATAATCTTCAATGTTAACGGTAATGGCGTTGGCGGCGCCGTATTTGGTGGTGACGCTCGGCCAGTTGCCTGCTGTGCTGCCCGAAAAAACAGCGTTGCCGTTGACCCATTCAACGGTGCAGATCGCATTGTCGTGGGGCAAACTTAACCATTGAGAATCTTCTGTGATAAGTTCGTAAGTCGGAGCTTCGGCCGAAACAGAAATCATGCCGAGCATGAGTGCGAATATTAAAGTTAAAACTACGATAATTGAGCGCTTCATTGATAAAACCTCCGTTAATTGGTAAATATATGTTAACACAAAACGTCTCGGTTCGTCAAGTATAAAAAAGGACGGCGAACCGTCCTTTTAAAGTTTTATTGTTCGATATATTCGTCAAGAGTCAGACCGCTCTCATAAATTTCGGTTGCGGTGGTTCTGCCGACGTATCTGAAATGCCACGATTCATAAATTATTCCCGTGATGTCCTGCTTGCCTTCGGGGTATCGGAGAATAAAACCGAACCTGTGCGCGTTGTTTTCAAGCCATTCCGCCGCAGGTGTGCCGTTGAAGGAACGCATGTTGTTAAGGTCAACGTCGTGCATATCAACCGTCAGCCCCGTTTGGTGTTCGCTCGTTCCGGGACGGGTTGAATAGGTCAGAACGACAGCGATCGCTTCTTCCTCGGTCGAGTATTTTCCGCTTGCCATTTCCTGATCGAGATAATGATTGTACCACCAGTTCTGTGTGTCGTAAGAGCGGTAGGCATTTGTAACACCGATCTTGTCAAAACCGTAAAAAGCCGCTTCTTTAAGGAATGCTTCAAGCGCGATGTTGGCAATTCTGACGATTTTCGATGATCTGCCGTCGCGCATGCTTGTGCAGTCAACGAGGTCTTCGGGAACGTAATCGCGTGTGACAGGATATTTCGGGCTGACGACAAAAACGTAATCTTCTTCGTTTTCGGGGCAGATGTACTGCTCATATTCGGTCATGTCGATCGCATATTCAACGCCGATATATTCTTCATATTGCTGTGTTCTTTCTGCCGAACCGACGGGATATTCGATTTGGGGTTTGGAAACTTCGCCGTTGCTGTTTTCCGAGCCGCCTTGGCTCGAACCCGAGCTGTTTTCAACGGTTTCGGAGGAAATGCCCGAATCATCTTCAACGCTTTCATCGCCTGCGTTTAACGAATCTCCGCAAGCAACAAGTGAGCAGACCAAAGCCAATGTGACCGCAAACGGAAGAGTTTTTTTTAAAAAGTCGGTATGGTTTTTCATGCTTGTCCTCTCCTCGCTGATTCAAGAAGTTCTTCTGCCGCGCTCAAAATGTCGCTCTTGCCGAGAACACTGCTCCCCGCAACCAAAACGTTTGCACCGGAAAGTACGCAAGAGTAAGCATTTTCGGCAGAGACACCGCCGTCAACGCTGATCTCATAATCAAGATCGTTCATTTCGGCATAATCGCGAAGTTCACGGCATTTCGGTAACATATCTGCCATGAATTTTTGTCCGCCGAAACCGGGTTCGACCGTCATGACGAGCACAAGATCGCAAAGAGGGAGATAGGGAATGATTGCCGAAACAGGAGTTTTCGGTTTGATTGAAATTCCTGCTTTTTTACCGCACGCGTGGATCAAATTGAGTGTTTCTTCAACCTTGTCGGTCGCTTCAACGTGAATTGTGATGATGTCTGCGCCGGCATTTGCAAAATCTTCTATGTATCGGATCGGTTCGGTTATCATCAAATGAACGTCAAGTACCAGATCGGTGGATTTACCGAGCGACTTGACGACAGGTTGTCCGAACGAAATGTTGGGCACGAAAATGCCGTCCATAACGTCAAGATGAAGATATTCCGCACCGCCTGCTTTTGCTTCGGCAATCTGAGCGCCCGCGTTTGCGAAATCGCAGGAAAGCGCCGAGGGAGAGAGTTTTATTCTTTTCATGGGAATTATGATGCCCTTTCGACAGTTTTATACATATTATGTAGTATGGCAAGGCGTGTTCGAAGCGCGCAGGGAAGTGAAAAACAAAGGATCCGACAGTTTTTAACGCGTTTCGACCGCCATAATTATGATAAACCTTTTAAGCCTTTATGTCAACAATAAATATGTCTTCAAAATTCGGTTTTTCTCCGTGCATGAGTTCTTTGATAGAATCCACAAGACTCATTTTTTTGCTTTCGGCTTCGCCGTCTTCGTTCGCGGTAGAACTGCTTGCTTGGTCCATTTCGGCATCGACAACGTCAACCTCCGCATCGCGAACGAAAATGGCGATGTAATCACGTTTGTCTTCCCAAAGTTTTTTCGCTTCTTCGGTTTTGTCGTTTTCAACGAGAGATATCATCTCATCGCAGATGTCGCAGATTATAAAAGAGTTCACCCCTGCAAAAATTGCGATAAACACAAGCAACAGAATCGCAACAATAAAATTTTCCATTTTTCATTCCCCCGATTGATTAGGTTGAGCGTTGTCATTCGGAATAACACTCATCTTTCCCGTTCTTTCAAGAATGACCGTTTTCACTTCATCAAGTGTTTCAAATCCGTTGATCCTGACCTGTGCTTCGACGTCCTCGGAAGAAATACGCGCCTTCATAAGATTCTTCTCGATGTATTTTCCTTTTTCATATAAAACGATCGGATTCCCGTTGAGAAACACCCTGAATTTTTTGCTGTTTTTGCTCGCAAAAGAAACTATCACTTCGAGCGAGGAAAGCAAAATCAACGGCAGGATCCCGTGAAGAAGAGGAATATCGGTGTCGGTAACGGGCAGAACCGCAAGTTCCGAGAGCAGAAACGTCGTTACAAGTTCGGTCACCTGCATTTCGCCGATCTGACGTTTTCCCATGAGCTTCATCATCAGCATAAGTAAGATATAAAAAACAACCGACCTTATCGCAATAATAGTCATTCTGCCACCTCTTGAATATTTTCACCCGAATATAAACAGTTATTCGTTTAACTCTTGACGAATGTTGATAAACGGGGTAAAATAATGTAGAATTTTTCAAAAAAGAGGTTTTCGGAATGGATCATAAGCAGAAAGCGGCGGAACTTTTCAATTCGGGCTATAACTGTGCCCAAGCGGTTTTTGCCGCATTTTGCGACGAAACGGGTATGGACCGCGAAACTGCGTTGCGTGTATCGTCATCGTTCGGCGGCGGAATGGGCAAATTGCGTGAGGTCTGCGGAGCATGCACAGGAGCTTTTGCCGTTGCCGGTATGCTTTGGGGTTATACAGATCCGACCGATCAAAAAGCAAAATCCGAGCATTATGCGCTCATCAGCCGTATCGCCGAGGAGTTCAAAGCAAAGCACAAAACGATCGTCTGCCGCGAACTTTTGCAGGGTATAAAAAACATCGACACAAAAGAACCGGCAGAAAGAACTGCGGAATATTATGCAGTGCGTCCCTGTTGTCGGTTTGTTATGGACGCGGCGGAAATTTTGGATAATATTATTAAGGAACGTAAATAGCGAATCGGTTTGAAAATCGGCAAAAAATAAGGCAGGAAAAAAATTAAACTTTTTTTCAAAAAGGTATTGCAAAATGCTTTTTGTTGTGTTATTATATTCAAGCGCGCTGACGCGGCCAACACGGCTCGGTAGTTCAGTTGGTTAGAACGCCGCCCTGTCACGGCGGAGGTCCGGGGTTCGAGTCCCCGTCGAGTCGCCAATTTATTCCTCCTCTGTTCAGAGCTTGTTCTATCAGATGTAAATATGCGGATTTAGCTCATTTGGTAGAGCGCCACCTTGCCAAGGTGGAGGTAGCGGGTTCGAACCCCGTAATCCGCTCCAATGGCGCCATAGCCAAGCGGTAAGGCAGAGGTCTGCAACACCTTTATCCCCAGTTCAATTCTGGGTGGCGCCTCCAAACGCCTATAACTTAATACATAAATTTTTGTTGATGCTGATGTGGCACAGGTGGTAGCGCACATCCTTGGTAAGGATGAGGTCATGAGTTCGAGTCTCATCATCAGCTCCAGCGGATTTAGCTCATTTGGTAGAGCGCCACCTTGCCAAGGTGGAGGTAGCGGGTTCGAACCCCGTAATCCGCTCCAATCTGGCTCGGTAGTTCAGTTGGTTAGAACGCCGCCCTGTCACGGCGGAGGTCCGGGGTTCGAGTCCCCGTCGAGTCGCCATCGCTTTCTCGCAATAGCGGGGGAGTGTTATGCCTCTGTAGCTCAGTTGGTAGAGCAGGAGACTGAAAATCTCCGTGTCATTGGTTCAATTCCGATCGGAGGCACCAGAAAAAAGACGGTTTCGAAAGAAACCGTCTTTTTTTTCAATCCGAGGGATCGTCATGTGATCTCGCGTTAGCGATCATGTCATCACCGAGGGTTGTTTTTTAGGATTGATTACATACTACCTAAAAATCAAGGTAAAAATTCCCTGTTTTCAACCGATTCTTTTCATCCTTTTTAATAAAATTGAAAAAACTAAAAGCACCGCCCAAAAGCGGTGCTTTCTTATTTTAATCTTCAAACAATTCGTATGAGCGCAAATAAATCCTGTCTTTGCCTTCGGAATCGACATAAGGCTCGATGATCGCAACTCCGTTGAGGTGTTTATAAAAATCCGATCTGGAATCCGCCTGTTCTGTCGTGTAATAATAAACGCTTTTGTCTTGGATAGTTCCGCCGATAGGAGCAATCTCATCGTTGTCGACGGAGAAGATATTAAATTCGACCTTATAGACACCGTCGCCGAGGTCGTAGATCTTGTCCAAAACAGACATATTGCCAAAAGTTCCGCCGTCGGCGGCAGGAATGCAAACCATGTTATCTACAACGATCAGCGAATATCCGCCAAACGGCAAAGCTTCTCCTCTGGGGATATTGTTTGCGGTAACGCTGCGGTTGAAGAAACGCTCGGTAAACAGGTTTATCGTATATAGGCTGACACCGTCGTAAACAAAGCCTTCGTGTAAAACCGTTTCCTGCTTGTTGTGGTTGATCTTTGCATAAAGATGAGCGAATTCAACCATCGTCGTAACGTCGGCGCTTTCGGCAACAAATTTGTCGGTTTTAAGAACATAATCTCCGTCGTAATCGCTCCAAACGAAGTTTTCACAGAACCATTGTTCGGAAAAGTTGCTGAGGAAGATGTTGAAGCGGTAACGCATATCTCTGTCGGGAGTAATAACTTCGGGACCTGAAAGTTCGGGTTCGGAAGATTCTTGTGAGGGGTCTTCCGAAACGAGCTCCGAAGATTCATCTTCGGTGACAGATTCGACCTTTTCATCGGCAACTTTTGAGTCTTCATTCAAAACGGGTGCGCTTTCGTCTTCTTCGGTTGCTTTAAACGGTGCTGTGCAGCAGCAACCCGAAACCGTCAATGTAACCGCAATCAAAATGGAAATAAATGAAATTTTTTTGAAGTTCATAATATACCTCATAACTAAAATTTTCAGTCAAGTGTTACCCAATGAGTCGTGCCGCCGCAGGAGTTCCCGAGAATGACGTAATCAATGCTGATTCTCTTGACACTCATTGCGGGAACGGTGATCTTGATGACCTCACTGCGCTCGTCGATAACGTCGCAATAGGGTCTGCCGTCGGCAACTTTGAACCAAAGCCTGCCGTTCTTTTCGGTAAGCAGAGTTTTGTCAACACCTGCAAAGATAGCGTTTTCGTTGTCGAAACTGTAAGGACCTGTCAACGCTTTCGCGTCAAGAATATTACCCTCGTCGTCGCGTGTCATAACAAACAAAACACCGTTGTTTCCGCGCTTGAAGAAGGTAAAAGTGCGTTCCTTTTCGCCCGCGTTGATAAGAGTGAAATTGTCGGTATATTGCACCATCCAGTTGCCGAGGTTTGCGGGTTCGCCGCTCGAATCGGCGCGCTCGGTGTCGATGACCAGTTCGTTACCTTCGGTGTCGATGCATTGGAAGATCATCATATCGGTGCCGATCGCGTTGGGAACGTTGTTCTGGTTCAAAGCGGTCACCCAGTTGTCGTTCTCGATAACGCGTTCTTTAAGGTCATATTTAGCATAAGGCGTGTTCTTCGATGCATAATCGGGGTCACGGTTGTTTTTATATCTGACGGGCAAACGACCGCTTTCGGTATCGTCATCGACGATGAACGTTATGTTCGATTCGATAACGCCTGCCGTCGGGTCAACACCCTTGTATTGCTTGCTGTAATCGGTCAATTTGTTTGTCGCGCTGTTGAAACGCTCGGTGATAAATCCCTGTTCTTCCGGCTCGCCCCGGACCTGTGAAGCATCGGAATATACATAAAACGTACCTGTGACACTTCCGCCTTCGACAAAGAATTTGACAACGGCGTTGGAGCATTTGCCGGGATAAATGATAGTGTCCGCACTGCCGAAAACGTTCGCGTTCCCGTAGGCGTCGGCACTTGTGCCGCCGAGAACGTAAATATATTCACCGGCGGGAATGGTGAAACTGATCGGCTCGCGCGGGGTAGGGGTATAATCGATATAATCGCAACCGACATAGATCGGGTTAACTTCGCCGTTTTCGAGGAAATAATCAAAAGGCAGTTCAAAACGGAAGTTGAAATAATCACTCCATGACCTTTGACCGAGCCATTCGCCGTCAGGCTGGAAGCCGAGATTGGTGACGGTAACGGTGACGTCGCTTTCGCCTTCGTTTTTTAGCTGATAACCGAAATAAACGGGAATTCCGGTGTGGTTTGAATGCTCGTATGTAAAGTTGCAAAGCCCTTGTATGTTCTTTGTGCGCAAGATAGCCTTGCCGATGTCCTCGGGTGCAAGCATTTCGGGGTTGTTGCTGTAAATATATGTGCCGCCCTCGCGCTTTGTATATTCGATTTCGGCAACAAAAGGACTGCCGTTTTCGATTTCAAAGCACTTTTTGCCTGTGTAGAAGATATTTTGGTAGGGCTGTAAATTCTCGTTGTACGTCTTCTGTTCAAAATCCAGTTCAAGATTATAGCCGTTTCCGTTAACCGTCTTTTTCATATCAAAATCCTTTCATTAAAACGAGCTGGCTGTTCCTGCGTAATACCACCTTGCGCCGATCTTGACGGCGAGATAATCCTGCGTTGTCACAAGATCACCCGTTGTTACCTGCATCGAAACGATCGCGGTTTTTTTAACCTTTTCGCTTTCGCCTTTTGCAAGTTTTTCATATTCGACCATTTGGTCTTTAAAGGTTTTTGTGTCGGGTGTAAATTCAATTTTTGAGATGAAAGCAACCGAGATTTCGCTTTCGGTATATTTTGGAGAAAGACCTTCGTAAGATTTTTTTAAATATGACCTGAGAAATCTGTCGCTCGTCTCGCGGTTGTCGAAAAGTCTGTTTTTGTTACAAGGCGCAGAATATTCGATGATTCCGTCTATGTCATAAAGATTGTGAGCCGTGATATATTCAGCAATCGCCTTTTCTGGAGAAACAGCCCCCGTAAAAGCAAGATCAAAGAAATAGATCCCCAAAAGTGCGATAGCAACCCCGAGCACGGCACAAAGGATATAAATGAGTTTTTTCTTTGTTTTTGCGCTCATCGGCGGTTTTTGAGGTTTGTTTTCCTCGGTATAATCAATAACAAAATCTTCGCTGTTCATCGGAACTACCTCCGTTGTGTTCTGATTTTAATATAACATATCGAACAAAGTTTTGCAATAAAAAAACACGCACTTCTTCTTATGAAAAAATGCGTGTTTAGTTATTTAGTTCGTGTGTAACCCTATTATTTCGTTTTTGAGTCTGTTGCTGTTTTCGAGATGTTCGAGATATGCTTTTTCGGCATCGTCAAGTTCCTTTTCGGACCCGCTCCCGCGAGAATGACGGAGGAGCGCGAAAATCAGGGAACTCAATTTTTCTTCGCCTTCGAGCCTCAGAATTTCAAGTCTTAATCTTTCCTCTCGTTTGCGTTCGGCATCGTCTTTTGCCTTTTTAATTGCAATCCTTATTATCGCCGCAAACAAACTGCCCGTCAGCCCTGCGGAGGAAAGAATGACCGTCAGCATTTCGCCGAACGCGGTCAATTCCGTCACGGTTCGTAGATCAGGTCGTAGATATATTCAGCGTAGATCGATATCATCTTTGATATCGTTTTCAGTAACGCGTTCATCTTCGCCGTTGCCTTTTTTGAATTGTTTGACGATGTTGTTTGCATAAACACTTCCCGACGCACAAAGTATGCCCTGCGTTATACCCGCAAAGATGATCTGTAAAACTTCGGAAAATCCGCAGGGAATATGTGCCGCAAGTTTATAAACCGTTGCAAGAATGATTCCCATTGCACCGAGAATAATAGGTATCCATTTGTCGTTGATCGAACTTTTCTTTATCATCAAACCCAAAATGTAGAGAACGGGCACAATGATAAAAAGTTCGGGTTCGATGTAACTGATGATGTCCATAAAAAACCTCCGTTAACCTAACAATCCCGAACCCAAAAGACCGCCCGAATTTATGTTTTGAGAGGGGAATGTAACACCGCTGTTAAGATAATCGTTGATGTCTTTTTCAGCGATGTCAGCGGCGATGCAATAACGCTTGAACTCATCTTTGCTCTTGCTGTTTTTGAAGATATAATCCATCTTGACCTTCTTTGCCGCCTTTCTTGCCGCCGCACGGGCTTCTTCTTCGGTTTTATCGGCCATTATCGATTGATCATAAATTTCGTCGTATTTGTCGTCATATTTGGTTTCTGCGTCATAAGCAATGACCTGTGTTCTCATTTCGCTTTCGCTCACCTGAGTATATCCGTGAGATTTGAGAATAAGAACAAGGTTTTTGAAGTATTCGCTGTTAAGGTTGTAATTGTCTTTGAGATCAAGCAAATATCTGTTGACAATATATGCCTGATATTCGGAGTTTATGTATTGTTCGCCGCCGGTTGCGCTTGAAATCAGTTGCTTTGCAAGCTCTTTTTCGGAAATGTCGGGGACATATCCGCTCGCGTCGTTTTCATTCGAATTGCCGTAGCCGTAAACTTTGGCAAAATATTTCGTTGCCAACTCCGCTTTTTGCTGCTCGCGTTCTGCTGCAAGTTTCTTTTCAAGCATCGCCATTATCTCATCGCGTGTCGTTCCGAGATAATCCGCCAGCGATTCAATGTCCGCAACCTCGCCGCTTTCTGCAAGATGCTTGGTAAAATAATCGTTAACGCGTTCTTCACATTCCTTTCTTGTGCAAAACGCCGACCTGTTGTTTTCGCTATCCGATTTTGTCATCCTCCTTTCGGTCACGCATTTGACGCATTTATTCTAAACGTGCCGTAAGAAAATTTCATCTCAAAAACTTCCCGCCGTTTTCTCAAAAAAATCCCAAAATAAAAAAGCGGCTGAAAACCGCTTTAATATCTTTATATATCCTTAACTCGCTCGGATAACAAACTTCCGATGCTATGTAATGTAAAAAAGCCAACCTTGGCAGATGCACCAAGGTTGGCTTTTAAATCAAATCAAAATTTCTGCAATTATCTCGTTCGAAACCCTGAAACCCTTGCTGTTCAAGGAAAGTATCCCGTTTTCAAATGTTCCGTAGCCAAGCATTGCGATTTTTTTCGCCGCGTCAAACGACCGTTGCGGTACAATTGCGCCTCTGCTTGTTCGCAACCCAAGCATAACGCGCTCCTCCTCGGCTTCGCCATCAGAGATCAGCTCCGCATCGTCGAAATCGGTCGGCGCAAGCAAAGAAACACAGCTTTTTTCGATAAATTCATCAACATCAGCCAAGGCCGAAAAACGCTTGCCGAAAATAAAAGAATGAGCCCCTGCACCAAATCCAAAGTATTCACCGCGCGCCCAATAGTTCATGTTGTGGCGCGATTCAAAACCGTCTTTGCAGAATGAGGAAATCTCATAATGCTTAAATCCGTTTTCGGTCAAAACTCTGCAAAGTGCCTCGTATTGCCGTTCCTCGCTCTCCTCGTCGGGGAAGCAAAGGGTTTGCCGCCTCTCAAATAACGGCGTGCCCTCCTCCAATTGAAGCGAATAAGCAGATATATGATCGACATCGGTTGACATAACGTCATAAACGCCCTTTGTAAAGGTTTCAACCGTTTGGTTGGGCAGTGCAAATATTATGTCCGCACTTATGTTTTTAAAGCCAACCGACCTTGCATCTGCAACGCACTGTTTCGCCTGTTCAATGCTGTGTATTCGTCCAATCGAGCGCAAAACGGCATCATCCGCAGCTTGTATTCCAATCGATAATCGGTTAGCACCAACCGATTTAAGTGCTTCAAGCGAACTTTTGTCAACCGTTCCGGGGTTAACCTCAACCGTTATCTCGCAATCGCTTGTCAATTTAAAGCGCGTGGAGATAAAGTCGATGAGTTTACATAATCTTCCTACTCCCAACGTCGGAGGTGTTCCGCCGCCGAAATAAACCGAACCGATCGGTCTGTCGGTCTCAAAGAACCCGATCTGCCGTATAAGCGCTTCAAAATACTTCTGCTTAATATCCTCGCTCTGATTTGCAAGTGAATAAAACGCGCAGTAATCGCATTTTTTAACGCAAAAGGGAATGTGGATATAAAGTGATAAATTATTCGTCATCGTATTTAAGAACAGCCATAAACGCTTCCTGAGGAACTTCAACCGTGCCGAGCGTTCTCATGCGCTTCTTGCCCTCTTTTTGCTTTTCGAGCAATTTCTTTTTGCGCGTGATATCGCCGCCGTAGCATTTCGCAAGAACGTCTTTTCTCATCGCCTTGACCGTTTCGCGGGCAATGATCTTGCCGCCGATAGCCGCCTGGACGGGGATCTCAAACAACTGTCTTGGAATATTGTCTTTGAGTTTTTCACAGATTCTTCTTGCTCTCGGATATGCTCTGTCGGAATGCACGATGAATGAAAGCGCGTCGACAACGTCGCCGTTAAGCAATATGTCAAGTTTTGAAAGTTTTGACGGTCTGTAATCCTTGAATTCGTAGTCGAGCGAAGCATAACCTTTGCTCTTCGATTTGAGCGAGTCGAAAAAGTCATAAACAATTTCGTTCAACGGCAATAGATAATGCAATTCCGCACGGTTGGTATCGATGTATTTCATATCGAGATATTCCCCGCGTCTGTCATTGCAAAGCTGCATGATCGTGCCGACGTATTCGGTCGGGGTGATTATTGTCGCCTTTACAAAAGGTTCACAAGCCGTTTCGATCGTCGCAGGATCGGGATAGTTTGTCGGGTTGTCGATATATACAACTTCGCCGTTGGTTTTGTGTATCTCGTAAATAACGCTCGGCGCTGTGGTAATGAGGTCAAGCATAAATTCGCGCTCCAACCTCTCTTCAATGATTTCCATGTGCAAAAGTCCAAGGAAACCGCATCTGAAACCGAATCCCAAAGCAACCGATGTTTCGAGTTCATATGTGAACGATGAGTCGTTAAGTCGAAGTTTGTCGAGCGCATCTTTAAGATCGCCGTATTTTGAACCGTCGGCGGGGTAGATACCTGCATAAACCATCGGCTGTGATTTCTTAAATCCGGGCAGAGGCTTTTCACATGGGTTTTCGACAAGCGTGACTGTGTCGCCGACGTCTGTATCCGCGATATTTTTTATGCTCGCGGTAAAATATCCGACTTCGCCGGCTTCAAGACAATCCTTTTTGTCGAGCGCGAAGGTCGAAAGCGTGCCGAGCTCAACGATCTCGAACTCTGCACCCGTGTGCATCATTCTGACTTTGTCGCCAACGCGCATTCTGCCGTTTTTAACGCGGATATAAACAACAACGCCTTTGTAAGAATCATAATAACTGTCGAACACCAACGCTTCCAAAGGCTTTTCTCTGTCGCCTTTCGGAGAAGGTATATTCATGACGATCTGTTCAAGAACGTCCTTGATGCCGATTCCCATTTTTGCACTTATGCAAGGCGCTTCGTCGGCAGGAATGCCGATGATATCTTCAATCTCGCGCTTCGCCATTTCGGGGTCGGCACTGGGCAGGTCGATCTTGTTGATAACGGGCAGGATCTCAAGGTCGTGATCGACCGCAAGATAAGCATTTGCGAGCGTTTGCGCCTGAATGCCCTGCGTCGAGTCGACGATAAGAACCGCACCCTCACAAGCCGCCAGAGACCGCGAAACTTCATAGCCGAAGTCAACGTGCCCCGGGGTATCAATGAGGTTTAATGCATATTCAATTCCGTCATCTGCTTTGTAATTAAAACGTACCGCACGTGCCTTGATTGTAATGCCGCGTTCGCGTTCGAGCTCCATGTTGTCAAGCATCTGCTCATCGAGCTCGCGCTTTTCGACCGCGCCGGTGTATTCAAGCAATCTGTCGGCAAGTGTGCTCTTGCCGTGGTCAATATGTGCGATTATCGAAAAATTTCGGATTCTTTCAATTTCAGTCATTTTTTAAATTCCTAAATCGGTTCTTAAACTATTCAAGAAATGCTCGCTTCATTGCGAAACGAGCATTTTTGATTTTATTCTGCTTTTTCTTTCTTTTTTCTGGGTTTGATAACCTTGCTGAGTGTGTTCCAGATCACACCGGAAAGGAATACCGAGGAGAACAAACCTGCAACGATACCGATGATAAGAGGAAGCGCGAAATCTTGGATCGAGTCAACACCGAGAATGTAGATCATACCGATGGTGAAGAGAGTGGTGATCGTTGTGTTGATGCTTCTGCCGAGAGTATCGTGAATGCTCTGGTTGATAACCTCGCCAAACGAAACTTCCGAACCCATCTTCTTTTTGTTTTCACGAACGCGGTCAAATACGATGATGGTCGCGTTGATCGAATAACCGAGGATGGTAAGCAAAGCGGCAATGATGTTTGCATTGACAGGAATTCCGAACAAAGAGTAAACCGTCAACATGATGAAAACGTCGTGCGCAAGGCAGATAACAGCCGCGAGACCCGAAGCGAACTCGAAACGGATCCAGATATAGATGAGCATAAGGATGATAGCAATGCCGACAGAAAGAAGAGCTTTCTTGGTAAGGGATGCACCGATGGTGGGATCGATCTTTTCAACTTCCTTTTCGTCGGTATTCGCGTTAGGATATGCTTCTACGAGCGCATCGATAAGAGCTTCTGTCTGCTCGTTGGAAAGTGCTTTTGTACCTGTGCGGATTATCGCGGTTTCGGAAGAGTCGGTCGATTGGGTCGTCGAAGAAACATAGTCTTTTCCGAGGAGTTTGTGGTTTGCGATGATGTCATTTACGTTATCACAAACCTCATCGGTAACTTCCGTGCCGAGGTTGAGTTTGATTTCGGTACCGCCGGAGAAGTCAATGTCGATGTTGAATTGCTTGAAAGCGGCGGAAGAAATACCCACAACAAGAACAACCGCAAGAATGATAACAATAAACTTCTGGCTCTTGATGAAGTGGAACTTGGTTTCTTTTGCACCCTTGCCAAATGCCTTGTATTTTTTGGGATCGGTAATTCCCATACCGACGCAAAGGTGAAGCAACGCTCTGGTAATGAGAAGCGCGGTGAAGAGGGAAACGAGAATACCGATGAACAAAGTTACTGCGAAGCCCTTGATCGTACCCGAGCCGAGGAAGTAGAGAACGGCACATGCGATGAGGGTTGTAACGTTCGAGTCGAGAATTGCGGCAGCCGCTCTCTTGAAACCGCCCTTGATAGCGGCTTTTGCGCTCTTGCCGAGAATAACTTCTTCTTTGATTCTTTCAAAGATAACAACGTTCGCGTCGACCGCCATACCGATCGAAAGGAAGATACCTGCGATACCTGCGAGCGTGAGGTTGGCCTGAGTAAGAATAAGAATCAGACCGTAAATGCTTATATATGCAACCAATGCAAGGGATGCCATGATGCCGGGAATCTTGTAATAGATGCACATGAAGATGATAACAAGCAAAACGCCGATCGCACCTGCGATGAGCGAGCTCGAAAGCGAGTTTTCGCCGAGCGTTGCGCTTACGGTTCTTGTTTCAACGTCTTTGAGTTCATATTTAAAAGCACCTGCGTTAATGTTGTTTGCAAGAGCCTGAGCTTCTTCTTCGGTGAAGTTGCCGCTGATGATAGCGTTGCCGTCGGTGATCGCTTCGTTAACGGTCGGCTGACTGATAGTAACGCCGTCGACCTGAATTGCGATGTAATCCTTTTTTGCAGCGGCAGCGGTGGTGGCATCTGCAAATTTCTTTTTGCCCGATGCATTGAGTTTGAGCGAAACCGCAAGTTCATTTGTGCCCTTATCGTTGGGGTAATAACCCGCGAATGCGCTATCAATATCAGCGCCTTCAAGGACGACTTTTCCGCTCGAATCGACGAATTGAAGTTTTGCGGTCTGCATGAAGTCGCTGATCGCTTGTTCGGGATCGTCAACGTCGGGGATTTCAATGGTGATCATCTTGTCACCGACGCGATAACAAAGAGCTTCGGTCAAACCTTGACCGTCAAGCCTGTCTCTCATAACGGTGTAAACCGATTCCATACCGGTGTTAAGATCGTCACCGGTGTCATCGGTCTGAGCTTCAAATGTAACAACAGAGCCGCCGGCAAGGTCAAGACCGAGTCTGACAGCATCGTCATCAAAAATTCCTTTAAGTCTTGTTTCGTCATTGAAGTAAACGCCGAAAACCGTGGCTGAACAAATCAGCGCGATTGCGAGCAACAACAATACAAAACGCGACACATTCGCAGCGCGTGAGTAATTCATCTGCAAAATACCTCCGGAAAAATGGTTAAAATTCTAACATTTCAATTATACATATAAGTGCCTGATAAGTCAAGCATTATTTTCTCATAAAAGCCTTTATATCGGCTTAAAACGAGCTTTGTTTTTCGAGTTCACTGCCAACAAAAATGCCTCGTTCGGTAACGATGCCGGTGATGAGTTCATTCGGCGTGACGTCGAACGCGGGATTGTAAACTTTTGCGTCCCTGTGAGTCATCGTTTCTTTGTAGTGCATAGTTGTGACTTCGCTTGCCGAACGCTGCTCGATAACGATGTCTTTTCCGCTTTTGCAATCGAAATCAATCGTTGAAAACGGCGCGCAGACGTAAAACGGAATACCGAAATATTTCGCGATAATCGCAACTCCCAAAGTGCCGATTTTGTTTGCTGCGTCACCGTTCGCGGCAACTCTGTCCGCACCCACAAATACCGCGTTGATCTTTCCCTGTGACATAAGCGATGCCGCCATATTGTCGCATTGGAGCGTAACGTCGATACCGCTTTCGGCAAGTTCAAAAACGGTAAGCCGCGCACCCTGCAAAAGCGGACGTGTTTCGTCGGAAAAGACCTTGATTTTCTTGCCTTTTTCGGCGGCAACGTAGATCGGAGCCAACGCCGTTCCATATCTGACCGCCGCCAAAGAACCGGCGTTGCAATGGGTGAGAACGGAGTCGCCGTCTTTAATGAGCGCTTCGCCGAATTCGCCGATTTTGCGGCAGGTTTCGATATCCTCGTTGTATATCGCCAACGCTTCGTCCTTCAAGGCGGATTTAATATGTTCGATCCCGTTTCCGAGTTCACTTTCGGCGCGTTTGATCATGCGCTTTATTGCCCAGGAAAGATTGACGGCGGTCGGACGTGAAGAATTGACGTATTCAGCACTCTTTTTGAGGGAATAGATGAACCCCTCTTCGGTTTCGTCCTCAAACCGTGAAGCGGCGGCGTAAAGACCTATCGCCGCGCCGACACCGATTGCGGGCGCACCGCGTATGGATAACCTCTTGATAACTTCGTGAAGGTCAAAAATATCCATGCAGGAACATATCTTCATTTCAGAAGGCAGTTTTGTCTGGTCGATATACATCAAAAGGTCTTTTTCTTCGTCAAGCCATACAGTATCTTTCATAAAAGTTAACCTCATAAATATTCTGAAAAGATTATAACAGATTTTTTTGAGTATTGCAATGAATTTTGCGCTGTGATATACTTTGAATAATAAAAAAGATGAAGAGGGAAGTGAAGGCATGAAAATCGATCAGCAAGCAAATGTAAATTCTTCTGCCGTCGATTCTGACGGGTTTTGCTATCATAACGTAACAGAACCGCCCTTTGTGATCGGCGGAATAATGAATCCAAAACGGAACTGCGGCGAGTTTTACCGATTGGATGCTGCAAAGAAGGATATTTATTCCGAGCAAAACCGCTTTCTTGCCATCTGTACGGCGGGCGGAAGTGTGCGCTTTGTGACCGATGCGGATTCGGTTTCGGTTCGTATAAAACTCCGCAATGCGATTGTGGGAATGCATCATTTCTGCGATCGCGGCGTGTTCGGCATTGATGCTTATGTCGGTTCGGGCACCGAACGAACGTATGTCGGCGGTCAGATGCAAACCTTTGCCGATAGTCCCGATATGAATGTCGGCAGACTCGAATTACCTTGCGGCGAAAAAGAAGTTCAGATAAACCTTCCGCTTTATTCGGGCGTTGAGTCGCTTGAGATCGGATTCCCGAAGGATGCCGAAATCGGCGCACCTTCGCCGCGTGCAAACGGCGCGATCGCATTTTATGGATCGTCCATAACCCAAGGCGGCTGTGTTTCACGTCCTGCTAATGCATTTTCAAACATAATCTGCCGCGCTCTCGATGCCGATTGCGTAAATTATGGCTTCTCCGGCAGCGCGCTGGGCGAACTTTCGGTTGCCGACCATATCGCCTCCCGCGAACTTGCGTGCTTTGTAATGGACTATGACTATAACGCTCCGACGGTTGAACACCTTGAAAAAACGCATGAACCCTTTTTCAAATATATCCGCAACCGTCAACCGGATCTGCCTGTCGTGTTCGTGACACATCCGTTTTATACCGAACCGACGGAGGAGGATCTGAAACGTATCGGGATCGTTCGCAAAACCTATGAAAACGCACTTGCCTCGGGAGATAAAAAGGTTTATTTTGTCGATAGCGGTAACTTCTTTTCGGATTCGATGCGTGACCTCTTCGCTGTCGATATTCTCCATCCGAACGATCTGGGACATTTTTCGATGGCAGAAACGATTCTTCCTGTGGTCAAAGAGGCGATTTCGAAATGATTCGGTTCAATAAAAAACGGTTGTTCGACGTCGCGCCGCAGTGCGAAAACCGCAAAACACCTTGAAATAAACCGCTTTTGTCATAGAACAAAGAAAAATCCGCGATGTACGTTAAGTATCATCGCGGATTTTTGATGCGTTATTGTAAGAAATTCATTTCAGGGCGATTTGCCACTAACCTAAACCGCTCACAGCGCCTTTTTGAACAAACCTGCATTATTCGTCAGTCTTTTCGGTGGCGGGAGCCGCTTCGGCCGCGGGTGCGGCATTGCCTGCGGGAGTCGGTTCAACAGCGGGTGCTTTGGGCTGTTCGGGTTGCGTTGCAACCTGCGGTTGAGGTTGAGCAGGTGCCTGAGGTTTGGGTTGTGCGGCTGCCTGCGGTCTGGGCTGAGCAGCTGCCTGAGGTCTGGGTTGTGCGGCTGCCTGAGGTCTGGGTTGCGCGGTTGCCTGAGGTCTGGGTTGCATCTGAGGACGGGCCTGGCTTTTTTGCGATTCGGTGAAATTCTTTGCATATTGAACCAGGTCATCACTGTTGTTGATCAATCTGCCGTAGCCGTATGCAGGGAAGACAGATATCCAGGAAATCAAAGAACCAACGATCATAACGCCGATTCCGAGCAAAGCGGCCAAAAGGATATCAACGAAGTCGCTGCTTCTTTGCGCGGCAATGATAACGAGCGTAAAACCGCCGACAACCGAAACTAAAATGCCGAAGATAGATGCGATGACGGCAAGAAACATTATTTTTTTGCCAACTCTTTTAAACATAACTTTACCCCTTTTTCTTTTATTTTATCATAAAAAATGACTCAAATCAACAACATTTTTTGAAATGTTGGGAAAGTGCTTGCCATCATCCCGAAATGAATCCGCACCGTGTCCGTCGTCAGGGAATATAAACCTCAAAAAACAAAAAAAGACGGTTCGAAAACCGTCTTTTTGTATACAGGAAGTATAATTATTTGAGGGTGATCTTTGCGCCTGCTTCTTCGAGCTGAGCTTTGAGAGATTCTGCTTCTTCTTTGGAAACGCCGGTCTTAACCATTTTGGGAGCGTTAACAACGATGTCCTTAGCTTCGCCGAGACCGAGGCCGGTGATTTCTTTAACAGCCTTGATAACTTTGAGCTTAGCAGCTTCATCGAAGGAGGTGAGTTCTACGTCGAATTCGGTCTTTTCTTCTTCTGCGGGAGCAGCTGCAACAGCAACGCCTGCAACAGCAACGGGAGCAGCGGAAACGCCGTATTTTTCTTCGAGTGCGCTAACGAGGTCTTTGAGTTCAAGAATAGAAAGAGAGTCTACAAGTTCAAGAATCTGATTGATTTTTTCCATTGTGATATAATCCTCCGTGTAATAGTGTTTTTTTAAATTAAGATATTTTTGTGCCGAAATTATTCAGCAGCAGCTTCGGTAGCTTCGCCGCCCTCTGCCTTGTCGATGATCGCCTGAATAGCATAAGCGAAACCGTAAAGACCGGACTGGAGAGAACCCATAAGTCTGCCGATAAGGACTTCTTTGGAAGGAGTTTCGGCAAGTTCCTTCACACCGTTTGCGTCGAGCAATTCGCCGTCAACAAAACCTGCTTTGAGAACGAAGTTTTCGTGATCTTTTGCATATTTAGCAAGGATCTTTGCAGGAGCGATAGGATCGCTTTCGCAGGTAGCGAGTGCGGTCATGCCGGTGAGCTGATCTTTAAGACCTTCAAAACCGATGATGTCGCAAGCCTTGGAAGTAAGAGTGTTCTTAACAACCGTGTATTCAACACCTGCAGCGCGAAGTTCGCTTCTGAGCTTTGTATCGTCAGCAACGGGAATACCCTGATAGTTAACGATAACGCCGCCCTGCGCGTTCTTCATTCTTTCAGCGAGTTCAGCAACGAGCTGTTTCTTTTGCTCAAGAATGTTTGCGTTAGCCAATTGTATACCTCCTGATTTATTCCGTAGTAAACAAAAATGCTCCGAAAGCAACCGCTTCGGAGCATAAGAAAAGCATAGTGATTTTAAACTATATCTTTCGCTCTCCTCGGCAGGCGGCTTATAGCCTTTACATTTTCATACCTACTGTCTTTGGAAATTCGACCTTGTTATAATATCATAAGAAATCCGCTTTGTCAATAGCTTTTTCAAAAAATATCCCGAAAAATCCTGTTGCCTAAATGTGCCATGTGTGCTATAATAATTAAAAGAGGTGATATTATGACAGAACTTTTGAACAACATCGTTGCTTTTGAAAAGGAGATCAATCTTTTCACTGTCGCGCTTCGCATTATACTTGCCGTTGTTTTCGGTGGCTTCATCGGTTTGGAGCGCGGCCGGCACGGCAGTCAGGCGGGAATGCGGACTCATATCTTTGTCTGTCTCGGCGGTGCTTTGACCTCGCTCGTCGGCGTTTATTGCACTCAAATGCTCGGATATGACGGCGATCCTCTGCGCATTTCTGCTCAGGTCGTTTCGGGAATCGGTTTCCTGGGCGCAGGTATGATTATTGTAAAAAGTGACAAGATGATAACAGGTCTCACCACCGCCGCGATCATGTGGACAACCGCGATCATCGGCATCGCTGTCGGTCTCGGGTTCTATACGGGCGCTCTTATAGCAATGCTCGCCTGCCTTTTTACCGCCGCGTTCCTCACGCGCATCGAGCGGAAACGCAAAAAAGCAACCTGTATCTATCTCGAAATTGATGATCTCCGTTCGCTCGGAAGCATCACCGACAAAATCAAACAAATGCTCCCCGATGATTGCCATATCGAAATAATTTCTCCCAAAAGCGGCACTTCGGGTCACCTCGGCGTTCTGGTTATCACGACTTCTCTCAAAGATGTTGATGCCTTTAAATCAAACGCTTCCGATCTTTCGGGTGTGCATTTTGTAATAGTTGAATAATTGTGTTTTAATGGTTGAATGATACGTAAAAAAGACGGTTCGAACGAACCGTCTTTTCTTTTGAACTGAAATCAGTTGGAAATCTTTGCGGCGTTGATTTTGAGGCCGGGGCCCATGGTAGAAGCAACAACGCAAGATTTAATATACTGACCCTTAGCAGCAGCAGGCTTAGCCTTGATAATAGCGCCAAGGAGTGTGTCGAAGTTTTCGCCGAGCTTTTCAGCACCGAAACTAACCTTGCCGATAGGGCAGTGAATGATGTTGGTTTTGTCAAGTCTGTATTCGATCTTACCGGCTTTTGCTTCGGCAACAGCCTTAGCAACGTCGGGAGTTACAGTACCTGCCTTGGGGTTAGGCATCAAGCCTTTCGGACCAAGGATCTTACCAAGACGGCCAACGAGACCCATCATGTCGGGAGAAGTGATGAGCACATCGAAGTCGAACCAGTTTTCCTGCTGGATCTTCTGGATGTATTCTTCTGCGCCAACGTAATCTGCACCGGCAGCGGTAGCGGCATCAGCCTTGTCGCCCTTCGCGATAACGAGGGTACGAACGGTCTTACCGGTACCGTTGGGGAGAACGATCGCGCCTCTGACCTGCTGGTCAGCGTGACGGGAGTCAACGCCCAAACGAACGTGAACTTCAACAGTTTCGTCAAATTTTGCTTTGGAAAGCTCGCAAACCAAGCCGAGAGCTTCAGCGCTGTCGTAAAGCTTTGCCTTGTCGATAGCAGCAACAGCTGCCTTGTAATTCTTACCTTTTTTCATTTTGAAACCCCTCCTTAGTCAACAACTACGACGCCCATGCTGCGCGCGGTACCTGCGACCATGCTCATAGCGGCCTCGATGCTTGCTGCGTTGAGGTCGGGCATCTTGGTTTCGGCGATCTTTCTGACCTGTTCCTTGGTGATCTTAGCGACCTTGTCGGACTGGGGAACGCCTGAACCTTTTTCAATACCGCAAGCCTTCTTGATAAGAACGGCTGCGGGAGGAGTTTTGGTGATGAAAGTGAAGGAACGGTCTGCGTAAACAGTGATAACAACGGGGATGATAAGGCCGATGTCGTTCTTGGTACGCTCGTTGAATTCCTTCGTGAACATAGGAATAGCTACACCGTACTGACCGAGAGCCGGACCGATAGGCGGCTGGGGAGTAGCTTTGCCTGCGGGGATCTGAAGCTTAATATAGCCAACTACTTTTTTTGCCATAGTAAAGATACCTCCATGTGGTAATTTTGATTTCGGGATCGAGTCCCTCCCACTTCACCGCGCATATGCGCGGTTTTGCTTAAATTCGGTTGGCAATACCGAAGTTATAAGCGGTGTTCTGATTTTTGTTTTTGCGGAATTAGTCTTCCAGAGATGCAACCTGGTTGCTGTTAAGTTCGACTTTGGTTTCTCTGCCGAAGAGGGAAGCCGAAACTTTGACCTTCTTCAAATCTGCCGAGATTTCTTCAACCAAACCGATAAATCCTGCAAGAGGACCGTCGATAATGCGAACGCTGTCGCCGACGCCGAACTTGATTTCGATAGTTCTGACTTCAACACCCATGCGTTCAACCTCTTCGTCGGAAAGAGGAACGGGACGCGATCCGGGACCGACAAAGCCGGTAACGCCGGTGGTGTTGCGGATGATGTGCCAGGTTTCGTCATTCATCACCATCTTAACCAGAACGTAACTGGGGAACAGTTTTCTTTCGATTTCCTTTTCGCCCTTGTCGGTGGTCTCAATAACCTTTTCGACAGGCACGTTTACCGCGAGAATAAGGTCTTCAAGTCCGCGGTTTTCAACGATTTTTTCAATGTTGGTAGCGACCTTGTTTTCATAGCCGGAATAGGTATGAACTACATACCAAAGCGGCGTGCTTTCCTGAGGTAAACCCATAATAAACCGTTCCTTTTAATTAGTTGAAAGCGGTTGCAAGAAGCTGAATGAGCTTCGTGAAACCGAAGTCGAGCACGCCAATGGCGACTGCTGCGACAACAATAAATACGAGAACAATACCGGTTGCTTTGAGAGTATCCTTGGGAGAATACCATGAAACCTTCTTGATCTCACTCCAATATTCTTTGAAGAATTTGGCGATTTTAAGACCGAGTTTGGTCTTTGTCTTCGCAAGAATGAAAGCAACGAGAATGAGAACTAAAATGACAGCAAGTGTGATAACTCTCGCCCAGGGGAAATCGGTCCAAAAACCGGTTTCCTCTTCGGCATCCTCAACGGGAGCCTTCGAGGAGCTTTCAACAGGAGCTTTGCTGCTTGCTTCGGAAGAAGCATTAGAACTCTCGCTCTTTGAATTCGAACCTTCGGAATCATCGGATTCGTTGGCATCGCCGCTTCCGTCGGCATCGCCGCTTCCGTCAGAAACGGTTGCGTCGCCGCTGCCGGATTCAACAACACCGGAAGGGTCTTCGTTGCCGCTTTCTTCGCCTGCTGCGAGAACAGCGATTGAAAGCGTCATTGCAAGAAGAATTGCGAGAGCAATAGAAAGCGATTTCAAAAACTTTTTCATCTGTGAAATGCCCTCCTTATTTGCTTTCCTTGTGAAGAGTGTGCTTGCGGCAGAAACGGCAATACTTGTTCATTTCGAGACGATCAGGGGTATTGCTCTTGTTCTTTGCCGTGTCATAGTTTCTCTGCTTGCATTCGGTGCAAACGAGGACAACTTTGACTCTTTTTTCTTTACCCGCCATTTTTTCGGCACCTCCATATAAAAATGTTACCTCCCTCTGAAAGCCTTTGATCTTCTTGCGCTACGGCGGAAATCGAATAACCGTTTGCATAACAAAAAGACCTCAAACAACAGAGGTATCGCCATTCTAGCAGATTTTTCCCGCTGTGTCAATACTTTTTACGAAAAAATGAATAGTGAATATTTGATATTTAAGGAAGATTTTCGAATCGAAAGACGGAAAAGTTGTGAAAAAAAGAAGGTTTTCCGCGAGAGCGGAAAACCAACCATATCTTTTTGATCTTGATTTTTGACTTTTTGGTTAAGTCGTTAATCCTCTAACATCGCAACACGTTTGTCGTGTCTGCCGCCTTCATATTCGGTGCTGAGGAAGATGCCTGCCAATTTGACCGCCTTTTCGCTGTCGATAACGCGTCCGCCGAGACAGAGAACGTTCGAGTTGTTGTGGCGTCTCGTCATTTCGGCAGAAAATTCGTCGGAAAGCACCGCGGCGCGGATGCCCTTTATCTTGTTTGCGGCGATCGACATGCCGATCCCCGTTCCGCAGCAAAGAATGCCTTTTTCGCATCTGCCTTCAACGATTTCTGCGCAGAGCTTCTTGGCATAGATGGGATAATCGACCGAATCCGTCGTTGTTGTGCCGAGGTCTATGTAGTCAACGCCTTTGTTTTTGAGATCTTCGATAATTGCGTTTTTGATGTCAAGTCCGCCGTGGTCACATGCAAGTGCTATCATTTTTCTTTCCTCTCTCTTTCAAGCTTTTCTCTTTCTGCCTGAGGCATTCTTAAATAAATCGGTTTAAGTTCCTTTGCCGAAACGGCGTTGCCGTTTGTGAATATGTCATATCCGCAAAGCGCAACGGACAAAGCGTTCTGGTCGCAACCTGCGCCGCTCGCGGGGAAGAGGTTGTCCGGGTTTCCGCAAAGTTCGATGAACTTGTGAGCCCCGTCGCCGCAAATTGTAACTTCGGGAAGTTCTTTCAGCGTTTTGAAAATCTCTTCAACGCCCAAAGCAGCGTCTTCGGTGATGCGTTCTCCGTCTTTGAAAAGCGCGGTGTAAAATTGATCGCGCCTTGCGTCCATAACGGGACAAACGTAACCTCTGCCGACGTTTCTTGCCAATGCTTCCAAAGCCGAAACCGAAGCGCAGGGTTTGTTTTCGGTGAAGGCAAGACCTTTTATCGTGGCCGCGCCGATGCGAACTCCCGTGAACGAGCCGGGGCCTGCGCTGACCGCGAAAAGGTCGATGTCTTTTATTGTCGCTCCGTATTGCTTCAAAGCGTTTTCGAGGAGCGGAAGAAGAATTTCGCTGTGTGTGAGTTTGTTTTTGACAGTGAAAAGGCTGAACGTGCCCAATTTGCCGTCGATTATTTCGGCAACGGCGGCGCTCGCCGTGACTGCCGTGCTGTCAAGTGCCGCAATCAGCATAAAATGAACCTCCTGCTGTTTTCGCCCGTCGGCTCGATTCTGAGTTTAATCGCGTTTTCCGGGATTGCGTCCTCGAAAAGTTCGGTCCATTCTGTAATGGTAAGACCGCCTTGCTCGATGTAGTCATAGAACCCCGTCGAATAAAGGTCGTCTTCGTCGGTAAGACGGTAAAGGTCGAAATGAAATATGTTGATTTCGTCTCCGCGATATTCGTTGACTATTGCAAACGTCGGGGAGTGAACAAGATCAAGACATTCGGGACAAAGCGCTTTGACCAATCCGCGGACAAACGCGGTTTTTCCCGCGCCCATGCCGCCGTAAAGCGCCAAGAAACCGCCGTTTTGCAGTTTTTTTGCGATCTCCGCCGCAACGGATTCGGTTTCGTTGATACTTTCAGATGTGTATATTTCCATGTTTAAAATCCTTTATAAAGAGGATGCTCCGATGCATTTTATGATAATGTTATGTGTTTCGGGCGGCTGATCACCGATAGTGACCGCTCTGAAAAGATGCTCCATTCCGCGTTGTGCGCGTTCAAGATTCTTTGCTTGAAGCGTTGCGAGAGCCTCGCCTTCTTCAATTCGGTCGCCGATGCGTTTGTTGAGAATTATGCCGGCCGTCGGGTCGATCGCCGCGCCCATAACTTCGCGCCCCGCGCCGAGAATAAATGCCGCTTTGCCGACTTCCATAGCATCGATCCGCGTGATATAACCGCTTTTGTCGGAAACCAGCATTGCCGTAACGTTGCTTTCTTCAAAAAGACTTGTGTCGTAAATAAGACGTTTGTCGCCGCCGAGACGTTCGACAAGTTCGGCGAGTTTGTCAAGCGCGCTTCCGTCGTAAATGGTTTCTTCCGCAATGGCAACGCAGGTTTCGTAATCAGCGACGTTGGCGGCATAAAGCATGTTTGCCGCAACGGTGATGCAAAGTTCCGTGAGTTGTTCATCGCCTCTGCCTTCGAGAACGCGTATCGCTTCGATAAGTTCAACGCTGTTGCCGACGGCGCTGCCTAAAGGAGCCGACATGTCGGTTATCAAAGCGACGGTCTTGCGTTTTTCTTTCGCGCCGATTCTGACCATCAAACGCGCAAGTTCTTCGGCATCGCGCAACGTTTTGCAGAAAGAACCGCTTCCGCATTTTACGTCAAGCACAATGCATTCGCTTCCCGAAGCAAGTTTTTTGCTCATAACGCTTGCCGCGATGAGAGGAATGCAGTTTGCGGTTCCCGTCACATCGCGCAAAGCGAGCAGTTTTGAATCCGCAGGTGCAAGACGTTTGCTTTGCCCTGCGATGCAGAAACCGAGTTCCGCAACGATTTTCTCAAATTCTTCGGCGCTTATTTCGGTGTTTACACCTGTGCAGGATTCAAGTTTGTCGAGCGTTCCGCCCGTGAATCCAAGCCCGCGACCGGCCATTTTGGGAACGTAAATTCCTTTGTTTGCCGCCGCGACCATCGGACCGACAATGAGCGAAACCTTGTCGCCGACACCGCCCGTGCTGTGCTTGTCGACCTTCTTTCCTTTCACCGAGGGAAGTTCGGAAATCTCACCGCTGTCGGTCATACATTCGGTAAGGATAACGGTTTCTTCTTCGGTCATTCCGCGAAACCATATCGTCATTAAAAGCGCGGATATCTGATAATCGGGAATGCTCCCGTCGGTAACGCCCTTGACGAAAAAGGCAATTTCTTCTTCGTTAAGTTCACGTCCGTCCTGCTTTTTTGCGATAATATCATGCATTTTTAACATATTTTCCGCCTCCTCTTTTTATCAGATGAAAGAAAGTCTTTGCGGGGAAATCGGTCTCGATACCGAAATTGTCGCTTATCGTTTTTGCTATGCATGCATAACTGTCAAATCCGCCCATGTCACAAGGACTGCAATCTTTTGCATAGACAAGAATGGGAATGTTTTCTCTTGTGTGGTCGGTGCCGTCAAAACCGGGATCGCAACCGTGATCCGCGGTGATTATCAAAAGGTCATCGCTGCGCATGCTGCCTAAAAATTCGCCGAGAGTTCTGTCGAATTCTTCAAGCGCGTTTGCATAACCCTCAATGTTGTTTCTGTGTCCGTAAACCATGTCAAAATCAACAAGATTGACGAAACACAAACCCGAAAAATCACGTTTTTGTATTTCCAAAAGTGCTTTTTCGCCGTCGGGATTTCCTTTTGTCGGGTGGCTTTCCGTAACCCCGCGTGATGCGAAAATATCATTTATTTTTCCGATTGAAATAACATCAAACCCGTTTGATTTCAACTTGTCAAGCAGCGTTTCGCCCGTCGGAGAAAGCGAATAATCGTGCCTTCCGCCCGTACGGTAAAAAGAACCGCTTTCGCCCGCAAACGGACGTGCGATGACTCTTCCGACGGCATGTTCGCCTTTGAGTATTTCCCTCGCGCTTTCGCAAAGTTTGTAAAGGCTGTCGAGAGGGATAACGTCCTCGTGCGCCGCGATCTGAAAAACGCTGTCCGCCGAGGTGTAGACGATCGGCTTGCCCGTGCGGATATGCTCGTCGCCGTAATCTTTGATAACTTCCGTGCCCGAGTAAGGTCGGTTGCAAAGGATATCAACGTTGTTTTCTTTGCAAAATGCATCAATGACCTCATCCGGAAACCCGTCGGGGTAGGTAGGCAAAGGACGTTCGGAAATGACTCCCGCTATCTCCCAGTGGCCGACCGTTGTATCTTTGCCTTTGCTGGCTTCTTCGGCAAACCCGAAAATGCCGATAGGACTGTCCGATGCAAATTCCGTTAACTCGGCGCGTTGAATGTTAAATAATCCTAATTTTGCAAGGTTGGGAAGATTCGGCTTTGCGCTCATCGCGCTTTTCAAGGTGTGTGCGCCTTCGTCGCCGAAATCGGCGGCATCTTTTGCATGACCGATGCCCACGCTGTCCAAAACAATAAGAAAAACACGATTGAACATAGAAAACCTCCCCTTTTTATATATGATATACCTATTCATAGTCATTATACCAAATCCTTCCGCTTTGTCAAGAATAATGAATGATGAATTGCAGGGAAAGAGCTTGCCGCTTTTGAGATTCGAAAAGTCGAACAAAGCGTTTGCACCGCCTGCGCTCAGGGGAGCATAAAAGCCGTGCTCTTCGATCGAGAGCAAAGTGACAAAAAAGCACTCGGAATCACTTCCGAGTGCTTAATGTGAATTTTTTATTTTTGTGAAATCTATATTTTCCAAGGCCGTGTGCCTTGAAAAATACACCTCTGATGTCCGCGAACGGTGAGCGGGACGTGGGTGGCCGGGCCCCTGAAAATCGAAGATTTTTTGGGGGTTCGGCATTCGGACATCCGAAACCATTGAAAACGGGTGTTTTCAATAGAGAACGAAGTGCTTACATATCCTCAACAACGTCAAGAGCGTCTTTTCTCGAAAGATTAAGTCTGCCTTTTTCGTCGATTTCGGAGACGATGACCTTGATTGTGTCGCCGATCGAAACAACATCTTCAACCTTTGCAACGCGCTTTTTATCAAGCTGGGAAATGTGAACAAGACCTTCCTTGCCGGGAGCGATTTCAACGAACGCGCCGAAGTTCATGATTCTGGTAACGGTGCCATAGAAGATTTCGCCGGGTTCGGGATCCTTTGCAATTGCTTCGATGATCTTCAAAGCTTTATATGCGTTGTCTTTGTTGACAGCGGCGATAAATACAGAACCGTCGTCCTCAATGTCGATCTTGGATTCGGTATCGGCGCAGATCTTCTGGATAACCTTGCCGCCCGAACCGATAACTTCGCGGATCTTTTCGGGATCGATCTTGGTGGAGATCATCTTGGGAGCGTATTTCGAAACGTCTTCTCTCGGCTCGGCGATGCAAGCAGTGATGACTTCATCAAGAATATAATTTCTGCCTGCGTGGGTGGTGGTAAGAGCCTGCTTGATGATTTCGGGGGTGAGACCGTCGATTTTAAGGTCCATCTGAATGGAGGTGATACCCTTCTTCGTACCTGCGACTTTGAAGTCCATATCGCCGAAGAAGTCTTCAAGACCCTGGATGTCGATCATAGTGTCCCAACTGTCGCCTTCGGTGATAAGACCGCAGGAAATACCTGCAACGGGAGCTTTGATCGGAACGCCCGCGTCCATGAGCGCGAGGGTGGAACCGCAAACCGAAGCCTGCGAGGTCGAACCGTTGGAAGAAACAACTTCGCTTACCAAACGGATGGCATAAGGGAATTCTTCAACGGAGGGAAGAACGGGAACGAGCGAACGTTCTGCCAACGCGCCGTGACCGATCTCGCGTCTGCCGGGGCTTCTTGCAGCCTTGGCTTCGCCGACCGAGTAGCCGGGCATGTTGTAGTGGTGCATATATCTCTTGGTTTCTTCTTCGTCGATGCCGTCAAGAAGTTGCGCTTCGGAAACGGGAGCGAGGGTAGCAATGGTGAGTACCTGAGTCTGACCTCTGGTGAAAAGTCCCGAACCGTGAGTGCGGGGGAGGAGCGATACCTGAGCGTCGAGCGGACGGATCTCGTCCATTCTTCTGCCGTCAACACGCTTCTTTTCATCAAGAAGCCATCTGCGAACGATCTGCTTTTGGAGTTTGTAAAGACATTCGTTCATCATTGCCTTGCCTTCGGGATATTCTTCTTCGAGCTCGGCGTAAACTCTGTCGTAAATGGGTTGAAGGGCGGCGTCGCGAACACGCTTGTCATCGGTGTCAAGCGCCTTTTTAACGTCTTCGCCGACCATTGCTTCGATCTTGTCGAACATATCGTGGTCGATATCGCAGGAAGGATATTCAAACTTGGGTTTGCCGATCTCTGCCTGGATGTCGCTGATGAAGTCGCAAAGCGGTTTGATGGCCTCGTGCGCCTTCATTATTGCTTCAAACATAGTGTCGTCGTCAACTTCGTTTGCGCCGGCTTCGATCATAACGACCTTGTTTTTGCTGCCCGCAACAGTGAGTTCAAGATCGCTCTTTGCTCTCTGCTCGGCGGTGGGGTTGATGACGATCTTGCCGTCAACGAGACCGACGAAAACGCCTGCGATCGGGCCGTTCCAAGGAATGTTGGAAATCGAGATAGCGATCGAAGCGCCGATCATTGCCGAAATTTCGGGCGAGCAATCGGGATCAACCGACATAACGGTGAGCGAAAGAACAACGTCGTTGCGGAGATCCTTCGGGAAAAGGGGACGGATAGGTCTGTCGATAACGCGCGATGCGAGGATAGCATGCTCGGTCGGACGGCCTTCTCTTCTGTTCCAGCTTCCGGGGATCTTACCTGCTGCGTAAAGTCTTTCTTCATAATCTACCGAGAGGGGAAGGAAATCGATTCCGTCTCTGGGAGCGGCAGACATGGTTGCGTTTGCGAGTACTGCGGTTTCGCCGTAGCGAACGAGGCAGGAGCCGCCGGCGAGCTGTGCCATTTTGCCGGTTTCGATGACAAGAGGTCTGCCCGCGAGTTCATAACTGAATGTTCTGAAATTGTTAAACATTTCTTTTTCCTTTCTTGAATGAAATATATTTGAAAGGACATCGGGGAAGTTTAACATTTAACTACATTCCGAAAAAATTTCGGCGCATAGTTAACTGCTAAACCGCCCAAAATCCTTATCTTCCTGATGATTGTACCCTGAAATCGCAGAGATTAAACGGTTTCTCTGCGGACAAACACCTCGGTTCCGTAAAAAGGTTCCGAGGTGTCGATCGCGAGATTGTTTTACTTACGGATGCCGCAACGTTCGATGATGGAACGATAACGTTCGATGTCGTTTTTGAGGAGATAGTTGAGGAACTTTCTTCTCTTACCGATCATCTGCTGCATACCTCTGCGGGAATGGTTGTCCTTGGGGTTCTTTTTGAGGTGTTCAGTGAGTTCGGAAATTCTCTTGGAGAGAATCGCGATCTGAACTTCGGGAGAACCGGTGTCACCTTCATGGACAGCAAATTCCTTGATGATGTTCTGCTTGTTTTCCTTCGTGATCATTGTCTTTCACCTTTCAATTAAATTTTTTGGGGAAAACCATGCAAAAGGTTGGTGAAGCCGAGCGAATGCGCTCGTTTGTCCTTTAACCGGGCAAACCCCAAAATGCGAAAAATCCGCATTCCACATTAATGTATCATACTTTTTCGGTTTTGTAAAGTGTTTTTTTGATTTATTTTAAATTTTTCGTTTTATTGCATATCAAAACGACTGTTTTTTAAAAATATATAAATATAATGTTAGAAAAATGTTTTTTTATGTCGTTTCTATTGATTTTGGCAATAAATAGTGTTAGAATGCTTCTATGAATGTTAAAATATGGGGATTTTCTGTGATGACGGCAATGGATTTCGTAAAAAAATATCGCGAGAACATAATGCGTCTTCTCGCGGCGGTTGCGTTGTCTGCGCTTGTCGGGGCGTTCATTGTGGCGTTCCGTTCGGGTGTTCTTCCGCATTCGGCCGATGGAGATGCGTTTGATACGATTTATGCCGTTGAAGAAGTTACGGAATGACCTTTGTTAAGACAAGCATCAAAAAGGGTTAAAGGAGATTGAAGGCATGATCACCAAAAAAGAAACAGTCGCGATGCTTCTCGCCGGCGGCCAGGGGAGCCGTCTGCACCTGCTCACCGAGCGTATCGCAAAACCTGCGGTTCCGTTCGGAGGTAAGTATCGCATTATTGATTTTCCTCTTTCCAATTGTATCAATTCGGGTATAGATACTGTCGGCGTTTTGACTCAGTATCAGCCTCTTGCGCTTAATGAGTATATCGGCAACGGCCAACCTTGGGACCTTGACCGTACATACGGCGGCGTAACGACGCTTCCTCCGTACCAAGCGCAAAAACGTGCCGATTGGTATAAAGGCACCGCTAACGCTATCTATCAGAATATCCGTTTTATTGATAAATTCGATCCCGATTATGTTGTTATTCTCTCCGGCGACCATATTTATAAAATGGACTATGCCGAAATGATCGAAAGCCATAAGAAAAACGGCGCCGATTGTACCATTGCCGTCTTTGACGTTCCGCTTTCCGAGGCTTCTCGCTTCGGTATAATGTCTACCGACGATGAAATGCGTATCACCGAATTCATGGAAAAACCGAAGGAACCGAAGAGCACCAAGGCATCAATGGGTGTTTATGTTTTCAATAAAGACAAACTCTTCTCTTATCTCGAAGCTGATGAAGCCGATGAAAACAGTTCCAAGGACTTCGGTAAAAATATCATTCCCGCGATGCTCAATGCGGGCGAAAAGCTTTATGCTTTTGAGTTCTCGGGCTATTGGAAAGATGTCGGAACGATCGATTCGCTCTGGGAAGCAAATATGGATCTCTTGGGCGACCGTCCCGAGCTCAACCTCAAAGATAAAGAATGGCGTATTCTTTCGCGTAACGATGCAATGCCTCCGCATTATGTCGGTCAGGGCGCGGTTATCAATAATTCGATCATCACCGAAGGTTGCGAGATCTACGGTACCGTCATCAACAGCGTTCTTTCTGCGGGCGTTGTCGTTGAACGCGGCGCGGTGGTGCGTGACAGCGTAATTCTCGGAAATGTAACTCTTCGTGCCGATTCAACGGTCGATTATTCGGTTATTGATTCCGATACGGTTGTCGGCAAGGGCGCGACCGTCGGTAAAGAAATGGTCTTTTCGAAAGGCATCACGCTTGTCGGCGGCGGCTTGACCGTTCCCGAAGGTGTCAGCGTTCCCGACGGAGTTATCTGTGACGGCAATATGTTGCGCGAACTTTCCGCGAAGAAGTAAAAGGGGGTAATGTGATGAACGCAGTAGGTATTATCTTTTCAAGCATCAACGAAAAAAGTGTGCATGAGCTCACAAAACAGCGTACAATGGCTTCCGTTCCTTTCGGTTGCCGTTACCGCCTTATCGACTTTGCTCTTTCAAACATGGTCAACTCCGGCATCAACCATGTCGGTCTTGTAACCCACTATAACTATCAATCCCTCATGGACCATATAGGAACCGGTAAGGATTGGGACCTTGCCCGCCGTCAGGGCGGTATCAAGATACTTCCGCCTTATATCACCGCATTTGCAAACAGCAGTAACTTCCTTTATAAGACCCGTCTCGATGCTCTTGTCAGTATCCGCGATTTCATTTCGGACTGCAAAGAAGATGTCGTTGTCCTTTCCGACTGCGATACCGTTTGCAACCTTGATCTTTCGGCAATGGTAGAACAGCATATCAATACCGGTGCCGATATCACGCTCGGCGTAAAGAGCAGTTATGTCTCTCAGGACAGCACCCGTTCGGTAACCATCGTCAATTCCGATGAAGAGGGAAAGGTTACCGACATCAGCGATTATTCGGGCATGAAAAACGGGTTTGAAGACGTTTATATCCGTATTTTGGTCATCGGCAGAAAATATCTCGAAGAACTTATCTCCGATTCGATCGCTCACGGCTATACCAGCTTCACCAAAGACATTCTTATCCGCAACAGCAATTATCACGATTGCCGTGTTTTCAAGTTTGACGGCTATTTTGCAACGATCCGCAGCATCAGCGATTATTTCAGTTGCAGCATGGATCTTCTCGATCCCGAAATCCGCCGTTCGCTTTTCGGTGTCAGCACACGTCCTATCTTCACAAAGGTTCGTAACTCTGCACCTACATCTTACATAAACGGAGCGATCGTTCGCAATTCGTTGATTGCTGACGGCTGTGTGATTCAGGGTACGGTCGAAAATTCGATCATTTTCCGTGGTGTAAAGGTCGGAAAGAACACCCATATCAAGAACAGTATCATCATGCAGGATACGATCACGGGTGAAAACGTCTATCTCAATTGCGTGATCACCGATAAAAACGTCGTTATCCGCGACGGCAGGGTTCTTTCGGGACACGAAACCCGTCCGTTCTTCATTGATAAGAACTCCTACGTATAAAAAACCGTCACAGCTTCGCGTGCGCCTTTTGCGCAAGCGAAGCTGTCGGGCGTTTTATAATAGTTTCAAATTTGACAAAATCTGCATATAAAATAAAAGGAATGGTTTAAAATGAAAAAGATTCTTTTTGTTGCGGGCGAAGCGCTTCCTTTTGCTTCTTCCGGCGGTCTTGGCGACGTTATCGGTTCGCTTCCTGCGGCTTTGAATGCCGAAGAAGGTTTGGATGTCCGTGTGGTAATGCCGCTCTATTCTCATATTATTGAAAAATACCGCAAAAAATTCGAGTTTATCGGTTATAAGTATATCAATCTTTCGTGGAGAAGTCAGTATTGCGGCATTTTCCGCTACGTTCATAAAGGCGTGACGTTTTATTTCCTCGATAACGAGTTCTATTTCAAACGCCATGCGCTTTACGGCGAATATGACGACGGCGAACGTTTTGCGTTCTTCTGCCGCGCCGCTCTTGAAATTCTTCCCGATATCGATTTCTTCCCCGATATCCTTCATGCTCACGATTGGCATGCGGCTTTAAGCGTTATCTATCTTAAACAGTGCTATGCTAAATTAGATGAACGCTATTCGGGAATCAAGGCTTTATTCACTATCCATAATATTCAATATCAGGGTCAATACGGCTTTGAAATACTCGGCGATGTTTTCGGTTTAATGGATTCCGATAGAGAAATAGTCGAATATGATGGCGGCATCAACCTTTTAAAAGGCGCAATCGTCTGTGCCGATGCCGTTTCCACCG
>JAZSNS010000001.1:0-12676 GCA_045536535.1 Eubacteriales bacterium | reverse complement strand
TTAGATGCACGTTATCATCAATGATGGATATTGAATATTTAGATATTATCATGGATATCGATAGGGAAAATCGTTTGGTTAATATAGCTTTTGCTGACTAAGTTTTAAAGATGCAAAATCTCATCATTGCAAAAGGAGGATAATTTATTATGAAAAGAAGAATAACGGCGAGTTCATTATATCTGCTTCGTGTCTTAGAAATATAGAAACGCTTATGAATATAGAAATAAGCGTCGATTATGAGAACACAGTGGTTTATATCAATACGATTAAAAATTAAGTTTTTTCTGAAATTCAACCGAATTCACCTTTACATTATTAATGATTTTATTTAAAAACCGGTTCTCTGCTTTATAAAAAACGCACCCCTCGGCACTGCTCAAAAGTGGTGTCGAGGGGTTCTTTCTTGTGGTACATATTTTCAATTGTTTCATCGAATGTCACTTGCTTGAATTTGTAATATGTTGTCTGAACTCTGGCGCTTTCGCATATACATCATGTTAATTCAACCGCACTTTTCAAAGACGCAAGAAATAACAAATCCCATTATAACAGAAACCTAAACGTAGCATTTCAATTTAAGGGGTTCGTAAAATGTTCATTTGCGAAATTTTCCACTCGATATTGATTCAAATCAGTAAAAAAGAGCCCCCCTGTTTTTAAAACAGAGTGGCTCTTTTACATAATGACGACCCAATTTCCTTAACTTAATGACATTGGCATAAAGCCCTTTCTTTTTTTGTTCTATCCCAATTTTTTGTTCATTTTACTGCTCGTCGCTCTGATTATAAAATAAACGGTGAACCATATAACAAAATAGGTCACAACGAAAATTGCCGTAAAGATAACGAGAACAATCGGTTCAAAGGGAATCCATGTGTTAATCACATAACAGAGCGTGTATGCAAGATATATCGAAAGGAAATGACAGAACAACGATTTCGGAAGCGGCCATTCCTCGATCTGGTTAAATACGCTTGCGCCCGCCTGAATAAAGGCGAGGAGATAAGTGGAAACGATAGCAACGCAAGCTTCGATGCCCGTGAGCGAAAAACCGTCAACGACATGATCCAAAATCAAATAAACAACACCGGCGATCAACGGACCGAATCCGGCAAATGCCATGCCGCGTTTCAAAAATTCTTTCAGATGTTTATTCATTTAAATTCCCAACCTTTCTTTTACGTTTTTGAGGTTTCGGCGCGACACATAATCGCAATAACCGTTTTTGAACTTAACCATGAGCGAACCCGAAAAAGACGCATCGAACCGAGATATCTTTCTTATGTGAGCAATGCACGACTGATTGATTTTAACGAAACTGTCGGGTAACGCTTCTTCCAACTGGTAAAGCCGACATTTCAGATGAAGTTTTTCTTTTTCGGTGAGCGCATAGATTTTGTTTTCCTCAACGATAAAGCAATAAATTTCGGAAAGACCAAAACGAACAGTTTCGTCCTCTTTAAATCCGACAAGTTCAAATCCGTCGTCCCTGCACAGCTGTTCGATCGCATCGGTCAATTTTGTTTTTTTATGTGCATAAATGACCACCTCTTCTTTATGTTCTTTGTCCAGAAAAAGTTTGCAATCCATTTCGTCCCTCCTTTTCTGATTACATGTTACCAAAAATTTTTTGAAGGTGCAACATTTTTGAGTATTCGGCAGTTTTTTAAAAGTAATCGGCAGGTTATCTGTGGAAAAACCGAAAAATCCGTGATATAATCGGTTTCAGAAAGTATATGGAGTTTGTTATGATCAAAAGCATTTCGCTCAACGGCCAAATTATCGAATATGAGTTCCAAAGAAAAAACGTCAAAAACATAAATCTTCGCATAAAGCCCGACGGCAGTATCAGTCTTTCGGCAAACCGTTTCGTTTCGCAAAACACTGTTGACGAATTTTTAAAATCAAACGCCGAAAAGATTTTAAGCGCGCTTGATAAATTCAAATCCTTAAAACCCCGTTTCCCGAAAGAAGAGCAGTTTGAAGAGGGCGACACTTTTTTGGTTTTCGGTGAAGAAAAGGTTTTGAAACCGATATCGGGAAACAAAAACAAACTTGAAATAAAAGACGGTTATGCCGTTTTGACCGTCAAAGACGCAAACAACAAAGAACTCAAAAGCAAAACTGTGGAAAAATGGCGCAGGGAACAATGCGAAAAGGCGGTTTTTGAACTATGCAAAAAGGTTTACCCTTTGTTTGAAAAAAGGGGCGTTCGCTTTCCGGAAATCAGGATCCGCAAAATGAAATCGCGGTGGGGCAGCTGCCAATCGCAAAAATCGGTTTTGACTTTCAACAGCGCGCTTGTCAATTTCCCTCTCGATACTGTCGAATATGTCGTTATGCACGAATTTGTCCATTTTCTGCGTGCGGACCATTCGAAAGAATTTTACCGTATTCTCGAATCATTTATGCCCGATTGGAAAGAACGCAGGGAAAATTTGAAAAAATAAAAGAGCCGAAACGGCTCTTTTTTTATGTTATCTGTCCCTGAACACACCGAGTTTTAATTTTTCAAGTTGTATATCGGAGCAGGAACCTGCACAGAAAAACGCAACTCCCTTTGCGCCCGCCTTTCGGCATTCCTCGACCTGACGGGTCGATTCGATCATCGGCAATTTATTATACATCGGCGCGATACCCGAAATGTTCGGTGCCTCGCCGTAATTATCGACCATATAGCCAACTTCCCTGCCAACATCCTCAGCATCGTTAAGATAAGCCATCGGATAGATCGCGTCAAGCCAACCCTGCTTTACCCAATAACGCCAATCCTGACATTTAAGGTTTATCGCCTCATCGGGATCGCCGAAAACGGCGGTGGAAAGTTCGATGTTTCGTCCCTTTGCGCGATATTCATCGATAAGTCCGCGCACGGCTTTGACGTATTTCGTGATTCGTTCGGCGCGCCAGAGAGTGAATTTCTTCCATTCCTCGCTTTTGACCGATTCGATCTTGTCAACGTCAATACCCGTATCGCGCAGGAACATCGCCTTCGTTGAATCCTCAAAGCCTGCCGAGCGGTCGATACCGCCGATAACGGGATAACGGATATAATCGAGCTGGAATCCGTCAAAGTCATAGTTATCAAGAAGTTCTCTGCAAAGGCTCAAAAGCAGTTCATGAACCTCGTCAAGGGCAGGATTCAGGAAATAGAAATTACCGAAAGTGTCATGAAGAAGCCCGCCGTCTTTACGCCTTGCCATAAGTTCGGGACGAATTTCCGCCATCGGACAACCCGATCTTTCTCCGCCGAAGAAAAAGTCCTCGAACCAACAATGGATTTTAAGCCCATGTTTTTTGCCGATACGGATAAACGAATCAATAACGTCGAAATTCTCAAACCCTTTACGAACAGGCAAAAAGTCATGCACACAGCGCAAAGCGTTGGCATAGCCCTCGTAATTCGTTTCGATAAGCATCACATTAAATCCCGCATCCACAAAACGTTTGACGGTGCGTTCGACCGCCTCGTCGCTTTTTTCGCGCGGACGGTGCCAAACGGCACGGATCTCGCCTTTGACGCTTTTCGCCGTGATGTAATAGGCTTCTTCGCAAAGTTCTTTCACGCGCTCATGATCGCCTTCTTCTTTTGCCGATTTGGCTTTCGACAAAAGTTTTTCGGCTTGTTCGCGGTCAAACCCGCTGTTTTCGGCAATCAGTTCCGAAATGCGATTTTCGATGGTTTCGATCTTCGATGCGGAATTTATTCCAAGCGCAATCTCATCAATTTCGGCATAAAACGTCATCGTTTCTTCATCGATAACCGCTTTCGCGCCGACGATAAGCGAATCCGAAATAAACTCGGCGGCTTTTCCATGCCCCGAAACAACAAAACCGCCTTCGGGGATCTCGTTGTTGTTTGTTCCGTAACGGACAACCCTGCCGTCAAGAACCTGCGCTTCGAGACCGTAACAATTCGTTCCGGTTCTTCCGACACCGTTATAAATAACAAGCTCGTCCGCATCGCGCGCGCCGTTAAAATGAGCAATAGGAAATGTTTTCATAAAAACCGCCTTTCTGCTGTGGTTGTATTTTTATAATAACTTTCATCTCTGAAAATGTCAACCGATAATTCGGGATTTTGATTGAAAATACATACATCCCAAACAACGAACACCCGAGGCGATAAACGCCTCGGGCATTCTACTGCTATTTAACCTCAATAAGGAGAAATTTAATCAGATGATACTTTTTTAGAAATTGCGCTGTTTTTTCTTTGTGTTCATGCCTATGCCGACAACCGCACCGCCGCAGAGGATAAGCATCAATACCCAAGGAAGAATATTGCTTGCATCGCCTGTTTTGGGTTTGCCGTTATAGGTGTTCACAAATTCCGCAACGTCGCTTTCATCGGCTCCGCCGTTTTTCGTGACGTTCGCTTTAAGTTCGCCGTTTTCATAAACGATCTCTATTTCGTAAGTATGCACTGCGGTGCTGTATGCCATATAGGGCATTTCACCTGCGGTCTCACTTACGTAATAGGTGAAGGTTTCACCGACGTCGCTGTCGCTGAATTCGAGCGTGAAGCGCGCGTCGCCCGCTTCGTCCGAAACGACCTTATCGACCGTCACGCCGTCGTGAACAAGCACGAATTCAAATCCGTCCGCGCCGATCTCTTCTTCCGAAAGGTTTTCCACCGTTTTGAGAACATCGATCGTCACTTCGATATTGATAGGCTCATAAACGTTCGCGAAGACGAGCGTTTCTGCGATTTCGCCGTCGGCGTTGGTTATTTCGGTTGCGGCAACAAGTTCGCCGAGACCGTTATCGGTAACGCTGACTTTAACGCGATAAACGTTTTCGTCATAGGTGACGCCTATCGTTCCGGTATTTTGTTCGGTGATGACGTAATATCTGTCGCCAGCTGTTTCAAACGTGATCGCCTCGAATTCGAATTCGCCGTCGGCGGTGTTTTCAACCGTTTCGAGAATCGTGTCACCGACGTTATACTCGCGGTCGGTCTCATAGAGGTTGAATTTAAATTCACCGTCATCAAGTGCCCTGCCCGAAAGCGTTTTGACACCTGCAAATCCAACGCTGACGGGGCTTGCTTTATAGGTGTTTTCAAACGTCATTTCTTCGACCGTCTCGCTTCCGAGTTTGTATTCCACCTCTGCTTTAAGTTCGCCCAATCCGTCGTCTTTGACGGTTACGATGACCGAATAGACCTTGGTGTCATAACTGATTCCGCCGAGCATATTGTTAAGTTCGGTAACGGTATAATGATAAACATCGGCCGCACGATAGGTTCTCGGCGAGAACTCGAAGCTTCCGTCGGAACGGTTGTAAACGGTTTCGATAACTGTGTTTGTGCCTGTGTTGATGAGAACAAACGCGAACTCGTTTTCGTTCATCGTTCTGCCGTCCAAATGCTTAATGCCGCCAAACCGAGCGGTCGTGGGGCTTGCGGAATAGGAGTTGGCAAACACGATTTCGCCTGCCGAGAGATTGCCTTTATGATATTCGACCTTTGCGTGCAACGCGCCGATTCCGTTATCGGTGACGGTAACGGTCACGGTGTAAACCGAATCGTCATAAGCAACACCGATCACATCGCCTTTAAGTTCGGTAACGGTGTATTTATAAACTCCCGCCGCGTCAAAGTTAAGCGTACCGAATTCAAATTCGCCCTTTTCGTTATGAGTGACGGTTTCAAGCGTCACTCCGTTCGCATCGGCGAGCCTGAATTCGAATTCGCCGTCGTTAAGGTCTCTGCCCGAAAGCATCTTCTTTCCGACGATGTCAACGGTTGTCGGGGTTGCTTCATAAATGTTGGTGAACACAATATTATCCGCAACGACACCGTTTGCTTTAATTGTCGCATGTGCAACGAGCGCGCCGTTGTTGTCGGCGTCAACAATCACTTCAACGGTGTAAACCGTCTCATCATAGCTCATGCCGCCGAGATTTCCTTTGGTTTCGGTGATAACGTAATATTTGCTGCCGACCTCGTCATAAGTCATCATCGGGAATGCAAACGAGCCGTTGTATGCGTTTTCGGCGGTTGCGATCGGGTTCAGACCGTCGATGCCGAAACTGTTATCGGTTTCATAAAGATCGAAGCCGAATTCGCCTTCATTGACGCCTCTGCCGAGAACGGCCTTTCTGCCGCTTATAATAAGTACCGCGTCGGTAGGATCGTAGGTGTTTGTGAAGGTCGCGTTGTAGCTGTCGGTAACTGTGCGATCGATTACCGCGCCGACAGTTCCGTCGCCGTTGTCGATTATTTCGATCGAGACCTGATATTCCTCGGTGCTGTAAGTCATGCCGGGAATCGGGGTATCATGTACGATTTCTTTAAGTGTGTAGTTGATCGTCTGACCGACCAGCGAGGGCGGGAAGCTGAGCGAGATATACGCTTTGCCGCTTGCATCGGTGACTGTGGAAACTGCCGCAAGCGTATCGTCCGAATAAAGCCCGAAGCTAAATCCGTTAAGCCCGAATTCCGCGCCCGAAGGGCTTTCGATGCGTTTTGTTATATCAATTTCAACCGTTGCATTTACAGTGGGAGCATAGCGGTTGTTAAACGTTGCCGAAACGGTATAACCGTTTTCGGAATCGCCCGAAACCGTTGTGGGTTCGGTGGGATTGACCGATTCGATTTCGAGTTTCCCGTCCATATCCTTATCGGCGACGTGAACGGTGAAGAACATTTCGGCAGTATCGTAAGTCACGCCTGCGATCCCGTTGCCGATTGCGCTTGCGTCGACTTCGGATATAACGTAATTATATTCTCCTGCTTCTTCAAAACTTTCGCCGGACATATCAAACGCGCCCGAGAGCTTGCCGTTTTGCAAATCATCGCCGCTTAGCGTTATGCGGTCCACTTCTTCATAGTGAGCTCTTTCGGCACGCACATAACGTCTTAATACGAATTCAAAGCTGTCGGTGGTTTTTATTTGTCTGCCCATGAGAACCTTGTCGGCAACGACCGAAATGTCGGGCGTAGCCGCATCGGGTTTGTAGTCGTTAACAAGTTTTGCGTTTGCGTTGGTCACGGAGGATATACCGCCGATGAGTCCTTCGCTTGCACCCGAAAGAGTGAATCCGTCGGGAAGATCGGTTTCGGTCACGGTGTATTTCGTCCCCTCGGGAATTCCGTTTATCATAACCGCTTCGCCCGATTCCAACTTGAATCTGATGATTCCGTTTGCATCGGAGGTTACACTTCCGTTGCCTGCGTCGGTAACGGTATCAAACGAGGTGTTCGCTATATGAGATCCTTCAAGTTTGACTTCGATGCTGAACTCTTTGCCGTCGGGAATTTCATAATCGTCACCGAAGGGGTGAGTGACTGTTTTGGAGATAACAAGTCCGCCTCTTGTGATGGGTGTGTTTACAAACGCGACGTCGTCAAGTTTATATTCCGTCACCCGTCCCCTAGCAATTCCGTTTTGGGGAGCGGTTCCGTTTACGGTCACGCTTTTAAGTCGGTAATTTTCATTGGTGTTGAGTTCTTCGACGGTATAGATCGTGCCTGCCGGCAGATCGGTGATGAATACAGTCTGATTGTTGGAGACCGTAACCTCGATAGCGCCGTCGATCACCTCCGCCTTGCCCGACGTGCCTTCATATTCGCCGGTTTTTGCGAGGACGTAGGTATATTCATCGGCAAGAGCAACGCCGTCGGGTGCATCAAGCGTGATTCTGAATTTGAATTCGGTTGATGTGCCGGGTTTTACAACGTCAACGGATTTGCTTATCTTAATGCCCTGTGCAGGGGTGACTTTAAGACGTCCGTTGTTGCCGAGATGCGACGCCGATTCATAAGATGCGGTGTTAAGAATCACGTAAGGAACGTTGGCATACTCAAGAGTTTCTGTTGTATTTTCGCTCTTGTTAACGATGAATTCCTCGAATTCCTGATAAATCGTGCCTCTCGGGATATACCAAGTTTCATCTTCGTTTTTCTGCTTTAACCCAAAGGACGTTGCAGAGATTTTTTCATAAACGGTGTTTTTTCTCGCTTCGCCTGTTTCTTTATTTACAAGTTCAAACGCCGTTCTTGCATGATAATAGGTTTCGTCTTCATCAAAATCGGATGCTGAGTCATGTTTTACTTTTTTATAACTTCCGTCACTATCTTTTACGTAAATATCCGAGTCTTCAGTATAATAATATCTTTCGTTTTCGACATTGGGAACGAAATGTGCGGTTGTGGCAAGATCGCCGTAAGGATCATCGCTTCCGTTCGGATCCCAATCGTTAGTCCAGAAATAATAGCCGTCTTCCGTTTTATGCTTTTTATCGGCCGCCGCCATTTTTTCGTTGATGTTAAGTTCATTGATGTCGGAACGCAATCCCGTTTCAAAAACAAGGCGAATCGGTTCGGCATCTATTATATCAATCTTAATATCCGTTGCGTTTTCAACGCTGTCGCCTTTAAGCGTTACGCTGTATGTCACCATCGGAACAAGCGCAGCGGGTATTTTCCAAAGAACGGTTTGGTGGCCGCTGATGATGTTGGTGTGCACCTGAACCGTCATATACATCATGTCGCTGTCCTTAATGTTGCCTTCGGCAGTTCCGAGGAAACCATAGGAACGGTTGATGTAAACCGCGTTTTTCGGGTGAGATGTCATTCCTTCTTTCCAAAAGTCAACATAGTTGCCGTTTTCATCGGCATACCAACCGATGTAATTGCTGAATTGTGTCGGGCTCGTATAACTGAGCTGACCCGCTTCGAATGCATTTGCGGCAAGCGTTCTTGCTTCGGTAAGGTCAATACCCAAGCGCGTTCTTATCGAACGAATGAATTCATCGCCCAGCGCGGTAGGATTTTCGACAGTTCCCAAACCGTCGGAGCTTGTGTTTATCTTGCTGGTAAGCATCGCGCCGCTGAAAAGGGTGTCGCCGAGAAGGATACCTTTGATATCCTTAACTTCCATATATTCGCCGATCTTATCTTCAAACGTTATATAACCGCCGAAATCGGGGTCGTTGCCTTGAAGATGTGTCGGGTAATATCGCGACTGAATGATAATCTCGTCAACTATCTTTTGGAAGTTTGCAATAAGCTGATCGTTGTTCACTGCGATATAATATCCGTCTACATAATCTTCAACAGTGCAAAGCGAGTTGCGATAGATAGATACATATCTGTAAGTGGGGTTGCTGCTGCCGGTTGTGCCGGGGAGATAAAGTGAAAGGGTAGAATTGTTTGAATTAAGCGATTTATAAGACGCCCAAAGCGATTGTGTCGATCCGACGGGATCAAGCACCGCTTTGGCAGAATCATCATTGACAACGTTCAGACCGAGAGTGTAAAACAACGGTTCTCTGCCATATTTGTTTGCAACGCTTGCGCGAACATAAGAAGCGGTGAGTTGCGTAAGAAACGCCATGTCGGTATTGGTGGTTCCGCCCGTGCCGACATTGCTGTTGCCTACGTTGGTATAAGACGTGGTTGCCGAAGTAGGCGCACCGTCACTCATAAGAACGATTATCGGCATTCTTGTAACGCCGGCTTGGAATCCGTCCTCGATCTTGGTATCGGTCACTTTGCTGAATTCCTGCCAAGCCTTATAAAGTCCGTTCTGAATATAAGTGCCGCCTTGTGCGATTTTGCTGTTGCCAGAGACGGTCTTGCCGTCGCTGTCTTTAACTCCGTTTGCAACACTTACCGTTTCGTTGTTGCTCGAATAGGAAAGGAATTTGCCGGTTAAGTTGCCGTAAGATGCAGAAACGCTGTAGCGGTCCAGCGGAAGAATAACCGTTGCGGTGTTGGTGTTCGAAACGCCGAAATTGGAGTTTCCGGAATAAAGGACAACACCAACGCGGTTATGGTTATTTACCGCAAAAAGTTCTTTTATTGCCGCGTTCGCAGCGTCGACCATATCGGCAACACTGTCGGACTCGACCATAGAGCCGGAAAGGTCAAGCACCAACATTGTGTCTGTCGGAATGTTTGAATATCCGACGATGGATTTGTTCGCCGCTATTGCCGAAAGTGCAACGAGGAAGTTGTTTTCATCCTTCAATTGTATGCTCGAAGGAAATGCGGACGCATCGGTGAAAACCGATTTATCGACCCAAACACCGCCTGCGTTTACCGTATTTGCAACATCGGAACCGAAAAAGTGTTTCCAATCGTCCATTGTCGATGGGTCGGCAATGCGTTCGGCGACCGCGTCGGGCATGATCGCTATTGCGGAGAAGGGGATAAGTAAAACAACAAGTATCAGGCTCATAAAACCCGCCGTCAACCTTTTTGAAAATCCCAAATTCGTTTGTTTCATTCTTTTGCCCTCCCTAAGAGATTAAATAAGCAGTTATTGATTGTTTTTGTTTTTTTCGCATTGGCATATTCCGATTTCGTCTTTACTGTTCGGATAGAATATGCAGTCGGCACACCAGCCGTCTCCAGTGAGTCCGTCATAGGTTTGATAATGCTCGCACGGATCCTGTATCTGCGTCACATATTTCATGCCGTTTCGGTCGTAAAGCGGATTCTTTTCGAAATCGGGTAAAATCGGGATCGGTTCGCCGGCCAATCGTTCGGCGTCCGAGTAAAAACCGTACCGTATGACGAAGGTTCGGTCGGCAACGGTTATCGTTTTGTAAATATCGCCTTCGGTCTTTGATCTGAATTCCGTCATGACAACCTCCTTGTCTGTTCTCTGATTTCAGTATAATTCAACGGTTTTTTCTTTTCACTACACCGCAAAATAAAAAAAGGTATAGTTTTTTCACTCGCCGTCGAACAGTTTATTCAACAGCGGGAGAAAACTATACCCGTTTTTCGGTATTTTGGGATAGTAAATTGAAAACTCAAAGAAATTTTGACAGATCCGTGCGGTTTTCCGCACCCGTCTTGTCCATCGCGAGACGAATCGATTGCTTGACCGCATTGACGGTAACCCCCAAACGATCGGCAATTTCTTTGTTGGTGAGCCCATATGCGGCAAGTTTTGCCGTCTGCCATTCACGCGTGCTCAACGAAGCCGAAACGTTTTTACCGAGAATGCTGTTATGCAAAGCGGTCCAGCCTTCGACAAGCGTCCGCGAAATGCGCTTTATGTCCGGCATGTCTTTTTCGTATTTGAGCATAATACGGTCATCCATAAGGAATCCGAACCTGCGGCGATATTCGGCAAGCGGGGTATAAAGTTTATCGGGCATTGCAAGATCAAGCGCTTTGTCGATATGGGGGATCGCAAGACTGTCGAAACCTTCAATATGATATGCCAAGGCACACGCCAGATGCAGATATGTTTCAATAAGAATACTTTTTTGCGCGGCGACATATGCAATGAGAGGTTCTGCAATCAAAGGTATCGCACGCATCATTTCTTTCGCTCCGATATGGTCGCCATGCGCGGTGTTTGATTCCGAATTCAGAAAAAGAAACTTGATGAAATAATAACTCGCAGGCACCAAAGCCGACGGCGGGAGAGATGAAAAATCGCCTCTTCTGAACCATTCGGGAAAATATGTGCCGTCCGAAAGCGTACTCATCCCGGCAGCAAGCCAAAAATCAAGCGCGTTTTGCTCGATCTGATTCTTACAGACCGTATTTTCCATATAAGCCTTGCCGCGGTTCCAAAGCTTACCGTCGCTTGAATAGAACGAACACAACAACATTTGCGTTCCAACCGCGATGCGATGGGAAATATCCTGCTCGTTTTCGTCGAAATGTTCAAGCGCAAGTTCGGCACTTTTTTTAAAGTCGCCTCTGTAAAAAGCAAGTTGTGAAACAAAAATATCGTGAGAAAATCGGTTATCCTTCAGTGATTCGGCAATTCTGTCGGCACTGCCGGCTTCGTGATAAAGCTCAATAATGCCCGAATAGACATTCTTGCTTTGGGGCAGCACCTCACCAAAAACGGTGTTTTCCGACTTTTTAGACGAATTCGAGGCCTTTTTCGCGGATTTGGGAATAAGCCATTCACGACCGTGACGTATAACGCCCTCAATTTCTCCGTTTCGGCACATATCCTGAACTCTGCGCGGTGTCACGCCCCAATTTTCAGCCGCTTGTTTAGCTGTGATGTAATCCAAAAATGATTCGCCTCCTTCGTTCAAACGAAGTTCGTTCAAACGAAATTTTACACAAGAATTATACTCCCGTTTTTTTATTTTGTAAAGGAATTAGCCCTCCTTTTTCGTATTTTTTGCATTTTGTTTACATTAATCAACATTTGTTCACATTTGTCGGAAAAAACAAAAACGCAAAACCCTTGTCAGCGCCTCTTGCGCCGAGCGTCTGCTCCTCTGTGGCTGCAAAAACAGTCCTCCGAGCTGTTTTTCCTCGCCTTTCGAATTTCCTTGGATACCAAAAAGAAAAAGGACACGATTCGTGTCCTTCTTCTTTTTGAAGATTAACCCAAATTTTGATACAAATGCACCCCCTTTTGAGGTAAGGGGGTGCAAAGTCTTTTTAGGGGGTGCATTTTACGCCGAAGGGGGTGCAAGCGTGCAGAAATCTATTTCAAATCACTTGTTTCTAATTTCTGAAGCCACTCTGCGGGCAAAACATATTCCTTACCATCAATAGAAATCGAATATGCCAAATCGTTATATGAGGTAATAACCATTCGCACTGCTAAATTAGGTTCTTCCTCGAAAAATCCGTAGACTACGCCATAAACATAACAGTTTTCCAGCATTCCATCTGGTTTCTTAATTAGATCATATAAGCCTGCCTCGCGAGGATCCTTTTGTGAACGGACAT
>JAZSNS010000007.1:0-4807 GCA_045536535.1 Eubacteriales bacterium | reverse complement strand
ACTACTGTGACACTGTACGTTATACTTACGCTCTTACTCGCTGTTGTACCTTTTGAAAAAGTAAAGGTCATTCCATCAACGCCCATTCGAGCACCTCTCGAATTGACGAGTGTAAAGTATGGCGTTCCGTTACTTGTCCCCGTTGTGAGCGTCGCGCTTTTGATTTCGTCCGCACCGCCCGGCGAATAAGGTTGCATATATGCAAACGCGTTTGTATTGACCGTTATAGTGTCGTTATTGACCGCATACTCGTCCGATCCGAGCGTATATGTATACAGGTAACCCCTATACGCACTATCAACGAGTATTACGTTACCGTAGTTGACGTTGTCTATTTCGATTTTGTAATTGTTGAACTCGATCGTTCCGTAACCTTTGACCCTTAGTTCTGGAGACGATTCGAACCGTGTCGGATTGGTGATTGCCGTTGACGACCCGACCGTTATTGGTGTTTCTCCGCTTTTCAAAAACCTTTGTGGTTTGCACTCGAACGTGATCTCAAACTCGCCCGCCTTCAAGAGTGCCGGCTCGACCTCCAGACCGCTCTTGTAAATTGCGAGTCTGTATTCGTCGGGATTGTAGTCGTCCTCTAAACGGCAATACCCTTTCGCCGAACATAGCATATTGCGAAAGTCCGAGATCGCGTCGGCGAAGTCCTGTTCATTGTCTCCGAAGATGCCGGCGGGGTATCTGACTTCGATGTTCTCGAAACGTCCATGATCGAGAGGAAACGAACCGTTCCGTCCTGCGATCGTTATCATTTCGACATCACGTTTCGGTGCATCATACGCGCCCGACCCTGTGATATATACTCCATAGTTCTTTGACGACTCACCGTTGAATGTGAGTGTCTTGAATATTGCTCCCGTTACTGCCATGCGAGCCGCCTCCGTTTGACTTCGTTTATAAGTTCCTGTTTGATCGTTTCCGCGAGTTCGTTCTTGTCTTTGTCATAACCGTTGATATTGATTATGATTCCGCCGTTGATCTGCGAAATTGCGTCCCATAGTTTATCAAGCGGAACGACCGCTTCGGGACCTGTTCCTTCGCCGACACCTATTACCGACGGAGAATTGAAGATTCCGCCGGACGCATACCAATTAACAGATAATGACGGGATCTTGCCTTTTACCAAATCGCCGATCTTCCAACCAGACGGTTTGATCGCGAAGTGTGGTAATGGTATATGTGGCGGTTTTATTCCACCGCTGAACATGCCTTTGAACGCTTTCGCCACCGCATTGAACTTCGATTTGATGCTCGCCACCAATCCGGCGACCTTCTGGACGACTCCCGCAAATACGGTCGCAATTCCTTTGATCGCGGCGGACACCAATTTGACCGCAACCGTAATCACCGTGAACGATGCCTTGAGTCGACCCGCCATAAATGTTGCGACCGCCTTTAAAACAGGGAGTAAAATCTTGATTGCCGGTGCGAGTGTAGTCCCGACCGATACCGCCGTTTCGACGATGGTGTCTAACAATGTTTTAACCATCTGTTTTGCGGATTTGAACACCGGAATAAACGCGCCTTTAAGGACATTAAATATCCCGTCCGCCGCCAACTTAAACTGTGTTGATTTGTTGTATGCGATCGCAAACGCTGCAACGAGTGCCGCAATTCCCGCGACGATCAACCCGATCGGACCTGTCAATACGGTGAGAACTCCGCCGATTGAACCGAGTGCCGTCGTGATTGTTCCGATACTGGAAACGAGCATGCCAATAACAATCAGTAACGGCGAGAGAACCGCAAGTCCTCCGGAAATAAGCGTAATGACCGTTAATATTTGCGGATCAATCTTCGACAACCACCCCGCAATTTGTCCGATCAATCCCGTGATTGTTTCCATTGCCGGCGCGAGATACCCCGCCATTGCCATTCCTAATTGCTGAAATGCAAGTGCTCCAATCGCCTTTATCGTGTCGATCTGATTATTGAACTCGTTCGCGTTATCAAGTGTCTTTTGATCAATAAAGTCGAGACCGTATTTCTTCATGGTCTCGCTGACGTTCTTGTATGTTTCGCCGCCGTCCTCAATTAACGGGTTGAGTTCTGCCGCCGATTTTCCCATTAACGTCATTGCGAGTGCGTCACGTTCGGTCTCGTTTGTCATTTGACCGAGTGCGCCAATAACATCGTTGAACACGTCGTCCGCGCTTCGAAGAGAACCGTCCGAATTGGTGATATTTACACCAAGTTTCTTGAACGCTTCCGCTTGCTTTTCTGACCCGTCGCGAGCGTTCGACATGTTCTTCGCGAGTTTGGTGTGTGACTTTGCGATCGTCTCAACGTCGGTGTCGACCAGTTTTGCCGCCGCTCCATATAACTGGAGTTGCTTTGTGTTAATGTGGTATATCTTCGACATCGTGTTCAGATCGTCGGCGAGTTTACCGGACTTGTATGTCAACGCACCGATGCCCGCCGTGAATACCGCCGCATAACGTGACACCGTCCTCATGGACTGCCCCGCCGCCGTGATCTTGCCACCGACCGACTTCATTTGTGCGCCGAGTGCCTGTAACTTTGGACTTCCCAGATTTCTCAACTGGTTTTTGAAGTTCTTGAGTTTCGACTCGGTCGTGACGATCTCACGTTGCAGTTCGCGATATTCTTTCGAGTTCTTGTCAACGCCTTTCGCGTCCATCTGTTTTTGCGCGTCTTTTAAGGTTTTGAGTCTTTCGGTGGTCTCGTTGATCTTGTCTCTTAAGAGCGTCTGTTTCTGCCGCCACAACTCAACCGATGTCGGGTTGAACTTGAGACCGTTGTTGACCTTCTTTAGTTCGCCGTCGATGCCCTTCGTCTCTTTGTCGATCTGACGAAGTGACTTGTCAAGACTCGTCGTGTCTCCACGAAACTCGATTGTAATTCCTTTTATATTTCCTGCCATTTTTCAACCTAACCAAAAAATGCGTTTATATCGTTTTGTGTCGCTCTTCTTCTTGTGCCTTGTTTTTCTTCGACCTTCTGTTTTTTCTCCGCTCGTTTCTGCCTGTCGTTATACGCGATCACATAATCGACTACTTGTCCGACTTGCATTTTACGGAGATCCGCCATTGTCAATCCTCTTTCGATTCCTGCGAGGATGATGGTGTCGAGGTCGACTTTATCTTCGACCGAACCGCTTTGGCGACGCGGTCCAGTCTCTTCAAGTTTTTTGAACTTACCATTCCTTTGAAAATCAGTTTCACGACTTCCGGACCGATAACATCGACCGGAAACTCGTCAAACTGTTTGACCCATATTTTCGGTTCTGGCATGGAGTCGTCCGCGTTCTTTGCCAACGCCCAAGTAATGTTTATGAAGTCCACGAACTCGAAACTCCCAAGATGTATGATTGCATTTACGAGCGCGTCACCGTCCGTCAACTTCAAAATATCTTTAAGTGCGATCTCGTCGCCGTTTCCTTCGGTCTCTTTCGCAAGTCCCGAAATAATATCCATAGCACTCGCGAACATCGGCATAATGGACGGGATTATATCTTGTCCGAACTGGTCTCGGTATACAATCGTCCAACCGATGTTATTATCAAGAACGACATTTTGTTTCCCAATCTTAACTGTTTTGATCATTTCCGTTTACCTCCATTAGAAAACGGGACGGACCGATTACGATCCGCCCCTTCTGCACGATTTGTTTATGATTCGCTCTCGAGTTCCGGTGCTGTCGGTGCTGTGAACAGGTCGTCGTAACCGGCATCGTCCGGCGTGAATGATGCCATCGAAACGCCTGTCTCATTGTCGCCCGTGCATGTAACAGAGATTGCTTCTGTCGCCGGTTCTTTTGTGTCCTCGATTGTGTTGTACTCTCTTGTGATTGGTCCGAGTGAACAATTATACATGATCACCCTTCTTGACTCCGCGTCGCCCTCGATCTGGAACGCAATATACACGTTCGGTTTTGTTGCGCCCTTTACGTTTGCAAGACCGCCGTTCTTAAGTGATTTGTAACCTAAGAACTGTGTCTTGAAAGCGTCGTCGAACTTTGCGACCGTGAGATCGCCTTCGAAAGACCCGCCGGAATAACCGCTCCAGTAAACGATGTTATCCGCATAGAACTTTGTGTTCTCTGACTCTTCTTCCGGAGCGAATGAAACCGCGCCCTTCTGTGCGTATGGAGTCCCAAGAGTGACCGTTCCGTTGTTGTCCGTGTATGTGCCGACATGGAGTTCGCTAATTCCAAACTCAACTTTATTCGCCATTTACTGACCCCCTAAACTTCGTAATAAATAACGAAAACGCCCTCGTCCTCGATGAAAACGTCCTCGCTCTTCTGGTATCGTAAGCCGTTATCGAGTAAGCATTTCTCGATCCGCGCTTCTTCTGTTTCGTCTTTTTCTGTGAAGTAATACTCGATCTGGTAACGGTTCTCGGAATAGTAGAACGTGTCGTCTGCCTTGAACGTGTCTTGACCGTTCCCGATATATGCCAAGAACGGAGGCGACTTCGGCGAGTTCTTATCTCTGAAATGCGAGTACACGACCGGAATCCCGACTCCCGTTTCTTGATTCGATAAAATCTGATAAAGTGTCATTCTATAACCCTCTTTCGATGTCGTTCGGTAATTCGTTCTCCGCCCATTCTGCGACCGGCGCAATATGCTTGATCGGACGCGTCCGACCGTATTCGCCCTTCTTATTGCGGATCACGTGCCCGTTCTCCAGTAAGTGCGTCAACTGGTAGTCTGTCCGATTGTGAACGATCACGTCCGTTACGTTCGCCCTCGACTTGACCTTTTTCAAACTCCAACCGCGCGCATAAGATCCGCTCTTTTTCGGTGACGTGTTCCGGAGTCTTTGAACCGC
>JAZSNS010000032.1:0-2519 GCA_045536535.1 Eubacteriales bacterium | reverse complement strand
GGTCACCAAAAAACAAAAAGCACCGCCGAAAGCAACCGTAATCGGGTGCTTTCGGCGGTTTTGTAACATTGCGCGATTTATTTATAGCTTGCTATAATTCCAACCTCAAACATTCTCGACCAAGGCATATAACAATCGTTTATAATGTAATGATCTTCGATCGATTTGAGATAGACTTTTATAAACTCTTCGATTTCGGCTTTGACTTCCTGCGCGACCACGCCTCGTTTTCCGTCAACCGATTCGTAATTCATACCCCTGCTTTCGAGGGTTTTTGCAACCTTTTCTCTTACGCAGGTCATATATGCAAAATCTTCGATATATCGTGAAATCAAGAAATCAAAATGAGCCTTTGTGTTGCCGTAAAGATAGTTCACAACAGCGTGAGGAATACAGGTTCCCAAGGTGTTACTCGACGTATTCCAACCCGCATAAGAAGCAACTTTAAGCAACAACTCCTTTTGCTGCATCATAGCAACCAACTCAAAATCGGAGCCGTTTATCGTTGCTACGTCGGCAACGGCCACCTTTTTATTCAGGTCATTCACGCAATAATCCATAAATTCCATGAATTCCGGCATGTTTCTAAATGTGGTCATTCCTCTGTCGCATTTATGGTCAAGGGTCGCCTCTTCCATCATCGCGATTCCGTTTGCGTTGACAAACAACACAATATCTGCTTCGCTCAGGTTTTTGGTGATGAGTCCGCCCGCGGCCAAGATTTGATAGGTTACAGTCAGATCCAAATGCCTGTCTTCTAAAAAAGGAATTGTTTTAGGCGCATTGACGCTGTTATATTTAACGTAAAACAACGGTCTTTTTTTCTCGATTTTCAAAACCAATTTAGAAAGCAAGGTGTTTGCAACCTCGTCGGCGCCGGGATACATATAAGCCGAGAGTTGAAGACTTTTTTGGCTGATTATTTTGCTGATCTTTCTTTGGTCTATCGCTGTCCAACCGAATTCGCTGGAGTCGTCTTGCGGGATTATCAAAAAGTCTACAACCTTTTCCTCGAGAAGATCAAGCGTTTCGATGTTCAAGGCGCAATTGATCTCGCGTCTTGTAAGGAAATCCTTCAATTCTTTTTCGGGAACCTTCAATGCATTGAAAGCAGTCAACTCCTCGTTGGATATAACCCCCAATTCTTTTTTGTGGTTAAAATATCCGTATTTGAAAATTTCCAAGCCGCAATAATCATAATAATCGGGTTCTTCGTCCGCACTTGAATATTGGGGACATCTCATAATCAAATTGAAGGCATAGATGATAATATCGGGATTATTTTCTTTGATCCTCCTGATAACGTCAAGCCTTTCTTTAAGTTCCTGAACGGAAAAATAATGAAGCCTGCTCGGAACGATACCGCCGTAAAGCAGAGTGTCGATCGAAATAACGAGACCGTATGCATCCTTTGTTTCATCGAGCAAAAACCGAACTATCTTTTCGTGATCCGCAGGGACCTTTTTGTCGCCCATAATGCTCATATCGGGAACTGTTATTTTAATATCATCGTTGTTGAATATGCTTTGAGGATATATGTAATTACAGGGTCTTTCGTCCAATGGCAGCAATACGATTTTTTTCATTTTTGCTCCTTAATTTCTGTTTTTTGATTTTGCCCACTTGAAAATTCAGCCGTTTTGTTTTTAAAGCGTTGCCGCCATAACGGCTTTGATGGTATGCATGCGGTTTTCGGCTTCGTCGAAAACGATCGAACGGTCGCTCTCAATAACCTCATGAGTAACTTCCATGCAGTCGATACCGAATTTTTCGTGAATTTCTCTGCCGACAGCAGTGCCAAGATCGTGGAACGCGGGGAGACAATGCATAAACCTGCATTGTGCGCCGGCGTTATCCATGATTTCCATTGTTACGCGGTAAGGGGAAAGTTCGCGAATGCGTTCTTCCCAAACCTCTGACGGTTCGCCCATCGAAACCCAAACGTCGGTATAGATAACATCGGCATTTTTGGTTGCGGCAACAGGATCTTCGATAAATTCAAGAACCGCACCGGTTTCTTTTGCGATCTTTTCGCATTCGGCAACGAGCGAAGCGTCGGGGAAATATTTTTTCGGAGCACAGGCAACAAAATGCATGCCCATTTTCGCGCAGCCGACCATAAGCGAATTGCCCATGTTATATCTTGCATCGCCCATATAAACGAGTTTTTTGCCCGAAAGAGTGCCGAATTGTTCGATGATCGTCATGAAATCGGCAAGGATCTGTGTCGGGTGGAATTCGTTCGTCAGACCGTTCCAAACGGGAACGCCCGCATATTTCGCGAGGTCCTCGACGATCTCCTGACCGAACCCGCGATATTCGATGCCGTCGAACATTCTTCCGAGAACGCGCGCGGTGTCGGCAATGCTTTCCTTTTTGCCGATCTGCGATCCCGACGGGTCGAGATAAACGGGATGCATGCCGAGATCCGCACCTGCGACCTCAAAGGCACAACGGGTTCTTGTGCTGGTTTTTTCAAAGATAAGCGCGATATTCTTGCCCTCGTGCAAGCGGTGCGG
>JAZSNS010000028.1:0-1850 GCA_045536535.1 Eubacteriales bacterium | reverse complement strand
ATCGATGCGGCGGTCGAGCGCACGGTCGCCTATGCAGCCGAAAAGAAGAATCTTTTTGGAGTCGGGGTAAAAGTTATCGACATATTCGAAAACCGCCTCAAAAGACGATTTATTATGCGCATAATCGACGAGAACGGTAATGCCGTTCTTTTCGACGACTTCAAGTCTACCCGATGCAGAGGCTTTTGCAAGACCGTTTTTTATATCATTTTCGGAAAATCCGATCGCATACGCACAAGTCACGGCGCAGAGCGCATTGAGAATATTGAACCTGCCGGGCATATTAATGCGCATATTTTCAATATTTATTAAGCCTTTGACGGAAAAAGACGAGCCGAGCCTGTCCTCCGTAATATCATAAGCATAAATATCGGCGGCGGAAGAAGTGCCGAAAGTTATGATATTTTCGCGCGGCGCAGTGGTTAAAAATTCATCGGCATACGGGTCATCGAGGTTGAGCGCGCATTTTCTGCAAAGCGGAAAGAGCATTTTTTTCGACTCTTTATAATCCTCAAAAGACGAATGTTCCGTCGGGCTGATATGGTCGGGCGCAAGGTTCAGGAATGCGCCAACGGAGAAAGTAAGACCGTTAACGCGATCGTATTTTAACGCTTGGGACGAAACCTCCATGATCGACGCTTCGGCTTTTTCTTCGCGAAAACCGTTTAAGATCGAAAAAAGTTCGAGCGCTTCGGGGGTCGTACCCGTTTTTTTCCACGTTTTTTCGCCGCAACGGGCTTCGTTTGTGGAAAGAACGCCGATTTTTGCGAATTTCTCGCGGAAAATGCTTTCGAGCATATAGAGCGTCGAGGTCTTGCCCTTCGTTCCCGTAAGGCCGATGAGGGGGTAGGATTCGGTCATATCGCCGTAAAAGCCGCGCGCGACAAACGACATCGCCTTGCGGACATCTGAAACGAGGATAAGCGGAATATCGACCTCGAGATCTTTTTCGGAAACGTACGCAACAGCGCCCTTTTCGATTGCGGAAATGAGATATTCGCGCTTGAAATTAACGCCCTTTGCGAAGAAAAGAGTGTTCTCGGGAATGGCTCTCGAGTCGCAGGAAAGGTTTTCTATTTGTGAGAAAAAACTGTCGGTTTTTTCGTCGGTTTTCAGCAATATTTTTCTTTCAGCCAAAATTTCGGCTATTTTTTTGAGTGTCATTTTACTCGCTCCAAAAATTTCTAAACTCTTGATCTGTTATTTAGACAAAAGCAACAAACTTATTTTTTCGCAAAAAAAGATATGAACAGGTCGAAAAATGTGGATATTATCATAGTTTTCAACGTTCTCAACAGGGTTTTCCACAGAACCTGTGGAAAACTATCGTAATTGTCTTAAAAATTTGACACATCACTTTTTGTACTTTTTATCCAAAGTCCGAAAATACGAAGCCTCTATAACATGATCGGGTAATATCACATCACTGCCCGCAAGGTCGGCAATAGTTTGTGCAATTTTGATAATTTTATCGTATGAACGCATGGAAACGGTCGAGCGTTCCATGATTTTATTAAGGATCGCGGAAGCCTCGGGGGTGATAACGCAAAGCTCACGTATCGCTTTGGGCGACATTTTTGCGTTACACGTAAAACCGTAAGGCGCAAGGCGGTCGGTCTGACGTTTTCTTGCGGCATTAACGCGCTTTTTGATCTCGGACGACGGTTCTGCGAGCGCACCTTTGCTGTCGGCAATATCGGCGGCGGAAACGGGCGGCAAAGAAACCTGAAGATCTATTCGGTCGAGAAGCGGACCCGAAATTCTGCCCGTATATTTTTCGATCTGCGATTCCTTGCATCTGCACGGCACGGTAGGATGACCGTAATAACCGCACGGGCATGGGTTCATTG
>JAZSNS010000029.1:0-161694 GCA_045536535.1 Eubacteriales bacterium | reverse complement strand
TGCGGTTATCGGGAATATGTTTCCCGACGTTGTTTTGCGGAAATCAAAAGGAGGTACGAAGGAGTATGAAAAAATTTGTTTTGGAATTTTTGCGCCGTGGCTTTGTAGCTGCCGGTATTGGCCCGATTGTTTTGGCTATTGTATATCTGATATTGCAGCAGACTGCCGCTGTTGAAACGCTATCTGTAAATCAGGTCTGCATTGGCATCTTTTCAATCACTGCACTTGCCTTTATTACAGGTGGTATGAATGCTATTTATCAAATCGAACGCTTGCCCTTGATGGTGGCAATTTTGATTCACGGCGGTGTTTTATATATCAGCTACCTCGGCACCTATCTGCTCAACGATTGGCTTGACTTTGGTATACTACCGATTATAGTTTTCTCGGCAGTTTTTGTTGTAGGTTACATCGTCATTTGGGCTATCATTTATTCCATTATCAAAAGGAATACTGCAAAGCTTAATAAAATGCTAAAGCAAAAACAGCAAAGTGTAAACGAGGGTTTATCAAACAGTTAATGCGGGTATATAAACTGCGATTTTATTTATAATAACATCGCAACCACTCGGCACTATTCCGCAGACAGTTTTGCAACACTTTTTGCAACAAAATTTTTGAGATATGAAATAATGGGTAGAAAAACGCGCTCAAAATCGCCGTTTGGGATAATATTTAGGGCATAAATAAGCCAAAGAAGAATCCTAAAAATGAGTGGGAGTAAAATGAATAATGCCCGAAAGTCTTGAGAATACAGGGCTTTCGGGCGTTTTTGTTTTGTCGGTTTGCCATATTCGCACTATTATCGTTATCATCCAAATGCCTATAATTCATTGCTTTTCGTGAAAAATGAAGAAGATGCTTATTTAGGTATAATTGATTCTGTCCGTTGCTTTATTCACGAATTTGTGTTATAATTACTTCAAAGAAATCGTCAGTAGGAGCGCCACAAATGAAAAGATTATTTGTACTGTTATTAGCGGTTTTGACGTTGTTTTCATTTTCCGCTTGTAATAATAGCAAAAAAGAGAATAACAACGATAAACAATCTGTTTCGGATTATATGGGAGAATGGAAAGCAAACTCCCTTAAATCTCGTTTTAATAATGAGATAACATATCAAGTTGCAACAATCACTTTGCAAGAAGACGGCACTTGTATTTACAAGGGCGAAAGCGCAAAATGGGAATATGTTGCCGATCTTAATCAGTTTATTTTTACGCTTGATAAAAACTGTGCAAGCGGCGTTTTGGAAATTGCAGAGGAAAACGGAAAGACCGTCTTAAAGTATAACACAGAAACATATTATAGACCCGAAGATTTTGTTGCCAAAGAAAAAGAATATGTTGATGCAAATGGTGTGTCGCATACTAATCTAACCGAGATTAGCATTACTTTGGATAACTGGGGCGAATTTTTTGAAGTTTATGAAAAAGTCGAATGGCAAAGAAATGATTTTAACGAAGCCGAAAATTTACGAATTACTCAATACATAGGATTAAAAGAACAATATCGAAAAACAATTGATGTTAACGATTCAAGTGTAGCATTTGAAATTGAAGCAACCAAAGTCAACATTGATATTAAATTAGACCTATCAAAAGAAACATACTCATACACCGATACGATAAATGAAACATACGAATTTGTTGAAACCGCAACGGTGGTTGGCAGTGAAGCATCTTTCTTCTCGTGTTGCGACGGATATTTTATAAAAAACAGTGCCGAAGTCCCCAACATAGAGATATTGGAAAATATCGTTGTTTCTCGTGTTATGGGAAGTATATATTTATACGATTAAACACTTGCTCGGACAGAGTATGGAGACCTCGCAATTATCCCTTTGAAAAAGAACATAAAAAGCCTTTTGCTTAAATCAGCAAAAGGCTTTTTTGTCTTCGGAGAATTTAGGGGACTCAGGAAGCGAACGGGCAGACACGCTTGCATGCTCCGCAATCAATGCATTTTGTCGAATCGATAACGGCGTAAAAGAAGCCTTCCTTATCTTTCTTCATGGAGATTGCATCGACAGGACAAACCGAAAAGCAAGCGCTGCAAGCACAACAACTTTCTTTTTTTGAATAAAAGACTTTCTCGTTATTATCGGTCAAGTCACGAACGCCGGTGCCGCCTTTGGGTAGCTTTTTATATGCTTTGTTGATTATCTTGTTTATCAGAGAGGGAGAACTCATTGAATCGATCAAATTCTCCATATCGGAATCGGGACAAGAAATCATTTTTTTGAAGAAGCGCGCGCGATAGACAGGCTTGGCGACGGAGTTTTCCAAACTCGGATTGCCGGATAAAATATCTTTGTAGTCTGCGTTAAAGCACTCGATGTCATCGCTGCTTTGCGAAAATGCGTTTTGTCCCGCCTCGGTTCTGATGATCACGCAAGAGACACCGTATCTTGTCGGGATTTTCTCGTTTATGTTGCTGATGCCCCAAAAATCACCCAACGTAATATCAGATCCGACATTCGTTTTCGCCACGCAGTGATAGCATGATGGACGTAGATATATGTTTGAGATAAATCCTTTCATATATGCTATATTTGCTTGCGGAACGGTTTCTTCGCTTCCGTCAGAAAAACGCATTTTCCATGCATAACGACCCCAATTCCAGCCGAGGTCTTTGTTTCTCATGTTAATTGAAGTGCAATTTTCATAACGACAATTCATGAATTTATGGAAAACGGTTTCGCTCGGAACTCCGTGACATATGATGTCGATTATTAACAGATTGTCACAGTTGATTCGCTTTTTTCGCAGATATTCACGCAAGCCCGTCGCTTGACAAGGCGTGCCGCAAAACAACACCTTGCGGTTGTCTTTTAAGTCGGTTTCCAGTTTGCGGAAAGTATCGCCTAACCTACTTTGAACATATTTTGAAGTGAAGCTCTTCTCTAAAAGTTCTTCGTTATCTATCCGAGTGAATTTAACGTTTAACTGCTCGTCGTAAATTGATGCGTATACTATTCCGCCGTTCAGAATATGAGTTTTGGCGAGCACGGGGAAAATTCCGCCGGATGATCCGAGTTTTCTTATATCTTCGTTTTTTGCGAAGGCTGCATAACAGTTCATAATCAATCCTTTTTGACGAAAACCTTGTTTAAAAAGTCGTTTGCAATATGCTTTTCGCTTTCGATGATTGCGTTTGTATGCTCGGTGTTCTGATTTTTGATATCGGTTATCAGTTCGAGCAAAGATTCGTCAATGCGGTTATTATCACCGTTGAAGAATCGGTTTTCAAGCTTGAACTTTTCTAAAATGGTGGTTATTCTGGAAGACATATCGTATACGTTATTCCGTTGGAACACCAGAAAGTCTTTTTCGAATATTATGGAAAAGGCGGTGCCGTGAAACGAGTCGGTGAAAACGAATTCGGAATTTGCGATAAGATATAAAAATTCCAACGGTCCAACATGGTCATAGTAGTTCTGGTTAATGTCTATGACCGCCAAACCGTGTTCCTTGGCATATTTTTCGATATATGAATTTTGAGAATCAGTCGGAGCGCTCAAAAAATAGGTGACCAAATATTTTTCGGGCAACTCGATTTTTGGCTTTTCGGCAACAGACAACCATTTGTTTTTGTCGATAAGAAGAGTGGGGTCCGAAAGAACTGTGGCGTCTTTGCCGACCATTTTTTTGATCAACTCTCGGACGCTTGTTTCTCTAACCGAGATATTGCCCACGTGTTCGAATCCTCGACGATAGTTGTCAAGGTATTTTTCGTTGATGTACGTGGTGCCCATGCTTGCCGAGAAAGAAAAGGTTTTTTCGGAGGGTGCGAATTGCATAAAGAAGAAATCGCGGTTTTGAACAAGAGCGGCATTCCATATCTGGTCGCTTCCGGCACAATAATAATCGAAATCGTCTTTGTATTTTGCCATGTCGGAACTCTTGAAAAAATACTTCTTTGTCGACACGATATGTTTCTTGTTAAATTCTTTGACAAGTAACATTTTGGGGCTTTTTTTGACGGATTTAATATAAAAATCCGAAGTAAAAACATTGGCTTTTACCAAAAGGTTTTTTATGTATGCTTTTAATTTGTAAAGTTTGCTTGCCTCGCCGTCGTACGATTCATAAATAAGTGTTGAAACCTCGAAGCCTCGATCTTTCAACAACTCTTGTACCGCATAATTCTGCAATCTGTTGCCGATGTTTATGTGATCATTTATAGTGATTATGCAAACCTTCATTTGTATACCCCCTTCTTGTGTTAAATATATCATACCTTTGCGTTAAAATCAAGCATTTTAGGCAGTCTCGCATTTTGGGATTTTCGATTCTTTTTTCATAAATTCGGTTTGACGCGTCGTCGGAAACAACGCGAAATGTGTTGATAATAATGGGTTTATGATCTGTTTTGCGTTTTTCGTAATAAAATGGTTGCAATTGGGATTTTATTATGTTATAATACAAACGTTTTATAATGTTAACAAACTAAAGGAGGACAACGAATGGGCTTGGATTTGCTTGCATTTGTTGCGTATTTTTTGCTTGTCCTTGGCGTAGGATTGTATTTCTTCTTCCGCTCGAAAGAAGGCGGTGAGAAGGATTATTTCCTCGGAGGACGTTCTATGGGGCCTTGGGTAACCGCGATGAGCGCCCAAGCGTCGGATATGTCCGGCTGGCTTCTTATGGGTTTTCCCGGAAGTATTCTTGCTTTCGGTATGGGTCAGGTCTGGATCGGTATCGGTCTTGCGCTCGGCACTGCCGCGAACTGGATCTTTGTTGCAAAACGCCTTCGCCGCTTTTCGCGTGCGTCGGGCGATTCCATCACACTTCCGCAGTACCTCACGAACCGCTTCGCTTCAAAGAGCCCGGTTCTTAAAATCGTTTCCGCGATCATCTTTTTGGTAAGTTTCACGGTCTATGTTGCATCCGCGTTCGTTGCGGGTAAAAACGTTATGTGTGCGGTCATTCCCCAACTTGCGGACAAACCGATGGTCGCCGTAGGTATTTTTGCATTGCTTATTCTTGCTTATACCTTCCTCGGCGGTTATAAAGCGGTCTGCTGGACCGACTTTTTCCAGGGCTTGCTTATGTTGATCGCGCTCCTTGCCGTTCCGATCGTTATGGCAATGGGCAATTTCGACGCTTCTTATTCCGGTGCGTTCGCCGAAGGCATCACTCCTTTCGGCACAAATCCCTTCACGGCGGACTGGCGTGATATCGTGACCGGCTTGTCTTGGGGTCTCGGTTATTTCGGCATGCCTCATATCCTTGTTCGCTTCATGGCTATCGAAAAACCCTCGATGATCAAGAAATCCGCAACGGTTGCGATCATTTGGGTTGTTTTAACGCTCGGCGCTGCTATCGCGATCTCGATCCTCGGCAGAACCTTCCTTCTTTCCGACGGTTCTTCGCTTGCGGCAACCTTGCTTCCCGACGGCAATCAGCAAAACATCTTCATCGCAGTTGTTCAGGATATTTTCCCGAAATTCATCGTCGGCATTCTGCTCGCGGCGATCGTCGCGGCGGCAATGTCAACTGCCGATTCCCAACTTCTCGTTGCTTCTTCCGCGTTCACGAGTGACCTTTACAAACCCCTTGTTCGCAAGGAAAAGGCATCGGATAAAGAGATCCTTTGGGTGGGCAGAATCGTTGTTCTTGTCGTTTCGGTTGTTGCTTTCTTCATTGCGAAAGCAGGCATCGAAGGCAGCAGTTGGGCAAGCGATATCATGAACATGGTCGAAAACGCTTGGGGCTTGTTCGGCGCATCGTTCGGTCCCGTTGTCATTCTTTCTCTCTTCTGGAAACGTCTTAATTATGTCGGCGCATGTTCGGGCATCATCGTCGGTGCTGTCGTTGATATTGCATGGCTTTTGCTCTTCACGAACACGATCACCGATGCTGTCGTTGCTCCTACCGGCATTTACGAAATCCTTCCCGGTTTTGTCGCAGGTCTCGTTGCCGCAGTTGTCGCATCGCTTCTCAGCAAAGCGCCTTCCGAGGAAGTTATGGCTATTTATGCCTCCGCGACCGACTCGTCTGTTGACGACTGAAAAAACTTCATAAATTCTTTCTTTCGGCTTGGAGCATTTTGCTTCGAGCCGAAATTTTTTTTAAAAAACACTTGACAAATATATCGAAGTGCGATATACTACGACCGAAAGATATATCGCGGTGCGATGTATCGCACTGAAAAACAAGGAGGGCTTATGGATCAGCATATAAAAAAAGTTTATGTTCCGATGACAGAAACCGCGTTTTATATATTGCTTTGTCTCAGAAAGCAGAATCACGGTTACGGAGTCGTTCAGACCGTTGAAAGATTGACCGACGGAGCGATCAAGCTTGCTCCCGGGACGATGTACGGCAGTCTTTCAAAAATGGAGAAGGACGGGGTTATAAAATTCGTGCGTGAAGAAGAAAAACGAAAGATTTATGAGATAACGGAACTCGGCAGAGAAGTTCTCGGCCTTGAATTGAAACGGATCGAGCGTTTATATAAAACCGCGCAGGAGGAGATTTAAAATGAAGATCAAAAAAGAATTTAAATATTTCTCTATCGTAGACCACGAGAAAGAGCAGGAATATCTGAGAGCAAAGAATAAGGCGGGCTGGAAATTCGTCAAGGTTTCGGGGCTGGGGATCTTTCATTTTGTTCAATGCGAACCCGAAGACGTCGTTTATCAACTCGATTATAACCAAGACGGTTTGGAGCATAAGGACGAATATGTTCAGATGTTTAAGGATTGCGGCTGGGAATATATCCAGGACTACGCAGGGTACAGTTATTTCAGAAAGTCTGCAAGAGAAATGAACGGTGACGAGGAAATATTTTGCGACGATGCTTCTCGATTGCAGATGATGGAACGCGTTTATAAGGGAAGGGTGCTTCCTCTGGTGAGCCTGTTTTTCTGTATACTCGTTCCGCAGCTGATCCTTAGTCTTACGGTATATGATAACGTTGTCTTGGCGATTATCTATGCCGTGATCATTGCGATTTATCTCGCCATGTTCGGGGTTTTTGCGGCGAAATTCAATTCGTATAAGAAAAAAGTGAATAAATAAAATGAAAACGGCTCGGTTCACGGATTCCGAGTCGTTTTTAATTAAAACAAAAACTTGCAATTTATTCATCGGTATGATATTATGTGTGTATAATTATGTTTGTCTATGCATTTTTCAATGTTTTGGATACCTCGGAGGAATAAATGGATTGGCTCATCGCTTGGAAAGACGATATTTTTGCAACGTTTGAAAAGTGTTTTATCAAAGAAGATAGATATATGCTCATTTTTGACGGCATCGGAGTTACGGTCAAGATCGCTCTGCTTGCCGCATTTTTGGGAGTTATCATCGGTTTTCTGATCGCTTGTTGCAACCTTTCGAAAAATAAGTTTTTGAATATGATCGGCAAGGTCTATACCGACGTTATCCGCGGAACGCCTTCGGTCACGCAACTTATGATCATTTATTTTATCGTGTTTGCGAATATCCATTGGTCAAAATGGATCATCGCTGCGATCGCTTTTTCGATCAACTCGGGCGCTTACGTTTCCGAAATTATCCGTGCCGGCATTCTTTCGATTGATAAAGGCCAGACCGAAGCCGGTCGTTCGCTCGGTCTCAGCGGGTCGCAAACGATGGTAAGCATCATCATTCCCCAAGCGCTGAAAAACATCTTTCCTGCGCTCGGCAACGAGTTTATAACGCTTATCAAAGAAACCGCGATCGTCGGTTACGTCGGCTTGGTCGATATCCAAAAGGCGGGCGATCAGATCAAAAGTGCAACTTTCGAGGCATTCATGCCTCTTATCGGTACCGCGATCATCTATTTCTTGCTCATCAAACTTTTGACGCTCCTTCTCGGCGCGGTCGAAAAGAAGTTGAGAAAGTCCGACGTGAGATAGGAAGGGGGTAAACGAAATGATAAAAGTTTACGGTCTTCATAAGAGTTTCGGCGAAAACGAAGTCCTTCGCGGAATCAACGAGCAGATCAATGACGGCGAGGTCGTTGTTGTCATCGGTCCTTCCGGTTCGGGGAAAAGTACGTTTTTGCGTTGCCTCAACCTGCTTGAAACCGCTGACAAAGGCGAAATTTGGGTTAATGACCAACAAATAAACGCTCCCAAGGTGAACGTTAATCAGGTTCGCCAGAAAATGGGAATGGTGTTCCAACATTTCAATTTGTTCCCTCACCTTACGGTTATGGAAAATATAACGCTTGCGCCCGTCAAACTTAAAAAGTTGACGAAAGAGCAGGCGATCGAAAAAGGCAAGGAACTTCTTAAAATGGTTGGCCTTGCCGATAAAGCGGATTCTTATCCCGCTCAACTTTCGGGCGGTCAGAAGCAACGTATCGCGATCGCGCGGTCGCTTGCGATGGAACCCGAAATAATGCTTTTTGATGAACCGACGAGCGCGCTCGATCCCGAAATGGTCGGCGAGGTTTTGGATGTTATGAAAAACCTTGCGAAAAGCGGTATGACCATGGTCGTGGTCACGCACGAAATGGGCTTCGCCCGCGAAGTCGGAACGAGGATTCTGTTTATGGATGAAGGCTATGTCATCGAAAGCGGCACCCCCGAACAGATCTTTGACGATCCTCAGTGCGACCGCACCAAATCGTTCCTAAGTAAAGTTTTATAAAACATAATAAAAGGAGAATTACTTATGAAAAAACTCGCAAAAATCGTTTCCCTCGTCCTTGCGGTTTCCATGCTTGTTCTTTGCTTCGCTGCCTGCGGAAATAAGGAAGACGAAAACGCAATCGTTTTCGGTACCAACGCAGAATTCCCTCCCTTTGAATTCATCGCCAGTGAAGGCGTCATCGGCGAATTCGACGGTATCGACATGGCTATCGCAAAACAGGTCGCCGAAGATAACGGCAAGACTGCCGTCATCGAAAACATGGAATTCGACTCCCTCCTCATCGCTCTTAAAAACGGTCAGGTTGATGCCGTTATCGCAGGTATGACCATTGATCCCGAAAGAGCTGAAGAAGTTGATTTCTCGATCCCTTATTACAATGCAACTCAGGTCATGATCGTTAAAGAAGATTCAACTATCGCGAAGGCATCCGATATGGCTGACAAGAAGATCGCAGTAATCCAGGGCTACACCGGTGAATCCTGCGTTAAGGATCTCGGCAAAGACGGCGGTTATGAATATGAATCCTTCAAAAAAGGTACCGACGCTGTCATGGAACTCGTTAACGGCAAATGCGAAGTTGTTGTTATCGACTCTGCTACCGCTAAAAAGTACGTAAACGACAACGAAGGCCTTAAAATCGTTGAAGACGCTGACGCGTTCGAAAATGAACAGTATGGCATCGCAGTCAAGAAGGGCAACACCGAACTTCTTGATATGATCAACGCATCGTTGAAAGCTATGCTCGAAGACGGCACTATCGCTGATCTCGCAGATCAATACGCTGTTGCCGAATAATCAAAAAACATAAAAAGGACGGTTTTGAACCGTCCTTTTTGTTTTCTGCGCTTGAATTATCGGGCTTTGTGTGATAAACTTGTCGGAGAAATTTGTAAAAAGCAGGTTTTGTTACCGATGAATGGGTTTTTAAAAGGGCTCCGCTCGGGGGTTCCGATCGGGCTTGGATATCTCTCGGTATCGTTCACGTTCGGAATACTTGCCGTTTCCTATGGCTTTGCTTGGTGGCAGGCGGTCATAATTTCGATGACAACGCTCACCTCTGCGGGCCAACTTGCGGGGATCGGCATAATGGTCAACCCCGCGCAATATATCGAGATGCTCGTGTCACAGTTAACGATCAATATAAGATATTCTTTCATGTCGGTTTCGCTGTCCCAGAAGGTTTCGCCGGAATTCCGAGGAATCAAGCGTTGGCTGCTCGGCTTTTTTATGACTGATGAGATCTTCGCCGTTGCTTCGGTTGAAAATGAGGTGAGCACCGAATTTTTCATGGGTTTGTCGGTCATGCCCTATCTCGGTTGGACATTCGGAACGCTTTTGGGAAGTTTGCTCGGAAATGTTTTGCCCGAAAACATAATGAGCGCGCTTTGTATTGCGATCTACGGAATGTTCATCGCGATAATCGCGCCCAAAGCAAAGAAGTCGCTGAAATTGATTTCGGTGATCGGCGTTGCGGTTGCGCTGAGTTGCGTATTTTATTACGTTCCTTTTCTTCAAAACGTTTCAAATGGGCTTGCGGTGAGTATCTCTGCCGTTGTCGCGGCAACGTTCGGCGCGATCTTATTCCCCGTAAAGGAGGAAGAAAATGAATAAAGAATTCTGGATCTACCTCCTTATCCTTGCCGGTTCGACTTATCTGATACGTGCGATCCCGTTTGCGGCTGTCCGCAAGAAGATAACTAACCGTTTTGTCCGCTCGTTCCTTTATTATATCCCTTATGCCGTGCTGGCGGCGATGACTTTCCCGACCGCGCTTTATGCAACGGGAAGCCCGATTGCAGCGACGGCGGGTCTTGTCGCGGCGGTGATATTTGCGGTTATGGGAAAGGGATTGACCTTCGTCGCCGTGGTTTCAAGCGTTACCGTTTTTACCGCCGAATGGCTGATAGGGTTGATTTGAACCTAAAATCGACAAAAAATACGCAAAAACAGCATTTCTTAACATTGAATTTACCTTGCGGAGATATAAAAGGTCAAAACGATGTTAATAAAGGGGTTGATTGTTATGAAATATGTTTTGTACAATCCTCATGCGGGCGGCGGTGTTAACGAAGATACCGTGAGGCTTTCCGAATCCTCCGATCGGGTTTCTTATCTTGATATAACGAAAATCGAAAACTATACTGATTTTTTCGCTTCGGTCGATGAATCCGATGAAATCGTCCTTTGCGGCGGCGACGGCACTTTGAACCGTTTTGTGAACGAAACGAGAGGCCTGAACGTCAAAAACCGCCTTTATCTTTATCCTGTCGGAAGCGGCAACGATTTCGTTCGTGACATCGGAATGGAAAAGGGCTCGGACCCTTCGTTTTGTATCGATAAGTACGTAAAGGATCTCCCCACAGTTACAGTCAACGGCAACACTTATGAATTTATCAACGGCGTCGGTTACGGCATTGACGGTTATTGCTGTGAAGAAGGCGATAAACAAAAAGCCGTTTCGGACAAACCCGTGAATTATACCGCTATCGCGATAAAAGGTCTTTTGTTCCGTTACAAACCGACCAATGCAAAGATCACCGTTGACGGTGAGGAATATGAATTCAAAAATGTCTGGCTTGCGCCGACAATGAACGGCAGATATTACGGCGGAGGCATGATGCCCGCGCCCAAACAGGAGCGTTTTGGCGAGGATAAAAAGCTTTCTGTTATGGTGTTCCACAACACGGGCAAGCTCCGCACGCTTATGATCTTCCCCTCGCTGTTCAAGGGCGAGCATATCAAACACAAAAACGCGGTCAGCGTTATAAGCGGCAAAGAGATCAAGGTTGAATATGATCGTCCGTCACCGCTTCAAATCGACGGAGAAACTATTGTGGGTGTTACATCATATATCGCAAGAGTATAACTTCAAAAACGGCAAGGCTTTTCTTGCCGTTTTGTTTTGCAAATAAAAAAATTAACGATTATCGTTAAAAAATAGTTGACAAACGCAAAAACATGTGTTATATTGTTTTCGTAAACAATACACGGAGAGGAATTGTCATGAACAAATTTGGAGAGAATGTAAAAAAACTGGATAATATTTTAAAGGCGCTTGGCGTTGCGTTCCTTGTTTTCGCTATCGTTTCGGCGGGGTTTGCGGTCGCGGCGTTTTTTGTGGATATTTCGCTTTTGGGCGAAATAGACACCTACATCACATTAGGCTCGGCAAAACTTACGCTTGCTGATGACGCTTTGCCGCAGGGAAATGCCGCCAAGGCTCACTTTATTTCGGGTTTGATTCTTGCTGACGTTCGGTTTGCGCTCGGCTGCGTGCTTGTAAAAATGATACGCGATATTATAAAGCCTATGGCAGATGGCCGCCCCTTCGGCAACAATATTTCCAACGGCTTAAAAAAACTTGCGATCTTCTCGCTTGTCGGCGGCGCGGCATTGGAAATAATCAATTTTGTCAGTGTTTTATGGACCTATCACGCGTACGACGTGCAATCGCTGTTCAACAGCGAAAAGGTTGTATCATTCGATATCTCGCACAATTCTTACGGCGGTTTTGTTGTTGCCGCGATCGTTTTGTTTGTTCTTTCCTATATTTTCAAATATGGCGAGGAACTTCAAACTCAGGTCGATGAAACGCTTTGACGAGGTGGGGAAATGGCAATAATTTTAAGGCTTGACCGCGTTATGGCGGACAGAAAGATGTCGCTCAATGAACTTTCTCAAAAGGTCGGCGTGGCAAACGTTAATCTTTCAAAACTTAAAACGGGCAAAGTCAGTGCAATAAGATTTTCAACTCTCGAAGCGATCTGCGACGTTCTCGACTGCCAACCCGGCGATATTCTCGAATTCAAACGCGATAAATGCGATAAAACCGAATGATCGGAAAAATCCTCCCAAGGCTTGCGTCCCGCCCTTGCTGAGGATTTTTTCATTACATAACATTAAAAAATGAATTTTTTCAAAAACAAAGCGGAATTTTGAGAAAATCTATTGAAAAAAACTTCAAAATCATATATAATCTTAATTTGGTGATATTTATGTTTTCAAACACATTTAAAATTGCGCTGGACGGGCCTTCGGGTTCGGGAAAAAGCACCTTGGCAAAAAATCTCGCCAAGCATTACGGCTTTGTTTATATAGATACCGGCGCGCTTTATCGTACTATCGGTCTCTTCGTTTCGGAACGCGGAATCGCTTCTGACGACGTTGCGGCAATTGTCGCGGTTCTTCCCGAGATACATATCGAAATGCGTCTCGAAAACGGCGGCGGTGCTGTCTATCTCGGCGGAAAACGTATCGGAGATGAGATCAGAACTCCGCTTTGCTCAAAATATGCATCTGACGTATCAAAGATTCCCGAAGTGCGCGCATTTTTGCTTGAAACCCAGCGTAGCATTGCTCGTGAGAATAATGTTATCATGGATGGCAGAGATATCGGCACGGTTATTCTTCCCGATGCTCAGGTTAAGATTTTCGTCACCGCTTCGGTCGAGGCGCGTGCGAAACGCCGTTTCGTCGAACTTCAAATGCGTGGAGTTGAAACCACGCTTGAAGAGGTTCTTGCCGATATGAAATGGCGCGATGCAAATGACAGCAACCGTGATATCGCTCCCGCAGTTCCTGCGGATGATGCCGTTATGTTTGACAACTCGGAATTGGATATCGAAGAAACGCTTGCGCATGCGATCGAAATTATTGATAAGGTTGTAAAGGCATGAGTGCGTATAAATTTGTGCGCGGTCTTGCTTGGGTTATCGCGAAAGTCGCTTTCCGCGCCGAGTTTCACGGCAGAGAGAACGAACCGAAGGAAGGCGGTTATATCGCCTTTTCAAACCACACCGCGTTTTTTGACCCGATTTTTACCGCCGGCGCGGTGAAACAGCCCTTGTTTTTGTTGGGCAAAAGCGAACTTCTTGACAACCCTGTCATGAAGCTTATCATTAAATCCTGCAACGTCATCGTCATCAACCGAGGCGAATCTGATATTGCCGCTCTTCGCAAGACTTGTGACGTTTTGAAAGATGGTAAAAACGTCGGCATTTATCCTCAGGGAACGCGAATTCCTTGCGGATCTCCCGATCCCGAAAGTGTTCGTGCGGGCATGGGGCTTATGGCATCGCGCACAAAGGCAACCTTGCTTCCCGTTACGATCTGCTACGGAAAAAAGAACCTGAAACCGACGGTTTTCCGCAAGGTTCATGTTTATATCGGAAAACCTATAACCTACGAAGAATATTCCGCGATCAATGAACGCCCGAATTCGCAGGAAATTGCGGCTTATGCGTTCGAAAAACTTTGTGAAGATTTTGCGGAGCATAATCATGGCTGAAATAACAGTTTCTGAATATAGCGGCTTTTGCTTTGGCGTCAAGCGCGCTGTCGATATGATAAATAAAAGCCTTGACATATCCGAAAAAAAGATCTATTGTCTCGGCGAACTTATTCATAACCGCCTTTTCAACGAAACGCTTCGCGAACGCGGCGTTGAGTTCATCAGTTCCGAGGAAATTTTGAATGTTCCCGAGGATGCGATCGTTTTTCTCCGAGCTCACGGAACCGAAAAACAACTCCTTGAAGTTTTGGAAAAAAACGGGATCGAATATATCGACGCAACCTGTCCCTATGTTTCTAAAATACATAAAATAGTTGACGCTCAACCCGAAGAGACGAAGGTTATCGTTATCGGGGACGCAAATCATCCCGAAGTTCAGGGGATAATGAGTTGGGCGAAAGGCAAAAAGGTTGTTTTTGCCGATAAAGAGGCGATCGATGAGGCTCACGAAACGGGTTTCGAAAGCGAAGAGGATTGTATTCTCGCGGTTCAGACAACCTATTCGGGTGCCGAATGGGAACGTTGCCGTGAAAGGATCAAGGAACTTTATCCTAACGTTCGCGTTTTTGAAACGATTTGCAGCGTCACTGAAAATCGCCAAAAGAAAACCAAAGAATTGGCTTCTGTTTCGGATCTGTCGGTCATCGTCGGAGGAAGAAACAGCTCTAATACGGCAAAACTTTTTGCCATTGCGGGTTCTGTCTGCCCGAATTCGATAATGATCGAATCGGCGAACGAACTTGAAAATCACGCAGAGCTTATTCGTTCTGCAAATAAAATCGCAATAGCCGCCGGAGCATCGACTCCGAGCGGGATAATACAGGAGGTTTACAACAAGATGTCAGACATCGCAAGAGAGGAACTCAGCTTTGCCGAGATGCTCGAACAGTCATTCAAAACTTTAAATACAGGTGAAAGGGTAACCGGAATCGTTTCCGCCGTCAATCCTACCGAGGTCAAGGTTGACCTTGGTACGAAGCATACGGGAATTCTCCCGTACGACGAAATCACTGCCGAAAACGGCGTTGATCTCAACGAGCTTTTCAAAGTCGGCGACGAAGTTGAAGTTATCTGCGGTAAGTTCAGTGATTCCGACGGCACCGTTCTTCTTTCCAAAAAGAAGATCGATATGCACAAGTATTGGGAAGCGATCAAAGCTGCGAGCGAATCGGGCGAGATCATCACCGGTACCGTCAAGGAAATCATCAAGAACGAAAAAGGTTATGCAGGCGTTATCGCGCTTTACGGCCCGAGCAAGGTTTTCATTCCTGCTTCTCAGACCGGTGTTCCCAAGGGCGAAGAACTTGAAACCCTTAAAGGCCAGACCGTTGAATTCAAGATCATTGATATCAACGAACAGAGAAAGAGAGCTGTCGGCTCTATCAAGGCTTCCAGCCGCATTTCCCGCAAGGCTGCCGAAGAAGAATTTTTCGCTAACGTTCAGGAAGGTGATAAGTTCGAAGGCAAGGTTCGCGCTATCATGAATTACGGCGCGTTTGTCAACCTCGGTCCTGTTGACGGCATGCTTCACATCTCCGAACTTTCTTGGGGCAGACTTAAAAAGCCCTCCGAAGTTCTCAACGAAGGCGACGTTATCAACGTTTACATCAAGGCTGTTGATAAAGAAAAGAAGAGAATTTCTCTCGGTTATAAGACCGAAGAAAACGATCCCTGGAACATTTTCCAGAAAAACTATAACATCGGCGATGTTGTAGATGCAACTATCGTTTCGATCATGCCCTTCGGTGCATTTGCCGAAATCTTCCCCGATTTCGACGGTCTCATTCACATCAGCCAGATCTCGGACAAACCCATCGCTAACCCTGCAAGTGTTTTGAAGGTCGGCGATAAGGTCACCGTTAAGATCACTGCTGCTGATTTTGAAAGAAGAAGACTTTCTCTCTCGATCCGCGCTCTCCTTGAAGATGACGGAACCGTTGAAGAAGCTGTCGAAGAAGCGGTTGAAGCGGTTGTGGAAGAAGCTCCCGTTGAAGAAGCTGCCGAATAATTAAAGAATAAAAAGGACGGTCATCCCGTCCTTTTTATATAACTCTACGAAAGCGCAAGTTAATAAGCGATAAAAGAAGAGCGAATGCTCTTCTTTTTGTTTACTTTTCTTTTTTTATTTGATATAATATATTGATAAATTGTTTTTTGTGCGAGGTTTTTGCTTTGAATAACGATTTTGTTTATGTTGACGGTATAACGCCTTATTACCAAAGCAGGCTTTTTGCCGAAAAGGGCATCAAACATGCCTTTTTCACTCGCAACGGCGGTGTCAGCGAGGCTGAATTTTCTTCGTTGAATTTTGCCGTCGGAGCAGGCGACAAAAGGGACAGCGAACAAAACGTTTTTGAAAATCACCGCATCGCCGCCGAGGTTTTCGGTCTTGACGTGACCGATGTCTGCCGTAGTTATCAAACGCATACTTCGGTTGTCGAGCTTGTCACCGATGCCGATCGGGGAAGGGGATTGACCTTGCCGCCTTACGATCATGGCGTTGACGGGCTTGTGACGGTTGAAAGGGATCTTCTTTTATCGGTAAGAACCGCCGATTGCGTTCCCGTTTTGCTCTGCGACAAGGAAAGAAAGGTCTGCGCCGCGGTTCATGCGGGCTGGCGCGGAACGGTCGGAGGAATAACGAAAAACGCGATTTCGCTCATGGAACATCATGGAGCAAAACGCGAGAATATCCTCGCTTCGATCGGTCCTTGCATAGGGGTTTGCTGTTATGAGGTCGGAAAAGAGGTTTTTGCCGAATTTGTTGCCGTTTCGCCTGAATATGCTTCGTTTTTCACACCCGCAGGCGAAAAATTCATGCTTGATCTGACGTTTGCCAATGAGTTCATTTTGAAGGAATCGGGCATTTTGCCCGAGAATATATCCCGCGCCGACCTTTGCACGAAATGCAACGGGGACCGTTTTTTCTCTCATCGCCGCGACGGTGCAGTGCGCGGAACGATGTCGGCTTTGATTTGTCTTTAAAAGGAAGTGAAAAATATGTTAAAGGTTTTCCATTGCGCGGATATTCATCTGGATTCGCCCTTTTCGCTGTTTTCCCCGCGCGAGTCCGAAAAACGCCGCACCGAACTCCGTGCCGCTTTCACTTCGGCGCTTATGTTTGCGCGCGACCGCAAGGTCGATCTGTTCTTGATAAGCGGCGACCTTTTTGACAGTGAATACGTAACGCGCGACACGCGCGAAATGCTCGTCCGCGAGTTTGCGAAATGCGGAGATATGCATGTTTTTATATCTCCCGGAAACCATGATCCGTTAACCGTCGGTTCGCCTTACGAAGCATCGGAATTCCCGAAAAACGTGCACGTTTTCGGAGCAGAACGCGAATGCGTTCATCTTGATGATTTGGGCGTTGACGTTTACGGTTTTGCGTTTACTTCAAAAAACCATCTTTCGAGCCCGGTTTCAAATTGGCATGACCTTGACCAAAGCCGTATTAATATCCTCGTTTGTCATGGCGATATGACGGGCGCATCGTCGCTCACCGGTCCTATAACAAAGTCGGAGATAGGAAATTCGGGCTTTGATTATATAGCGCTCGGGCATATACACAAACCGTCGGGCCTTCAATGTGAAAACGGTGTTTATTATTCCTATCCCGGCTGTATCGAAGGCAGAAGTTTTGACGAACTCGGATATAAAGGTGCGATGTACGGTACGATTGAAAAGGGCAAAGTTGACCTTAAAAACTATCGTTTTTCAAAGTCGCGTTATGAGCAGATAACTGTCGACATTTCTGCCGCGAACGAAAAAATGGAAGCGCTTGATATAATAAGAGCTGCGATAAAACCGTTCACCGATGATACCGCGCTTCGTCTTCGCCTTTCGGGCGAACTCAAAAACGCTTTTGTGATTCTCGAAAATGAGATAGGTCGCGGTTGCGAATATCCTTATTATATCGAGATCATTGACGAAACCTTCCTTTCGCCCGATTACGGAAAATTGGAAAAGGAAAACACGTTAAAAGGCATTTTTTATCGCAAGATGGTTGCCGAAATGGAGGCTTGCGAAAAAGGAACCGATGAATACAGATCGCTTGCGCTGGCGCTGAAATACGGCATTGCCGCGCTCGAAGACCGAAGTGTTGTCGATTATTCGGGAGGTGAGCGCGCATGAACGTCAGGATCGAAAAAATTGCAATTGCTTCTTTCGGAAAATTGAAAATGGTGACGGTAACTCCGTCGTCGGGTATAAATATCCTTTCCGCCCCCAACGAAAGCGGAAAATCAACGCTTGCCGCGTTCATAAAGTTCGTCTTTTATGGTTTCACGGGTGCGAGAAAATCGTTTCCCGAAAACGAGCGTAAACTTTACACCCCTTGGGACAGTGAGATCTCCGAAGGTGCTCTGGCTATTACTGCCGACGGAGTGAGATATGATATTTATCGTAAATGTCTGCCCTCGGGAAAAGAAACCGTTGAGATCATAAATCGCTCGACAGGCAAGCCCGAATTCAAAGGCGAGGTTCCGGGCGAGGTCTTTTTTGGCGTAGGCGAGGAGGTTTTCGCACGAACACTCTTTTTCCGTCAACTCACGGTTCCTCAAAGCAAGGACGACGTTCTTGCCGAACGTCTGCGTAATATCGCGATCGGCGCTGACGAAGAAGTCGGCACCGAAAAGGCGCTTCATCGCCTTAATGAGGCAAAAAAAGAAATAAAAAGCCGTCTCGGCGGCGGTTTGATTCCGAAAATGGAAAAGGAACGCGATCAACTTGAAGCATTGATTACCGATTGCACCGATGCGCGCCGAGAGGTTACGAGACTTCAAACCGAGACTTCAAACCGAGCTTTGAAGATTGAAGCGGGTGCAGAACGGCTCGAAAACCTTGAAGCCGAACGGAAAAATATCGAAAAATACGAAAGCCTTCTTCGGTTGCAAAACATAAACCGAGTGATTTCCGAGCATGAAATTGCAGGCAAAGAATACGAATCGGCAAGAGCCTTGCTTCGCGGCCGCGAAATAAACATCGGCGCGCTCAATGCAAAGAACACCGAACTTCTTTTGGAAAAACGGAATGCTTCTGTTCTTGCTTCTGATATAAAATCCGCGCAAGCGGAGTTGGACGGTATCGAAACCGGTGAGGTGACTTCCTTATCCGAGCCTAAAAAGTCGGGCAAGTCATGGATTGCGGCGTTTGTTATGGCGGCGCTTGGTTTGGTTGCCGGTGTCGTGCTTTATTTCATGATCGGTCAGATTCCTGCTGTTGCTTGTTTCGGTGTTGCGGCGATTGCTGCCGTTTCGGGTGCTTTGATGTTTGCTGCGTCGAAAAAACGGAACGATTCCTCAAAAGCCGAGCTGAACGCTCGCATTTCCGCCGTTGAACAACAGAAAAAAACGGTGAAGATGCGCATCGAATCGCGCAAATCGGAATTGATGCGTTGTGAAGAACGCGCGAAAGTTCTGAACGACGAACTTTTCGGAACGTTGTCGGGGGTTGTGCCTGTTTCGAGGGGCGATGATTATTCCGAAGAAATTGAAAAACTCCGCGCGTTGATTTCCGATGTCGAAAAGAAGGAAGTAGTTTGGAAATCAAAGCAAAACGAACTTGCGGCGGTTTCCGAAAACGTTGATTTTGATTTTCTTGCCGAGAACGCAAAAGGAGCAACTCTGCCCGAGCGCGACCGCGCAACCGTTGACCGTGAACTCAAATTTTACGGTCAACAGCAAGATATCCTTATTGAGCAGGCGCGTCATGACGAACTTGCCTGTGCCGCGTTGGAGGCGAAACTCGGTGACGTTGCATCCTTGGTAGGAAAACGCAATTCGCTGAATGCGCGCATCAACGAACTTAGCGTCAAACATAAAGCCTATGAAACCGCGATGAGAGTCATTGAGGAAGCGGCTGACCATATGAAAGGCATGATCGCGCCGCGTATCGGAAAACGAGCGAGTGATTATTTTTCCGTCGCAACGGGCGGGAAATATTCGTCGTTCGATGTTGATACAAGCCTTTCGATGAGTTTCGGAGAAGATTTCCGCCGAAGTTGCGATTATCTTTCGGCAGGTACGCGTGACAGCGCATATCTGTCTCTCCGCCTTGCGCTTGCCGATATCCTTTTTTGCGGTTGCGGAGTGCCGATGCTTCTTGACGACGCGTTTGTCCGTATGGACGAAGCCCGTTTGAAGTTAATGGCGGGTGCACTTGGAGAAGCATCAAAAAACCATCAGATATTTATTTTCACTCACGGCGAGCGCGAAAAGAACGCGTTTTCCGAAGAGGGAATTGCATTTAACGAAATTTCAATCAAGAACGAGAGATAAAAATGGCTGTAAGGCTCAACGAGCAAACTCCGATAATGTATATAAAAGGCATCGGCGAAGCACGCGCCGCTGCTTTTTCGCGCCTTGGTGTCGAAACCGCGGGCGATTTGCTGATGTTTTACCCTCGCCGATATGAAGAAAGGGGTAAGATCATTTCTGTTAAAGACGCGCTCGACGGCGAACTTTGTTCTGTCGAGGTGACTGTGCGGGAAACCTCTGCTCCGAAACAGATTCGCGGCAAATTGAACGTTTTCCGTTCGATCGTCGAGGATGAAAGCGGCGTTATGGAGTTTGTTTTCTTCAACTGTCCGTTTATGGCAAAAACCCTTTCTCCCGGAAGGCGTTTTCGCGCTTTCGGAAGAATGAAGATCGGGCTTTACGGCAGAGAAATGGTCGCTCCGAAATTGGATCCGATCACGACGAACGCGAAATTGCCTTATTATGTTCCGATCTATCGCGTTTCGCCGCCGCTCACACAGAAAAACGTTGCAAGCGCCGTTTCGGAGGTTCTTTCGCTTTGCGACGGGCTTGAAGAACTTCTGCCCGAAGCAGAAAGGAAAAATCTCAATCTTCTTCCGCGCGGCGAGGCGGTCAGGCTTATGCACCGCCCGATCGACGAAAAAAGTTTGACTATGGCAAGGAGGACGCTTGCGATAAATGAAATTGCTGTTTTCAGACTTGCGCTTGCGGGAATGCGTAATTCCGCAAAACGCGAAAACGCTTTTCCGTTGACTCTGAAAGATTCGGGCATTAAAAAGTTTTTTGAGCAGCTTCCGTTTGAACTGACGTCTGCGCAAAAACGCTCGGTCAAAGAAATATTTGCCGACCTTGAAACGGACAAACCTATGGCAAGGTTGCTTCAAGGCGATGTCGGAAGCGGAAAAACGGCGGTTGCCGCTGCCGCGATATATCTTTGTGTCAAAAACGGATTTCAGGCATGCATGATGGCACCGACAGAGATCCTCGCAACTCAGCATAAAAAAACGCTTGATAAATTCCTGTTGCCGTTTGGAATAAAGACCGAATTGTTGGTTTCGGGGCTTCCTGCCGCCGAGAAGAGGCGTGTAAGAGAGGGGCTCGCCGACGGCAGTATCGACGTTGCCGTCGGAACTCATGCGCTCATCACCGACAAGACGGAATTTCATAACTGCGCTCTTGCCGTCGCCGATGAACAACATCGTTTCGGCGTCAAACAGCGCGCCGCTCTGCTTTCGAAAAGCGAACGCGACGGAAAACGCGCTCATATGCTGGTCATGTCGGCAACGCCGATCCCCCGTTCGCTTTCGCTGATAATTTTCGGAGATCTTGACGTTTCTTTGCTCGATGAACTTCCTCCGGGAAGACAAAAAACAGAAACCCGTGTTGTTTCTCAATCCGATTCTCAAAAAGTGTATGATTTCATTCGCAAAGAGGTTGCTTCGGACGGCAGAGCCTATATCGTTTGTCCTCTTATTGAGGAAGGCGAAGCCGAAACCGACCGCCGTGCCGCCGAAAACTATTTTGAAGAGCTTTCTTCGGGTGCTCTTGAAGGCATTCCGATGGGTCTTTTGCACGGAAGAATGAAGCCCGCCGAAAAGGCGCAGGTGATGTCTGATTTTGCGTCGGGCAAAACGAAAGTGCTTGTCGCTACAACCGTTATTGAAGTTGGGGTTGATGTACCCGAAGCAACGGTTATGGTCATTGAAAACGCCGAGAGTTTCGGACTTTCGCAACTTCATCAGCTTCGCGGACGTATCGGTCGCGGAACGCGCCGTTCGGTGTGTCTGCTGATGAACGGAAGCAGCGGAGGCGATGCTGCCGACAGACTCGCGATCATGAGAGACACTGCCGACGGTTTTAAGGTTGCCGAGGCAGATCTTGAACGGCGCGGCCCGGGCGATTTCTTCGGCGTCCGCCAAAGCGGCGAGTTCTCGTTTGCATGTGCTTCGATCGGTGATATTTCTCTGCTTTCCGAAACCGATCTGCTTGTTAAAAAGCTTCTTGCGAACAGAGAACTGCCTGAATATGCCGCGATCTTCAACGCGGCGAACGAATTCCTCGAAAGGACAGGCGGCGGTCTGACCGTCAACTGATGAATAAATGAAAATAGGAAATTTGGAGTTCTGCCACGGATTGTTTCTTGCGCCGATGGCGGGGATAACCGATCACGCATTCCGTTCGGTTTGCGTTAAATGCGGTGCGGAACATGTAACGAGTGAACTCATAAGTGCAAAAGCTGTTGTTTACGGTGATAAAAAGACCGACGCTTTGGCGAAAATTTATGACAATGAGCGCCCTGCTTCGATCCAGATCTTTGGCAATGACCCCGAAATAATGGCGAAAGCGGCAAAACTGCTGATGCATTTTGAACCGGTATGTATCGATATCAACATGGGTTGCCCCGTTCCTAAACTTGTTAAAAACGGCGAGGGCAGTGCGCTCATGCGCGATCCCGAACTTTGCGAAAGGATCGTCAATGCCGTATCGAACGCGGTTGACGTTCCCGTGACCGCAAAATTCCGCAAAGCATGCGATGATGACCGTCCCGAAACTGCGGTCGAGGTTGCGCTCGCATGTGAACGCGGAGGTGCAAAAGCGGTCTTTGTTCACGGAAGAACACGCAGTCAGATGTATTCCGGGCGTGCCGACAGGGAAATAATAAAAAAAGTAAAGAATGCGGTAAAAATTCCCGTTATAGGAAACGGCGATGTTTGTTCTTATGACGATTTTGTTTCTATGAAAGCCGAGACAGGCTGTGACGGAGTGATGATAGGTCGCGGTGCTTACGGTTCGCCTTGGGTGTTTTCCGAAATACTTGCAAAATCGGAAGAAAGGGAATATATCGCTCCGACAAACGAAGAAAAAAAGGCGTTGCTTGTCGCACAACTTGAAACCGTGATCGCCGAAAAAGGAATCAACGGCATCAAAGAGTTTCGTCACCATATTCTTCAATATTGCAAAGGCTTTTCGGGTTCGGCAAGAATGCGGAAAGAAATTTCTTTGATTTCCGATAAAAACGCGGCTTTAAAGGCAATAGAAACGATATTCGGCTATTGACTTTTTCCGGCGAATATGACATAATAATGTGAATTGTTGTATTTAAAATTCGATGTTTTTCGGGAAAGGAGTTGCCTGTGTTTTTTTCGGATATTCATACACATATCCTTCACAATACCGATGACGGTCCAAAAACGCGTGAAGATATGTTCAAAATGATCGAGGCCGCATATAACAGCGGAACCAGATTGATATGTGCAACTCCGCACTTCGCGCCCACGTTTTTCAGTGATAACCGCGAAGCGAGCGATCATTCTTTCGGCGTTTTCACCGAACATTGTCGCGAAAAATATCCCGACCTTGAAATCGTTTACGGCAACGAACTTTATTACAGACACGATTGCATCTCATGGCTGAAAGGCGGGCTTTGTCGCACAATGGGCGATACGGGCTATCTTTTGGTCGAGTTCCATGTCAAAGACAGTGAAGACCAGATTGCGGAAGGCATTTACCGCCTTCAAAATCTGGGATACATACCGATACTTGCTCATGCCGAACGGTATAAGAATCTTTCAAGCGGCAGAGTTTGGTCATTCCGCGAAAACGGAGTTTTGGTGCAGATCAATACCGAGTCGGTCTTGCGAACCAAAGATTTCAAACAAAACAGACGTGTTAAAGAACTTCTGTCGAAAGGATACGTTGATTTTGTTTCGACGGACATGCATGATTTAAAACGCAGACCGCCCGAAATGAAAACAAGTTATGACGCTTTCGTTGAAAAATACGGAGAAAAATATGCGAACGACCTTTATCGCAACAATGCGCTCAAATTGTTTGGTAAAGGAAAGATTGAGGAGAAAATGAAATGAATAAAAAACTTTCATTAAAAACGATTGCCCCTCGTGACCTTTGGAATGTTTTCAGAGGTTGTATGTGGATCATTATCGCAACGGCGATTCTTGTAACCGGCGCGCTTTATGCTGTTGCCAGATATAATTATTCACCTCAGTATTCTTCGAAAGCAACGATGTATCTTATCGGCAAAACCGATGGGGTGCAGAGTTCCTCTCAGTTTGCTACCGATTATAACATCGCACTTAAAGTTATGAGCGACTGCGACTATCTTCTTAAAAGCCGCACCGTTCTTAATGCCGTCGGCGAAGATATCGGCATTAAAAACGGATATGCGTCGTTGAGAAACACCATCACCATCAACAACCCCGAAGGAACGCGAGTTCTTGAAGTCACCGCGACGGCATCGACACCCGAAAAGGCGCAAAAAATCGTCGACGGTGTCTGCACTCACGGCATTGATTATATCAACGATGTTTTGGCTTACGATAAACTTGATGTGTTTGAAGAAGCCTCTTACAGCAAAACGGTGATCAACGGTGTCAGCATTACCGATTACGTAAAATACGGATTGGTTGCCGCTGTCGTTGTTTATGTCATCTTCCTTGCAATGTTCCTTTTTGATAACTATATCCATACCGAAGAAGATATCGAACGCTATCTCGGCTTGACGATTCTCGGTGATATTCCCGATGCCGATGCACCCAAGAAAAAGAATAAATATAAATACGGCAAATATAAGAGTTATAGATATTACAAACGTCACGGATACAGATATCACAGCAATTATGCAGTTAACCCAAGCGCTTATACAAATGCAAATGCGCAAGCAAAAGAGCTTAAAAACAAATGATGCGGAAAGGAAGGGTAAAAAATGGAAGCAATTGATCTTAAACTCCCCGGTGATAATGACTTTTTTACCGAAGAAGCATATAAAGTTCTGCGTACAAACCTTCAATTCTGCGGTCAGGATATAAAAGTCATTGCAATAACGAGCTGCTATGAAAACGAAGGCAAAACAACCGTTGCGCTTCACATCGCAAAAAGTTTTGCGGAACTTGACAAAAGAGTTCTGCTTATCGACTCGGATATGAGAAAGTCGGTCATGGCAGGTCGTAACACATCTGCTCAGATGCACAGCGGCCTGAGTGAGGTTTTAACGGGCATGTGCCCCATTTCCGAATGTCTTTATCCGGTTCTTAACACCAAAATGCACCTTTTGTTCGCCGGTCAGTATCCCCCGAACCCGGTTGAACTTCTGAGCGGTAAATATTTCGCGGCGCTTATTGCAGAATGCCGAAAGGTTTATGACTATATCATCATTGACACCCCGCCTCTCGGTCAGGTTATTGATGCGGCGGTTATCGCGAACGTCTGTGACGGATTTGCGTTGGTGATCGGTAGCGCGAAAGTTCACTACCGTATGGCTCAGGACGTTGTTGAACAGATCAACAAGAGCGGTTGCAAAATGCTCGGAGTTATCCGTAATAACCGTAAACTTCCCAACCGTAAATACTATTACCGTAAGTACTACCGCAGAGAATCACCGAAAAAAGACAATTCATAACGAAAAAACCCTTGACAGAAACACTGTCAGGGGTTTTTTATTGACAATCGGGAAAAATGAATGTATAATATTTATTTAATAAGTGACGCGTTTTTTGCTATGCGTCGATTGAAAAGGAGGGGAAAGAAATGAGACGAAACAATCTCGCACAAGGCAGAGATGTCACGATTGCAAATGCGGTGTCGGGCGTTGTAAACGAAAGCGAACGATTCCTCACCAACGGCGTGACGGGCGAAATTTCCAAACAGGAAACGTGGCTTGGCTTTGATGGCGGAATTGTCGTTGAACTGACGGTCGATCTCGGCGATATTTATGCCGTTGAAGGCTTTGATATCGGATTTCTTCATGATAGTGGTTTTGGCATTTATTGCCCTGATGAAGTTCGTTTCTTCCTTTCTGAAAACGGCAATGATTTTCTTCTTGCCGAAACGGTTTCTGCTCCCTATCCTGCTTCTTTCGGAATCAAAACAAGGGCAAGTTACAGATCCTCAACAGAAGACGCTTTTTGTGCACGTTTTGTGAAAATCGAATTCGGCGTTGAAAACAGGGTTTGCTGTGATGAACTTCGTGTTTTCGGAAACTCTCCGATCGGTTTTGAAAAATCGCTTTCGGGCCTTGCGTTGAAATCAAATGGCAAGGACGGTTTTGCTTCGCGCAAATCGCTCGGTGACGTTTGTGACGTTCCTTTGATATCCTATGCGCACCTTTCGGAAGACGGCGAAACTTCTCGTCTTGGTTTTGATGACCTTGTGCCTATTCTTGCCTATGTAGACAATGACGGAACGGTCAAAGATTTGATGTTCGATTCGGTCGCACTCTGCAATTCGTTTGTCGGCAACTGCCCTTCGGGCGGTTGCATTACGCACCACCGCGCAGAAACCTCGTTGCTTTCCGATTGGGAATGGCTTATCGATGAACTTTTTGCCGAAAACTCAAACCTAAAAGCGCTCAACAACGTTGGCGATTTTATAAAAAAATCGCTTTCCTTGCCTGTCGATTATAAATTCAAAGTCTATCTTTCTTCTCCTGTTCCAAAAACGGCATTCAAGCCTTTCGGCGATATGAACGGCGACGGGATCGAGGAGAAACTTCTCACCGGCGAGGATTGCGTGGCCGCATTTTCGTGGTTTGTTGATGCAGTTGCCCGCCGTTTTGAAGCAGAATGTCTCCAAAACCTTGTTATCGAGGGATTTGTTTGGAACAACAACCATATCACTCGCGAAAAACGCGACGATGAGATCACTTTTGCATCGGGTTGCGTTTCCGAACTTCATTCTCGCGGATATAAGTGCCTTTTCGTGACCGATTGTGTAAAAGGCGGTTGCGATAGATCCGATGAAATCGGTTTTGACTGCACCGCGATTCGATATGAGGTTGAAGAATTCAATGTCGATGCTTTGTGCCGTAAATATGGTTTCGGTGTGGCGCTTCAATCGAGTTTCGGTATTTTAAATCCTCAAACCAAAAATAAATGCGGCGCTGTTTTGTACAGCCAACTCCGCAATTGCGCCGAGAACGGCATGATGACCGATACGGTTCATGTTTATGACCAAGCGATCGCGTTGAGCATCTGTGCAACCTCTCCCGATGAATATCTTCGCGGAATTTATGACGATCTTTACAGATTCATAAAAGGCATACTTTTCGAGCAGGAACGCTTGGCGAGTGTTGCCGAACCCGAAGTTGAAACTGAAATTTTCGAGATTCAAAACGTTGTTGAAGACGAAATCGCAGAGTTCGAATCGGTTGTGTCCGAAAGCAACGAGCCCGAAATTGCAGAATGCGAAAACAAAGAAGCATGCCTTGACCAACCCGAGCCCGTTGAACTCGAACTCGTTGAAGAACCTGTGGTTGTTGAAGAATCGGAAATTACAGAACCCGATTTTGAAACCGTTCAACTTAAAGAAGCGATTCAACCCGATGAAAAACCCGATGAAGAACCTGTGAATCTTGCTTCCGATGAGAGCAAAAACGGATCGGAAATAACGATAAAGATAGAGATCGAAAAGGCTGACGAACCTTCCGCCAAAAAAGAAGAAACGGTCGAAGAACCGAAAAACAGCCGTTGCTGTTACGAAATGCCTCCGAGATGTCCGAAGGTCGAAAGATGCTGTCAAACCGATAACGAGAAAGAAAAACGCGAGCAACGTAAAAAACTCGCATATCTGGGTCTTGGTATTGCGGCAACGCTCGGTGCTGCATATCTTATCACTAAAATTACAAAAGGGAAAAATTAAATGGATAAACGAAACCTTACATTACTCTGTGACTTTTATGAATTAACAATGGCAAACGGCTATTTCCTTTGCGGAAAGCGTGACACCGTTGCATATTTTGATGTGTTCTTCCGCGATATACCCGACGGCGGCGGTTTTGCGATTGCGGCGGGTTTGGGACAGATAATCGATTACATCAAGGATCTTCATTTTGACGAGGACGATATCGAATATCTCCGTGCGCAGAAATGCTTTTCGGAGGAATTCCTTGATTATCTGAAAGGTTTCCGATTCACCGGCGATATTTATGCGGTTCCCGAGGGCACTCCGATTTTCCCGCGTGAACCGATCATAACCGTCAAAGCGCCGGTTATGGAGGCACAGTTTATCGAAACCTTTGTGCTTACCGCGTTTAATCACCAATCGCTCATCGCCACAAAGGCAAACCGTATTTCCCGCGCGGCAGACGGCCGCCCGGTCAGCGAATTCGGCGCAAGACGCGCTCAGGGCGCAGATGCGGCGCTTCTCGGCGCGAGAGCGGCATATATCGGCGGTGTGAATTCAACTTCCTGCACGCTTTCGGGCAAGGATTTTGTGATTCCCGTTTCGGGCACAATGGCTCACTCGTGGGTTCAGATGTTCGATGATGAATATACCGCATTCAAGACCTATTGCGAACTTTATCCTGAAAACGCAACTTTGCTTGTTGATACATATAACGTTCTTAAAAGCGGTGTCCCGAACGCGATCAAAGCGTTCCGAGAATGCGGCATAACGAAATGCGGCGTCAGAATCGACTCGGGTGATATCGCCTATCTCACCAAAGAGGTTCGCAAGATGCTTGACGAGGCGGGATTCACTCAATGCAAGATCGTTATTTCGAACTCGCTCGACGAAAAGATCATTGTTGATATCCTCCGTCAGGGCGCGAAGATCGACGCATTCGGTGTCGGTGAACGTCTTATCACCGCAAAGAGCCATCCCGTTTTCGGCGGTGTTTATAAACTCGCGGCGCTCGAAGATGAAGCAGGGAATATAATACCCAAAATCAAAATCAGCGAAAACCATGAAAAGATAACCAATCCTCATTTCAAAAAGCTCTATCGCTTCTTCCGCAAGAGCGATGGACGAGCTATTGCGGACTATATCGCACTTCATGATGAAGAATTTGATTTTTCCGCACCGATCGAACTGTTCGATCCGACTTACACATGGAAACGCAAAACCATCACCGATTATACAGCGGTCGAACTTTTAAAACCGATCTTTATTAACGGCGAATTGGTTTATGAATCGCCCTCTTTGAGCGAAATGCGCGATTATTGCCGCGACCAAGTTTCAACGCTTTGGGATGAAGTTCGCCGTTTTGAAAACCCTCACCGTTATTATGTTGACCTTTCCCAAAAACTCTGGGATCTTAAACAGGAACTCCTTTCCAACGGCGGAAAACTCAGATAATCAAAAGATAATAAAAAGAAACGGCTCAAAAGGCGATTTGTCACTATGCTGCACCGCCCAAACCGTTTCTTTTTTTATGAACGGCAGGTTTTAATCTATCATCAGTGTTAAAACCGAAAGAAATGCGATCAAAAACATACTGCCCATCGTACCTCTTAAAAACCCGTAAACAAATCCGTCGCGGTCGAGGCAAACCCTTTTTGCATTGTCAATTATTTGTTTCATTAATGTTGTCCTCCTTTTTGTATCTTACGAGTTTATTTTAAACAACAATATGTACGATAGAACGGACAATTAAAAGCAAAAAAAGAAAGTCATCAATTTTTGATGACTTTGCTTTTTTGATATCGTGATGATATCATTTGAGTGAACAAAACTTGCTGTGGCAGAAGGAGGAGAAACTGCCACAGCGTTTAACCGAACATCGCTTTTATAAAAGCAATATCTTTTAAAAGCCGGTCAGTATCTGATTCCTGTTTGCCATCAAAGCGTTCACTTTACGAAAAGCACAAAACCTTTCGTAAAAAGCATCTGTTTACAGGTCGTCGGCATCCTGAATCGGTTGTTCTGTACCATCCTTCGGCACACCGGTGTAACTTCCTAAAATGTCCGTGTTGTAGGAAATATCATTTCCGAATATATCCATCACATAATTTGTCGGACTGTTTTCGGAAAAACTATCGGTTGACGATTGGCGGCGTGGATAATAATATCTGTCAACACCGTTGATGCCTTGGGGAAACCTGTATTTACGTTGTTTTCCCATCTGATGCTCCTGTCTGAACGAAACTTTTTTCGTTCGACATTATTATTGCCGAAGCGATTTGTTTCATGCATCAATAGTGTTGACAAAACGTGGAAAATAAATTAAAATCAAAAGTGTTTTGAAGGGAAGTGTTTATCATAAGAATCATCGGCATTGATTACGGTGATGCGCGTGTCGGCATCGCCGCAAGCGACGAAACCGAATTTTTAGCGAGCGCAGTTTGTACGGTTAACGTAACGGGCATGCGCGACGCCTGCAAAAAAGTCACCGAGAAAATCAAAGAACTCGGCGGCTCAAAGATCGTTCTCGGCTTGCCGAAGAATATGGACGGTTCGCTTTCCTTTCGCGCGGAAAAGACGAACGCGTTCAAAGAAATGCTTTCGGAGTCAACCGGGCTTGAAATAATTTTTGTTGACGAACGTCTTTCTACCGTCGAAGCATATACTTATATGAACATTACCGATTTCAACGGCAAAAAACGCCGTGAAGTTATTGATGCGCTTTCGGCTCAGATAATTTTGCAATCTTATCTTGATTCCAAAAAGTGATTTGCGAACGCAAATTTTATTTTGTTTTAAAAGCGTTTAAGGTTGACAACCGAAGATAATTGTAGTATAATACCATTCGCGCGTTCGATTCAAACTCCTGCGCGAATGGTAATATCCGAGTATGCCTCGGTTAAGCAGAAAATGTAACATTTAAATTTCTGGGTGTGGCTCAGTTTGGTAGAGCGCTTGGTTCGGGACCAAGAGGCCGGAGGTTCAAATCCTCTCACTCAGACCAAAAGCAAAACGGACACGAGAGTGTCCGTTTTGTTTTTTCGAACCGTGGTGCAAGAACCTCCGGCCGAATTGTCCCGAACGTGGGACCAAGGGCTTGCGAGGGAAAAACGATTCGGGGAATCGTTTTTCGTGAAGCAAGCGGCATAAAGCAAGCGTTTTCGGAAGTTGTCGAAAGACAACGCGCGAAAATGCAATGCGACTGCCGCGGGCCGCGAGAGGTTCAAATCCTCTCACTCAGACCAAAAGCAAAACGGACACGAGAGTGTCCGTTTTGTTTTTTTGAACCGTGGTGCAAGAACCTCCGGCCGAATTGTCCCGAACGTGGGACAAAATGCAAGCGATAAAAACAAAAGAGCAGGCTGACCTGCTCTTTTTTATATATGTTACATGCTACTTGATAATATGCCAAGAGAAACGATTCCTACCATATAGAGAAGCCATAAACCGAACAGACAGGCTGTGATCAAAAACGTACAGATGCTGTAAATAAGCGCACACAACGAAAGTATACCGCCGACCTTCGCCTTGCCTTCAAGCTCACCGATCATAGCTTTGAGCTTCTTTTTTGCGTTGAGTCCGATGCAGGCAAAGATAATGCCGAGAACACGCGACAAAAATGCGCTGACAGCCAAGCTTATGATACCCCACAATAAAACCTCGTCGGAAAGCTTTGTGATCTTAGTTTCATCAACACATTCGACATGTTCTTCTGCGGGAGTTTCTTCGTAAAATTCGTTTGCGGGAGGAATAATTTCGGTTCCGCAGTTGGTGCAAACGGTTGCGTCATCACTCAGCGCGGTGTTACATTTGTCACAAAAAATCATAACAATACCCCTTTCCTTTTTGATTCAGAGGAACTTAAATTATCGCAAAAGTATATGCGAGCCCCGTCATTTCGCCTACTTCATAAAGAAACGCGAGCGGAGCAAACGCCAAACCGACCGATGCCAAGAGCATCAGAATGCCGAATGCGAGAAGAAGTGTCACGATGCAAGCGGTGATGATGCCTATTATGATACCGACGGTGGCCAGTGTTTTGCCGGTCTTCGCCTTGCCGTGAAGCTGGCCGTGAACCAAACGGTATTTTTTCGCTTTGACTGCGGCGATGATAGAAAAGATCAGTCCAAGATATCCCGAAATGAAGATCGAACAAACGATACCGATGATAGCCCAAACGAAGATCTGGTTTGCGGCGTCATTCTCGCGGACCGCTTTTTTGGATTCCTTGCTTGGTTCATGAGAATAGGTTTCTGATGAGGGATCAACGCTTGCGCCGCAATTCGTGCAAAAAGCCGAGTTGTCATTCAGCTGATAACCGCATTTATTACAAAACATATTTTTCTCCTTTTATCGGTTCATGTCGAAATGGATATAATATTGTGAACCGTCGTAAAGGTCGACTTTTGTGGGCGAATAATCGATTCCGCGATATGTTTTATCAGGCCAGATCGCGACAGATTCGTTCATATCGTTGGTCCATTTTAATTCGTTTTCACCCTGCAAGAGCTTCATGTTGGTAACAAGAAGTTCTTTGAGATATGCGTCTTTTCCTGTGTTTGCAAGAACGATCTCGATCCAGTCATCTTCGCAGTAATTGCCGTTGCGGTCGATTTTTGTATCGGGCGGGAAGTCGAGTGCGGCATTAAAGAGAAACGCGGTGTTGCTGCCGTCTTTTTTTGCGCCCTTGACTTCAATTCTGACAGAATCGGAAGCGTGAGTGTTTTTGCCCGTGACGGTGAGAAGAGCATAGTTATCTTCGACGATCTCAAAGGTCATCGTGTAAATGTCGTTATAAGGAAGTTTGATTCTCGATTCATACCAACTGTTTGTGTTGGGGTTGAGGGTGTGGAATATGTTGTAGAAAACATGCCAGCCTTCATCGGCACCTGCCCAGCAAAGACCTGCATCAACACAGTTTTCCCATTCGGTCTCTCCGTAGATGTCGACACCGAGGAAAGCATAACCGTTGACGAATTTGCCGTCGGTCATGGCGCAGTTGATTTTCGAGTTCGCAATGTCAACGTCAACGGTAGCGCCGGTGTAACCTTGCTTTGAATAAACTGCAAAAGCGGGGCCGTCAAGGTCGCCCATTCTGCCGTAGTTTGCGTAATCAAGCGTGGAGATGGTTTTTGTGATTTCCATATTACCTTGTGATTCCTCCTTGAAACTCGAAGGTTCAGACGATACAAAAACGTCGTCAGCGTTACCGCAAGCGACGACCGAAAGTGAAGTCAGCGCGGCAAGTGCGAGACAAATTATTTTTTTCATCAAAATCCTCCGTTTTTTTGTTAAAAACATTATACAATATCAACCGTATAAAATCAAGAGATATGTCAGCCGAAAACCCAAAATTTAGCTATCGCCAAGGTCTCTCGCAAACCGTTGGGAATAACGCTGTACCAAGGCGTCCGGCTTTGCAAATGGGTTGCGTTTTCGAACCCTTGGCGTTTTGCAATGCCCTCCGCGCGGCAGATATGAAAATCATTCGTTATGAGTGCAATGCGATATGGTTTGCCGAAATGTTCGTCGAGCAGCTTTTTGGTGTTTGAAAAATTTTCCGCAGTGCTTGTCGAACGTTCCTCTTTGATGATATTTTCCTTGGGGATGCCTTTTTCAATAAGATACCGTTCCATAGCAAGCGCTTCTGTGATATCTTCGCCGCGCCCCTGTCCGCCGCTGACTGCGATGATAACGTTCGGGTTTTCGGAATGATAATCCACAGCGGCATCAAGCCTGTTTTTCAGGTTTTCGCCGACTTTTTCGCCGCGTATTCCCGCGCCGAGAACAATGACGGCATCTTCTTCATAATCAACGTTGTCAATGCTTCCGTAGATATATAAAAACGTCACGAACAACGTCAAAACAACCGCACCGATAAGCAGAGCAAATTTGATGAATTTGGGGCATTTTTCGTTCAGCCTTTCAAAATAAATGCCGTAAAACAGCATTAAAATACCCACCGCGAACGTAAGAAAGATGCCTGTGCTCAAATTTGAAACAAACATCATCACAACGGCGTTGAAAACTATCAATGCACCGAAAATCATCAAAAAGTTTTTGCTGAAATTTTTAAATCTTGCGGTTTTCACCGCTATCATCCTTTCAAAAACAGAACTATATTACCCTGATGAGCAAAAGTTCGCCTTCTTTTACAGTTATTATTGCCTTTTTTCCTTTTGTGACCTCGTTGCTGATACCATATTGATATTCGCTCTTTATTTCGGCATCGCAAAGCGGATATTTCGCGTTTTCAACGGTTATTCCTTTCGCATTTCCGCTGATGTTCAAAAGCGAAAAGAATGCAAAACTGTCGTCAACAAACGCGGATCCATTTGAAATTATCTCCATTTCGGAATAATCATCAACTATCTTTGCCGTTTTTCCCAACTTGTTGAGCATCAAAAGGATATAAAGGTTACCGAGAGTGTGGTCAAGACGGTTTCCGACCGCGCCGACGATGAGAAAATCGTCGAACCCGCGTGAAACAGCTTCCTTGACGGCAAAAACGGTGTCGGTATCGTCCTTTTCACAGGGGAGAACAATGGTTTCCGCATCAGAATTCGGGTTCTCGTGCGAGTCAAAATCGCCGATGATGAGATCCGGTTTGACAGAAAGTTTTTCCATGTGTTTGAGACCGCTGTCACAAAAAACATAAAAATCGTCATCGCAAAAACCGTTTCGTATGAAATTGTAGTTTTCTATCGGCGCTCCGCCGATAATTACACATCTTTTCATAAAGCCTTCACCTGAAATACTTTGTTCTATTTTAATATCAGTGCACTCTTTTGTCAAGAAAGTGTTTTTTGTTCTTCACCCGTGAATTGTCCTTGACTTTGGCTCCAAATGATTTATAATGATTTTGTTCGATAAATTTCGAGGTTCGGGAGGGCAAAATGACTTACGAAGAAATCAATCAATGCAATTCACTCATTTTTGACCGTCTTGCGCTTCTTTTGAACAACCGGCCGGATTTTGTGACCGAAGCTATGGTTTCTGAACTGACCGAAAGTTTCGGGATCTCGGTCTCCGATTCATTCTCGCTTTTGATCTGCGCCGCGCTCGGCTTTGATACCGAGAATGAATTCGACAAAAAGCTCTGGGAAAGTTATTCTCCCCACATGCTTCATCACCTTGATGACGAACTTTTTACCAAAGATCCGTATTATTCGGCAGTCAGCATCAACAAAGGCAAAATTCTCGGCGAATGGGAACTCCGCGAAGAGGTTCTTCCGCCCTTTTCGGCTTTTGTCTGTGACGACCCGCTGGTTTTGCCCGACGGCCGTGTGATCCCTCAGATAGGCTTTTTCGACAAAGAATTCCGCTTTCTGTCGGTGCTTCAAAACGGCCGAGAATGGATGACGATGATGCCCAACGAGATCGTGACTCAACGCATTCCGATTTCGAGAGCGAAAGGCAGAGTTGCGACTTATGGCTTGGGTTTGGGATATTTCGCGTTCATGTGCGCGCGTAAAGATGAAGTCGAAAGCGTCACCGTTGTTGAATGTGACGAAAGTGTAATCTCGCTGTTTCGTGAGATCCTGCTCCCGAACTTTCCGAATTCCGAAAAGATCGAGATCGTCTGTGCCGACGCCTTTGAGTTTGCCGAACATGATGCGCCGAAACGTAAATTTGATTACGTTTTTGCCGATATCTGGCATGATCCGTCGGACGGGATTCCCGCATATAAACGCTTTAAATCGCTCGAACAACTTTGCCCCGAAACAAAATTTGATTATTGGATCGAAAAGACAATGAAACTTTACATGTGATTCATTGACTTTTGGTCGGCGGAATGATATACTTTCTTACGCAAAATCGTTGTTTAATTTAGAAGAGGAAAAATGAAACGGATTATAACTTACGGCACTTATGATTTGTTGCATTACGGACATGTCAATCTGCTCAAACGCGCCCGCGAACTCGGCGATCATCTCATCGTCGCGCTTTCGACCGATGAATTTAATATGCGCGAAAAGAATAAAAAATGTTATTTTTGCTTTGAGGAAAGAAAGTCGCTTTTAGAAGCCCTGCGTTATGTCGATCAGGTTATTCCCGAGGAAAGTTGGGATCAGAAGAGGGAGGACATTGTCCGTCATAACGTTGATGTTCTCGTTATGGGTGACGATTGGCGCGGCAGGTTTGATGATCTGATTGACGTCTGCGAGGTGGTTTATCTTCCGCGCACTCCCGAAATTTCCACATCAAAAATAAAACGCGATCTGTTTGAATGAAAAAAGGAACCGAAAGGCGGTGCACCGCCATTTGGTTCCTTGTTTTTTATAATTCTTCGCAAAGTTCGCGATAGAGTTTTTTGAGAACTTCCGTGCTCAAATCGGTCTCGTGGAGGTAGGTATATCTTCCGCTTCTCATCGAGGTCGCTTTCTGCATGCAGTTCACAAACGTTTCTTCGTTGATGCCCAAACGCGCAGGGTTGATATCAACGTCAAAACGGTTGAGATAGTTCAACACCAGATCATAGTCATGCCCGATGAGTTTCAAAACGGCAACGGTGCCGAGCGCAACCTGAATGCCGTGAAGCGAAGGAGTTTCACAATAGTAATCAAGCGCGTGGCTGAAAAGATGCTCCGAACCGCTGACGGGTCGGCTGCTTCCCGCAAAGTCCATCGCGATTCCCGAAAGCACGAGCGAATTTGCAAGAACTTCGATGAATTCGGGGCAGATGCTGTCATATTGCGTTTTCATCAAAGCATCAAGCGATGTCTGCGACATCAGATAAGCATAACCGTCCATTTCGTCTTTGCCTTTGCTGCATGCAAACTCCCAATCCAGCAAAGCCATGTAATTTGAAATGGTGTCGCCGATACCTGCTTTGATAAGTTGGCGAGGGCTTTGATAAATGAGTTCCGTGTCAAGCAAAAGCATACTCGGAGTAGCACAACCGAGACTTTTGGGCTTGCCGTCCATGCGTTTTAAAACCGCAATGGGTGAAGCGATACCGTCGTTCGCCATCGTTGTGGCGATCGAGACGACGGGCTTTTTTGAAATGTAAGAGGCATATTTACAAACGTCAAGAACCTTGCCGCCGCCGAGACCGACGATGTAATTCACATCGGTCGCGATAACGCGCTCGGCAACGTCCATTGCATAAGCAATGGTGTTGTTGTCAACATATTCCGACTTCAAACGGCCGAGTTTTTCAAGTTGAGGACGGATGGTTCCGCCAAAAAGACCGTCAACGATCGGGTCTGTTACGAACAGAATTTTACCGCAGACGTTATTGTCACCCAGAATCTCATCAACACGGTTGATATATCCGGGTCCGATCTTTAAAACTTTGGATTTTAACATCAAAATTTCTCCTGTAAAACGAATCTGCAAGAACAACCGAAAGAATTATATCATAAAACGTCAATTAAATCAACAACGGTTTTCACATGTTCCTTCTGTTGTAAAGCCCTGCATAAATTCCGTTTGCGTTGAGCAGATCATCGTGGTTTCCGCGTTCGGCAATTCCGTCGGAAGTCATAACGAGGATCTCATCGGCGTTCTGAATCGTCGAAAGTCTGTGTGCAACGACGATAACGGTTCTGCCTTTCGCAAGTTCTTCGAGCGAGGCCTGGATCTGCATTTCGGTCACGTTGTCAAGCGCGCTCGTCGCTTCGTCAAGAATAAGTATCGGCGGGTTTTTAAGAAAAACGCGCGCGATAGAAATGCGTTGCTTCTGACCGCCCGAAAGATTGATGCCGCGTTCGCCGACGGCGGTGTCATAACCCTTTTCAAGTTGCATGATGTAATCGTGAATGTTGGCGCGCTTTGCGGCTTCGATGATTTCTTCGTCGCTAGCGTCGAGGTTGCCATAGGCGATGTTTTCACGTATCGTTCCCGAGAAAAGGAAAACGTCCTGAGCCACCATACCGATGTTGCGCCTTAACGATTGGCGCGTAAGGGTCGTTATGTCGTGACCGTCGATGGTGATTTTTCCTTCGTCAATTTCGTAAAAGCGGGGGATAAGGTTGCAAAGCGTCGTTTTTCCGCCGCCCGACGGTCCTACCAAAGCGAAGGTCTTTCCGCTTTCGATGTTGAGAGTGAGATTCTTCAAAACGCCTTTTCCCGTGTCACCCGTAGGATAACTGAACGAAACGTTTTCGAATTTTATATTTCCGCTCACGTTTTCGATATCAATCGCATTTTCGGCTTCGGCTTCGGTCGGTTGCTCCATGATTTCACGGAAACGCGCAAAACCCGTCATGCCGTTTTGAAGCTGCTCGAAAAGCGAGATGAATCGATTGATAGGTTTCAGAAGCATCGCCATATAGAGAATGAATGCCGCGAATTCGCCGTTGTCAATTCCAAATGCGCTGCTCGGGTTTTCAAACCCGATGAAGAAGAAAATACCGCCGGCGACCAATGCTGCGAGATAAAGCACATCGGTGAAAAAGGTCATTGCGGAATGGAATTGCCCCATCGCTTTATATGCCTTGCCGCGTGCGAATTTAAATTTCTCGTTGGCTTGGTCAAATTTTCCGTTTTCGTGTGATTCGCTTGTGTAGGAACGCGAAACGCGTATTCCCGAAATCGAGGTTTCAACATTTGAGTTGACTTCCGCAACTTCTTCGCGCGTTTTCTTGAACGCATCTCTCATGCGTTTTCGCATGAATATCGAAAATATCACGACAAACGGCACCAAACCGTAAATTATCAAAGTCAGCCAGACGTTTATCGAGGAAAGTGCGATGAACGAGCCGATGAACATTATTATGGAGAGAAACAGATCTTCGGGTCCGTGATGTGCAAGCTCCGAAACGTCCATAAGGTCGTTGATAAGACGCGACATAACAGTTCCGGTTTTGTTTTCGTCAAAGAACGAAAACGGGAGTTTTTGCAGGTGGCGGAACATGTCGCGCCTCATATCGCCCTGCATTCTCACACCGACGACGTGCCCCCAATAGGAAACAAAATAATTAAGCCCCATCTTTGCAAGGTAAAGAAAAAGTACAACGCCCGACCAAATGAGCAGAAGACGCAGATTTTGGTTCGGAACATACTCGTTGATAATGTTCTTGGTGATAAGCGGATAAAAAAGATCGGTCAGTGCAATAAGGAATGCACAGAACATATCGAATAAAAACAACTTTTTATGAGGTTTGTAATATTTAATAAATTCTTTGATCATTTGTTTGCCTCTGTAAATTGAACTCTCTTTAATTATAATCCATAGGTTGATTTTGTCAATAATCGTCTTGACAAAACAGCAGGTCTGTTTTATCATCAAATTAAAGAATTGTTTGAGGAGGATATCATGAAAAAGTTAAAAGTCGCAATAATCGGAACGGGAAACATAAGCAACGTTCATATGGGCGGTTATAAAGCTTTGCCCGATAAATGCGAGGTCGTTGCCGTCTGCGATATCGACGAAGAAAAGGTTCGCGCTTATGCCGAACGTTACGGCGTCCCCAAATATTATACCGATTATAACGAGATGCTTGAAAAAGAAACGCTTGATGCAGTTTCGGTCTGCACATGGAATTCTTCTCACAAGGGCGCAACCGTTGCCGCGCTACGTGCCGGTTGCAAGGTCATCTGCGAAAAACCGATGGCAATGAACGCAAAAGAGGGCGAGGAAATGCTCGCCGTCTCAAAGGAAACAGGCAACCTGCTCATGATAGGCTTCGTCCGCCGTTTCGGTAACGATGCCGAAGTGATAAAGAAGTTTATTGACAACGGAACTCTCGGCGATATTTATTATGCAAAGGCGACTTATCTTCGCCGTAACGGCTGTCCGGGCGGTTGGTTCGGAGACAAGGAATATTCGGGCGGTGGTCCTCTTATCGATCTCGGTGTTCACGTTATCGACCTTGTGCGTTATCTCGCCGGTAACCCGAAACCCATCTCGGTCTATGGCGTTACTTATGACAATCTCGGCATGAACCGTGCCGGCGGCGGTCAAAGCTGGGTTTCTTCGAGCAACGGTGAATTTAAATATGACGTTGAGGATTTCGCTTCCGCGCTGATACGTTTTGATAACGGGCTTACCCTTTCGGTCGAGGCGTCGTTTAATCTTAATATCAAACAGGATCGCGGCGATATCGAACTTTTCGGAACGAAATCGGGAACGAAGATAGATCCGCAGGTCGAGTTTTTCAGCGATATGAACGGTATGTTCGTCGATATCAAGCCTTTTGGCAATACCGCGCTTGACTTCGACGGGCTTTTCAACCGCGAAATGGCTCATTTTGTTGATTGCTGTCTGGGCAATTGCGAATGCATTTCTCCTGCCGAAGACGGCGTTGCACTCATGAGAATTCTCGACGCGATCTACGAAAGCGCAAAAACAGGTCACGAAGTCGTGATTCAATAGAATTAAAAAAGAGCCTTCAAGGCCATGTCATTAAGTTAAGGAAATTGGGTTGTCCTTATATAAAAGAGCCGCTCTGTTTTAAAAACAGGGGGGCTCTTTTTTGGATTTGAATCAATACCGGGCGAAAATTTTCACACACAGATCACGGAACCTTAAATCAAAACCACATTTTCGGATTTCCACTCATAAATGCCGCTGGTTATTTCCCGTTACATCTTTTCCGTCAATTAACAGCTTTGCATCAACCAGCACCTTATCTCTTCCTATGGTCACAGAAATATATGACATTATAACAAGTGACGCTGTCTACCAAAAACTCTCCATTTACGGTTTTAAATTCAACCTGATGATTCTCAGGAGCATAAACACATAACCTCCGTGCACTGTGTTTGATTTATCGATCGGATCAGTCATTTTATGTTCCTTTTTAATGATAAAGTATTATATAAATAAATGCCGCGAAAAGATTTCACGGCATTTTTGCGTCAATCAATATATTCAAGTTTGACACGGTTTTTGAGCGAGCAAAGTATTTCGTAATTGATCGTACCCAATGCGTCCGCGAGCTTATCGATGTCTTCGCTTGTTTCAAAAATCACCGCTTCGTCGGCGATATCACATTCAAAATCGTTGCCGATATCGACGATACACATATCCATGCAGATCTTTCCGACGGTTTTTAAAGTCTTGCCGTTGATACGGATAAGCTCTTTCCCCGAATAGACTCTTGAAAACCCGTCGGCATAGCCGATCGAGATAACTGCAACGCGCGTGTCTTTTTCGGATTTGTAGGTGCAACCGTAACTCACGCAATCACCGGCTTTTAGTTCGTGTATCGCACAGACCCGCGCCGAAAGCCTCATTGCAAGACCGATGTTTTCGTCCTTAACGTTTTGAGAGGGCATAAGACCGTAAAGAATGATACCCGCGCGGACCATGTCAAGATGCATTTCCGGATAACGCAAGGTCGCCGCGCTGTTGCAACAATGCCTTGTTCCGACTTTAACCCCGCGTTTTTCAAGTTCGGAAAGCAGGGAAGAAAAGAGCGAAAACTGCTTTTCGGTGAAGGCTTTGTCGCTTCCGTCGCTGTCGGCAAAATGGGTGAAGATGCCTTCGATGACGATGTTATCAAGTTTTGAGATCTCGGTTATCTCGTCAGCGGCTTTATTAACGTCATCTTCGTTGTGGCAATAGATACCGAGCCGCGACATGCCCGTATCTACCTTGATGTGGATACGGATCCTGCCTTTTTTCGCCATTGCTTTCGCATAATCAAGGCTGTCGGCGGTTTGAATGAAATCTCCTTCGACGACCTCGCCCATCAACGAGACCGCTGTCGGTCCGAGGATAAGAATGTTGCCCTCCAACCCCGAACGGCGAAGTTCCTGTGCTTCGCTCAGACAGGCAACGGCAAAATCGCGGCAACCGAGCGAATAAAGTTCGCTTCCGCATTTTATCGCACCGTGGCCGTATGCATCTGCCTTGACCACCGCCATAACTCGGCTTTCGCCGACATGCGATTTTATGTAGTTGTAATTGCGCCTGATGCGGTCAAGACTGACCTGCGCCGTTACCCTGTACTTCATATGGTTCGCGGCCGACGATGATGAAATCAAACCGCCGTCCGTTCTCCTCCGTTCCGATACCCGTTAATTGCTTGGTATCGTCATTATAATACACTATTATCGTCATTTCGTCAATAGCATACTTCATTCCGTTTTCGATCGGAGTTCCCGAAACGTCGTTTTTGTCAAGCGCATTTATCGCTTTGCAAAGCGCCTCTTGCGCAGGAAAAGTGCCTTTTTTGACATCACGGGTGAAGTTTCCTGCCTTTGCCGTGTTGCCTGTCTCACGCAAATGCAGTTCGGTTCCCGCAAGAACGTGAGATTCGTTGAAAATTATGTCGCAGCCGCCTTCGTAAATATCGGCGGTGAAAAGCGCGTCGCTTCCTTCAAGCCGAGCGGTCAAACGCAACGGCATTGCGAGTTCTTCTTTGGGTTCGAATCTTTGGGAGCATGCCGTAAGAAGAATTACGATAATTAAGAACGATGAGAATACCGCTTTTTTCATTATAGTCCCTTCCTTTCCTGTTCGTTGTTATTTTATGGAAACGTTAAAGGAATTATGCTGATCCGCTTTTGCGTCAAAAACAGTCTCTCGCGCTCGGGAGTTTTAAAACCCCGTTTGAATAAATGGGTATAATACGGTTGTAGATATAGTTTCTGCCGAAAAGTGCATAGATATCTCCGTCGTCGGATGGAATCAGCATTCTCAAAGTATGACCTCTTTCAAGGATTGCACTGTGGACGATCCCGTTGTCCGAAACGGTCACGATTTGTGTGTTTCCGCGCAAAGTTCCCATTACGTAAAGCTCCTGAGAAGGTGAGATGAAGTCGGTGAGAACCTCGCTTTTATCCGCTTCGCAAATCCGGCTTAAACGTCTGCCGTTCATATCGAATAAATATGCCGTTTTGCAAAATGAGCCGATGATAAAACTTTCGTCGCCGATAGTTGTTGTTGACGCATCGGTAAGTTCGACAATGCCGTTCTGTAAACAACCGTTACCGCAACTGCTGCAACCGTTGCTGCAACCGTTATTGCAACCGCAACCGTTGTTGCAACCGTTACAGCTGTTGCATCCGCACCCGTATCCCAAATTGCTTGTGTCAAGGTCGACATAACAGAACTCGTTGAAATTGCGGTCCAGAAAATAAACTCTTGCGATCCCACAGCAAGCGAGAGCGGTGTAATTTCCGCCTTCCGAACATGGGCGAAGTCTGCGGTAGGGCCTTAACGTATCACGGTATTGCAAAAACGAACCGCAATTATCAAAAAAATGAAGCCTGCATTCCGAACCGTCGGTTGCGACCAATGTGTTTTCAAGCATCGCCGCAGAAACTGCCGCCAATGAGTTGTTAAGATGAAAACTTTTTTCAGCGTTTGTGTTCAAAACCATCACTCCCGATATAATTATATTCTTCAAGACTAAAAAATGTATAAATCCCCCCCTTGATTTTCCCAAAGACGTATATATAATTATATGTGTATTACGTGTGTGTTTAAGGAGAAACAGTATGTATAAGAATCGTACCGAGAATTATCCTCTTTATGAAGTTCGTAATCTTTACAGCCTTCGCCAACTTATTGACGAAAATGCAATGATGTTTGCCGATAAAGCGGCATTTAAATACAAAGTCGGCAAGGAAATCGTTTCTGTATCTTATGCCGAAGCAAAACAGCAGATCGATGCGCTCGGTACCGCGCTTTGCGACCTTGGTTATGATAATACCCACATTGCCATAATCGGCAATAACTGTTACGATTGGGTAAGAACATATCTCGCCGCGCTCAATCTTCGCGGTGCGGTTGTTCCGGTTGATAAAGACCTTTCGTCGGAAGAAACCGAATATATCCTGAATACTTCGGAAGCAAAGGTCGTTTTCTATTCGGGCAAGGGCATCGAAAAGAAGATTGACGAACTCGCTCCGAAACTTGAAAACGTCGAGTGCTTTATCTGTTTTGACGAACCCCGGACAAAGGACGAAAAACATCATTTCGTGGGCGATGTTCTCGAACGCGGCAAGAAACTTCTTGAAAGCGGAGACACACGCTTTACCTCGATCGAACCCAATAACGAGACGCTTAAAGAACTGCTTTTCACAAGCGGCACGACGGGCAAGAGCAAAGGCGTAATGCTTAATGCAAATTCGCTTGTGTTCAACATCACCCGTGCTCAGCAACTTATGTATATCACCGACACCTGCGTTTCGATTCTTCCTTATCATCACTGCTATGAATCGACAACGGGTCTGCTAACGATGTATCATCGCGGAATGACGATCTGCATCAATGAGAGCCTTCGAACCGTTCTTCCCAACCTCAAACTTTACAAACCCACCGAAGTCCAACTCGTTCCGCTTTTCGTCGAAAAGATCTATCGTGGAATCTGGGACAAAGCCGAAGAAAGCGGCAAAGCAAAGATGCTTCGCCGACTTATCAAGGTCAGCAACCGATTGCTTTCGATGGGCATTGATATGAGAAAGACCTTTTTCAAGAGCGTTACCGAAACCTTCGGCGGCAGACTCAAAGCGATCATCTGCGGCGGAGCACCCTTGAAACCCGATGTGGTTGAATTCTTTAACAGCATCGGTATAACGCTGATCAACGGCTACGGCATCACCGAATGCGGCCCGCTCATTTCTATCAACCGTCCCGAATTTCATGACCATACTTCCGTCGGTCAACTCATGCCGGGAATGGAATTGATGATTGATAATCCTAACGAAAACGGCGAAGGCGAGATCTGCGTCAAAGGTCCGAATGTTATGATGGGTTATTACAAAAACCCCGAGGCAACCGAAACCGCTTTGCGTGACGGTTGGTTCCATACGGGCGACGTTGGATATATCAACGAGCATAATTTCATTTTCCTCACGGGCAGAATAAAGAATATTATCATTCTCAAAAACGGCAAGAATATTTATCCTGAGGAAATCGAAGAAAAATTGATGACCGAAACCGATCTCATCGCCGAGGTGGTGGTTAAAGCCATGAAGGGCAACACCGAAGAAGATCGGTTGCTCGGTGCTGAGATCTTCCCTGATTTTGAACGTGCGAAGAAAAACGGCGTTGAAGACGTTGAAGCCGAGATCAAAAAGGCGATATCGGTTTATAACGACAAAGAACCGAGTTATAAAGTGATCAAAAAACTCGTTTTCCGTGATACCGAATTCGAAAAAACCACTTCAAAGAAGATAAAACGCAATTATCAAGAGTAAGAAAAAACGGCAAACAAAAAAGCGTTAGGATACTAACGCTTTTTGCTTTCTGTCAAAATGTGTTGCCGAGCCCGAAACTTATACTGATCGCGCTGTCTACCTGTTGCATTGTTCGTTCGTCAAGTTTACCCATGCGTTCCTTAAGGCGGCGTTTATCTATGGTACGTATCTGTTCAAGCAAAATAACCGAGTTTTTCGCCAATCCGCTTTTTTCTTCGTCCAAAACGTTTCCGCCCGCCGCAACTTCGATGTGAGTCGGCAATTTTGTTTTTCCCGTTTTGCTTGTGATTGCGGCGGCGATGACTGTCGGACTGTATCTGTTTCCCATGTTGTTCTGAACAATAAGAACCGGTCTGATTCCACCCTGCTCAGAGCCGACGACCGGACTGAGATCGGCATAGTATATATCTCCTCGGCGTATGCTTTCTTCGCCGTTTTGTTTCAATATTAACACTCCTTTTTGTTATAAGAATATGCCGCGAAATTACGGTTTGCTTTCATTACTTATTTTTGCCAACACGTTTGCGTTTATTCTTTTAACAAAAAATAAGACAAAAACACCGCCCTTGGCGGTGTTTTTATTGGTTTACATAATCAGTTGTCATCAAGTGCGGTTTTAATATACTCGCTGAATTCGTCGGAAATACCCGAATGAACGTATTCAAGTTTGAATTCATAACTGTATTCGGGGCGTCCGTTCTCAATTTTCACACAACGCCTGATCCAAGGATTAGAGCCGCCTTTGAAGATCAGTTCGTTGTATTCAAAGTCGGAAGCGTCGATCGCTTCCATATATAATTTCACGCGTTCAAGCATTTCGTTCGCGCCCTGAATGCCGCCGAGATGTATTTCGTAAGTCAGCTTCGGGTAAAGAGTTCCTTCGGCGGACGTGATGACGGTTTCGTTTGGCAACGTTGCAATGCTTTCGCAGGTTACGGAGAAATTGTCCTTAGGGAACTGCTCGCGCAAAAATGCTGTAAATTCAAGGGAATACGGTTCTCTCAGCTTGGCTTCCATCAAACGGCTGAAACCGTCGCGGATAATTCCGTCGGAGACCGATATCATTGCGTTTTCGGTCGGATATTTTGAGCTCACCGCATCGATCGCATAGGCCTTTGTATCAAATCGGTAGTAGAGATTCGAGAATTCAAAATCGCCCAAAGCGGCATTTTCGCTTTCGGGATATTTTTTGTCGGTGTAATCATTGATCGTCTTTTGGGCTTTGAAAGCGGAAAAAGGATTTCCGACGAAGATAAAACTGAGGGTGATGCACAAAACCGCTCCGACTGCGGCGATCGCAAAACCGTATTTTTTGCCTTTGCGGATCACGAACGCAGAGGATTCGGCAACGATATTTGCAAGTAGACATAATGCGACAAATGTAAATACAACGCTCCTGTCGCTCTGCTCAACTGTGTTGACCGCGAACACGGTCAGTGTGAATATAAGAGTTTTTATGAATGGGTTTATGTTGATAAAAGAGGCAACCGCGCAGATGATGAAAGCGATGGGTGTCATGGCGACGATTCCTGCGGAGCGGCGTAACGAAAGAGCCGCGCAGAATGCCAGCAAAATGATGCCCAGAAGTTCAAGCGCAAACAAAAGCGTTTCGGGGATCTTTTTGCGAACGGCGTTTTTGTTGTCCGTCATTTATATTCCTCCAAATTGTAGGGGTTCGTGAGTTTGATAAGCAAAGCGGTGTCGTCGTCGGCCTGCATTTTATTGTTTCGTTCCGCGCCGCATTCGACACATTTGTGCGTGATGACAAAGCCCTTTTTCGAGCTGACCGTAACGGCGGCAGGACGCATCAGTCCGCCGCATTCCGAAGCGCGATCTCCGGGGTTTATATCAAGATGCCTTGAATAAAGGCAAAAAGGGCAGTGATTCCGCGAGCTGTATCCGAGCGGAGAAACCTCTTTTCCGCAGTTTCCGCAAATGAATCCGCTGTCATTCTTTGTAAAAACTTTGTTTTCCATTCTTCCGAACCTTAAAAACATGTAAAAATTTTCAAAAAGGGTTTTAATTTCGGTTTGAATATAGTATAATACAATTTCAGATGAAAATCAACTCTAAAAAGGAGTAATATATGAGCAAAAAAGAAAAGTCTGAACTTTCGTGCAGACGCGGCGCTGTCGGAGGTCAGGCGATAATCGAAGGCGTAATGATGCGCGGCAAGCAGTTCACCGCAATTGCCGTTCGACGTTACGATAATAAAAAAATAACCGTTTCGCGCAAACCCAATACCTCAATATCGGATAAGATCAAGATCTTAAAATGGCCGGTCATTCGCGGTGTTGTCAATTTTATCGAGTCGATGAAACTTTCGTTTTCAACCATTACCGAAGGCACGGATATGCTCGGTCTTGACGCTCCGGAAGCAGAACAGTCCAAATTTGACAAATGGGTCGAAAAACATTGCGGAAAATGGCTTATCTCCGCCGTTTCGGTCATTTCGGTCATTCTCGGTGTCGCTCTCGCGCTCGGTCTTTTTATATTCCTTCCGACCTTTATCGGCGGTTCCGTAATTGATGTTTTCTTCGACCAGTTCGATGTAAACAGCGGTTCGATATACGTTTTCAAAGATTGGATGCTTTCGGTTTTCGGTTCGCTTATCGACAAATATGCCGATTTGGTTGAAGGCGAGACTGTGACGGGATATATAATGCCCGAGATCGCTGTTGGCGCAATCAGAAGCGTTTTCGAAGGCATACTCAAAGTGATTATATTTATCGCTTATATCTGGCTCACCGCGCTTATTCCCGATATGAAGCGCGTTTATATGTATCATGGCGCCGAGCATAAGAGCATTTTCTGCTATGAAGCGGGGCTCGAACTCAACGTCGAAAACGTCAAGAAGCAGAGCCGCTTCCATCCCCGTTGCGGAACCTCGTTTATGTTCGCGATGATGCTCCTTTCCATATTCATCGGCTTTTTCCTCTGGTGGGTGGACGTCACTTGGCTTCGCAGCCTTATCAAACTTGCGCTTCTCCCTCTTACCGTGGGTATAGGATATGAATTTATTCGCTTTGCAGGCAGACATGACAACTGGTTCGTTCGTGTTCTTGCCGCACCCGGCCTTTGGATGCAGAGAATCACGACGAAAGAACCCGAGGAAGATATCATTGAAGTCGCTATAACTTCGCTTAAATGCGCGCTTCCCAACGATTTCCCGAACTTTTATGAGGAACGTCTTGCCGAGCAGGAAACCGCCGAATCGGAACAAAGCGAAACCGATGCGCCGGAATCCGAAGGCCCCGAAGAAGAAAAGGGAACTGAAAAATCAGAAGAAATAATCAACACCGAGGAGGCACCTCTTGAAGATCAGGGATTACAGAAATAAACTCCGCGAGATGCTTGTTGAGATATCCCCCGACGAGGGCGATGTTATCGCGGATATGTTGCTTTGCGAAGCGCTTTCGACCGAACGCGGAAGTTTGCTCGCTCATCTTGACGATGAAACACCAAGAAGCATCGACCCGTTTATAAGCGGCGCTGTTTTCGAACTTTCGCTCGGAAAACCCTTGCAGTACGTTCTCGGCAAATGTAATTTTTACGGCTATGACATTCACGTCGGCGACGGAGTTTTCATTCCGAGAAGCGACACTGAGATCGGCGTAAAAGCCGCGCTCGGGGTTCTTAAAGACGGAGATCTTTTCGCCGATATATGCAGCGGAAGCGGTTGTATTGCAAAAGCGATCGCCGCCGAAAAACCGACGGTCAGCGGTTATGCGCTCGAACTCTCTCGCAAGGCTCTGCCTTATACCGAGAAAAATCTTGCCGAACAGAAAAACGTTTCGGTTCGCCGTTTTGATGCTCTTGACGAAGATGATTATATTGAACTCGCATCAATCATCGAACGCCCGCTTGATCTTGTTATATGCAATCCGCCATACATTCCGACCGACGATATCGCAATGCTTGCGCCTCAGGTCGGTTTCGAACCCGAAAGCGCGCTTGACGGCGGCGAAGACGGGCTGCGTTATTATCGGACCGTAACCGCGCTTGTGCCGCATATTCTGAAAAAAGACGGCATTTTGATTTATGAGATCGGCATTGACCAATGCAAAGACGTTTCACGCATTTTACAAGAAAGCGGCTTTGAAGTGGCGGTGCTTCGTGACTACGGAAAAATAGACCGTATTCTTTTAGCAAAAAAATGTTGACAATATAGAAAATCCGTACTATTATTATATATTATATAGTATGGATTTTTTGTTTGGTGTTTATGAAACGTATCGAATCGCGCAATAACCCGACAATTAAAAACGTTTTGTTGCTTCGCAACCGCAGAGAGAGGGAAGAGAAGAAGCAGTTTTATTTTGAAGGTGTTCATCTTCTTGAAGAATATCTTCGTTTCGGCTTTAAGCCTGATGCGCTTTTTGTCCGTGAAGACGCGCTTTTGAAATATTCCTCGCTTGTTGAAAAAGCGGGTTGCGAAGTATATGAAGTGACAGAATCCGTATATGATAAACTCACCGAGGAAAAGGCTCCGCAAGGGATTTTTACGGTTTCCGGTTTTCTTCCCGGCGTGGTCAAGGCCGATGACGGTTGTGATTATGACTTGATCGCTCGGAAGATCAAAGGCAATTCGCTGATGCTTGTCGATCTTCAAGATAACGGCAACGTCGGAACGGTGATCCGCACCTCTGCCGCACTTTCCTGCGACGTTTTGCTTTGCGGTAACTGCGCTGACGTTTATTCTCCGAAAACGGTACGCGCAACGATGGGTGCGCTGTTTTCAAATAACGTTTACGTTTGCCGTGATGCCGAAAAAACCGTTTTGGCTTTGCAGAAAAGCGGGAAACGGGTCATCGCCTCAGCGCTTTCGGAAAACGCATCGGTTCTCGGCGGGTTTGAATTGCGTTTTGACGATTGCTTTGCCGTTGGTAACGAAGGCAACGGGTTGAGTTCGGAATTCATTTCTTGTTGCGATATGTCGGCAATAATTCCGATGTCGGGCAGGACCGAAAGCCTCAACGCCGCAACCGCATCGTCGATATTGCTTTGGGAAGCAAAAAGGTGTGGCAAAATATGAAAGAAAAGATTCTTTATATCTGGCTTCAACAGGCTCTCGGGTTTTACAGCCGGCTTGTCAATGAAGTCATGCCCCGTTTTTCAAGCATAAACGAACTTTATAACTGTGACGACTTTTCGTTTTTGGGCGAAAAACGCGAGAAATATATAAAACGCCTTGAAAGCAAGGACATGTCCTCGGCGTTTGAAATTATGAAACGCTGCGAGAATTTGGGTGTCCGTGTCACGGGCTATTATGATGAACTTTACCCCGAACTTCTTCGGAGTATCGAATCTCCGCCTGTCGTTCTTTATTCGATCGGCGAATTTAAAAAGCTCAACGGCGTTCCCTGTGTTGCGATCGTCGGAACCCGCAAAATGTCAGATTACGGCCGCGAGACTGCCGAAAACTTCGCCTATAATTTTGCGAAAAGCGGCGCGGTCGTCGTGAGCGGCCTTGCCAAAGGTGTTGATACAGCCGCGCATCGCGGTGCGGTCATGGCGGACGGTTATACCGTCGCCGTTCTCGGTAATCCTATCGGAGACATTTATCCTCGGGAAAACGAAAAGGCGTTTTTAACCCTTTACAAACGTGGACTTGTTGTCAGCGAACTTTATCCCGGTGCGCCCAGAACGCGCGCCGATTTTCCGAACCGAAACAGAATTATCAGCGGTATCTGCAACTCGGTGGTGATCGCCGAGGCGGGCGAAAACAGCGGAGCGTTGATAACAGCAAGGCATGCGATCGCTCAGGGCAAAAGCGTTTTTGCCGTTCCGGGCGCTATCGGTGCCGAAAATGCGGGGACAAATTCGCTTATAAAAACAGGTGTTCCTGCCGCGACCGAGCCTTATGACGTTCTTGCGCCGCTCGCGCTTGAATTCCCGGAAAAACTTCATCCTTATGAACCGTCGGTCACTTCGAAATTGCGATCTTACGGCAACGTTTTCGATCGCAAGGACAAAAAACAGGTTCTTTCGGAATCGGATTTTGAAACCGAATCTATCACTCTGAAATCAACCGAGCAACCGTTGGAAACGGCATCTGTTAAAAGCGATGCCGAAACTTCGGGAGCATCGGCGAAAATAATTGCGGTCTTGACGGCGAACAATCCGCTGACCGCAGACGAGATCGTTTCCAAAACGGGATTGCCGATCTCGACCGTAATGACAGAACTCACTTTCATGGAAATAAGCGGAGATATCGTTTCTTCCGCAGGCGGACGTTTTTCCGCAGTTAAGTAATTTCAAGGAGAACACAGATGAACACACTCGTAATCGTCGAATCGCCGCATAAAGCAAATACGATCAAGAGCTTTCTCGGCAAGGGCTATAAAGTCAAGTCCTCAAAAGGCCATGTGCGCGATCTTCCCAAGAGCAAGCTCGGTATTGATATTGAAAACGATTTCGAACCGCAATATATCAACATTCGCGGCAAGGGCGAACTCATCAATGAACTTCGTAAAGAAGCGAAGACTGCCGATCGCGTTTTCCTTGCGGCCGACCCTGACCGCGAAGGCGAAGCTATCAGCTGGCATCTTGCCAACGTTCTTGGGGTCGAACCTGCCAAGATAAAACGTATTACCTTTAACGAAATCACGAAAAACACCGTTAAGGAAGCGATAAAGCATCCGCGCGATATCGATATGAACCTTGTCAACAGCCAACAGACAAGGCGTATTCTCGACCGCTTGGTGGGTTATAAGATCAGTCCCTTCCTTTGGAGACATATCAAAAACGGTCTTTCCGCAGGACGTGTTCAATCCGTCGCTACGAGAATCGTTGTTGAACGCGAGCAGGAAATCACTGCTTTCAACCCCGAGGAATTCTGGGTGATTTCGGCAATGTTTGCCACCGAAAACGGCGAAAGTTTCAAGGCGAAGTTTTACGGAAAGGACGGCAAAAAACTCGACCTTTCTTGTGAAGATCAGGTCAAAGAGATTCTTTCCGCCATTGATAAAAATGCGTTCAGCGTCAATTCCGTAAAACGTGTGCTCAAAAACCGTCGCCCTGCCCCTCCGTTCATAACCTCGACTCTTCAACAGGAAGCAAATCGCAAACTTTCTTTCCAATCGCAAAAAACGATGCTTCTTGCGCAGGAGCTTTATGAAGGTGTCAATGTCGGCGAAAAGGGAACTCACGGTCTTATCACATACATGCGTACCGATTCTCTCCGTATCTCCGATGAGGCTCGCGATGCCGCAAAGAACGTTATCATTTCTTCTTTCGGCGAAGAATATTATCCGAAAACACCCAATAAATACAAACTCAAAAAGAACGCGCAGGATGCGCACGAAGCGATCCGTCCGACCGATCCGTCGATAACTCCCGAAATGCTTCGCGGAAAGTTGACCAACGATCAGTACAAACTTTACAAACTCATCTGGGACCGCTTCATTGCATCTCAGATGTCTGCCGAGGTTCTTGATACCGTTGCGGCAGATATCGTCTCTAACGGTGTGATATTCCGTGCCAACGGCCATACCGTTAAATTCAGAGGTTTCGCCGCCGTTTACGGTGACATTCCCGATGATAATAACGATGAAGACAGCTCGGCTTCGCTTCCCGAACTCTATGAGGGAGAGCCGTTAAAATCGTTGGAAATCGCTCCCGAGCAGAAATTCACTCAACCCCCCGCACGATTTACCGAAGGTTCGCTCATCAAAGCGCTTGAAGATAAAGGCATCGGCAGACCTTCAACTTATACTCCCACGATCACAACGATCATTTCGCGCGGTTATATCCGCCGTGACGGCAAATTCCTCGTTCCCACCGAACTCGGAACCGTTACGACCGAAACGATGAAGAAAGCATTCTCTCACGTTGTGGACTATAACTTCACTGCCGAAATGGAAGAGGATCTCGATAAGATCGAAGACGGCACGAGCGAATATATTGCCGTTCTTCGCGAATTCTACGGCCACTTCAAAATTCAACTTGAAGATGCCGAAAAAACTTTGGGAAGCGAACGTGTTGAGATCCCGAAGGTTGAAACCGGCATTATTTGCGAAAAATGCGGTGCGGTCATGGTGGAAAAAACCGGACGTTACGGCAAATTTGCCGCTTGCCCGAATTATCCGCGTTGCCGTAACACGAAGCGCCTTGATGCAAAGCCCGAAAAGGAAGAAGAAAAGAAAGCTCCCGAAGTTCTTGCCGACGAAAAATGTCCTAACTGCGGCAGTGATATGCTTCTCCGCAAAGGACCTCACGGCAACTTCTTTGCCTGCCGGAATTACCCCGAATGTAAAACTGCAATACCTTACCGTCGCGACAGCGGTATAACCTGTCCCGATTGCGGCAAGCGTATCATGATAAAACAAACCAAGAGCCGCAAAACTTATTATGCTTGTGAAGATTACCCGAAATGTAATTTCTCCTCTTGGGATATCCCCACCGAACGCGTTTGCCCTCAATGCGGCGCGCCCGTGTTGAAGAAAAAGAACCGCGAATTCTATTATTGCAAAAACGATTGCGGTTGGAGCGAAGGAAAATAAATCGTTTTTTCTCTGTTCCCGAAAACGTTTTATGGAGCAAATCAAATGAAAATTACTGTTGCAGTTGATATCATGGGCGGCGATAAACCCGCAACCGAGCTTGCTTCGGGTGCGATACTTGCCGCAAACGAATTCAAATCCGAAGGACTTTCGATCATAATCGTCGGAACAAAAGATGCGATCGAGTCGCTTGGCGCCCTTCCCGAAAACGTAAAGACTCATGAGGCTTCAAGCGTTGTCGAAATGACCGATGACCCTTCGGTCGTGTTAAAAGAAAAGAAAGACTCTTCGCTCGTCGAAGCCTGCAAACTTTGTCGCGAGGGTGTTGCCGATGCCGTTGTAAGCGCAGGCAATACGGGTGCGCTTTTCACAGCTGCGTCGCTGATTATCCGCAGAGTCAAAGGCATACGACGTGCCGCGCTCGGCTCTGTCGTTCCGCTTGAAAAACCGTTTGTTTTGCTTGATTGCGGTGCAAATCTTGATGCGACTCCCGAAATCCTTCAACTTTATGCAAGAATGGGATCTATCTATGCCGAAAACGTGTTGGGTATCGAAAACCCTCGCGTCGCATTGCTCAATAACGGCGCGGAGCATCACAAAGGGACTCCGCTTTACGTCCAAACCCATGCGCTTCTTGCTTCCGACGAGAGCATCAATTTTGTCGGCAACTGTGAGGGAAAGGCGATTCCTTTCGGGGAATGCGACGTTCTTGTTTGCGACGGATTCATGGGCAATGTTACCCTTAAACTCATTGAGGGTATGGGTAAATTTATGTCCAATACGATCAAAGGCCTTTTCTATGCAAGTCCCGTTTGCATGGTCAGCGGCGCACTTGCTTTAAGACAGACGAAAAAACTTAAAAAACGCCTTGATCCCGCAGAATATGGCGGAGCACCCTTCTTGGGACTTGCCAAACCTGTGGTCAAAGCGCACGGAAGCTCCGATGCATATACCTTCCGCTCGGCAATCAAGCAGGTGATGCTTTATTGTGCAAGCGGTACTATTGATAAATTTGCGGTTGCAATGGCAAAACCGACTGATTCCTCGGAGGAATAAAAAATGAGTGAAGAAAAGGCGACGAGCCTTCTCGAAAAAGAAATTGAATATGTTTTTTCCGATAAATCTCTGCTTCGCGTTGCGCTTACACATTCGTCTTACTGTAACGAAAACCGCAAAAAAGGCGCGACGGTCAGCAACGAGCGGAGCGAGTTTTTGGGCGACTCGATTCTTTCGGTCATTACTGCGGAATTCCTTTTTGACCGCTTTCCCGAAGCCGATGAGGGGTTTTTAACGCGTACCCGCGCCGCGCTTGTTTGCGAGGATACGCTTGCTATGTTCGCAAACAGGATATCGCTCGGCGATTATATGCTTTTCGGCAAAGGCGAATCGGTCTCTTCTGGCGGAAGACACAGAAAAAGTACGCTTGCAGACGCGTTCGAAGCGCTTATCGCGGCGATTTATCTTGACGGCGGAATGGAAAAAGCAAAGGCGTTTGTACTTCCGTTCATAACCTCAACGCTTGATAAAGTTATCAAAAGCGGCACGGAAGATTTCAAATCGCGTCTTCAAAGAATCGTTCAGCAAACTCCCGAAGAGGTTCTGACCTACACTCTCGTCAGCGAAGACGGTCCGCCTCATGACCGCACTTTCAGTTATGAAGTGTATCTCAATTCCAACCTGCTGGGCAAAGGTTCGGGAAGAAGCAAGCGTGAGGCGGAACAAGCCGCCGCGCACGAAGCGTTGATTTTGCTCGGAGAATTAGATGAAGACCCATCGTAATCTGCCTTTCTTCGTTCCTCATGCGGGTTGTCCCAACTGTTGCGTTTTCTGCTCACAAGTTAAAATAACGGGAGAAAAAGCCGAAAAGGATATCAATACCGAGATTTCGGAACTTCGCGCGTTGCTCGAAAGCGAGGATAACGGATTTTCCGAAAGCCAAATCGCTTTCTTTGGCGGCAGTTTCACGGCGATTGCAAAGAATCGCATGGAGAGATTACTTTCGGTTGCCAATGAATATATCGAAAAGGGCGTTGCCGATAGTATACGCATCTCGACCCGTCCCGATAAAATCGACGAAGAAACGCTTGAAACGCTTAAAACACATCGCGTGACACATATTGAACTCGGTGTCCAAAGCACCGATGATAAGGTTCTTGCCGCAAGCGAGCGCGGCCATTCGGCGAAAGATTCGTTTGATGCCGCAAAGATGATAACCGAAAAAGGTTTTGTTTTCGGCGGACAGATGATGATCGGTTTGCCCGGAGCAACGCTTGAAAGCGAAATGACAACCGCGCGAGACATCGTTGCAATGGGTGCAAAAGAAGCGCGTATCTATCCGACGGTGGTCTTTGAAGGAACAAAACTTTTTGAAATGGTCAAAAACGGTGAATATGAACCGTTAACGACCGAGGAAGCGGTCGAACGCACCGCGAAATGTTACAGGATTTTTCTTGATTCGGATGTGAAGCTGCTTCGCATCGGACTTCATTCTTCCGAAAACCTGAAAAACGCACCGTTCGGAGCTAACCACCCCAGCATCGGTGAACTTGTCAAAAGCAGAGTTTATACAGACATCATCGCCGAAAAAGCGGGCGATTGTAAAAATAAAAAACTTTGTGTCGGGATCCGAAAAGAGGATATCTCGATGCTTTGCGGCTATAAAGGTGCCGCGATAAAACGGCTGAAAGAATCAACGGGTGCTTGCGATGTTGAAATCATCGGCATCGAATCCGAACAGTTCAAGCCTATGATAAGGAGAAGTTAAAATGCGCTTAAAAGCCATAGAGATGCAGGGGTTCAAATCCTTCCCCGATAAAACACGCATCACTTTTGACAGCGGCGTGACCGCCATCATCGGTCCGAACGGAAGCGGTAAATCGAACATTTCCGACGCGATCCGTTGGGTTCTCGGTGAAATGAGCGCCAAATCGTTGCGCGGCAGCAGAATGGAGGACGTTATCTTCAACGGCACCGCAACGCGCGCTGCCGCAAATTGCGCCTCGGTATCGCTTTGCATCGACACCGAGGAGGAATATAACCGCGCAAATCACATCACTATCGAAGCCAAGGAATCCGAGGGCGAATCGGGCAAGAACGGGGGTTACAGCCTTTCCGATCAGACCGAAGTCACCGTCACCCGTAAACTTTACCGAAGCGGCGAAAGTGAGTATTACATAAACAAAAAACAGGTTCGTTTGAAGGATATTTACGAACTGTTTTACGATACCGGTATCGGCAGAGAGGGTTATTCTGTCATCGGTCAGGGTAAGATCGCAGAAGTGCTGTCGCAAAAAGATGATGAACGCCGCAGTATTTTTGAAGAGGCGGCAGGCATTTCAAAAATCCGTTACAAAAAACTCGAAGCGGAACGCAAATTGCGCGATACCGAGGCAAATCTTGTCCGTGTTAACGATATCCTTTCGGAAATTTCTTCACGTATCGGTCCGCTCGAAAAAGAGGCGGAGAACGCAAAACAATATCTTGTTTTGAGTGAGGAAAAGAAGGGCATTGAGATCACCCTTTGGCTTGATAGGATCGAGTTCCTCCGTGCGCGCCGCGTTGAGTGTGAAACCGACCTTGCCGCCGCAAGAATTGCGTTTGATGCGGCGGAAAAAGCGGTTAATGAATGCGACGAAGCGACAGATAGAATCCTGAACGAAAGTTATGAATTTTCGCGTATCATGAGCGAATGTGAGCGCGAAAAGACCGATGCGGTTCATCGCAAAGGCGAGGCGGAGGGTAAAAAAGCCGTCTGTGCCAACGATATCGCTCATGCCGAGGAATCGGTTTCCGAAGCAAAAGCGGCGATCGCTTTGGCTCTTTCCGAAAAGAGCGAGGCTGAAATCAATACCGCCGAATGTGTGGAAGCAAAAAAACTTTCCGAGGAAAAACTTTCCGAACTTGAAGCAAAGACCGCTTTGGCAGAGAGTGATTATGAAGCAAAACGCAATTCTTCTGCCGAGGCTGATAAAGAAAGCGAAAATTCCCGTGCAAGGCTTGAACTTTTGGTTGCCGAACAAAGCGCGCTTGCCGCGCGTGAGGCTGCATGTAACGCTTCGCTTGAAGCCGAACGTCGCAGCGCAGCAGAAAATTCTGACAGACTCACTGCCGCACGTGCGAGAATGACGGCGCTTGAAAGCGAACTCAAAAATGTTGATGCTGCGCTTGAAGCGGCGCTTAAACTCGTGAACGACACCGAAAACAAGATCGTTTCGCTCGATTATGAACGCGCTTCGCTTCTTCAATCGCTTCGCGCCGCAGGCGAAGAAATTACCGCCGAAAAAATCGCGATATCAGGTGAAGAACAACGCCGCGATCAGTTGACACGTCTTGAACAACTTCTTGAAGGTTATTCCGAAAGTGTAAAGAGAGTCATTAACGATTGCACATCGGGTGCTATCCGTAACGGCAACGATAAAATCGGGCTTTACGGCACGGTTTCAAACATCATTTCTTCCGACAGCGAATATGTTATTGCTCTTGAAACCGCACTTGCGGCATCGGTTCAGTTCGTTGTTGTTGAAAAGGAATCCGACGCAAAGGCTTGTATCCGCTATCTCAAAGAAAACAAACTCGGAAGAGCCACCTTCCTTCCTCTTGAAAGCGTCAACGGCAAAAAATGCGACGTTTCTGCAATTGAGGATATGAACGGTTATATCGGAATCGCATCCGAACTTGCGAAATACGATAAAAAGTTCGAGGGCGTTGTTAACGACCTGCTCGGCAGAACGGTCATCGCCGAAAATATCGAACTTGCCTCCGCGATCGCACGTAAAAGCGGATTCAGGATTAAAATCGTCACGCTTGACGGTCAGATCATCAATGCGGGCGGTAGTTACACGGGCGGTTCATCTGCCGTCAAAGTCGGCGTTTTCACCCGTGCGATGGATATCGAACGTCTTGCGGAAAAAATCAAATCGCGCGAAGCAAAAATCGCCGAACTTGAAGAAAAACAAAAGAAACTCACCGAAGATTGCGCCAAAGCTGACGGAGATCTTGAGGCTCTGCGCGTTACGCTTTCCGAGGCTAACACTTCAAAAGCATCTCAAACCGCAACGCGCGATGCGCTTTCTGTGCGGATCGATGAAGAAAAGGGCAGAATCGATCAACTTTCGCTGGGCGGAGAAATGCTCTTGAAACTCGAAGCGGAACTTGCAACCATAACCGCCGAAGCGGCTGTGTTGCTTGCCGCAATCGAAGCCGCTACTGCCGCACGTGAAAACGCGCGCTTGACTTCCGAATCGCTGAAAAGCGAAGAAGAAACCGCATTTGCGACGGTCAGTGAAGCGAGAATGGAGCTTTATGCCGCGAAGAACGAACTTGTCGTTGCCGGCGAACGTCTTGCGCTCTCGCTCAAACGCGAAAGCGAGCTTGATGCGAGGATCGCGCTCGGAAGCGCTTCGATCGAAAAAGCTGAAGCTGTCATTGCCGAATGTGTTGCCGAAACCGGCAAACTCAACGCAGTCTGCGCCGAATGCGATTCGGTTATCGCAAATTGCGAACGCCGTCTCTCCGACCTCATCGCCGGAAGAGACGAAAAAGAAAAACAACTCAACGAAATGCGTTCGAAACAGAAAATCGTTGCCGCCGAAAAGGAAGAATCATTCCGTCGCGTGACCGAATCTGAGATGAAATGCACTTCGGTCAACACCGAATATGATACAGTCACCGGAAAACTTTGGGATGAATATGAACTCACTTATTCAGATGCCGAACGTTTCCGTTTGCCGAAAGAAATGATGGACAAAGCGCCGTCGCGCCTTTCTTCGCTCAAAGCAAAGATTCGCGCAATGGGTGTTATCAACGTCAATGCCGTTGAAGAATATCGCGTCACAAAGGAACGCTTTGATTTCCTCACGGCTCAAACCGACGACCTTAATAAGACCCGCGCAAGTCTTGACCGCACGATCGCAAAACTTGCATCGGGCATGAAAGAAACGTTCCTTGAATGCTTTGAAAAGATAAACACCGAATTCAACGCCGTCTTTACCGAACTCTTCGGCGGCGGTAGCGCGAGAGCAGAGCTGACCGATCCTTTGCTTCCGCTCGAATGCGGCATTGATATCGTTCTTAAAGTTCCGGGCAAGAGCGTCAGAAGCATCTCGCTTCTGTCGGGCGGTGAGCAATCGTTTGCCGCGATCTCGCTCTATCTTGCGCTTCAACGCGTCAACCCTTCGCCGTTCTGTGTTTTTGACGAAATCGAAAGTGCGCTTGATGATGTTAACATCGTCAAACTCGCTTCCTATGTTCGTCGCAACAGTGATAAGACTCAGTATATTCTCATCACTCACCGTCGCGGCACTATGGAACGTTCTGATACGATCTACGGTATCACGATGCGCCAAAAGGGCATTTCGGATTACATGAAACTCAACATGTCGCATCTTGATGAAATTATTAAGGAGAACTACATCGAATGAGTTTTTTCGATAAATTAAAGAATGGGCTTAAAAAGACGAAGGATGCGCTTTTAAAGCCTGTTAACGATCTGTTTTCGTCTTATGATAAAGTCGATGAAGATTTTTTTGAAGAACTTTGCGATCTTCTTATCATGGCGGACGTCGGGGTTGAAACCTCCGATCATCTCGTTAACGAACTTCGCGAGAGACTGAAAGAAAAGAAAATCAAGGATGCGGTTCTCGCGAGAGATGAGTTCCGTGCGATATTGACCGAATGCGTCGGCGAAAGCGGCGAATTGGAATTCGGCAACGGTCTTGACGTTATCCTTGTTATCGGCGTTAACGGTGTCGGCAAAACGACATCGATCGGCAAGATAACTCACGTTTTGAAAGAAGACGGAAAAAAGGTCATGCTTGCCGCTGCCGATACGTTCCGCGCCGCCGCAGCAGAACAACTTTCGATATGGGCGGAGCGCAACGACGTTCCGATAATCCGTCAGAACGAGGGCGCAGACCCCGCCGCGGTCGTGTTTGATGCCATCGGCGCCGCCAAAAAGGCGGGAAGTGACGTGCTTGTCGTTGATACGGCAGGCCGACTTCACAACAAAAAGAACCTCATTGACGAACTTGCAAAGATAAATCGCGTTATCGACCGCGAAGCTCCCGATGCAAAGCGCGAAACGCTGCTTGTTCTTGATGCATCGACAGGTCAAAATGCTCTTGTTCAGGCGAAGGAATTCGGCCGTGCGGCAAATATCACGGGTCTTGTTCTTACAAAACTCGACGGTACTGCAAAGGGCGGAATTATCCTTGCTATCAAACGAGAGTTGGGGATTCCCGTTAAGTTCATCGGTGTTGGTGAGGGGATCGATGATCTCCGTCCTTTCGCTCCCGATGAATTCATCAATGCCTTTTTTGAGGAATAAAATGTTGAAAATAGTTTTAGCAACAAACAACTCACACAAGATTTCCGAATTCAAAAGTTGCTTTGCTCAGATGGGCATTGAAGCCGAACTTGTAACGATAAAAGAAACCGGATTTTCGGGTGAATTGATCGAAGACGCCGATACTTTCGAGGGTAATTCTTATATCAAAGCGCATGCGCTTTGTGATTTCACAGGCATTATTTCGATCGCTGATGACAGCGGGCTTGTCGTTGATTGCCTTGATGGCGCCCCCGGAGTTTATTCGGCGCGGTATGCGGGAGAAAATTCGACCGATGCCGAAAATATCGAAAAATTATTGTCAGACGTTTCTGCTTTTGATGAAAACGAACGGTCTGCGAAATTCGTTTGTTGTATCTGCGTTTGCCGTCCCGACGGAGAAACGCTTTACGTAAAGGGCGAGAGCAAGGGCGTTATCATTGACGAACTTCGCGGAAACGGAAATTTCGGATATGACCCTGTGTTCTATTATCCCCCGATGAATAAAACCTTCGCGGAAATGACTTCCGAAGAAAAAAATTCGGTGAGCCATCGCGGGGCAGCAATCAAAGAGTTGCTGAAAAACAAAGGATTTTTTAATTAAAGTTTTTTAAAAGCGAGGCTTTACCGCTTCGATAGTTATACCATTTTTGTCAGAAACCGAAAGGAGCGCAGATATGAGTGCCGTTCTCGATTATTTTGTATATGTGTGGAATCAAATCAAAGGGATAGGTGTCGTTGACGTTATCGATATCATTATCGTTGGTTTGCTGTTTTATTGGGTGTTCAAATTCGTGCGCGACCGCCGTGCGGGGAAGTTGCTTGTCGGTGTTGGCATTCTGGCGGCAGTGTTGCTTCTCAGCAGTGTTCTTAATATGAGAGCGCTGAATTTCTTACTTACCAACGTATTTTCGGTCGGTGTTGTTGCGGTCGTTATCGTTTTCCAACCCGAACTCCGAAGCGTTCTTGAAAAGGTCGGCGGTGAATCGCTCAAAAACTTCAAAGGCAAACTTGACAGTGACCATGCCGACGTTCTCCGTTCTGCGATCCGAGAAGTCAGCGTTGCGGCCGAATCGCTTTCGCAGACCAAAACCGGCGCTCTTGTTGTTTTTGAACGCACCACACGTCTTGGCGACCACGTCAGGACCGGTACCATTGTTGACGCTCAAACGTCATCGTTCCTTCTCGGCAACATCTTCTTCAATAAAGCGCCGCTTCATGACGGCGCGGTCATCGTTCGCGAAGGCCGTATTCATGCAGCGGGCTGTTTCTTGCCGCTTTCGACCAATTCCGAGATAATTAAAGAACTCGGCACCCGTCACCGCGCAGCGATCGGCATGAGCGAAAACAGCGATGCGGTTGTGTTGGTGGTTTCGGAAGAAAACGGTGTTATTTCGGTTGCCGTTGACGGCGAACTCAAACGCGGATTCAACCGAAAATCTCTCGAAAAATATCTCAATGCGCTTCTTATCAACGACGATAAAAAGCATATAACCGAACGTGTTAAAGGCAAACTTTTCAAAAGGAGGGGCGGCAACAACGATGAAGAAAAACAGTCAACCGAAAAATAAATCAAACGAAAAGAAAAAAAGTCCCGCCGAACAAATGACGAGGGTCGTGAAGGTCGCCGGCATCGTGGGTTCGATTTTCGGTGCATTTCTCCTTTGGCTTTACGTCATCGGTTATGACAGCTCTCAATTTCAAAAAACGTTTGACGGGGTTCAGGTCGTTATCGAAGGTGTTGACGAACTTTCAAAAACGAAAGGGTTCACGCTTCAAAACGAAGAGAAAGCATCTTATATCACCGTTGTTGCGAGAGGAAAACGTTCGGTTCTGAATGAACTCAAAGCCGACGATTTTCGCGCGGTCGTTGATATTTCTCAAACGACGTTTGCGGGTAAACAAAGCTATAACATTGTCGTTGAATCACCCAACGGCGTTGAAATAGATTCACAGTCCTCAACAAAATGGGAACTTGTTGTCGATGAATTTGTCAAACGCAACGAACCTCTCACGGTTCAGGTTGATACCGGCAACGACAGACCGGTCATGGCCGACGGTGTTTTTGACTTTGATGCAACGGTAAATCCTCTTACCATTGAGATCGAGGGTCCAAAATCAATGATCGATGATATCGAGGGAGCTTATGTCAAGTTTTTCCTTGAAGATAAAATACTCTCCAACAACCTGAACGGTTGGGGACCGATCGAACTTCGTGATAAAGACGGAAACGTTATCAATAACCCTTATATCAAACTTCGTGAAAATACCGCTTACGTTGAAATTAAAGTTATCAAGAAAAAGACCGTTCCCGTTGAAATCGTCTTCAAGGGTGATATCGAACTCAATCCGGTTCAAAGCGCGAATCCTTCGGTTCAAACCGTAACTGTTATCGGTACACCTTCCGAACTTGACAAATTCAATAAATATGTCATTGAAATTGATGAGACAACGATAAGCGGATCCTGTGAACTCACGTTCCCCGTTGTTCTTCCCGAAAAACTCAAACTTGACACCGAAGCGTCGCCCGATAAAATCACCGTCGCGGTCGATCTTCGTGAAGGTATGTCTTCAAAACGTTACAACATTTCAAGCCGAGATATCGTTGTCAACAATCTTCCCGAAGGCGTCAGTTGCAGGGTGAAAAATGACGTTGTTGTCACGGTCGTGGGTCTTGAAGAAAGCCTTGAAAACATTAACAGAAAACTCATAACGGTCTGTATAGATTACGATCTTTCCGCCGTTGTTTCAAACGGCGACGGTACTTATACTGCCGAAGCGATCATTTCGCTCGGCGCAGAATATCCGGGCGTTTATATAAAAAAAGAAACACACAAAGTCGATTTTAAACTTTAAATCTTCCGAGAATTATATTCCCGAAAAAGGAGTGAGCGCATGAATAATCGCAAATGGCATGTCCGCGAAACCGATGAAGCGGTCTGCGAAAAAATCACAAAAGAATGCGGTCTTCTGCCATTGACTGCGAAATTGCTTGCTAATCGCGGTCTTACCGAAAAAGAAGAAATATGCGCCTTCCTTAACAAAGACGCAATGCCGCTTCATGATCCGTTTTTGCTTAAAGATATGGACAAAGCGGTTGCAAGGATCGAAAAAGCGATTTCCGAAAAACAGCACGTTTGTATCTATGGTGATTATGACGTTGATGGAGTCACCAGCACCGTCATGCTCTATCTCTATCTTTGCTCGCGCGGTCTTGAATGTGAATATTTTATTCCCGAACGCATTTCCGAAGGCTATGGTCTGAGTCTGCCCGTCATCGAAAAGATGAAAGGCAAGGTCGATCTGATCATCACTGTTGACACCGGTGTCACAGCGGTTGCCGAAGCGGAATATGCTTCAAGCGTGGGGATCGACATGGTCATCACCGACCACCATTCCTGCCGCGAAGTTCTGCCTTCCGTGTGCGCTGTCGTCAACCCCCATCGCGAGGACAGCGAATATCCTTTCCGTAACCTTGCGGGTGTCGGTGTTGTTTTCAAATTGCTTTGCGCGCTTGAAGGTAATACCGAAAGAATATTGGAACTTTATTCGGATATAATTGCCGTCGGCACGGTCGCCGACGTTATGCCCATCATTGATGAAAACCGCCGCATAACGGGAATCGGTTTGAACAAACTTGCCGAGACGGAAAATGTCGGGCTTCTTGCGCTTATGCGCCGTGCGGGTATCGTCAAATACGGAAAGCGCGTCAAAAAAATCACCTCCGCGACGGTCGGTTACGTGCTTGCTCCGCGCATCAATGCTGCGGGCAGAATCGCTTGTGCGTCGCGCGCGGTCGAACTTTTGCTCACTGATGATGAGTCCCAAGCCGATATCATCGCCGAGGAGCTTTGCGAGATCAATAAACAACGTCAGGCAACCGAGCAAAAAATTTATGAAGAAGCGGTCGAACTCATTAACAAATCGGGTTGCGAAGATCGGTTCCTTGTGCTTGCCTATGACGGCTGGCATCAGGGGGTCATCGGTGTCGTTGCCTCGAAAATAGCCGAGCGTTATTCGCGCCCCTGTATCCTTTTCTCGCTTGATGGAGATAATGCAAAGGGTTCGGGAAGAAGCATCAAGGGCTTTTCGCTCATGGATGCGCTTTCTGCCTGCGGTGATCTGCTCGTTGAATACGGTGGACATGAATTGGCGGCGGGGCTTTCGATCGAGCGCTCGAAAATTGACGAATTCCGTAAAAAAATCAACGAATATGCATCTCCCATTCTCGGCGAATGTGATACCGCGTTCCCGATAGAGATCGAATGTGTTGCCAAATTTTCGGATCTTACCGATAAAGGTATTGATGAAGTTCTGAATTTGGAACCTTTCGGACTTTCAAACCCTCAACCCGTTTTTGTGATTCGTGATGTCATTTTGAAAGATATCATTTCTCTTTCTCAGGGAAAACATGTGAGATTCCGCGTTTGCGGCACGGAAAACGGACGGAATGTGTCGCTCAATGCAGTTTGGTTTGGAATGCCTTTCGAGTCATTCGGATTTTATGAGGGCGATGTTTGCGACGTTGTGTTCACGGTTGATATAAATGAATATATGGGGTCTCGCACGCCTCAACTGTTCGTTAAGGCAATAAAGACCTCTGCCAAAGAAGAAAACGAACTTGCTTTGTGTAACGAGCGTTTTAAGTTGCTGGTATCCGGAGGAACTTATGAAAATGCCGAAAAGGACATTCCCAACCTTTCGGACTTCCGTTCGGTTTTCCGTTATCTCCGCCGCGAGGCAGGTCATGAAGGCAAGATCATTTCTTTGACTTCTGCCGTCAGAACGCTTGAAACCGATTTTGAAATAGCCGTTACGCTTTGTAAATTCAAAATCATTCTCGAAGTTCTTGCCGAGCAAAAACTCATTTCGCTCGATTACCGTGCCGACGGTAACAGTCTTTGTTTGAAAATGCTCCCTTCGTCGGGAAAGATAAATATTGATGATTCGCCTATTCTCCGCGCGATCCGCGCAGGAGCAAACGGGTGATAGAATAGGAAAAACCAATGCTTAAACAAGCCGAAGAACTGTTTGCCAAAATCAAAGAAGCGGGCAGTTATGATTATGACAAAATATTAAAAGCATATGAATATGCCGACCGTCTGCACGAGGGCCAAAAGCGAATTTCGGGCGAGGATTATATCGTTCATCCGCTTTCTGTTGCCGAAGAGGTGTTCAAACTCCAACTTGATACCGATTCGATCTGTGCCGCGTTCCTGCATGACACAGTTGAAGATTGCGGCGAAAAGACCGATCTTGCTTATCTGCGCAAAGAGTTCGGTTCCGACGTCGCCGAGATCGTCGACGGCGTTACGAAACTCGTTCATATCCCGTTCGAAACGAAGCAGGACGAGAGCATCGAAAATCTTCGCAAAATGTTCCTTGCAATGAGCAAGGATCTTCGCGTTATATTTATAAAACTTTGCGACAGACTTCATAACATGCGCACTCTTGACGTACGTTCTCCCGAAAAACAACGTTCGATCGCGCTCGAAACCATGCATGTCTATGCTCCTCTCGCTCATAGACTCGGTATGCAAAAAATCAAGCAGGAGCTTGAAACTCTTGCGCTTTACTATCTTGATCCGATCGGTTATAAAGAGGTTTCCGAGGATATTGACAAACGTTACGGCGAAAACAAGGACTTTCTTGACAGCGCAACGCAAAAAGTCGCAGAAAGCCTTGAATCTTATAACGTCAAATTCACCCTTTCCGGCAGAGTCAAGACTATTTACAGCATCTATAAAAAGATGTATAACCAAAGCAAAAAGTTCGAGGAAATCTATGACTTCTATGCGGTGCGCATAATCGTTGATACCGAACTTGATTGCTATACCGCGCTCGGCATTATTCATGAACAATTCAATTCGATTCCGGGCAGATTTAAGGACTATATCTCAACTCCGAAACCCAACATGTACCGTTCGCTTCATACGACCGTTATCGGCAAAGAGGGCATTCCTTTTGAGGTTCAGATAAGAACTTGGGAAATGCACCGTATTGCGGAATATGGTCTTGCCGCTCATTGGAAATATAAAACGGGCGAACAGGCAAAACCCGACGTTGATACGAAACTCCAATGGATCCGCACTCTTATCGAAACCGAAAAGGACAGCGATGATCCCGAGGAATTTTTCCGTCCTCTTAAAATCGACCTCTTTGAGGACGAGATATTTGTCTTCACCCCGAAGGGCGACGTTGTTAACCTTCCGAATAACAGCACACCGATAGATTTTGCTTATGCGATCCATTCGGCGGTCGGCAATAAAATGGTGGGCGCAAAGGTCAACGGCAGTATTGTTCCTATTGACACGATTTTGGAAACAGGTCAGATCGTTGAGGTTTTGACCAGCGCATCGTCAAAAGGACCGAGCCGCGATTGGCTGAAAATCGTCCGTTCGGGCGAGGCTCGAAATAAGATAAGGCAATATTTCAAAAAAGAACTCCGCGCCGAGAATATCATCGTCGGAAAAACCGAGCTCGAACGCGAAATAAAACGTTTTGGCAGACATTACACCGAAACACAAAAGACGGAAGTGATGAGAAACCTTGCAAACCGTCTTTCGCTTGCCGATGTTGATGACCTTTATAATAACATCGGTTACGGCGGACTTTCGGTGTCGAAAATTGCCGTCAAATTGCGCGAGGAGTTTATGCGTGTCGTCGCTCCTCAAAGTGAGATTGCGCCGACTCCCGATTCGGAAATCATAAAGACAACGCGCTACGAGAAGAGTTCTCGCACCAATGCCGACAGTGTCATTGTCGATAGCGTCGAGGGCTGTACGGTCAAGTTTGCAAAATGTTGCAACCCGCTTCCGGGCGATAATATCATCGGATATATCACTCGCGGCTACGGAGTTTCGATTCATAAATATGATTGTCCGAATGCTCAGTCAGGGCTTTCACGTCCCGAAGATAAAGACCGTTGGGTGGTCGCTTCGTGGTCTGAAAAGATCAGCCGTCAATCGGTGGGCAATTTCGGAGCAACGTTAAGTATTTTCGCGATTTATTCTCCGCATATCATCGCGGATATAACCTTGGCACTCAATGATATGAAGGTCGCGGTGACTTCGATCTCAACTCGTGAAAGCGATGGAGAAATGCTCATCACCGTCGGCATCAAATGCAGCGGTGTCGAACATCTTCGCAACATTACTGCAAGTTTGCATAGAATAAAAGATGTCCGCGAAGTGACAAGAGGAAGTCTATGAGAGCAGTCGTTCAGAGAGTCCACAACGCCGAATGCGTCGTGGACGGAAAAACCGTTTCAAAAATTAATCAGGGTCTTGTTGCCTATATCGGCGTTTTTGACGACGATACCGATGAGGACGTTGCAAAAATGGCGAATAAAATTTCGGGGTTGCGTGTTTTCCGTGATGAACTCGGGAAACTTTCGCTGAACGCAAGCGCTGTCGGCGGAAGCATTATGCTTATCTCGAATTTCGTTCTTGCGGGCAGAGTCACTCGCGGCTTCCGCCCGGATTGCACCCATGCCGCAAAATATGACGAGGGCAAGCGTATGTTTGACCTGCTTGCCGAAACGATCGGCGAAACCTTGCCGACCGTGACGGGCGTTTTCGGAGCGCACATGGATATTTCCGTGCATAACGACGGCCCTATCAATGTTATAATAGATACACGGGAGTTACGTAAATGAAACTCGTCATAGATAACCGCACAAGTTATCTTAATGATTATTATTTTCAAACGCTCTGTTTGCTTTATTTCCCCGGAGAAAAGTTCAAGGAAGGCTTTGAAAGCGAAAACTATGCGTCTTTCTATCTTGCCGAAACCGAAAAGGGAAGCCATTTGATCGAAGCCAGGGTGGTTCTTGGCTCGGGTGATAAAAGCGCGAGCGGTGAATTCAGCGGTGCATATGAACCCGTCATTCCGATAAATGACGAGTTTTATGCTATGAACGCTGTCGGAAAAGCCTTTTTGGAGGCGGGCAGAAAACTGTTCGGTTTCGGCTTGCCTTGGGGATATATCACAGGATTGCGGCCCGTTAAGCGCGCTAAATATTACCTTGACCGAGGATACTCCGTCGAACAGGTCATCGAACTTTTTAATCGCGATTATGACGTTTCGCTTGAAAAATCGACGCTTTCGGTCGAGACTGCACTGATTCAACAAAAAATGCTTGCCGATGTAAAACCTAACGATTGCGGTCTTTACGTTTCGATCCCGTTTTGCCCGACAAGATGTGATTATTGCTCGTTTGTCTCTTACAGCAATTCAAAGTTGTTTGCCCTCATTCCCGATTATCTTGAAAAATTGATGTGCGATATCCGTGAAACGGGTGAGATGATAAAAAATCTCGGAATGCGTGTCCGTTCGGTTTATATCGGCGGCGGCACTCCCTCGATCCTTGAACCGGATCAGATCGACCGTTTGCTCGGTTGCATTAACCAAAGCATTGATATCGGTTTGGATACGGAATATACTTTCGAGGCCGGCAGACCTGATACAGTCACTCCCGAAAAACTCGTTGCCGTCAAGTCGGGCGGTGTTCGCAGAATAAGTATAAATCCTCAGACCACAAGCGATAAAGTCTTGCAGGCAATCGGAAGAAAGCATACAAGCGCGAAGTTTTTCGAGGCTTCGCATCAGGCGTTTTCAATGGGGTTCGACTGCATCAACGCCGATCTGATCGCAGGATTGCCCGCCGATACCGGCGAGTCGTTCCGAAAGAGCCTTGATGACGTTATAAATCTCGGTTTTTCAAACATAACCGTTCACACTCTTTCGATAAAGAACGCCGCAAACATGAGGTTTGTCGGCGACGGATATTATGACCCACAGGGCGATTTTGCCCGCGAAAGCGTTGAATATGCGCGAACTCGTCTTAACGGCGCGGGATATAAACCTTATTATCTTTACCGTCAGAAAAACACTGTCGGTAACGCTGAAAACACGGGCTACACCCTTCCCGGCAAGGAAAATCTTTATAACGTTTTGATGATGGAAGAACATTCCACCGTTTTTGCCTGCGGAGCCGGCGCAATAACGAAACTTGTCAGTCCCGACCGTGATGACATTCTGCGCCATGCGTTCCCGAAATATCCGTTTGAATATCTTCGCGATAATAAAAGCCTTGGATATGATGAGGCGCAGGCATTTTTTCAGAAAGGATGAGCTTGATTGAATAATAATATTTTTGAAAAGATACGTAACGATGAACTTGCTTACGAAACCGCTCTTCAAAATATCGCCGCGAATATATGCAGCGAATCGCAGATGAAACTTGTTCTCATTGCCGGGGGATCCTGCGCGGGAAAAACGACGACAACGCGAAAACTCTCCGAACTTATCAACGGTTTGGGCAGAACTGCTCACACAGTTTCGCTCGACGATTATTACCGCAATTTTGACGAAAGTGTTTATCTTCCCGACGGCACTCGTGATATCGAGTCGATCAACAGCCTGAGAGTTGATATGATCCGGGAATCTTTTGAAAGTCTGCTCGCGGGCAAAGAAACCCCGATTCCTATGTTTGATTTCAAGGTCGGTTCTCGTACCGATGATTACAGACGCATCACCTTGAAAAACGATGACGTTGTGCTTATCGAGGGTTTGCATGCGCTTGATCCTTCGCTTTTTGTAAACGCTCCCGACGAAAACGCTATTTACCGTATTTATCTTTATGCCGATGCGGGCGACGGAGCGGATTGCAGATTTGTAAGACGAATGGTGCGCGATGCTCGCCATCGCAGTGCGAACGCTGAGGAAACTTATGCGCTTTGGGATAACGTCAAGGCGAACGAATATGAATCTATCGAGCCGTTCAGTAAATATGCGGACGTGACGATAAACACCTTCTTCCCTTATGAACGCGCGATCTTGAATGACGACGCAATTTATCATCTTAACACGGTTCCTGCGGATAATCCTCATTACTCTTCTGCAAGAGAACTTGTCGGAATCCTTGAAAACGTCGAGCAATGGGCTGACGAATATGTTCCCGAAAACTCACTTTTAAGGGAGTTTATGTAATTTAAAAAATAACTTTTCAGGTAAAAAGAATGAACTCGGAAGTTAAAAACAATGTAAAAAGAAGCAAAAGTTTCCTTCGTGAGGCGGTTATCCTCACGGTTGCAAGTTTTGCCGTTAAAATAATCGGAGTGGTGTTCAAAATACCGCTCACGAACATATTGGGTGAAAACATCGGCATTTTCAATGCTGCTTATTCGATCTATGCAATGCTTTTCATGCTCAGCACGAGCGGTCTGCCCGTTGCGGTCAGCAAACTCGTTGCCGCGAGCAATGAAAAGGGAAGAGGAAAGGAAGCAAAACGCATTTCCTTCCTCGCAATGATCGTTTTCGGAATTATCGGCTTTTTGTTTGCGGTTGCGCTCGTTATTTTCGCTCCCTATATTGCCGATTGGACAGGCCATTCGGATAGCGCACTTGCGATGCGAGTCATCGCTCCGGCACTTTTCTTCATCTGTATATGTGCTTCGGTGCGAGGCTATTTCCAAGGTTTAAGGAACATGTATCCCACCGCGATCTCCCAATTCATTGAGGCGTTTTTTAAACTTGCCGTCGGTTTGGGTTCGGTTATATATGCCGATTATCTCGGCGCGAGTGTTGCCGTTAAGGCGGCGTGCGGTATATGCGGTGTCAGCGTCGGCACTCTTTTTGCTACCGTTTACATACTCCTGTATCGCAGATTCTCTAAAAAATGCACACCGAGCAACACCGATGATAACGTTGAAAGCGACAAGAAACTGTTAAAGCTTATTGCGCTTGTCGCTCTGCCCGTAACTCTTACGGCAGCGGCGCTTTATTTCTCGCAGTTCCTTGATACATTGATAATCGTCAAGTGTCTCGGCAACGCGGGCGTGAATCCCGACAGCGCCGAAAAACTCTTTTCGGCATATACCGGACTTTCGGTTCCGATCTATGATCTTCTTCCCGCGACCCTTGTTTTTCCGATCGCAACAAGCATTCTTCCTGCCGTCTCGGGCGCGCTTGCCGTCAAGAAAGATAAACGCGCAGGATATCTCACCGCTCAGGCCATAAGAATTTCGGGTATCATCGCGGTTCCTTGCGGTGTCTTTCTCTTTGTAACAGGCAGGTCCTGCATTTCGCTTCTTTACGGCGCAGATGCTTGGTCAAACCCCGTTCCGTTGGGCAACGGAAGTGAAGTTGTTCTTCTTGACGTTGCGTCTTTGGCTCTTTCCATACTCGCTTTCGCGGTGTTCTTCATTTCGGTCGTCTCGACTTGCAACTCGCTGTTAAATGCCTATGGCAAGCCGCATTTGCCCTTTATAGCAGTGCTTGTCGGCATTACCGTGCTTACCGTTACCGAGATCGCGTTGCTTTACAGCCCGTTGGGAATTCAGGGCGCGCCGATCGGGTCGCTTGTATGTTATTTTATCGTTATGCTTCTTGATATCTGGTTCTTGCGTAAATTCTGCGGCGTAAGGCTTAGACCTGCAGGAATGTTCGCACGCCCTGTTTTGTGCGGATTGATTTCGGGCGGTGCAACTTTTGGGGTTTATAAATTGGTATATTCGCTTTGGAACTCGCCCGATTCCCGAATTGCCGCGTTCTTTATTCTTCTCGCTGCGGGTATAACCCTTGTTATTGCTTATGTCGTAACTACGCTCGTTTTCAAAGCGATCAAAGAAGATGAGGTCAGATTGCTTCCCAAAGGCAACATGATCGCCGATAAACTGATCCGTTTGGGATGGCTTAAAAAGTCGGAAACGGTGGAGGATTAAATGTTAAAAGAAGAATTGCTTGCCAAAACAGAATATGATTTCGATGACCTTGTAAATATAATGAAAATACTTCGTGCTCCCGACGGTTGTCCTTGGGACGCGGAACAGACTCATCAAAGCATTCGCCGCGATCTTATCGAGGAGACCTATGAACTTGTCGAGGCGATAGATAAAGATGATGCTGAAATGCTTCGTGAGGAATTGGGCGATGTTTTGTTGCAGGTCGTTTTCCATTCGGATATTGCCGAAAGTGAAAAACGTTTCGGCATTAACGAGGTTTGCAACGATATCTGCAAAAAACTTATCGTAAGACATCCTCACGTTTTCGGCGATGTCGTTGTGACCGATTCCGAAAACGTTCGCACAAATTGGGACGCAATAAAGCGTGATATGAAGCAACAGCAAAGCGATACAGAGGTTCTTCGTTCGATCACTCCCGCGCTTCCTGCGCTGATGCGCGCGGATAAACTCGGCAAGAAAGCGCGTAAATTCGGTTTTGACTTTGACGATGCACCCGAAGCAATGGAAAAGGTTTTTGAGGAGGTTGACGAAGTCAGCGCCGCGATAAAAGGCGGTAACCGATCCGAGATAGAGGAAGAGTTCGGCGATCTGCTGCTTGCCGTTGTGAATGCGGCGCGCCTTGCGGGCGTTGATTCCGAGCGAGCTCTCTATAATGCAAACGAAAAATTCCTTGAACGGTTTGAATGTGTTGAGGCGCTTTGTCTCGCTTCGGGCAAGAGCGTGACCGAGACAAGCCGTGACGAAAAGGAACGATTTTGGGCCGAATCGAAGAAGATGACTCGAAAAAACGTCTAAAAACGCTTGAAATCACAGAAAAAATGCAAAAAACCCTTGCTAATAGGGAAAAATGATGTTATAATATCATCAAGTAAATTTTTTATTGAAAGGAAAATATTGTTATGAACAAGTCCACTCTCGTAGAAGCTGTTGCTGCTAACGCTAACCTTAAAAAGAAAGATGCTGAGGCTGCTGTAAACGCAATGTTCAAGGCTATCGAAACCGAACTCGCTACCGGCGGTAAGGTTCAGATCGCAGGCTTCGGTTCCTTCAAGGTTAAGGAAAGAGCTGAAAGAGTCGGTCGTAACCCCAAGACCAAAGAAGCAATCACCATTCCTGCTTCCAAGGCTCCCGCTTTCGTTGCAGGCAAAGACCTCAAAGAAGCAGTTAACAAATAAGAATTTGTACGATCAAGGCAGGGCTAACCCCCTGCCTTATTGGTCATTATTATGAGACTTGATAAATATCTTAAAGTTTCCCGTATCATAAAACGCCGTACCGTTGCAAACGAAGCCTGCGGCGAAAACCTCGTTTCGGTCAACGGGAAAACCGTAAAGCCCTCTTATGACGTTAAAATCGGTGATGTTATCGAGGTTCGTTACGGTAGCCGAGTCACAAAATTCCGTGTCGTTTCGATCGCAGAGACTACAAAAAAAGCCGAAGCGGCGGAAATGTATGAGGTTTTGGAATAAATCCGTTCCCTTTGCCATATTATCGAATATGTGCAAACGGAGGAACGGTTATGAACTCGAAAAAACATTCGCTCTTTTTAGATTCTCGTTCGGCTTTGAACGTCACTGCTGTTGACGATGTCGTCAGTTTCGACGAAAGTCTTGTCAGCCTTTCTGTCGGCGAAACCGTTGTGAATATCAGCGGCGAGGGTCTTTCTATCAAAAACCTTTCGCTTGAAAACGGAGATATCACTGTTAACGGCAGGATAGATGCGATTGTTTATTTTGATGAAACCCCTCGTAAGAAACGCTTTTTCGGGCGTTAAAACGTGGAAAGCGATCTTATTCTCCATCAGGCGCTTGCGCTTTGGTCGGTCATTGTCGGCGCGTTTCTTTGCGTCGTTTATGATGTTTTCCGTGTGACGAGATTAAGAAGACGGCAAAACTCCGTGTTGCTCTTCTTTTGTGATATTGCTTTTTGCCTTATTGCAACCTGCGCAATGCTTTTGTTGTTTTTCAACCTTTCGTTCGGGAAAATGAGGGCTTATGCATTCGCTTTGGTTGCGATCGGGTTTCTGGTTTGGCGTTTGACCGTCAGCCGTTTCGTCATCGGTTTGTTGATCAAATTTTTGACGGTTACCGAAAGGTTTTTAAATTCGATAAAAATGCGCGCACTTGCGGTCGTTCGCAGGTTGTCGCGCCGTATATATACGATGTGTTATTGCCGGAACGTTGTTCGCGGCATAAGAAAAATGAAGTTTGAAAGAAAGGAATAAAAAATGAGAACAAAGAGATCTGCGCGAACTAATCTCATAATAAGGATTGCGTTTGTAGTCGTCTTTATATTCCTTTTTGTCTCGGTTATTAACCTTCAAGTTGAGATGAATGATCTTCGCATTGCCCGCGATGAACTTCTTCTTGAAAAACAACAAATGCAGGATAATATCGACGAATTGGAACTTCGTATCGCGGCTCCCGTTGATGAGGAATTTTTGGAGCGTGTTGCGCGCGAAAACGGCTACCGCAAACCCAACGAGCTCATTTTTGTGAACGATATAGCCGACTGATTTTTTTGGGGGTTTGTTGATATATGGCATATTCGGTGGGAGAAAGCGTCAACGGTACGGTCAGCGGCGTCACCGATTACGGCGCGTTTGTCCGTCTTCCCGACGGCTCGAACGGAATGATCCATATCTCAAAACTCTCTGATAACTACGTTTCTGACATTCACGGCTTTATTAAAAAAGGAGATAACGTCACCGCCACGGTCATCTCAAACGAAGGCGGAAAGATCGCCCTTTCGCTGATTGGCGATAAACCGAAAAAAACGCACCGACGCGAAAGATTCGATCCGTCTCAAAGCAATGAAAAAACCGATTTTGAAGCAATGCTTTCTTCCTTCAAATCGGCGAGCGACGAAAAACTTTCGGGCATGAATCGCTATAAAGACCGCAATAGAAAAAAACGATAGAAAGAGGCTTCTCGCCTCTTTTTTGTTCCGCTTTGTGCATCGTGCACAAAGCAAAAGAACTGAAATAAAAAATAGTTGACATAATTGCTTATTTATGGTAAAATTAAAACAGAAAATAAACAAAGGAGATGGCTCAATGAAAATCAGAATTATCACAAAGAAGTTCACGCTTACCGATGACGTCCGCGAATGGATCGACAAGAAACTTTCTAAATTCGATAAGTTCTTCTCCGAAGATGCCGAAGCAACGGTTACTCTGAGCAGCCAAAAGGTCGGAGAAAGAGTTGAAGTTACCATCTACCGCGGCGGTTCGATTTTCCGCTCCGAAATTTCCGATAAAGATTATAAATGCGCGCTCGACACCGCTATGGAAAATATCGAGCGTCAGATAAGAAAAAACAGAACCCGTCTTGAAAAGAAACTTTACGTTAAGAAGGAAGCGTTTCAAGAAGTTGATTTTGCCGAAGTTGAAGATACGATCTCTGTCGCAAAGGTAAAACGTTTTGAAATGCATGCCATGTCGGTTGAGGAAGCGATTTTGCAGATGAATCTGCTTCAACATGATTTTTATATGTTCCTCAATTCCGAAAGCGGCAGATATAACGTTGTTTATAAACGTGCCGATAATGACTATGGCGTGATCGAGCCGATCGAATAACCCGCTTAAAAACAAAAAGGTTTTCCGCGTTTCGCGGAAAACCTTTTTTATTCACCTGTTTCTTCGCTGGTTCCGTAATCGTAATATTTGTCTTCGTCGCGGAAATTGCCTGCTTCGAGAGCTTCGGGGAGCAGGAGTTTCAGCTCGATATCGGATTTTCCGATGTCCGAAGAAATATTGCAAACCATTTTTTGGTTATCGTAAGTGACGTCAATGCCGTTGATGTAATTTTCCAAAAGAACGATCGGGACAAGATATTCGCCGTCTTCATAAAGCAGCGGCGCAGAGATACGCACAGGGTTGTCGTTGATAATTATCAAAGATGAATTGACTGTGCATTCAATACGGTTTTCCGTGCCGACGATGAACATCGTGATTTCGTCGCCGTCACCTGCCATCCCGAACGCACCGATCTCGGTGAGATAGGAAAAAGGAACGTAAAGTCCGAACTCATTGTTCGCATTTTCGGCAGATATCTTATGAAGCGTTTTTTCGTCATAAACAACGTTCAAAGAATAAATTTCGGTGTTTTCTGCCGTATCGTTAAATGAATAAACAATCAATCCGCCGATAAAAAGAGTAATTCCCAAATAAAATGCCAAGAATACGATAAGTACAGCCAAAACAGAAGTGAATCTGCCGGTTTTGATGCGCTTCTTTGCCTTTTTAGCCTTCTTTTTTTGAGCATTGGGTTTTTCACGGACTTGCTTTTTCGGAACGGCTTTTTGATTTTGCTCCGCCTGCGCTTGTGACTGTTGTTCCTGCGCTTGCTGTTCGCTCATGGCTGTACTCCTTTCCCGTTTAATATAAAAAGTATATCACATTGTATTTAAAAAGGGAAGAGGTAGAAATAACCTTTTTTGAAATTTTACATATTCTGTTGTTGCATGAAAGAATAGCAACGAACATGGAAGGGGAACAACCGTGAGCGATATAACGAAACGATTTGCCGAGGGTGCAAGGCGCGTGATAACATCGGCTTTGCTTTGCGCCAAGGAACTTGGTCACACTTATGTCGGCAGCGAACATCTTCTTTTGGGCTTTTTGCGCGAGGGCGAGGGGACTCCGCAAAAACTGCTTGCCGAACGTAACGTTGTTTATGAAGATATCCGTCAAAAAATAATCGGTTTGGTCGGCATGGGCTGTAAGACGCTGATTTCAAGCGATGACATGACTCCCGTTTGCCGCCGTATAATATTGCGAGCTTCTTTTATTGCAGGTGCCGAAGATGCATCAAGCGTCGGGTTGGAACATTTGCTGCTTTCTTTGCTTCGCGAGGAGTGTGTCGCTGTCAGATTGCTTCGCGAATGCGGTGTTGATATTGAGGAATTGCATGCGATTCTTGAAGAACTTTATTGCGCCGATGAAGTTAATTCCGCTGACGAAACGCCTGTGATATCATCGGTTCGAGCGGATAAAAAACCGTTAACGCCACTGCTGGATGCAAATGCGGTCGATCTCACCGAAAAGGCGCGCAACGGGAAAATTGATCCTGTGATAGGACGAGAAAAAGAGGAAGAACGGCTTATCGCGATACTTTTAAGACGTTCGAAGAATAACCCTTGCCTTGTTGGGGAGGCTGGGGTAGGCAAGACTGCTGTCGTCGAGTCGATAGCCTCGCGCATAGCATCGGGGAATGTCCCCGATGAATTAAAGTCCAAACGTATCATGAGTCTCGAACTTTCGATGGTCGTGGCGGGCACAAAATATCGAGGTGAGTTTGAGGAAAAAATCAAGAATATCCTTGATGAGGTTCGAGAATCGGGCAACGTGATACTTTTCATTGACGAACTTCATACGATCGTCGGTGCGGGCGGAGCTGAGGGGGCGATTGATGCTTCCAATATCCTTAAACCCGCTCTTGCGCGCGGTGAAATAAGACTCATCGGCGCGACGACTCTTTCTGAATTTCGAAGCAGTATCGAACGCGACAAAGCGTTGGAACGCCGATTTCAGCCGATAAACGTTTCGGAACCGACAGAGCGCGAATGCATCGAAATGCTTTGCGGTATCAGGAAAAAATATGAAAATTATCACAACGTCACTATTTCCGATGAAGCGCTTCGCGCGGCGGTTTCGCTTTCGGTCCGTTATATCACCGACCGTTGCCTACCCGACAAAGCGATCGATTTGATAGACGAGGCTGCCGCAAATCTGAAAATGACACGTTTCGGAAGAAAAAAAGCGTTGTTGACCGAATCGGAAATAGCATCTGCGGTCGAATTGCGAACGGGGATACCTGTTTCGGCGTTAAGCACGGAAGAAAACGAACGGCTTTTTGGACTTGAATCCGAACTGTCAAAGCTAATAATCGGTCAGGACGAGGCGATCAATGCGCTTTGCCCTGCGGTTCGTCGTGCGCGTTCGGGCGTGAGGAGCGGAGGAAGACCGAACGGTTCGTTTTTATTCATCGGCAAAGCGGGTGTCGGAAAGACCGAATGCGCAAAGGCACTTGCCAAAGCGGTGTTCAAGACCGATAAAGCGTTTATAAGACTTGACATGTCGGAATTTTCCGAACCTCACAGTGTTTCGAAAATAATCGGCGCACCTCCGGGCTATATCGGTTTCGGCGAGGGCGGCGCGCTGACCGAGCGTGTACGCCGAACACCTTATTCGCTTGTTTTATTTGATGAGATAGAAAAAGCACACCCCGATGTACGCGCTCTGCTTTTGCAGTTGCTTGATGAGGGAACGCTGACCGATTCGTCGGGGTTGACGGTTCGATTTGACAATACTATCGTCATCATGACTGCAAATCCGGGGAGCGAAAGCATGAACATCGGCTTTTGCGGCGAACGGAATACGAATGCCGCAAGCGCGGCGGCGAAATTGCTTGCGCCCGAACTTGTCGATCGTGTTGACGAGGTGATTCTTTTCCGTTCTCTCGGCAGGGCTGAACTTCGCTCGATCGCCGAAAATGTGCTGGCATCATTTTCGGAAAAAATGAAGGAACGCGGTTTCAATCTCGAACTGTCTGCCGATTTCGCCGAAAAGGCGGTAGAAGCATCGGAATGCCGTAGCGCACGTTCGGTGACACGCGTTGCTTTGAAACTTGCCGAGGAGGCGGCGTCGCAGCTGGTTTTGAGTTCGAACGTCGCCGAAAACGAAACCGCGGTACTTTTTGTTGAAAACGGGCGCGGATATGCGAAAATAAAGCAAAACACATATTGACAAGAGGGGATTTATAGTGTATAATACGGCCTGTAAAGAAAAATGCTTTACAGGCCTTTCGGCTTTGCGAAACGGAGGATTTCCAAATGAACGAGGATAGAGCATATATCTGCCGGCTTATTGATGTTTATGGCGATGCGCTGTCCGAACGTCAAAAGGACGTTGTCGATCTTTATTATAATGAAGATCTTTCGCTTGCCGAAATCAGTGAGCATTGCGGAATCACCCGTCAAGGTGTGCGCGATGCGATCCGTCATGGGGTCGAAACGCTTCACTCGCTTGAAAACGCGCTCGGCTTCAACGCCAAAAGTGAAAGGATCGCAAATTTCGCTTCCGACATTTTGAATTGTCAGGACGCGTTGGAGATTCGCCGCCTTGCCGAATTGATCATAGGAGAGCTGTAATGTTTCAAAGTCTTGTTGAAAAGATGCAAAACGCCTTTTCAAAGTTTCGGAACAAAGGAAAACTTACCGAAGCCGATGTAAAGGCGGGTATGCGAGAGATAAAACTCGCGCTTCTCGAAGCTGACGTTAACTTTAAAGTCGTCAAAGAATTCGTAGCGCGTGTTTCCGAACGCGCCGTTGGAAGCGAAGTGCTTGACAGCCTCCTTCCCGCACAGCAAATCGTCAAGATCGTCAATGAGGAACTTGTAACCCTCATGGGCGGAACGAATCAAAAAATCAACTGGTCGCCGAAATCACCGACAGTGGTCTTGATGTGCGGCCTTCAAGGTTCGGGTAAAACCACCCATTGCGGCAAACTTGCGGCGATGTTTAAAAAGCAGGGGCGCAACCCTTTGCTTGTCGCTTGCGATATTTACCGTCCTGCGGCCATCACCCAACTTCAAGTTGTCGGCGAAAAGGTTGGCGTTCAGGTTTTTGAACGCGGCACGGCGGACCCTGCCGAAACCTCGAAAGAGGCTGTTAAACATGCTGTGAAATACGGCTTCGACCCCGTTATAATCGATACGGCGGGTCGTTTGCACGTTGATGAAGCCCTTATGGACGAATTGAAGCGCGTTAAAGAAACCGTCGAACCGTCCGAAACGCTTCTCGTTGTTGATGCAATGACGGGACAAGATGCAGTCAACGTTGCAAAGAACTTCAACGATCTTTTGGATATAACCGGCGTTATCCTCACAAAAATGGATGGCGATACGCGTGGCGGTGCCGCGCTTTCGGTCAAATATATCACGGGCAAACCTATCAAGTTCATCGGTACCGGAGAAAAACTCGATTGCTTGGAGCCGTTCCACCCCGACCGTATGGCATCAAGAATTCTCGGCATGGGTGACGTGCTTACGCTTATCGAAAAAGCCGAACAGCAAATCGATGAGAAAAAAGCGCTCGAAATGGAACGTAAGTTCCGCGAACAGAGCTTCACTCTCACCGACTTTCTCGACCAATTGGCGACGTTGAGGGACATGGGCTCGATGGATTCGCTTCTCGGAATGATGCCGGGCGTGAAACCTTCTCAACTTCAAAACGCTCAGATTGATGAAAAGGCCCTTTCGCATATCGAGGCAATAATTCTTTCGATGACTCCTTACGAGCGCGATCATCCCGATGTTTTGAACTCCTCGCGCAAACGCCGCATCGCCGCAGGCAGCGGCAGATCGGTCGAGGAAATCAACCGTCTGCTCAAGCAATATGAGCAAACAAAGCAGATCATGAAGCAGTTCATGGGCAAAAAAGGCAAAGGTAAAAGAGGAAAATACAAATTTCCTTTTTAATAAATAATTTATATAATATTTTTTCGGAGGAAACTCAAAATGGCAGTTAAAATCAGGCTCAGAAGAATGGGCGCAAAGAAAGCACCTCATTACAGAATCGTTGTTGCAGATTCCCGTTATCCCCGCGACGGCAGATTTATTGATGAAATCGGCTACTACAACCCCATGACCGAACCCGCAGACGTCAAGGTTGATGCTGAAAAGGCAAAGAAGTGGCTCGGCAACGGTGCACAACCTACCGATACCGTCAGAGATCTTCTCAAAAAGAGCGGAGTATTGGATTAATGAAACAGATCCTTCTCGACATCACAAAGGCTATCGTCGAAGATCCCGATTCGGTTCTTGTTACCGAAAAGGTCAGCGGTGATACCGTTGTTCTCGAACTTTCGGTTGCGAAGCACGACATGGGCAGAGTAATCGGAAAAGAAGGCAAGATTGCAAAAAGCATTCGTACAGTAATGCGTGCAGCCGCCGCAAAAGAGAACAAACGTGTTATCGTTGATATAATCTAATGAAACGTTTTCTTGAAGCAGGAAGGCTGAACTCTCCGCGCGGCTTGAAGGGTGAGGTCCGTTTTGATTGTTGGTGCGACAGCATCGAATTTTTAAGCGGTGTGAAATATCTTTATCTTGATCCCGACGGCAAACGTCCGTTGGAGGTAAAGGCCTTCCGTGAAACGGTTTCAACTGTTGTATTCGTCGGTTATGAGGATAGGAACCTTGCGTCCTCCCTCACCGGCAGGACAGTTTACTTCGATCGCGAAGAGATTCATCTTCCCGAAGGGGTATTTTATAACGACGATCTTATCGGCGCACCCGTTATTGATGAATTGACGGGCAACCGAATCGGTGCACTCAAACGTATCGAAGAGGGTGTCGCCTCCGATATTTATTTTGTCGAAGGCGAGAAAAAATACATCATTCCTGCGGTGAAGGAATTCATCGTCAGGGCTGATCCCGAAAATGGAATAATTATCCGTCTTATCGACGGTTTGGAGGCGTAGGTGAAGAAAATGAACTTCGAGGTACTTACGCTTTTTCCCCATTCTCTTGAACCGATATTCTCGGCAAGCATAATCGGCCGTGCCGTTGCAAAAGGAGCGATCTCTGTCAACTGTACAGATATCCGCGACTATACAAAGGACAAGCATCGCAAGGTCGATGATGCGCCTTATGGCGGCGGCTACGGAATGGTCATGATGTGTCAGCCGGTTGTCGATTGTATCCGTGCGGTCAAATCGCGCCTTTCGGGAACGACGAGAGTTATCTACATGTCGCCCCAAGGTTCGCTTTTTGATCAGAAAAAGGCGGAAGAACTCACAAATTATGATAACCTCATTCTTCTTTGCGGTCATTACGAGGGGATTGATGAGAGAATTATCGAACTTGAGGTTGACGAAGAACTTTCTGTCGGCAATTATGTCCTTACGGGCGGTGAATTGCCTGCGGCGATCGTTGTCGATTGTGTTTCAAGACTCATCGACGGCGTTCTTCCGTCACCCGAATGTTATTCTGAGGAAAGCCTTCAAAACGGCTTGCTTGAACATGCACAGTATACCCGACCGAGGGTTTTTGAGGGCCTTGAAGTGCCCGAAGTGTTGATCAACGGCGATCACGCAAAACAGCGCGCCTGGAAAGAGGAGCAAAGCCGACTCCGCACAGAAACAAAACGCCCCGATCTGATGGAGTGAGATTTGTTATGAACAGAGCGAAGAAAAAAATGCATAGACAGAGTGTCGCAAAAAGGCTCGCAAACGGGAGCTTTGTTTTGTCGTGCACTCGCAGGTTTTCTTTGCGTGTTGTTCGTTTTTTTGAAAAGGGTTTTGCCGCTCCGTTGTTTGCCTCGGTAAAAACGGTTGACAGCTTTATGACCGGAAAAATAACCGATCCTATCAATAAATCGGTCGGTGTGCGTAAAAATTTCGCAATGCCGGCTCGCAACGCGATCTCTTCGTTCGTTTCAAACAATTCGCTTTTCAAAAAGTTTTCTGCGTTCAGAACCGCTTTTCTCAAAACGTCGATCCGTGCAGTCGGGTTGTTCCTTTTGACGTTTGGGCTTTATTCTATCGCTTCGTTTCTTTTGAACCGTTTTGTCACAACCGCGATCGGAACAAGCTCTATCAGCGAGTTTTCCTTTGCGGCGATAACAATTATCGTTGGTTTCATACTCACTGCGTTTGGTGATAAGAATATAATTTCTTCTTTCGGCACGGGCCGTATAACCGGCACATTGCTTCTTGATTATTTGGGAGTGAACCGTTCTGTTTTTGAAAGGTATCCTTCCGAACCGTCGGGCTCGGCGGTGGGCATCAGTATTATTGCGGGCTCGCTTGCCGGTGTTGCCACATTGTTTTTCAGACCGTCAAAAGTTTTGCTGTTTATTGTGGCGTCGATCATCGTCATAACGATACTTCACGTTCCCGAATTCGGTCTTTTGCTCGCGGTTTTCTCTTTTTCTTTTGTTCCTGTTGAATGTTCCGCAGTTCTTGTTTGCGCGGCATTTGTTTCTTTCCTGTTGAAGTGCATCAGGCTGAAACGAAATTTCCGTTTCGGCACTGCCGATCTGGCGGTTCTTGCGCTTTGTTTTGTGATGTTCATTCGTTTCGCCATTTCGGACGGGACGATTTCCGGCGGGGAGGGATATCTCCTTTGCTTTACATTGGTTTATTTCCTGGCGAAAAATCTTTTATGTTCGGAAAATCTTGTCTTTCAGGCATTCAGATCGCTTTGCTTCGGCCTTTCGGTCGGCATGGCGTTATATATTCTCGGTGAATACGGTTCGTTTATACCGCACGTCCAACTTAAATCGGCGTCGGAATGGCTGACAAAAAACGCTCTTGATGCGGATATGTTGTTCATGTTGGCAGCGATAACGTTGCCGTTTGCGTTCTTCTCGTTCGCTTCGTTCGATGGAAAACGTCCGAAAACGTGGTTTGTCATTTTTGCTTTGATCTGTGCGGTGATCACCGATAGTTTCCTGCCTTTTGTGCTGATGTTAACAACGTTGTTTGTGTTTATCGCATGTGCTTCAAAAGCACCTGTGGGAGCGGCGTTGGGTGCGGCAATCACGCTTCCGCCTTTGTTGGTTTTAATTTCCGGCTTAACATCGTCTTCAACGGTTTCATTGGGCAATTCAACCTTGCTTGATTCCGTGTTTGGCTCGGAAATGAGTTTTAAGAGCTTCTGGACGGCTTTTGCAAATCTAAACGGAATTATTGCAACGGTGTTGTTTTCGGCGGCATTTTTGCTGATTTTCCAACGCATTTGCGGATGCGCAGTCATCAATCGCTCGCGGCGAACCGTGAATATTTGCGGAACACTTTTGGCGTCGGTTTTGATGATCTTCGTCTGCACGTTTATATTCAATCCGTTTTCCGATCTGCGGGTGTTCGCTTTGACGTGGTTCGTTTTAGGTCTCTGCGGTGCGGCTTATAATGTCTGCATTGTTCAACAAGATGTCGATTGGGAGGTTTAAATCATGGAAAAACGTAAATTACAAATTAATATCCTCGATGTCGCCATTGTCGTTGTTATCATCTGTTCGATAGCGGTTCTTGTTTTCAACGACACAATCAAAGAAGCTGTCGGCAAACCCGAGATCACCGATATAAACGTTTGCGTTGCGTTCAAGACAGATATAACCGCCGAACAAACGCTGGTTCCCGAAGGCAGTGACGTTGTGTTCCAAACGGTTACGGGGGATAAAATAAAATTGAATTCCAAAATAGCCCGTACCGTAGCGGTTGAAAAAGAAGGCGACAAAGAAATAAAAAACGTGGTTGTCACTTTCAAAGGGTATAAAAAGTTGGGACGTTTTTATACCGAGTCGGGTCAATTGATTTCGATCGGTTCGGATTGCACATTGACGCTTAAAGGTATAAAAAACGAATGTACGGTAAAAAGTATAAATTTGAACGGCTGATATAGCGTTCGTGGATATAATCGACAAAAAAACGTGTTGATATAACCGCCATTTCGGTAATTCACACAGTAAGTTTCTATTGATTTGTAATTGTCGGTTTGATATAATGTTCTTGTATGGGGGTAACTTCTATGACTACTAAGAATATCGAAATTCAAAACGCAGTCGGCTTGCACGCCAGACCTGCAACATATTTTATCCAAAAGGCCAACTCCTATAATAGTTCGATTTGGGTCGAAAACAGTGATCGCAGAGCAAACGCAAAGAGTTTGTTGGGTGTTCTTTCGCTCGGTATTTCCAAGGGCGACATCATAACCATTCTTGCAGACGGTTCTGATGAAGAAGCTGCTGTCGACGGTCTCGTTGCGCTTATTCTCGGTGGCTTTAACGAATAATTGAATCAAAACAAACGCCTTGAGCTATAAGTTCAGGGCATTTTTTGTAGGTGCATGTAATGACGCGCGAAGAACTTTTCGAAAAAGCACGCCTGCTCCCCGCGACCCCCGGCGTTTATATAATGCGAAATAAATCGGGCAGGATAATTTATGTCGGAAAATCCAAAGCGCTGAAAAACCGCGTTTCGAGTTATTTTGCGCCCTCATCGGATCATCGCGGAAAAACAAGGCGCATGGTCGAATCGGTCAACGATTTCGAAGTGTATTACACTCTTACTGAGCTCGAAGCACTTATCCAGGAAAACCAATTTATAAAGCAATTCCAACCGCGCTATAATATAAAATTGAAAGACGGCGGCGGTTATCCTTATATAAAACTGACGAACTCGCCTTATCCCGAGTTTTCGATCGTTTACAAACGCACTTCCGGCAACGATAAATATTTCGGGCCGTATTCATCGCATCACGTCGCTCGCGATATCCTCGAAACGGTGCGCAAGGCGTTTTCTTTGCCTTCCTGTGAAAAGAAATTCCCGAAAGATATCGGAAAGGGAAGGCCCTGCCTGAATTATCATATCGGGCGTTGTTGTGCCCCTTGTCTTAAAGGGAACGTTTCTTCCGAAGAATATCGTGAACTTTGCTCGCGTGCCGCTTCGCTTTTGAAGGGCGATGGCAAGAAACTCATTGCACAACTTGAAGAGAGCATGGAGATTGCCTCCGAAGGCTTGAATTTTGAACTTGCCGCGAAATTGCGTGATTGCATTTTTGCTGTGAAGAAATTGAGCGATCGGCAACAGATCGTTTGTGCGCCGAATGTTGAAGCGGATATAATCGGCATCTATACCGATGACCTCGGAAGTGCCGTTTCGTTGTTTTTCGTTCGCGGCGGCGCGATTGTCGATCGGGAAAACTTTTTCTTCGGAGCTGATGAGATAATCAGCAGTTCGGCGCTTGTTTCGTTTTTCCAAAGGTATTATGAACTTCGCGGGTACATTCCCAAGAAGGTTTATGTGGATTACGAACTTGAAGAAGCCGATAACGAACTTTTCACAGAATGGCTCTGCTCCCGTGCGGGCTTCCGTGTCAGCGTTATCAAACCCGAGCGCGGTGATATGCGTGCGCTCGCAGTTCGCGCTTCTGAAAATGCGAAACAACTCATTCTTCACAAACGCAAAAGCGACGACAAGAAAAAGGATTTTCTTGTTTCGCTTGCAAATCTGCTTGGGTTGGAAGTTTTGCCCGATCGGATCGAGTCCTATGACGTTTCTCATTCGTCGGGTGAGTTTACGAGTTGCGGTATGATCGTTCTTGAACACGGAAATTTCGCGAAACGTAAATATCGCGGATTCAACGTCCGAACTGTCAACGACGGTAACGACCTCGCCGCGCTCGAAGAATCTATCCGCCGCAGATTTGCTCACGATGCCGATGAGGCGGGTTGGGAATACCCTGATTTGATGTTGATCGACGGCGGTGCAAATCAGGTTCGCCGTGTTCGCTCGGTTTTGAACGAACTTGGCATATCAATTCCGATTTTCGGCATGATAAAAGACGAACACCATAAAACCCGAACCCTCACCGACGGCATAAATGAGATTTCGCTTATCACCCGTCAGGATGCGTTTGTGTTTATCTATAAAATTCAGGAAGAAGTTCATCGCTATTCTCTCTCTTTGATGGATGCGAAACGCCGCAATACCGTCAAAAAAAGCAGCTTGACCGAGATCAAGGGCGTCGGTGCGGCAAAGGCTAATGACCTTATGTTGCATTTCGGCACGCTTTCTGCGTTGAAAAACGCAAAAAAGGAGGAATTGGTCAAGGTAAAAGGCATTACCGAGAAAATAGCCGATTCAATAATCGAATACTTCGGAAAGGAACAAAATGAGAATAATAACCGGAACGGCAAGGGGAACAAAACTTAAAACACTTGCCGGAAATGATACAAGACCGACGACCGAGATCTGTAAAGAGGGCGTTTTTTCTGCCATACAGTTCGAACTTCACGATAGAAACGTGCTTGACCTTTTCGGTGGTTGCGGCCAGATGGCTCTCGAAGCGCTTTCGCGCGGGGCTGAAAAAGCGGTCATTGTTGATAATTCGCGTGCCGCATGCGAGATCATCAAGGAGAACGCTCAAAAAACAAAACTCATGAAACAGTGCCGCGTTGTTACCGCCGATTGGAAAGAGTATATTCGCGGTGCATCCGGTAAAGAAAAGTTTCAACTCGTCTTCCTTGATCCGCCTTATGGAGAGGGCATTCTTGATGACGTTCTTCACCGTCTGCAATATTCAGAACTTCTTGCTCCGGGTGCGATCGTCGTTGCCGAGTCGGATCAAAACGGTATCCCGACACCGATCGACGGTTGGAACAGCAAACTTTATCGCTACGGCAAAACCTATGTGACGATAATAAGAGTTCCGGAGGAGGAAAAGTGATGAAAACCGCTATAATTTCCGGCACTTTTGACCCGATAACCGTTGGTCATTATGATGTTATCGTCAGGGCCGCTGCGCTTTTTGAACGCGTTGTGGTTGCCGTTTCGGCGAACACCGAAAAGCAGGGCTTTCTTCCCGATGAAGTTCGCCTCGAAGCGGCAAAAGCCTCTGTGATCGGGATCGAAAACGCCGAAGTCGTTAAATGCGACGGGTTGCTTGCGGACTTCTGCCGAAAATATGAAAACCCCGTTATCGTGCGCGGCGCAAGAAACGGGAGTGAATATGATTACGAGCGAAGCCTTTTTATTATCAATAAAGGGCTGGGAGCGCCCGAAACTATCGTTCTTCCTGCCGAAAGCGGCATGGATCATATCAGTTCTACCTATGTGCGCGAACTGATAAAATATAATAAAAGCCTTAAAGACTCCGTGCCCGAAGGTGCTCGTCAGGTCATTGAGGCATATCTTGGAGGTAAATAATGAAAAAGATCACCGCACTTATCCTTGCGCTTCTCACCTGTTTTACCCTTGCAATTTATGCGTCAGCAGAAGATTATACGATCGGTGCTGACGGAAACGCTGTATACAGCACGGCTGTCGGCTATGCATTTAAGATCGAAGACGTTAACGGCGTTGTAACGGGCGAAGATGCAACGATCGTTACCGATAACGCCGCTCTTGCGGCAAGTAAGAGCGTTTGGGCAGTCTGGTTCCATGCCAAAAAGGTCAGTGATAACGTTTATGTTGCGCTTACCGACGGTGCGGCAATGGGAGGAGCGATGCCTTCGGTTTCGATGAATGCTGACGAGATCATTGTAATTGTACATTCCGCTTCTTCAAACCCCAACGACGGTTATCCCAACTGGCAGGATAAGGTTGCCGCACTTGCTGTCAAAACGGGCGACTATCTTGTGCTTAACGATATCGACCTCGCAACGGGCAACTGCGCGAACGGCACAATTACCGTTACGACCAAGGAAGATGTTGACAACGGCACAGTTTCTCTTCCCGGAAACTCCGAAAGCGAAACCGAGAACGAAAACTCCGAACCCGAAACCGAACCCGAAAGCAAACCCGATAACAGCGTTGTGATCGGCGATAATGAAGAAAGCGACGATGAAGTTAAGTCTTCAACAATGTCTATCAAAGACGGCTGGTTCGAAAAATGGGGTTGGATCGTTTTGACCGTTATCGGCGCGGTTCTTGTTATTGTTTTGATTGTCGTTCTCATCGTTTCGAGCGCCAAGAAAAAGAACAAAACCGTTGAATCCACCGCGGCAGCGACTCCTGTTGCAGAACCGAAAGAAGAACCCGTTGCGGAAGAACCCGTTGCGGAAGAAACCAAAGAATAATTAAATGAATCAACAAAAGCGACCGTCAGGTCGCTTTTGTTATTTTGATTTTCACTTCCAATGCGCTTTCTGCTTCTTCTTTGCTCCAACTTGCGGTATAGCCCGAGTCGTGCAATATTTTAACTGCTTTGTCAACCGTATTGAACAGGAATCTCATGTCGCCGATCGAGCCTTTGACCTGAACTTTTTTCTTTTTTGTTCTTTCCTTTTTGTTCGGTTGCGGAAAGCTTCTTTGCAGTAGATATTCATCGACAAGCCTTTCGGTATCGGGTGCTTGGAGTTTGTCCGTGATGATTTTGAGCATTATCGGTCTGCGTTCGCGTTCGGTTTCGATTCTTACAAGAGCGCGGCAATGCCGTTCGGAAAATCCGTTTTCAAGAGCCATGAGGCGTTCGCGCTCGGAAAGCCGTAAAAGACGCAACTTGTTTGACAGCGTCGATTGTGAAATTGATAATGCTCTTGCAAGTTCGCTTTGTGTTTTTTCCGACATGAGTAAAAGCGTGTGCATTGCGAGCGCCTCTTCAAAATATGAAAGATCGCTTCTTTGCAGGTTTTCTATCAAAGCCATCATCGCGCTGTCTTCGCGGTCGGCTTCAAAAACAGTGCAGGGAATACGTGTCAGCCCCGCCATTTGCGCCGCGCGCCATCGTCGCTCTCCCGCAATTATCTCATATTGCGCGTTCGATTTGGGTATAGGGGCGGGAAGCGGTTCGATTTTTTTGACCGCGACAGGCTGAATGATACCGTAGATCTTAATGCTGTCGCAAAGTGATTGGAGCTCGTCGATATCAAAACGCCTTCGGGGTTGCAACGGATTAGGCGTAAGGTCACTGACCGCAAGCATCATTGTCTTTTCTTTTCTGTATCCCTTCAATATCTCCGAAAAATCCATGCTTCTCACCTTTAAAACAAAAAATCTGCTATTATAATAGCAGATTTATCTGTCTTATTTTGTTAAAATGCGTTATTTGAAATATTTTTTCTGGTAAAAATATTTAATTCCGTCTTTTTCGGTGATCTCACCGAGCGAATAAAACCCGTCTTCGTCATAAACTCTGAACATATCACCGACCTCGCCTTTGATCCCGCGAAGTTTTCCGAGCTTGATTTTCTCGCCGTGACTGTAAAGACGGTTGAAAAATGCGTCCATTCTTGCTTCGGGAAGATGCATGAACATCTTCTCGGTAGGAATCACGTGCGAAAGAATCTCGTCGACGCTCATATCGTTGAGATCGTCAAACACAATTGCATCCTCGCGTTTGAAAACACCGACTTCGGTTCTTGTGAGCGAACTCATGCAGGCGCCGCAACCGAGTTTTTCACCGATGTCAGCGCAAAGCGTGCGTATGTACGTTCCGCGTGAGCAGGCAACGTCAAGAAAAAATTCGCCGTCGATGTTCTTCGGCTCGCATGAGTAGATATTTACCTTGCGCGCCTTTCGTTCGATCGTCACGCCTTCGCGGGCAAGATCGACCAACTTGACACCACCGACTTTAAGCGCCGAATACATCGGCGGAGTCTGCATGATTTCTCCCTCGAATGATTTTGCAACCTTGCAAAATTCTTCAAACGAGGGGAGAATGCCTTCGTGTTGAGTTATAACGGTTCCGCTTGTGTCTTCGGTTGTTGTCGTTATACCGAGTTTTATACCCGCAAAATAACGCTTATCATGCTCAACGAGATATTCGCTCGCCTTGACGGCAGTACCGATCATTATCGGCAAAACGCCTGACGCCATAGGGTCAAGAGTGCCGCAATGTCCGATCTTGCGCTGTTTAAGAAGATATCGCAGCTTTGAAATGCAGTTATGTGAGGTTATGCCGCTCGGTTTGTCAATGACGATAATTCCGTTTGCACTCATAATGAAAGCCCCGTGAAAAGCGTTTTTGTGAGTTCAAGCGCCTCTTCAAAACTACCGTTGAAACTAAATCCCGCCGCATGATAATGACCGCCACCGCCCTGCGTTTTGGCGAGTTCGGCAACGTCGATATCTGCGTTGGATCGCATAGAAACCTTAACTCCTTCGCTTTTTTCGCGAATGACCGCTGATGCAAGAACGCCCCGGATCTCGCGGGGGATAGAGTTGATGCAATCAAAATCGGTTTCATCCGCACCGCATGCTTTGACTTCTTCGGGTGGGATTGCCACAATGGCAAATTTTCCGTTTTCAAGCAACAAAAGGTTGCGGTATGCGGCTTTTGTAAGCTCAACCTGCGCAGGTGTTTTGCTTTCGAAAAGATATCTGTTTATCGACGCAAAATCAATTCCGGTTTCAAGCAATCTTGCCGCCATGCGATGCGTTTCGGGCTTTGTGGCATCATATCTGAAACCGCCGCTGTCAGAGCTTATCGCCGCATAAAGCGCAATCGCCATATCTTCGGAGAGCTCAATGCCGAGTTCGTCGGCAAGCATGAAAATTATCTCACCGCAGGCAATTCTGTCATCAAGCACAAGAAGCATTTCGCAATCGATCGTGTTGACCTTGTGGTGGTCGATCGAAAGCATAAATTTCTTATTTTTCGCGTTTCCGAGCATTTTCGGTCCGGCAACGTCAACGCTGATGAGAGTGTGTTGACTCGGATCATCGGGCTCTTTGTCAATGAAAATACCGTCGGTAGGGATGAAATTCAGCTTTTCGGGAACGCCGTCAACCGAAAAAGCGTGAGCTTCCTTGCCAAGAGCACGAAGCATAAGCACCAACGCCGTTGCTGAGCCGATGGTATCACCGTCGGGCGAGGCGTGTGTGTATATGAGGCAGCCGTCGCACTCTGAAAGGAATGCGGCGGCTTTATTGATTGATATGTGTTCCATATCGGTTAACCCTCAATGTCTTTAAGAATACGCGAGATGTTCATCGCGCGTTCGGTGTTGTTGTCGCGGATAAAGGTGAGTTTCGGGGTTATGCGTAAATTAAGCCTTTTCGCAAGTTCGCTGCGAATAAAACCCGTTGCCGAAACAAGTCCTTTTGCAACGCCTTCGTCGTTGCCGAGTACGCTGTAAAACACCTGAGCGGTGCTGAGATCGGGGGAAACGTTTGCGCCGACAATACTGACAAACGCGCCCGAAACCCTCGGATCCTTGACCTCTCTGATTATCGCGGCAAGTTCTGCACAAACCGCGTTGTTTAATTTATCCTGCCTGTGTCCCGCCATCAGCGTTCGATTTCCTCCATAATGTATGCTTCAAGGATATCGCCGACCTTGATATCGTTGAATTTTTCAAGACCGATACCGCATTCGAACGATTGAAGCACTTCCTTCGCATCGTCTTTGAAGCGTTTGAGCGAAGCGATTTTGTCTTCATAGATAACGATGCCGTCACGAACAACGCGAACGAGCGAGTTTCTGGTGATTTTGCCGTCCTGAATGTAAGAACCTGCAATCGTGCCGACGTTGGGAACGTGAATGGCGTTTCTGACTTCGGCGTGGCCGAGAACGTTTTCTCTGAACTTCGGAGCGAGCATACCTTTGAGTGCCGCTTCGATTTCTTCGATACAGTCGTAAATGACGCGGTAGGTACGTATTTCAACCTTGTCTCTTGCCGCCATGTCGATAGCATTCTTGTCGGGACGTACGTTAAATCCGACGATGATCGCGTTCGATGCGTTAGCAAGCATAACGTCGCTTTCGGTGATTCCGCCTGCGCCTGCGTGAAGAACCGCAACCTTGACTTCTTCGTTGGAAAGTTTTGCAAGGCTGGATTTAACTGCTTCGGCGGAACCCTGAACGTCGGCTTTGATGATGATGTTGAGGTTTTTGATACCGCTTTCGATCTGAGCGAAGAGATCATCGAGGCTGACCTTGCTGCTGTTCTGTTCTTCTTCCTTCTTCTTGGCTTTGCGCTGTTCGGCGAGTTCTCTTGCCATTCTTTCGTCGGCAACGGCGTTAAAGAGGTCGCCTGCTTCGGGAACTTCGGAAAGACCCATGATTTCAACGGGAACAGAAGGTCCTGCGGTTGCAAGTTTTCTGCCCTTGTCATCAGTCATAACGCGAACTCTGCCGACAGCAGTACCTGCGATGATAATGTCACCGTTTTTAAGAGTGCCGTTCTGAACGAGAAGGGTAGCAACAGCACCCTTACCCTTGTCAAGACGCGCTTCGATGACAACGCCTTTTGCGGCTCTTGCGGGGTTTGCTTTAAGATCGAGCATGTCGGCGGAAAGTGTGATCATTTCCAAAAGTTCGTCGATACCCTGCTTGTGAAGCGCGGAAACGGGAACGCAAATCGTATCGCCGCCCCATTCTTCGGGAACGAGTTCATATTTTGTGAGTTCTGTTTTAACTCTGTCGGGATCAGCGCCGGGTCTGTCGATCTTGTTGATAGCGACGATAATGGTAACGCCTGCTGCCTTTGCATGGTTGATAGCTTCGACCGTTTGGGGCATGATGCCGTCATCTGCCGCAACGACAAGAACCGCGATGTCGGTAAGGTTTGCACCTCTTGCGCGCATCTGAGTAAACGCCGCGTGGCCGGGAGTATCAAGGAAGGTTACGTCTCTTTCTCCGACAGAAACGCGATAAGCGCCGATGTGCTGGGTAATACCGCCCGCTTCACCTGCGGTAACGCGAGTGTTACGGATAGCGTCGAGAAGTGAGGTCTTGCCATGGTCAACGTGGCCCATAACAACGATAACGGGCGCACGGGTAACGAGGCTTTCTTCCTTGTCTTCGCTTTCGTCGAAAAGACGGTCTTCAAGAGTTACAACCACTTCTTTTTCGACCTTGATGCCGAATTCATCGGCGATAAGGTATGCAGTGTCGTAATCGATAGATTCGTTGACCGAAACCATCATGCCCATTCCCATGAGTTTCTTGATAACCTCGGCAGCCGCGGTTTTCATGCGCGACGCAAGTTCGGTAACGCTGATAGTATCGGGAACGGTGATTTTAAGTTGAACAGGCTTCGGTTTCTGTTGAGGCTTCTGTTGCTGTTTGTTTTTGTCAAACTGCTTTTTGCCCTTCTGTTGTTCGGCAAATTTGTTCTTTTTCTTGATTTTCTGAACGCTCGTCTGGTTTTCGGGAACGACGTTGTCATATTTAAGAATTTTTTCGTCGTATTTAGAAAGGTCGACATTAGTAGTGCCGCGGGTATCGACAACACGCACTTCGTCTCTCGAACGTTTTTTCTGAGGTTGCTGCTGAACGCCTGCGGCAGCTTTCTTCTTGCGTTTTTCTTCTTCGGCGGCAGCTCTTGCGGCTTCCTGTGCCTTGCGGATTTCTTCCTTCTTGGCGTTCTTTTTGTCGTCATATTCCTTGAAAAATGCGGTGATATCAACCGGATTTTTCTGGGTGAGAGTCTCAAAAATGATGCTGAGCTCGCTTTCGTCAAGAACAGCCATGTGAGTTCTTCCTGCATAACCTGCTTCATCAAGAATGGTTATAAGATCCTTGCTTTTAACATCAAAGTCTTTCGCAAGTGCGTTGATTCTATATTTCTCACTCGTTGTAGCCATATGTTAAATCCCTCTTTTCTGGTCGGTGTTATTGTTGCTCGACAGGCTTTTTTCGTACGCCTTAACGAAATTTGCATCTGTAAAGGCGATTGCCGCAGTGTTGCTGTGACCGACCGCTCTGCCGAGTTCTTCTGTGGTTATATCAATTTGTTCGGTTCTTGCCGAATAAAAAGCCGACTTGTCTGTAAGCATCTTGCGCGTGTTTTCGGAAACGTCTGCGGCGATAAGTACAAGCAACGCTTTTTTGCCGCGTATTGCCTCCAAAACCTGATTGGAGCCGATAACGATTCCTCTTGCTCTCGCGGCAAGTCCGATAACGCCCAAAGTGTTCTTTTTCAAGGTTACCGTCCTCCTTTAAAGGCTTTCCTGCCCGAGGCTTTCGCGGAGTTTATTATAAATTTCGTCGGGAATTTTCGTCTTGAAGGCGCGTTCGAGTCGCTTTGCTTTAACTGCGGCGTCAAAACATTTAACGCTCTTGCAGATATAAGCGCCTCTGCCGGGGAGTTTGCCCACAGGGTCCACATTCATTTCGCCTTCGTTGTTGCGAACGATGCGGATAAGTTCTTTTTTGTCCTTCATTTCGTTGCACCCGATGCATTTTCTCATCGGTGTTTTCTTTTCGGTCAAGGTGTAGCCTCCGAATAATCAGTCTTCAATAACGCTCCGACTGCTTTTTATGTCAATCTTGAAGCCGGTGAGTTTTGCGGCAAGTCTTGCGTTCTGACCTTCCTTGCCGATGGCAAGCGAAAGTTGGTCGTCTGCAACCGTAACTCTGTATGCACGGTCGGAATCGGGAAGCTTTGTGACCGATTCGACGGTAGCGGGAGCAAGCGCCGCACTGATGAATGCTTCGGTATCTTCGCTGTAAGGAATGATATCGAGTTTTTCGCCGTTGAGTTCTGCGGTGATGTTGTTCTTTCTTGCGCCTTTGGGGCCGATGCATGCACCGATAGCGTCAACATGATCGTCGTTGGAGACGACCGCGATCTTGGTACGGCTGCCCGCTTCGCGTGCAATACGTTTTATCTCAACGGTGCCGTCTTTGATTTCGGGAACTTCAAGTTCAAAAAGTCTGCTGACAAGACCGGGATGTACACGTGAAAGCACGATGCTGGGACCGCGAGCTTCCTTTTTGATTTCGGTGATGAAGACCTTGATTCTGTCGCCGACTTGAAGCGATTCACCGGGAATCTGCTCGTTGCGGAAAAGAACCATTTCGTTTTTGCCGATTTCAAGAGTTGCGTTTCCGCTGTTCGGATCAACCCTGACGACAACGGCAGAAACGATTTCTTCTTTCTTTTCTTCATATTCACGGATCATGTTTCCGCGTTCAGCTTCGCGGATACCCTGAATAATAACCTGCTTTGCGGCCTGTGCGGCAATTCTGCCGAAGGTCTTGGTTTTGAGTTCGATTTCGTAGATATCGCCGAGTTTGTATCTCTTGGACTTCATTCTCGCGTTTTCGAGAGAAATCTCGGTCTGAGGATCGATAACCTCTTCAACAACGGTGAGCTGTTTGTAGAGTTTCATATCTTGCTTAACGGGGTCAAGTTTAACTCTTGCGTTTTCGTTACCTGCGTTTTCCTTGCGGAAAGCAGAAATCAAAGCGGCTTCGATCTTTTCGATCATGTAGTCTTTGGATATTCCTTTTTCCTTTTCGAGGACGTTAAGTGCCTCAAACAGTTCCTTGTTCATCTTCTTTCTCCTTGTTTTCTTCGTCGCCGATGACTTCTGTTTCAAATTCGGCGTTTATCTTTGAAATTTGCTTGTGAGTAAATCTGTGCGTTGTGCCGTCGCTGATAAGGACGATACCCTCGTCATCGAACGATTCGACAACTCCGGCAAATTCCTTTTTGCCGTCAACCGCTACATAAAGTCCAACGTTGACGTTAAGACGGTTGTCACATGCGAAACGGAGGTGTTCTTCTTTTCCGAGCGGACGCACAGTTCCCGCAGATGCGACTTGCAGACAATAGCTTTCTTCGATCGGGTCAAGTTCGTCGATGATCGGCTCGATAAGTCTTGTGACCGCCGAACAATCGTTGATGGAAATACCGCCCGCCTTATCGATGGATACTTCAAGTATCATCTCGGGACCTTCTTTGTAATAGGCAACGTCCCAAAGCGTATATCCCGCGTCGATAACCGTGTTTTCAATGGCCGATCTGACCTTCGCGGCGATGTTTGTTTTTCTGTCCGCCATAAATCCTCCATTCAAGAGTCAAGAGAGGGCTTGCACCCTCTCTTGATAACTTACTGTTCTTTATGTGCTTATTATAACACGGTTTCCTTTGTTTTACAATAGTTTTTTCAAAAAATCATTCGCTTTTTTCGCTGTAAAACATAGTTTTTTCTGCTTTTTCCCAATCCACGAACAATAATTTCTTCTTTTTACCTTTGTTTGTTGCGATAGCGCGTTCCGAGATAACGTCGTTTTCCATAAGCGTTTTCATCGCTTTTGCGATTTTTTGCTTCGCTGCATTGCCGCGACTTTTCTTTGCGGCGATATCTATCGCTTCGTTATAGGTTGGGGATTGGCTGGTTTTAAGATAATCGAAAATCAGTTTGTAAAAGCTGTCGTTGATGTCCTTTTCGGTAGGGAGCGTGTAAAAAACGTTCGCGGTTTCTTGTAACTGCTTTGAAAACGAACCGTTTACACCGTAGATAACAACCTGTTTGTGATAAAAATTCTTCAAAAACGATGTTACCGAACCGAAATGCCCGTCGCCCGAAAACAGTATAAAAACGTCAATGTCGTCTGACGAAAGCGCCTTTTGATACATGTTGTCGAGAATGATGAAATCGGTGAAGTCCTTTTGGACCCCGTTGGGGCTTCGGGTGTCGATTATCTTGTTTGAGTAAAGGCGTATGCGCCCAATCTCATCGGCAAGACTTTTGTGTGAGAAATCTGCGAAGAAGTTGACTTCCGTAAGGTTGTATTTTGAATTAAGATCTTCAAACCATGCTTTGATGTTCGGTTGCAAACCGTAATTGTTTTTCAAAGAGATATACCAATGCTCATAGTCCACAAAAGCGACGGCTTTGGGCAAAGAGGTTGCGGGCGATTCTTTCGCAGTTTCTTTTTTGAACAAACTTAAAATATAATAACCTCCTTTCAGCATAATTTCTTATTTAAATTATACACCTTTTGCATTCCGTGTCAATAGTTTTGCTTAACAGGTTATTTATATTTAAAGCATAATTCGAGTTAAGACCCGAAACCGAACTTCAAACGCGCGTCCGAAAGGTTTTCGGAGACGGCTTTTTTCAATAATTCTGCCTTGTCAGGAATTCTTTCAACTGAACGATAATTTTCTTTTCCAATCGGGAAATATAGCTTTGCGAAATGCCCATAATATCCGCGACTTCTTTTTGGGTCAGTTCTTTTCCGTTTCGGTTAACACCGTAACGAAGTTCGATTATCTGCCGGTCGCGTTCGTTAAGATCGGCAAGTGCCCTTTTTATCATTTTTCGGTCTTCGCATTCTTCAATACTTTTATAAACAAAGTCATTTTCCGTTCCCAAAACATCGCTCAAAAGCAACTCGTTGCCGTCATAATCTATATTCAAAGGTTCGTCGAGCGAAAGTTCGTTTTTTGTGCCGTTGTTTTTGCGAAGAAACATAAGTATTTCGTTTTCGATGCAACGTGAGGCGTAAGTAGCGAGTTTTATCTGTTTGTCCGCTCGGAAAGTGTTGATCGCTTTTATAAGCCCGATAGTGCCGATCGAGATCAGATCCTCGATCCCCACAGCGGTGCTTTCAAATTTTCGGGCGATATAAACCACCAAACGCAAATTGCGCTCGATAAGTATTTTTTTCGCTTCGGGACTGATCTCGGCGCGTGCAATAAGTTCCGCTTCTTCCTCGTGAGACAAAGGCGGAGGCAGTGTCAGCGGACCGTTGATGTAAAATATTTCATCTCCGATGCCAAGCACTTCTCTTAGCCAAAGGATAACCAAATCGACTTTATCTTTGATCATTTCGTTTCTCCTGTCATAATAAACTTGTGGGTATCAAACCGTCATAACCTGAGTAATTGCGGTTTTCGGTATCGATTCCGATGAACGCGTCAACGCGCAACGGCTTTTTCGCAGGGCGGATGATTTCAATTTTGTCGGGACGGAAGCCGAAAAAACAACTTTTTCCCGCGCTTGTTGAAAATGGGATCGCACGTATAGGCAGCGGAAAACTTTCGCGTTCGGGCGCATCAAAAGGCGGCGGCAACGCATATGACGAGACGACGATAACGGGAAGCGCCGAAAACGGCTCGGTGACGAGATTTCCGCTGTCAATAAGAAGTCTCGCGTCGAATTTTCTTCCGTTCGCGTAGATTTTCACTTCTGCGGAACGTGTCAATATTTTTTTCTTGCATATCATTCCGTATGAAAGTGCGATCGCCGCCGAAACGAGACAAATAAGACAAAAAGAGACTGCATCGACTTCTGTATAAGCACCGTTGGAATAATCGCCCGATAAACCGTAAATCGCTGTGATAAGCCCTCCGAGCAACGCCGACGAAACGATGAACGTGCCCGAAAGCAGGAAAAATCGGCGCAGATCTCTCTTTCCGAAAGCAACAAAGCAAATCAATACCGCCGCGATTATATGGAGCGGAACCGAAACAAAAACCGGCAATTCAAATATGTAGGGCAGGAAAGAATAACAACCGCCGATCGCCGCGCCAAAGATCAGCCGACGGAGCTTTCCGCCTCCGTTTAAAACCTTGTCGGTGATAAAAAGACATAAAAAATCGAGAGAAAAATTGATTACAAAAAGTATGTCGGCATAAATCACCGTCGATTCGGCATACATAAAAACACCTGCTTTGCTTTGGTCGGTGATTTGATTATAACCGCGATGGCAGGGAGGATTTTGTCGTAACCGATAAGGGAGTGATATTTTTTTGAAAAAACCGATAATCCGTTTGAAAACAAAAGGCGATGTGGCGAAATTGGTTTTTGGCCTCCTTCTTTGCGTCTTTGCTTCGGCGCTTTTCTTTCTGCCCGAAAAAAGCGTTGCGGCATTTGCCGAGGGCGGAAGCGAGGGGATAAATGGGCTGTTCAGTCTTGTGAATAGGTTGGTTTAGTTTTTAAATGTTCATATTATTACCGCGTTTCAGAATGCGGATATCTGTCTTCGCGATCCCTGCATTGATGTTGATTTTATGGCTTGAAGGCGGGATCCCGTTTGCGATAATGTTTTTTTCTGCGTTACTTCATGAGGCGGGACATCTTTTGATGATGCGGCTTTGCGGCCACCGGGCGCGCCGTCTCGACGTTTTACCAATGGGCGCATTGATCGTTTGCCCCGAAGGGATATCCTTTCGCCATGAGGTTCTGATTGCTCTGGCGGGTCCGCTAACATCGTTTGCGTTGTCGTTGGCTTCGGTTATTTGGTTTCTCGTTTCAAATTCGGCAAACGCGCTTTTTGCGGTTCTTATCAATTGCGTTTTCGCGTTGTTTAACCTTCTGCCCGAAAGAAAACTTGATGGAGGCAAGGCACTTTATTGTTTTTTGATCGATAAAAAAAGCAGCGAAACGGCAGAGAAGATATGCTCTGTCGCTTCGACTGCTTCGCGGGTTTTATTTTTGTCGGTCGCGGGGTTTTGCGCGGCTGCAACGGGGATCAATTTCGGCGTTTTGCTTTTGACGGCAGTCCTGCTTGCACAGTTCCTTTCAAAGTGAAAAACCGCTCTTCGGGAATTCCCGAAGAGCGGTTCTGCTTTGTTTAATTATTTTTCTTCGCGGTCTGCCATCGCGATGGATTCTTCTTCGTTGACTTTGCGCCAGCTTTTGAGTTTAAGGTCGCCCATGTCAACATAACCGAACCAGCTGTCGGTCTTTATACCGCTGATCTGGTTGCTTGCGATGAAGCTTCTCGAATACCAGAATACCATTGTTGCGGGGCAAAGTTCATCAACGAGCATTTTTTCGGCATCATGGAGAACCGCTGCTCTTTCGGCGCGGTCGCCGGTTTCGAGCGCTTTCGTGATGAGTTTGCTGTAATCTTTGCTGTCAATGTTGGTATAATGTTTCGAAAATACTTCGTCATAGTTTGCAACGTCGTTGTTTACAACCGATGAAGTACCGCTGTATTCCTTCGCAAAGGGTGCGAGATAAGCGAACGCGTCAACCGAACCGGTAAGAACGTTAACGCCGATGATGTCATAATCTCTTTCTGTGAGACGTCTGAGATATTCATCGGGTTCAACCGCTTCAACCTTGACGGTGAGTCCGAGTTTGCCCCAATATTCAGCGGCTTTCTTTGCAACGTTTTCATAAACGTTGTCATAATCAATATATTTCTTGAATTCTTTGACAGTGTGGTCGTTCAACGGGTTGAGGCAGGTGATGGTGAGTGTGCCCTTTTTGCCCTTCATGAGCTTCTTGGCTTCGTCCATGTTGGTGCTGAAAAGGTCACCGCCGACTTCGCGGAAGTCATCTTTTCTGTTCGTGTTGAAAACACCGTTGGGAACAAAACCGGTTGCGGCAACTTCACCCGTGCCGGTAACGTCGGTGACGATTTCGTTTCTGTCAAGCGCATAAGAAAGCGCTTTACGGACGTTAACGTCGGAAAGGATCTCGTTTTCGGTGTTGAAATAGAAGGAGAAACCGTTGAGCGTTTGCTGTGTATCCAACTTTTTGCCGTAACGTTCATAGGTGCTCTTTTCGAAAGAACCGAGATAGAAGATTTCTTCCATATCGAAAAGATCGGACTGGAAGACCTTTTGGGTCTTGCCCTGTTCGTCTTTATAGTAGCTGTACTGACCTTCAAAATAGAGACAGGTGATTCTGTAAGGCGTTACGTATTTGTCAAGATCGTGCTTTTCAACGTCACGGAGATAATAAGCGTTACGTTCGAGAACGAGCTTGCATGCAAATTCGTCGGGATAGTTTTCTTCGTTTTCACGTTTTTCGCGGGGCATATCCATCGTCTGAACTCTGAATTTGCCGTTACATACGATGTTGGTAGCGCTGCCTGCCCAGTCTTCACCCTGTTTTTCATAACGGGTAACGATGTTTTCACGGCAGGGAGAAAGGTGAACGTTTGCAACCAACTGTGCGAAAAGTTCAACGTCATATTCGTCTTCGAAAGTGACCTCAAGAAGGGTATCGTCAACTGCCGCGAGACCAAGGTCGTCAATGGTGCCGACGCCTGATTTGAGAGTTCTTGCGCCCTTGATGGGATAAAGGAGAGCCGCATAGGGACTGTCCATTTCGGGATCAAGAATTCTTCTCCACGCAAAGATAACGTCATCGGCAGTAACGGGTGAGTTATCGCTCCAAGCAGTTTCCTTCAATTTGAAGTACATCTTGTGAAGCTGCCAGATCTCGTCGTAATCATAATACCACTCTTCGGCAAGACCGGGCTGAACTTTGCCGTTCTCATCGATCGTGGTGAGCGGTTCAAAGATCATGGAAAGGATCTGTTCAACATCGCTGTTGACCTGAATGACCGCAGGGTCGAGCGTGTAAGGGTAGTCAGAAAGGTAAACGCGGACGTTAGCGCCCTTTTCGTCGTCTTTCAAACCGCATCCTGCGAAAACGCTGACACAGAACGCAAGGCAAAGAACCAAACAAACAATTTTTTTCATATTGACCTCCGGACATGGAATTCCAGCTTTAGTTACAATGATTATAACACCGAATTGTCAAATAATCAAGTGTCATTTCTTTATTTGTTAAAAATAACAAATTGGAAAGGCTCAAATTGTGCGAATTATAAAACCGCTTTCGACGCGATTGATTCAACGGTCGCAAAAAGCGGTTTTTGTTCATGAATTTAACAAATTTTCTGCGTTTTTGTGAAGCACAAGTTCCATACTTTCATCGGACAAACCGAGCTTGCCGAGAAATTCGATTATTTCCGACGGTTTTGCCCAAGGGGCGTCAGATCCGAAAAGGATCTTTTCATGCGGATGTTTTTCGAAAATCCTTTTGCCCTGTTCAACGCTGATCCCGATGCGTTCACAACAAAACGCAGTGTCGATAAAAATGTTTCTTCCGCAGAGTTTTTCGCAAACTTCATTCCACATCATAACACCGCCCAAATGCGCGACAACGAGGATCAGATCGGGAAATCTTTCCAAAACGTTGATTATTGCGTCGGGAGTCGCATGCATTTTGTCGGGGGAAACGGGATCATATCCCGCATGTATCACAACGGGCATTTTAAGTTCGCTTGCGGCAGAAAAAAGAGGATTCATTCGTGCATCGTCGATTTCAATGCCGACGTAATCGGGGTGATGCTTAATGCCCTTTATGCCCGATTCTTTGAGTGATTGAAGAATCTCTTTTATGTTCTCGTTAAGAGGATGCACCGAACAAAAGGGAATGAGTTCGGAATGCTTTTTTGCGGTCTCCAAAGCAAAAGCATTGACTTTGCCGACCTGACGTTCGTTGGTGACGGTGTTAAGCACCACCGATTTGTCGATTCGTTCCTGCTTCATCAACGCGATCAACCCGTTTGCGGTGCCGTCGAACGTAACGGGCAGACCTGCCGTAAATTGAAGGGACGCGATGGCTCTGGGAGCCAACGCGTCCGGAAAAATGTGTGTATGAAAGTCGATTATCATCAATTAAAGACCGAGCCAGCTCAAAAGGTTGTTGTTAGCGAAAGCAGCAACCGTAACGAGCGAGATGGTGCTCATGATCTTGATGAGAATGTCGAGAGAAGGACCAACGGTATCCTTCAAGGGGTCGCCAACGGTATCGCCGACAACTGCAGCGTCGTGTGCGGGAGAACCCTTCTTGTTGCCTTCAACGCCGGTAACTTCGATATATTTCTTACCGTTGTCCCAAGCGCCGCCTGCGTTACCGCAGAAGAGAGCAAGCATGATCGCACTGATAGTTGCGCCGACAAGAACGCCGCCGACGAATTCAGCACCGAAGATGAAACCGCAAACAACAGGGAATGCGATAGCGAAGATTGCGGGGAGACGCATTTCTTTGAGAGCGCCCTGAGAGGAAATTTCGATACAGGTCTTGTAGTCGGGAAGAACTTCGCCTTCCATAAGACCTTTGATCTCTTTGAACTGACGGCGAACTTCTTCGACCATCTTTCTTGCGGCCTTAGCAACAGCGTTGATAAGCATGCCGGAGAACATGAAGGGAAGAGCCGCGCCGACGATACAACCAACAAGAACTGCGGGTTGGATAGCGTTAAGAGCGATCTTGTCGAGAGCACCTTCTGCAAAGTTTGCAACATCGGGAGCCTTGGTGTAAGCGAAGATGTAAGAGGTCATCATCGAAAGGGTTGCAAGAGCGGCAGAACCGATTGCAAAGCCTTTACCGATAGCAGCGGTGGTGTTACCAACAGCATCGAGTTCGTCAGTGATTTCGCGAACCGAAGGATCGAGGTAGGACATTTCTGCGATACCGCCTGCGTTGTCGGAAATAGGACCGTAGGAGTCAACCGAAACGGTGGTGGCAACGAAGGAAAGCATACCGATTGCAGCAGCAGCAACGCCGTACATACCGGAGATGAGATAAGAAGCAAAGATTGCAACGCCGAGAACTACGCAGGGAAGCATGCAGGAGATCATACCGAGCGAGAGACCCTGAGTGATGGTAAGAGCAGAGCCTTCGATGGAAGCGCTTGCGAGTTCCTTGGTGGGTTTGTAGTCATAGCTGGTGTAGTATTCTGCGAGTTTGCCGATAACGATACCTGCAACGATACCGATAGCAGCTGCAACCCAGGGAGAGATCCAGCCGATGTTGAATTCAACCGAGTTGAAGACGGAAAGGTTCTTGTAGCCTTCAACCATGACACCGTCAAACTTCTGGAAAGAGAAGTATGCGATGACTGCGCCCGAGATCATGGTGAGGATCGCGGAGATATATGTTGCACCGTTAAGTTCTTTGTGGGGGTTGTCGGAGAGCTTCTTGCGAATGAAGAGAGAAGCAATACCGATGATACAGGAAATAAGACCTGCTGCTGCAAATGCGAGCGGGAAGTAGATCATTGCTTTGAGCATTTCGGTGTTACCGAAAACATATTTGGAGAAGAGCTCGATAGCAAGGATAGTACCGGAAAGAAGTGCACCGACATAGCTTTCGAGAAGGTCGGAACCGAGACCTGCAACGTCACCGACGTTGTCGCCAACGTTGTCAGCGATGGTTGCGGGGTTTCTGGGGTCATCTTCGGGGATGTGAGCTTCGGTCTTACCAACAAGGTCAGCACCCATGTCAGCAGCTTTGGTGTAGATACCGCCGCCGATACGAGCGAAGATAGCGATGATAGAGCAGCCGAGAGCATAACCCGAAAGAGTCATGGTGAAGCCTGCGTCAAAAGCGAGGTTTTCGTTAATGAGACCGAGAATGCTGATGCAGGAAGCAGCATGAGCGTGATCAACTTCAGCATTGATCTGTCCGAGCGCGACGCCGAACACGATGAATACGATGAAGATACCGAGAAGTGCGCAACCGGAAACGCAAAGACCCATGACCGAACCGCCTTTGAAAGCGACTTTAAGGGTGTCGGAGAGGGATTTGGAGGTGCGTGCTTTGTTGGTAACACGAACGTTTGCATAGGTAGCGATTTTCATACCTACCCAGCCTGCGGAAGCACTCATGGTAGCGCCGATGATAAATGCAACGGCAGAAGACCAGGAGATGACGAGAGCGAGCAAGAGCGCAACTACGACAGCAACGATAGCAACGATCTTGTACTCATAAGTGATGAAGGCGTTTGCACCGACGCGGATAGCAGAAGCGATTTCCTGCATTCTTTCGGTACCTTCTTCGAGTTTCTTGACCGAGAAAAAGTTGATCGCCGCGTATGCAAGACCGCCGAGCGCTGCAACGAATACAAGGCCAAGGACGAGTTTGAAGTCCATAATCTTGTCCCTTTCTGAATTTTACGGCAAACGCCGTTATTTTGATTATGAATACGGAATGCGGGTCGAAGCCCACACTTCACACGCTACCTATTATATATATGGGTGTCAAGCATGTCAAGGAAGATTTTTCATTTTTTTCTTTTTTGTAACTTTCGGCAAAAAAAGCAGATTTTCATGTCGTTTTTTAGACGAAGTTAAGCAACGGTTAAGATTTTTTGTTCGCTTTCGGGAAATGCCTTGAAGACGGGTGAATCTGACGATTGTTTTTGTAAAAAAGGGGTGCTTTGTGATTGACATTTTCCTTGCTGTGTGGTAAAAGATAATAGAGTATAAAACACAAGGAGAGAACTATGACTATACTTCCTCAACCCAAAAAACTCAAAAAAACCGGCGGCGTCGTTGCGATCGCAGGTCTTGACATCGTTCTTACTATGAAATGTGACAGCCGTATTTTCAAAGCGGCTCAGAAACTCGCCGAAGAAATTTATGAAGAAACCGGCATCGATCCCGTTATAACCAAGGTTCTGGGCAATCCCGATCCCGCAGGAAAGATCGTTATCGACTGTCTTGGCAAAAAGGGCGAAGCATACAAACTTTCGGCACGTGAAAACTGCATCATTATCACCGGCGATTCGCTTGCGGGCACTTTCTACGGAATCCAAACTCTCCGTCAGATGCTCGAATCCTGCGGCGAAGATATCGAATGCTGTGAGATCGAAGATAAACCCGATATGTCGCATCGCGGTTTTTATCATGACGCTTCCCGTGGCCGCGTTCCCAATCTTGACGGTGTTTTCAAGATGATCGATTTCATTGCATATTATAAACATAACTCCTATCAACTTTATATCGAACATACCTTTGCTTTTGATGAATACAAAGGCATCTATAAAGCGTTTGGATATATGACCGCAGAAGAAATCATGCAGATCGACGATTACTGCTATGAAAACTTCATCGACTTCATTCCTTCGCTTTCGACTTTCGGTCACCTTTTCCGTCTTCTTGAAAGCAATAAATATAAACATCTCTGCGAAATGGATGAATATCAGGTCCGCAAGAATCCTTGGATCAACGGTATGCTCCACCATACCATCAACGCAAGCGATCCCGAAAGTTTTGAACTTGTAAAATCGCTCATTGATCAATATGTTCCTTTGTTCCGCAGTAAATATTTCAACATCTGCTGTGACGAAACCTTTGATATCTGCAACGGCAAGAATAAAGGCAAGGATAAAGGCGAACTTTATCTTGAATTCACTCTTAAAATCATCGAATACGTCAAATCTCTCGGCAAGACCGTCATGATGTGGGGCGACGTTGTTCTCAACTATCCCGAAACCATGGACCGCTTCCCTGACGATATGATAATGCTCAACTGGTCTTACGACGCAAATCCGCCGCTTGATACGATCGAAAAATTCGCTTCTCAGCGCTTTAAGCAGGTTATCTGTCCCGGCACAAGTTGCTGGAATCATTTCTGCGAACATGTCGGCTGGGCAGAACGCAACATCACCAAAATGCTCGAAAAGGGCGCGGAACATAAGGCAATGGGCATGCTCAATACCTCTTGGGGCGATTATGGCGCGATCTGTCCGATGTCCTGCACTCTTTACGGTGTGGTTCTCGGTGCATCTAAGGCATGGAACAAAAAGACCAAGGTTATGTGTGAAAAATATGATAAAGCCGTTTCCGAACTCGTTTATGGCGACGCAAGCGGCGAAACCGTCAAACTTATCCGCGAGATGGGCGTTTATCAGGATGTAATGTCTTGGGGTATGTACATCAACTATATGTATGATCACGGCAATGTCTATGGCGAGGAACGTTTTGACCTTCCCAAAGACAGCAAGCCTTATGTCGAAAACGCAAAGAATGCGCTTGCGCTTGCCGAAAAATTCCGCCGTCTGCCCGTTCAGAGTGAAATCACCAACGATCTCCGTCTCGGCGCCGAGGGCTTGGCTATCGTCAATCTCCGCCTTGCGGGACTTATTGATAACGAAACCGTTGTTGATGAATACTTTGTTGAAAAATGGTGCGAACGTTATTCCGAATCCTGGCTCAATAACGATAAACACGGCGAACTTGATATGGTTCTTATCGCAATTCGCGGCAAGGAACTCGAATATAAAGACATGCTTACCAACGCGTAAATAATGTAATTCAAGGGCTTGGGAACTGCTCCCAAGCCCTTGTTTTATCGACGTATTGCCGAAAATTGATAAAAATTTATCGAAAAACGATAAATTTCCTTGACAAAAGCAAAAATGTGTGTTATGATAAATCCGAAAAAAGGAAACTGTTGGCAGGGAGGAGACTATCATGCCGAAAATCCCCAAACAGGCAAGTGTTGTCATTTCACTTGTGCTCGATGTTGCTTTCATGGCTTTTGTTGCGTTTTCGATGTGTGCGCTGCCGTTTTTCTTCGGGAACACACCGCTCGTTGAGGAGATCTATGGCTATTTTGCCGAAAAATCGGTGGGCTCGGTTTCGGGTTCGACATTTTTCTGGATTTGGATCTATGCTTCGATGCTCATCGTTGAGGGTTGCTGCGTTGCGTTGCTCCTTCTCTTGTTGCGCGTAAGAAAAGGCCTCGTTTTCACTGCAAAAAGCGTTTTTTACGTCCGCTTTGTTTCGTGGGGTTGTATGGCACTTGCCGCCGCCTGTATCTCGGTTCAGTATTTTCTTCATATGTCTTATTTCATCGCTTTCGCGGCGCTTTTGCTCGGGCTTTGTCTGCGCGTTGTGAAAAACGTTATTGAGGAAGCGACCGAGATAAAGAGTGAAAATGACCTCACGGTCTGAGGACGGAGGTTTTGTATGATCGTTATAAATCTTGACGTAATGATGGCAAAACGGAAGATGTCGCTCAACGAACTTTCGGAGCGCGTCGGGATCACACTTGCCAACCTTTCGGTGTTAAAAAACAACAAAGCAAAAGCGATTCGTTTTTCAACTCTTGAAGCCCTTTGCCGAGCGCTTGACTGCAAGGTTGAAGATATCATAGAATTCCGCGAAGATTAAATCAAAAAAGGAGATAAATTTATGGATAAACAATTTGTTGATAATCAAAACGAAAATCCTTCCGTTGTTTCGTCCGCTCCTGTGGGGGACTCGGCCGAATTACAACCCGAATCCCGGAAATTTACCGCTTTGGAAAGCGTTTTTGCATGGCTCTGCGTTGTTCTCGGATATCTGTTCTGCCATGCCTTTCCGCCGACCGAGAATCCGTTCGGCATTTTCGCCGTCATCGCTGCTCTTGTGATTTTCTCTTTCCCCGTTCTTTCAAAAGGCGGTGCGAAATTCGGCTTTATTTCGGTCGTTTCTGCTTTTCTGTCGATCGTTTTCGCGGCGGGTCTTGTCATGAGCACACCTTGGCTTATCAAGATGATCGCAATTTTGTGCTCGGTCTGTGCTTATTGCTATTTTGTATATTCCGCTTGCGGCAACTGCCTTGAAAAAGGCGTTTCGGATCTGGTTGTGATTGACTTTTTCCGTGCGTTGTTTGTCTTTCCTTATACAGCCTATTTCCTCGTTTTCGTTGCAATGTTCAGAGGAAAACAGAAAAAATTCCTTTTTGTTCTGAAATTCCTGGCAGGTTTGCTTCTTGCGATAATCCCCACCGCTGTCGTTGTCGCTCTTCTTTCTTATGACGGCGCCTTTGTGGAACTTCTCGACAAAGTGAGCGATTGGCTCGGCAACTTGAATCCCGTTTCAAATCTCGGTTCGTTGATTTTGGGCGTGTTCCTTGCTATGTATATTTTCGGTCTTTATTCCGCTTCCACAAAGCAGAATAAGAACGTTGTGATCACAGCCGAAGGCTGTAAAAATGCAAGAAAAACGGTCGCATTCGCGCCGTCTGCCACTGCCGCTGCATTGCTTTTGCCGCTTTTCGTGGTTTATGTGATATTCTTCATTTCTCAATGGAAATATTACGTTTCTGCGTTTTCCGGGGTGCTTCCTCAGGGATTCAGTTATGCTGAATATGCCCGCAACGGTTTCTTTGAACTTTGCTGGGTTTCCGCGATAAACATGTTGATGCTTTCTGCGGTTGCCTTCTTTATGCGACGCAAGAATAATAACGACGATGCTTTTCTGAGAATCTCCGCTTCGGTATTCTCGATCGTTACGCTTGTTCTTATCACGACCGCGATTTCCAAAATGGTGCTTTATATCGACACCTTCGGTTTGACCGAAAAACGTGTTCTTTCTTCGTGGTTCATGATATTGCTTGCGATAGTTTTCGTTTTGATTATCTTCCGCCAGCTTTTCCCGAAGATGAAACTCGTTGCCGCATCGACAACCGTTACCGCTTTGATGCTTTGCCTGTTACTTCTCTCGAATTACGGCGGCATTATCGCGAATTATAATGTCGACAGATATATCGACGGCGATATGGAAGAAGTTGATGTTGATGCGCTCTTCCTTTTGGAAACGCCTTCTGTTCCCGCTCTTGTTCGCCTTGCCGATCATCTTGAAGATGAACCCGAAAAACTCAAAGAGTATAATGAGATCAAGTCTTATCTCGAAAGCAAGGATAAACAGCTCGAAGACAAAAAAAGCATTGCTTCCTTCTCGATCCCCGATGTTCTCGCAAGGAACGCGTTGGATGAATTCTTCGGCAGATAAATAAAAAATAAGAAAAACTCGGCAATGGGCGGAGCACCGACCTTTGCCGAGTTTTTTTATAGAATGTTTTTGATCTCCAAAAGCGAACCGACGGTAAAATCGGGAACGATTTCCTTGGAAGGACTGACGTGTTTGGGGTTGAACCAACAGGTCAAAAGTCCGCTGTCACGACCGCCTCTTATGTCGGCGTTCAACGTGTCGCCGATCATCATTATTTCTTCGGGCAAAACGCCGGGAAGGGAAGCCATGCAACCTTCAAAAAAATGTCTGTCGGGCTTCATGAAACCGATTCTTTCAGAGGTCATTATTTCGGTTATGAACGCCGAAAGTTGTGCTTTTTCAAGGCGTGTTTCCTGCTGTTTCTGAGGCGAGTTGCTCGTTGCGAAAACTATATATTTTTTCGATAAATATTCAAGGATCTCTCTTGCATCTTCGACCGGAATTGCGCTGTTTGCAAGGTTTTTCCGGAAATCAGCTTCGAATTCCTCGCCGTCGCAATCAACGTTTGTTTTTTTGAAAATTATATTAAAACGTATCCTTTGAAGCTCTTCGAAATCGAGCGTCCCGTCTTCCATTTTCCGCCAGAGTTCGACCCCTGTTTCGAGAAAGACCGAAAGTATGTTTCGGGGCGGAACTATACCGCGTTTTTCAAAGGCAAGGTTGATCGCCTCTTCCGAACATTTTTCGAAATCAAGCAAGGTATCGTCGATATCAATAAAAACTGCTTTTATCATTTTTTTGCACCACTTCGTATTTGACCGTGTCGCTGAAATGCCACCATTCTTTGTCATAACCGATAAATCCGTGTTTGAGCATTATTTCTTCGAGAAGTTTTGCGTTCTTTGCCGCAACCTCGGAAACGTCGCTGTAATTCCTGTCGGCAAGAGGGCCGAATTCATCAAATCCGCTCGGCATTTCGACGGGGAAACCGTCGGAACCGACCAGAGTTATGTCAACCGTGTTTCCCTTGCTGTGCCCCGAAAAATTTTTGTTGGGATCCGATACAAAATTCGGATCGGGACAGACTTCCCAGAGCTTCCATTGTGCTGCCGTCGGACGATATGCGTCCCATATCAATAAACCGAACCCCCGATTTTTGAGTTCTTCCTGAACGGCGACGAGTTTTTTGACGGTTCCGTAACGCAAATATGCGTCGGAGGAATCGTAAATGATCTCCCCCGTGAAGTTGTTTTCGGTGGCATAGCGGATATCTAAAACTGCGTCGGGAATATAATTCTTTATCAAGACCAATTCATCATCGTCGGGTGTTTGCGTTTCGGGCTCCGATGTGTTTTCGCTTTCTTGCGGAAACTTGTTTTTGTCGGGGCTTTTGCTTTGGGTTTCGACGATCGACGAATCGTCGATATCGCCGGCTTCGATGCTTTCGTTGCCTTTTTTGCCGTTATCGGTAAAGCAGTCGCAACCCGTGAGCAACAATAATGACGCCAAAAAGATAATCGCCGCCGACGTTATTCTATTTTCCAATCAATCTCATCCTTCCCGACCGATAGTAAAAATTCGTTGCATTTTGAAAAATGTCTGCAACCGAAAAATCCGTTGTAAGCGGAAAGCGGGCTCGGATGTGCCGCTTCTAGAACGAGATGTTGCTTTCCTGTTATAAGATTCTTTTTTGCTCTTGCGTAACCTCCCCAGAGAATGAAACAGATCGGTTCTTCGCGCTCGTTGAGCAGAGAAATCGCCTTGTCTGTAAAAGTCTCCCAGCCTTTCGCTCGGTGGCTTCCGGCGTTTCCCGCACGGACGGTGAGCACGCTGTTGAGAAGCATGACTCCGTTTTGTGCCCATTGTGTGAGTTCGCCGTGTTCGGGGGGTGCGATACCGAGATCGCTTTGAAGTTCTTTGAATATGTTCATGAGCGATGGCGGCTTCCGGACGCCTTTTTTGACCGAAAAGCAAAGCCCGTGTGCCTGACCTTCTCCGTGATAAGGATCCTGCCCGATAATGACGGCGCGGACGTCGTTGTAATCGGTAAATTTAAAGGCGTTGAAAATGTCGTTCATGTCGGGATAAATCGGAACGCCCGAACGCAAATATTCATTTTTCAAAAACGTTCTTAATTCGCGGTAATAATCTTTTTCTGCTTCCGGCGATAAAAGCGTGTCCCAAGAATTGCCGAATTTGAACATATCATCACTCCTTTTATAAGGATTATATCATAAAAATATACAAAATCAACTTAAAATTCGGTTGACAAAAAAGTAAAATCGGGTTATCATGAATAAAATACAACAAAATTTCTGAGAGGTGAGATTTTTAATGGATTCCGGTCGAAGTAGCGGCATAAAACCCAAAAGTATTTGCGCGGGCGGAGTCTGTGCGGTCTCACTTTTTCCGTCTGCGTGACCGAGTTTTAGGTTTTTGCCAAACTTCTTTCTAAAATCAAGAAAGGATAATGGCTTTTTATGGACATCAAGCAGATTTATGAAACGGTGATCGAACTGCTTTCGGCAGGTGATTACCAAAAACTTCGCGCTCTCCTTTCGGAGATGGAGCCTTTCGATTTGGCTTTGCTCTGTGAAGAATTAAACGAAGCCCAACTACCTATCGTCTTCCGCCTTATTGCAAAAGATACCGCCGCGGAATGCTTTTCCGAAATGTCGTCCGATTTGCAGGAATTGCTCATTCGCCGCATGTCCGATGCCGAATTGAAAGCGGTTCTTGACGAAATGTTCATCGACGATACCGTCGATATCATCGAAGAAATGCCTGCAAACGTGGCAACAAGGATCCTTGCAAACTCCGACCCTGCGTCACGTGAACAGATAAATGCGATCCTGAAATACCCAAAAGACAGTGCCGGCAGTATTATGACTGTCGAATATGTCCGTCTTGACCGTAACATGAGCGTTGCCGATGCGTTCACGCGCATTCGTCGGGTCGGTATGGAAAAAGAAACGATCTACACTTGTTACGTCACCGAATCCGACCGAAAGTTGGTCGGCGTTGTGACGGCTATGGACCTGTTGCTCAACGAAACCGACACATTGATTTCCGAAATTATGGAAACCAACGTGATATCTGCCACGACCGATGAAGACAGGGAATCGGTCGTTAAAAAATTCAGTGACTATAACTTCTTGGCGCTTCCTGTTGTTGACCACGATAACCGCTTGGTCGGCATCGTCACGGTTGACGATGCGATCGACGTTGCGGTTGAAGAAGCGACCGAGGACGTCGAACTTATGGCGGCAATAACTCCGTCGGACAAGCCCTATCTCAAAACGGGTGTTTTTGAAACCTGGCTGAGCCGTATCCCTTGGCTCATGCTCTTGATGCTTTCGGCGACTTTCACAAGTGCGATAATCAATCATTACGAAACCGCGCTTGAAAGCCTCGTCATTCTTACCGCTTTCATACCCATGCTCATGGGTACTGCGGGTAACGCCGGCGGTCAGACTTCCGTTACGATAATCCGCGCGCTTTCTTTGGGCGACGTTGAACCGCGTGATATAATCCGTATCCTCTGGAAAGAACTTCGTGTTTCCTTCCTTTGCGGCATTTCGCTTGCGGTCGTTGGATATTTTAAAGCGATCTTGCTCGACGGTGCCGATCATCTCGTTGCGCTTGTTGTGTGTATCACTCTTGCGTTGACGGTCATTGCTGCAAAAGTCGTCGGCTGCTGTTTCCCCGTTCTTATCAAGAAAATCGGCTTCGACCCTGCGGTCGTTGCAAGCCCGTTTATAACGACCGTCGTTGACGCGCTCGCGCTCGTCGTTTATTTCGCGGTGGCGACCGCGATGATCCCGGCGTTGGCGGCATGAAAAACCATCGGAGGTAATTATGTCTGTTTTCTATAATTCCGCGACAGGTCAGTATTCTCTCCATACCAAGAATTACAGTTATATAATGCTTGAAAAAGAAGGCTTTTTGCTCCATCTTTATTGGGGCAGAAAGACTTTCGGCGATTGTACTTATATGTACCGCGCTCAGGAAAGAGCGGCGTTTTCTCCGCGCATGGAGAATTGCGACGGCTTTATTCTTGACGACACCCCGCTCGAATACCCTTGCTGGGGTAGGGCGGATATGCGCACTCCCGCGCTTGAAATAACCAACCCCGACGGCTCGGTCATCGTTGATCCGCGTGTTGTCGGAAGACGTATCGAAAAAGGTAAACCTTCGATAAAAGGGCTTCCTGCCGTTTATTGCGAAAACGATACCGAATGCGAAACGCTTGTCATTGAAATGTTCGATGAGGTCAGCAACGTTGCTGTTGAACTTTATTATTGCGTGCTTGAAGAATATGATGTTATCACGCGTTATGCAAAGATCATCAATCGCGGAACCGAGGCCGTTCGGATCGACCGTGCCGCATCCGCCTCGGTCGATTTCGATCATATCAATTACGACGTGATTTCCAACTTCGGCACCCATTGCCGCGAGAGAAATATCGAACGCGCGCCCTTGAAACGCGGAAGATTTATCATGTCCTCGCGCAGAGGTGCTTCGAGCCATGTGCATAACCCGTTTTTGATCTTAACTTCGCCGAGCGCCGACGAAACCTCGGGCGACGTTTACGGCTTTGTGCTTGTTTATTCAGGGTCCTTCACCGCTGAAATCGCCGCGAATCAGTTTGATAATGCGCGTGCCGTTATCGGCTTGAACCCCGAAAGTTTTTCGTGGCGTCTTGAATCGGGCGAGGAATTCACAACCCCCGAATGCGTGATGAGTTATTCGGGCGACGGTTTGGACAGCCTTTCTTATAACTTCGCCACCGTCTTCCGCGAAAGGCTTTGCCGCGGTAAATTCCGCGATGCGAGAAGACCTGTTCTTCTGAACAGCTGGGAGGCTTGTTATTTCTCCTTTGACAGCGAACGCTTGATGAAAATCGGCGATTCCTGCGCCGAACTCGGTATTGAACTCATGGTCATAGATGACGGTTGGTTCGGTAAGCGTAACAGTGATAACTGCTCGCTCGGCGATTGGTTCGTCAACGAAGAAAAACTTCCCGGCGGTATAAAACGAATCTCCGACCACCTCGCCGAAAAGGGTGTGAAATTGGGCATCTGGTTCGAGCCTGAAATGATATCGCCCGACAGCGAACTCTATAAAAAACACCCGGATTGGTGCCTGCATTATGTAAACCGCCCGCGTTCCGAAGGACGTTATCAGCTCATTCTCGATCTGACGCGTCAGGACGTTTGCGATTATATCTATGAATCGGTCGCCAACATATTGCGCGAGGGCGGTATTTCTTACGTTAAATGGGATTTCAACCGCAACATGAGCGAGGCGGGAAGTCTCCTTCTCGACAACAACCGCCAGCGCGAGGTTGATTTCCGTTATTATCTCGGTCTTTATTCTGTGCTTGAACGCCTTAATAACGAATTCCCCGACGTTTTGTTCGAATCTTGCTCGGGCGGCGGCGGACGTTTTGATGCAGGTATGCTTTATTATATGCCTCAGGTCTGGACGAGCGATAACTCCGATGCGATCGAGAGGTTGCGCATTCAATATGGCACTTCGCTCGTTTATCCGCTTTCGGCAATGAGCGCTCATGTTTCGGCATCGCCGAATCATCAAACAGCGCATGTTACCCCGTTTGACACCCGATTCACCGTTGCATTGACAGGTTCGTTCGGTTATGAACTCGATCCGACTGCGCTCTCCGAAGAGGAACAGCGAAAGGTTCGCGAGACCGCCTCGCTTTATAAAGAGTATGGCGAAATTCTCGCGAAGGGAAGATATCATCGTTTGCGCGATCCTCATGTCGAAAATTGTTCGGCTTGGTGCGTCGTTTCCGAGGATAAGAAAACCTGTGTTGCGGGTTATGTTCTTACCCACGTCCGTATGTACGGAAATAACGAGCGCATTGCGCTTCGCGGTCTTGACCCCGATGCGGTCTATAAGGAACGGTTCACGGGCGTTACCTATCGCGGCGATCAACTGATGAATTTCGGACTCCATGCTCCCACAACGCTTGAATTCCATAGCATTCTCTGGATATTGGAAAAAGTCGAATGATCCTTTGAAAATCAATAAAAAAGAGGGCTCGTCAGAGTCCTCTTTTTATGTTTATTTTAACTGTGCTTCAACCGCCGTTTTCAAATCGTCATATGTCAGCGATTCAAGGAAAATGTTCACGATTTTTCCTTCTTCGTCGAGGACGATTGTGTAGGGATAGGTGCCTCTGCCGCCGAGAAGTGTGTAATAAGCGGCGTTTTCGGCATCGCAAGCAAACGTCATGTCGCTGTCAGGATAATGTTCGGCGATATAATCCGAAGCGGTTTCATATTTCATGAAGGAATGAATCGCGATGACCGAGACAGAGTCTTTATATTCGGTTGCGATTTTGTCGAAATAAGGGAGCTCGTTGACACATGGAGTACACCAGGTTCCCCAGAAATTGATGATCGTGATTTTGCCTGTTTTGGCGGGGTTGACGGTTTCTTTCGAAATGCCGTTTTCATCAACGGTGTTGAGATCCATTCCGTAGCAGACGTTGCCTATCTGATTGCCGGTAACCGCGCCGTCGGATGTTTCGTTTTGCTCATCGGGAACAGAAACATCGGAGGTGTCCGAACCGTCTGCCCAAAAATAAGCAAATGCACCGAAAAGTATTGCAACCAAAAGAATTCCGACCACCGAACGCGTGATGATACGGGCGGTTTTGTTGCCTTTTACGTCATCGGAAGGCGATGTTCTTTTCTTGGGTTTGATACCTTTCCAAACGATCGCTTTTGTCGGACAGATATCAACACATTCGCCGCAGTTTATGCATTCCTGATCGCCGACTTTTTTGACGTCCAACTTGCAACGGTTGACGCAAAGATTGCAATTTGTGCATTTAGGGGTTTCGACCTTAACGCCGAAAAACGAGATCCTGTTGAACAAACCGTATAAAGCACCCAAAGGACAGATGAAACGGCAGAACATACGGAATATGAAAATGCTTGCGACAACAACGCTTACCATCAATGCGAACTTCCATGTGAAAAGCGGCCCGAGCATCGAAAAATAACTTGCGTTGACTTTGTTTGCAAGAAGCCCGATACCGCCCTCAAAAGTCCCTGCGGGGCATATGTATTTGCAGAACGAGGGAAGCGGAGTGTCGCGGAAAGCGTAAATGATCGGGACGATAAACACGAAAAATGCAAGGATAACGTATTTGAAATATGACAAAATCCTGGTTACTTTGCTCTTTTTGAGTTTCGGTGTTTTTATTTTGTACAAAAGTTCTTGGATCAATCCGAAAGGACAAGCCCAGCCGCAAATCATTCTTCCGAACAGAATGCTGTAAAGCAGGATTATGCCGCCGACGTAAAACATGGTGCTTTTTCCTGCACTGAACGAACCTTGCAGCGAACCGATCGGACACGCTCCGACAGCGCCGGGGCAGGAATAACAGTTAAGCCCGGGGACGCAGACCTGTTTTGTGCCGCCTTTGTAGATATTGCCGGAAACAAACCCTTTCAGGTTCGCGTTAAAGAGCAGTGCGGTATAAAGCTGAATGAGTTTTCGCTTTGTCGGAAGGAGCGAAACGATTTTTTTGAAGAATTTTTTCATAAAATCACCCCAATCCGATACATTCGGTGCAGATGTTCGCCGCTTTTGTGAGAACGTCAACGGTTCCGCCCGAGAAATATCCGTAAATAAGAATTCCGATGCCCGAAACAAGAAGTATCATACGTGCGATAAACAAAATTTTGTCCGAACGTGAAAGCGTTGATTCTTCTGAGTTTTCGGCGTTCGGAGCCTGTTTTAAAAGTTCGATCTCACGCTTTGTGCTTCTTTCGTTGAGATAAACGGTAACCACCGAAAAAACAAAAGGTACAAAAAGGCATGGGATCAATAAATACATCGCTTTTATCACCGAGGCATTGATGTCGGGATGATAATTGTTCGGGTTCAATGCGTAGATAAGGAAAACCGAAACCGAAATTATCAGAAGCGCCGTCAAAATTGCCGAGCGGTTCCTGCGCGCTTTGCGTTCCTTTTGAATCAGACCGAACGTTTCCGGATCGCAACCTTCCGGATTCTTTTTTCGTTTAAGACGGTTAAGAATATGGACGTAAGGCGTTGCGCCTTTTTCTTTTTTACGTTCGTCGTGAGGGATGAATTCAAGCCCGAAACCGATGACGCTTAATCCCAAAGAAGCATAAACGGGGATCGCGATCCTGCCGAAGGTTTCGGCAACGATCTCGCGGGAATAGGTCTGCTCGCGTTCGCTGCCGGAAGCATAAATCGAGATACAACCTGCAACAAGGCAAATTCCTGCGATTATGACAGAGACGCTCAATAAAATGCCGAAAATTCGTTTTATGAGCGTTAATTGCTCTTTTTTCATGGAAATCCTCCGTGGATTTTTGTTATATTTCAGTATATCACGGTTGAACAAGAAAGTAAATGTTTTTTAAAAAAGAAAAAACACAAAAAAAGGCAAAAAATATCTTTCAAAAATATTGCAATTTTTATCATTATGAGGTAAAATATTTCGAATACATATATTTATTTGTATATATTAGGTCAGATAAAAAGAAAGGCGACGATCCCATGAAGAAAACCAAGCTACTTAAAAAATGCAGAATTGCGTTGTCCTCGCTCATGGTCCCCGTGCTTTTGGCGGGAACGATATTGATGCCGATAGCGCAGGCTGTAACTCCCGAAGCGCTTGCTTATCAATTTGAGCAGCACATCGAGAAATTAACCGGCCTTGAATTGAATCACGATAAGTATTTCAACAGTTCCGTGATGTTCAAATTGCCTGATAACATTAATCCCGACGATAAGATCTCGGTTATCGTCACTGTCGATGCGGTAAACATCATGGATGCTTATGCCGGCACCGATAAAACCATGAGTCTTTCCGAATTTGCCAGGGAAGGCAAAGGCGTTGCCGAGATAAAGAAGAATATCTCCGACGAAAGAGCCAAAGCGCTTAAAGTTCTCGATAAGAAGGGTATCGCATATGAAGCCGGCGAAGAATATTCGACCGTGCTCAGCGGTTTTGAACTTGTTATCGAAGCCCGCGATTTTGCTGACACCTGCCTCGCGCTCGGAAACAGCAGACAGGTTATTGTCGGTGAAGAATATAAACCTGCCGAAACCAAACTTGTTGAAAACGAGGTCAACGTTTTCGATACGGGTATCTTTGACAGTTCCGATTCGGGCTATGACGGATCAGGCATCGTAGTTGCGGTTCTTGACACCGGTCTCGATTCGAACCATACTGCCTTTTCTCCCGATAATTTCACTTCCAAGAAGCTTGGTCTTACGTATGATGAAGTTGCATCGGTCATAAATGATACCGCCGCAAGCGAACTCGTTGACGGTCTTACTGTCGATGACGTTTACGTCAACAAGAAAGTTCCTTTCGGTTTTGACTATGCCGATAACGATTCCGACGTTTATTCGACTCATAACAGTCACGGTACTCACGTTTCGGGCGTTATCGTTGGTAACGACGACACGATTCGCGGTGTTGCTCCCAACGCTCAGCTCGTTTCCATGAAGATCTTCTCCGACGTTATGGATACTTCGAGAACCGCTTGGATACTCGCCGCTTTGGAAGACTGTGTTGTCCTCGGCGTTGACGTTATCAATATGTCGATCGGTACCGCTTGCGGTTTCAGCCGCGAGACCGATGAAGAAGCAGTCAACGGTATTTATGAAAGAATTCGTAATGCGGGCATAGGTATGGTCGTCGCCGCTTCCAACAGTTATAGCTCGGCTTACGGTTCTGAATCAAACGGTAACCTCGGTCTTACTTCCAACCCCGACACAGGAACTGTCGGTTCGCCTTCCACTTATGACGGCGTTATGTCTGTCGCTTCCATCAGCGGTGTTGAAACGCCTTACATACTTTTCGGTAATACCATCATTTATTTCATCGAGTCTTCAAATGCTGCGGGCGAGGAAAACGATTTCTGCGAAACGATCCTCGGAGATAAAGACAGCGTTGATATCGAATATGTCGTCATTCCCGGTGTCGGCAGAAGTGCTGACTATACCGGCGTCGACATCAAAGGCAAGATCGCTTTGGTACGTCGCGGTTCAAACACCTTTGAAGAAAAAGCAATGATCGCTCAGGAACAGGGCGCTGCCGGTATCATCATTTACAACAACGTTTCCGGTGATATCAAAATGAACGTCGGCGATGCAACGCTTGCCGTTTGCTCGATCTCTCAGGACGACGGCGAAATGCTCGCAAAAACAAAGGGAACTTTGAGGTTTGCGCGCAGCCAGACTTCCGGTCCTTTCATTTCCGACTTCTCGTCTTGGGGCCCCACTCCCGATCTTCGCATCAAACCTGAAATCACCGCTCACGGCGGCAGCATTCTTTCAGCAATCACCGGCGGTTCTTATGATCGCCTTTCGGGCACCTCGATGGCTTGCCCCAACCTTTCGGGCGTTGTTATTCTTTTGAGACAGTATGTTGTAGAAAACTTCCCCGAGATCAAGAATGACAATAAAAAAGTCAACGCTATGGTCAACGCGCTTCTCATGTCCACTGCCGACATCGCGTTGGGTAAAAACGGTCTGCCTTATGCCGTAAGAAAACAGGGCGCGGGTCTTGCGAACCTTATGAGTTCGATCAATACTCCGGCTTATATCACGACCTTTGATTCCGACGGAAACGTCATGGATAAGGCAAAACTCGAACTCGGTGACGATCCCGATAAGAAGGGCGTCTACGAGATGAAATTCACAATTAACAACTTCGGCGATAAAAAGGTTTCTTACAACGTCGGTGCATACGTAATGACCGAGGGTGTAAGCGAAACCAAAACCAATGCAGGTAAAACGACCATCACCGAAGAATCACATATCCTCGAAGGCGCGGTTATCGAAGTCGTTTCGGTTGACGGCGGAAAATTAAAAGGCAAAAACGTCAGCGTTGAAGCGGGCGAAAATGCCGTTGTTACCGTTAAGATAACTCTCAGCGACGAAGATAAGAAATATCTCGATTCGTCCTTTGAAAACGGAATGTACGTCGAAGGCTTTATCACTCTCAAAGCCAAATCCGGCACCGATTACGATCTGAACGTTCCCTATCTCGCTTTCTATGGCGATTGGACAAAAGCACCTCTCTTCGACCTTACTTATTTTGATACCAATGCGGACGAACTTGACGATGGTATTGATTTTGAAGATAAAGTCATGGCAGATGCTTATGCAACCCGTCCCGTCGGCGGCGTCAGCACCGATTACGTAAGCTATCTCGGATCTTATTACTTCCTCCAAGATCCTGCTGATATAGTCATCGCTTCCACCCCCGAACATATCTCGCTTTCAAATCAAGCCGATTCGATACATTCGCTCCGCTTTGTATGGGCAGGTATGTTGCGTAACGCAAAGAAGATAGATATCACGATCACCAATTCGGTGACCGGCGAAGTTATCTTTGAAAAGACCGAAACCGATGTTCGCAAATCTTATAGCGACGGCGGCGCGATGATCTACCCCGCAAACGTTGAGATCGAGTTTGATAACGCCGAACTCAATCTTCCCAATAACAGCGAATATAACGTCAAACTCGTCGGCCATCTTGATTATGGCGACGGCGGGATCGAAACCAACGAGAAAAACGTTTTTGAATTCCCGCTGACGATAGATTTCGAAGCACCTACCGTTACCGGCGTTGAATATTATTACAAATACGATAAGAAACTCAATAAAAACCGTCTTTATGCAGACGTTCTTATCTACGACAATCATTATGCGATGAGTTCTCAGATCGGCTATGTCGGAGACAGCGTGGATGAAAACGGCAATCCCGCATATGAACTCTTCACGTTCGAACAGTATATGACTCCGGTTTATTCCGAACGCAACAGCACGACCCGAGTCACCTATGAACTCACCGATTATATTTACGATATCAAGGAAAACGCAAAGAACACAAACACCTTTGTTATCACGGCTTATGACTATGCGATGAACTATGCTTCTTATGAAATCGCATTGCCCGATGATTTCACGGAGTTCTATTTTGAAAACCTTGAAGAAGGACTTACTTTAAGTCCCAATGAAGTTTATTCTCTCAACCCGATCGTTTATCCCTATACCGAATGGCACGAATTGCTTAACTTTGCATCTTCCAACACCGGCATTGTGCGCGTTGTTAACGATAAACTCGTTGCGGTAAGAAGCGGTAAAGCAAAAATTCAGGCAAAACATCCCGAAACCAACGAAAGCGTTGAATTCATCGTGACGGTTCTCAGCGAAGGCGATGAAGGCTACGTAAGGTATGATAAACCCGTTGCGGATATCTTTACGCTTGACGGATTTTCGGTCAATAAAGCTTATTACATTTCGGTTAACGAAGATAAGGATATCGGCGATACCGGTGACAGACGTTTCTTCGAGGGAAGATACAGCCTCTCGATGTATCCTTCGGAATCGGTAACTCTTGAATATTCGTTGTATTCGTTCTTTGAAAGAGACACAACAGTAGAATTTGAATCGAGCAACGAGAATATCGTTAAGGTGGATCCGCAAAGCGGCACAGTGACTGCGGTCGCCGAGGGTTTTGCTTCGGTAACGGCAAAAGTCATGCTTGACGGACAGAGTACCTATTATTCCGAGACCGTTGCTGTCGAAGTTAAAGACCCGTATGTCACGAGCGGTCCCAGCCTCACCCATTATTACGGCAACGGCGGACTTGTAACCGTTCCCGAACGGCTTTCGCTCACCGAAATCGGTCAGTTTGCGTTCTCGAATTTCGAATATGTTCAGAAGACCGCCGAAGAACTTGCCTTTGACGATTCCGAAACTCTCAAATCATGGTTCATCGGTGACAACACTATCACAAAAGTAATTCTTCCCGAAGGCATCGAAAAGATCAACGCTTACGCTTTCGCAAATCTTACCGCGCTTGAAGAAGTCGTTCTTCCTTCAACGCTTGAAGCGATTGAATACGGCGCATTTATGGGTTGTACTTCTTTGAAGAAGATCACTTTCAGTGATAAAGACAACCTTAAAATCATCAGCCAGAACGCTTTTGAAGGCTGTGCTCTCAGCGGCAGTCTCAAACTCGATTCGATCTGTGTGATCTCCGACAGCGCGTTTGCCGGAAACAGAAAACTCGAAGAAGTAATTCTTCCCAAAACGCTTCTTTCGGTAGGCAAATATGCATTTGCAGGCTGCGAAAAGCTTTCGAGTGTAAAGATCGCGGCGAAAAAAGTAAAATACGGTGAATATTCATTCAACGGATGCAAATCGCTCACCGAGTTCTATGTTAATTCGGCGGTTCTTCCGAGAGCAATGTTCTATGACTGTTCTTCGTTGACGAAAGTCACTATCGGCCCCGATGTCAAGGATATCGGCGAATATGCATTCAGAGATACCAAGGTTTCGAACTTTGTGATCGATTCGGGCAACAAGACCTTTAAAACACAAAATTCGGACAGAATCGTTTCGCAAAACGGCAAAACGCTTATTGCTGTTTCGCCTGTCACTTCGGGAGAATTTGTTGCAAACGAAATCACCGCTGTCGGCAAGGGTGCGTTTTCACACAACAGAAGGATCACGTCTGTCGTTGCTGAAAAAGTTACCGTTGTCGGTGATTACGGATTTGCTACCGATGAAAACATGACTTCTGTCAAACTCGGCAAACTCACCTCGATCGGTGAATATGCGTTCAGTGAAATCGGACTTACCGAAATGCCTGAAATTGCGGCAAAAGCGAAGATCGGTAAATATGCCTTCACCGAATCGAAACTCGTCAGCGTTACAATTCCCGATGGAATGACGATCGAAGAGGGAACTTTCAGTGAATGCGAAGATCTCACAACTGTTGTTATCGGCAATGATGTAAAGATCGGTGCACATGCGTTCGGCACGAATAAAGACGGCGCGTTTGATGTTGTTGAATATAACGAAAACGGTCAAAAACTTTTCCGCTATGAATTTTCAACCGCACTTCAAACGATAACGATCGGTGATAATGCGGTCATCGGCGAAAGCGCATTTATCAATGCCGCAAGCGTTGAAACCGTTGTTTTGGGCGCGAATGCCGAGATCGGCAGAATGGCGTTCTATAACATGTCTTCTCTCAAAAACATTGATCTTTCCAAAGCGAAAACCATCGGCGATTACGCTTTCTCGGGCGACGTTTATTACTCCTGCCTCGATACTGACATGAGCATCGCCGCTTACGACTCAAACGGCTATTACTATTACAGCTATCACGGACCCAAGGTTGAAAGCATTGATGTTTCTTCGGCTGAAAGCATCGGCGAAAACGCATTCTCTTATTGCAGAAACCTCGTTGACGTAACGCTTAACCCCGAAATCAAGGAAATTCCCAAATATGCTTTCGCGGGTTGTGCTTCTCTTAAAAATATCAATCTCGAAAACGTTAAGACTATCGGCGAATATGCATTCATGGAATGCGGTCTTGAAACCGTCGATGTTTCTGGTGCGAATACCGTTGAAAAATATGCATTCGTTTCCAACCGTCTCCTCACTCAGGTTAAAGTCGGAGAAAAGACGAACGAAATCGCAGAAGGCGCGTTCTGTTATTGCGATCCTCTCGCAACCGTTGAAAATCTCCAATTCGTTAAGAATATCGGCGATTACGCGTTTGCTTATTCCGCAATCACCGAGGCAGACCTCAGCGCGGCAGAATCTGTCGGCAACGGTGCGTTCATAAAAGAAGAACTCACGGATTTCAAAGTCACGCTCGGCAAAAAACTTGTTTCTCTCGGAGATAACCCCTTCGCAATGTGTAGGATCGAACCGTTCAGCCGCGTTCAGAACATCACGGTTAACGGCAAAAAGGACGAAACGATTTCTTATACATTCGACATCAGCGACAAAGTATCGGTTATCGACGGTTCGCTTTATTGCGAAACTGTCGAAGGCCTTGAACTTATCACTTATGCAGGCATCAAACATGATGATGCAGTCGTTGCGGACGATACCGTACGTATCACTTCGTTCGCATTCGCAGGCAGCGATGTGAACAGGATCAAGATGCCTTACACGACTACCGCGATCGGTCACAAGGCGTTCTATCAGTGCAATGACCTCGAAATCGTCATTTTCGGAAGCCATACGGTTCCGATCTTCGAGGAAGAATACGATCCTGCGTATTATAACACTCTCACTCATATTCCCGGTTCCGGAGAATACGGTGAATATGAAGATTTTGACGGAACAATCATCAACGCTGTCGGCATGGAAATCGTTCCTTACTTCATGTGGAACGCAAACGGCGGACTTTATTCGAACGTGCTTTACGGCGCGACCTTCGTTGATTATGTCGGCTGTGTTGAAGAAAAGTTGATCATGGTCAAACCCGTCAACGGTGTAGGATATGATTCCTTCATCTGCGATCAGTATTTCGATTATCGCATCGACGGTCCTGCGGCACCTGATAAGATCACCGTTGCCGCAATCAAAGCGATCAAGCTGATCCCCGAAAAGGTAACGCTTGAACATAAAAACTTGGTCAAAGCGGCTCGCGAAGCTTATGATAAGATCGCAACGCTTGAACAAAAAGCATTGGTAACAAATTATTCACGCCTCGTTTCTGCTGAACAGCGTATCGCATCGCTTACTCCCGCACAGGAAGAAGAAACGGCCGATAACAGCGGCGGCGGATTGATCATCTTCGTCGTTGTCGTGCTCATTGTTGCGCTGGTCGGTTTCGTTGTTTTCAGAAACTATCAGGAAAAGAAACGTGAACAGCTCGAAAGCAATAATTAATAAGGAGGAAAACGAAAAACAGAATGAAATCAAAAATTAAAACAGCAATGCTCGTTCTGCTTGCATTGACAACCGCGTTGTTTTCAACGGGTTGCGGTGAAACCTTGACTCCTTATCAAACGAACGATGCAGAAAATTATACCGTTAGCGTCAGATATGACGCTAACGGTGGAAGTTTTACTACCAACGCTTCCGTTGTAGTAATAACCGACTCTTATAACGTTAACGAACTCAGCAAGAACGGCAACGGCAACGCCGAGATCGCGTTGCTTTCGCCCGATGATTCCGCAAGAGGGATCAATGCATTCAAGGCTGCGAAAAACGGTTGTTTCCTCGCGGGCTGGTATGCAAAGCGCACGAAGAACGATGATGGGGAATATACTTATTCCGAAAAATGGGATTTCGAAAACGATATCCTTGAAGTCGATTCTTCAAAAACCTATTCTTCGGAGGAACCTGTTCTCACGCTTTATGCGGTCTGGCTCCCCTTGTTTGAAATTGAATTTTATTCGCTCGGCTCGGATGAGGTTTTGAAAACCCAAACTCTCGATCCGACAAAAGAAACCGAATTTTCGATTCCCGCATGGAATAAAGCCACCGGCGCGATCGATATGTTCGAATTCCCCGTAAGATCGGGATTCACCTTCAATAATGCGTTCCTTGATAAAAACGGAGAAAACGCATTGACCGGCGAGAGTTTCACTCATCCCGGTGTTATCGATTATGAAAATGCAACTGCGACAGATTCGGTTCTCAAAGTTTATATTGATTGGACCGAGGGCGAATGGTTCCATATCTATAACGCCGACCAGTTCATTGAACATGCTTCAACAAACAGTAACTTAATAATTCATGAAGATCTTGATTTTGAAGGTAAGATCTGGCCTACCAAATTGATGTACGGTAACTTCACCGGCATTATTCAGGGCAACGGGCATGCTCTTAAAAACATCACGATTTTCCAAAGAGACAACTCGAAAGTCAACGCAGGACTCTTCGGACAAATTTCCGACAAATCGGAAATCTCCGACCTGACTTTTGAAAACGTAACCTTTGCGATCGAAAGGGGTGCACGTGTCACAGATACATGCTTCGGTTTGTTCGCGGGTTCTGTCTCGAAAGATGCGAAACTCAGTGGGGTTAAGATTTTAAGCAGTACGCTGAAAATTGATTCTTCCTGCTATTTCGCGACTGATAATTATTCGATCGGTCTGATCTGCGGTGCGGGTGATCCATCTGTTGTCGAAACCGCCGAGATCGAATGTGTTGCTTCGGGTAATGAACCCGAACGCGTCAAGATCACCGTTGACGGCAATTCGGTGACTTTTGTGATCGAATAATATAAAATGGTAAATAAAATTTTAAAATAAAAAGGTGAACACAATGAAAATGAAAAAAATCATTTCACTCATCCTCTGCCTTGCAATGTGCGTGGGTTTGGCGTCCTCATTGGCAGGATGTTCCAAGAAATCCGATGCAGATGCATTCGTTATCATGACCGAACAGCTTGACGGCTTGTTCAACCCCTTCTTCTATACCTCTGCTCCCGACGGAACGATCGTTTCGATGACTCAGATCGGCATGTTGAGTTCAAAGTATGAAGACGGCAAAGTTAAAGTCGCTTACGGCGAAGATGAAGCGGTTGTCGTTAAGGATTACGATATCGTTGAAAACAGCGATGATACAACCACCTATACCTTCGTCATCAAAAACGGCATCAAGTTTTCCGACGGACATCCGTTGACGATGGAAGACGTTCTCTTCAATTATTATGTATATCTTGACCCTGTCTACACCGGCTCTTCGACTCTTTATTCCACCGATATCCTCGGCCTTTCGGAATACAGAACCCAAACCGTCGGTTCTTCTTCCAACGATAGTGACAGCCTTATTTCCTCTCAGGCTTCTTCGAGAGCAAATGCAAGAATCATGGAGCTTGTAAACCTTTTCAACTCCAAACTCAAAGCTTCCTCCACCAAAGAAGTCAGTTACAGCGCAATGAAGGACGCTATCGCGAGCCATACTTTGAGCTCCGGTTACAAAACCGCGATCTCTACCGATCCCGGCAAAGTTACTAACAAAGATCTCCTTGCCGACTATGAATATGCGTTGAAACTCTTCAAAGAAGAGCTCGGAAACGACTATCTCGGCGCACAGGAATCTTATACCGATGAACCCTACAAATCCTTTGAAGAATTCAAGGATGACGTTTTCTGCTTCATGTATACCGAAGGCTACGTTGAAGTTGAATATGCCGAAGGTTCTGACGGCAAGACCGATCACACCAAGATCGAAACCCTTACCCCTGCATATCCTTCCTCTATAAAGACCAAAGAAGCAGCGATTGATTATATTTATAATGATAAGATCGCGAGAGAATTGCACGTAATTCTTCAATATTGGGGCACTGCCGCAACCTTGAATACCGAATTCACTGCAAAAGCAAAAGAAGTTATTCTTCATGAAAACGTTGCCGATGACGGCTCTTTGGCAGTTAAGAACATTTCCGGTATCGTTTCTCTCGGACATACCTCAAAGGCAGGCAGCACCATTAAGGTAAACGGCAACAGCTATAAAGTCGCATCCGCGCATAACAGCGACGGTACCGTCAAGAACAGCGGTGAATACGATGTGTTGCAGATCACCATCAACGGTGTTGACCCCAAAGCGATCTGGAACTTCGCGATCACCGTTGCTCCTCAGCATTATTACGGCGAGGGCAGCAAGGTCGGCGTTGATATCAAAAATAACAAGTTCGGTGTTGAATTTGCAAGTTTTGACTTCATGACCGATATCATTCAGTCCACCAGAAACATCAAAATCCCCGTTGGCGCAGGTTCTTACAAAGCAACCGATGCTTCCAACAGCGATAAACCCTCTGAAAGCGCGTTCTATACAAATAACGTCGTTTACTTCAAAGCAAACGAAAACTTTGAAACCGTTGGCGAAGGCATTAATAATGCAAAGATCGAAAAGATTCGCTATCAGGTAGTCAGCTCCTCGAACGCCATCGCTGCTTTGGAAGAGGGCAACGTTCATTACATAACTCCTTCGCTCACCAAAGATAACTACGAAAAACTCGAAAAACTTTCTTCCAAAGGTGTTGTTACACTCACTACCGATCAGCTCGGTTACGGTTATATCGGCATTAACTCCGCAAAAGTCAATGATATCAACCTCCGTAAAGCAATCATGTGTGCGATGAACACCTCGCTCGCATTGGACTATTATCGCGACAATACCGCATCTCAGATCTTCTGGCCGATGTCCAAAGTCAGCTGGGCTTATCCTACCGGCGACGATGCGACCGATAACGGCTTTGACTATCCGCCTCTCGGCGAATGGAGCGAAGACGTTGCAAGAAGCAATATCGAAAAATACATGCAGGAAGCAGGCGTCGGTGCAGGCGATTCCGAACTGAAAGTCAAATTCACCATTGCAGGCTCCAACTTGCAGGATCACCCGACTTATAAAGTGTTCAGAGATGCCGCAACCCTTCTTAACGACATGGGCTGGGATATCGAAGTTGTTTGTGATACCCAGGCGCTCACCAAGATCAACACCGGTTCTTTGGAAGTTTGGGCAGCAGCATGGTCTTCCGCGCTTGACCCTGACCTTTATCAGGTATATCACAAGGATTCTACCGCAACCAGCACACTTGCTTGGGGTTATAACTACCTCAAAACAAGCGGCACCGCAGAAGAAATTGCGATCCTTGATGAATTGAGCGACCTTATTGATCAGGCTCGTGAAACCAACGATCAATCAAAGCGTTCCGCACTTTATAAAGATGCAATGAAACAAATCCTCGATCTCGCGATTGAACTTCCCGTTTATCAGAGAAGCGTATTGTATGCTTACAATTCCGATGTTATCAAGTCGGAAAGCCTTCCTTCTGAAGTTAACCCCTATTCTTCTCCGCTCGACCGCATCTGGGAAGTTGAATTTGCTGACTAAAATCGGAGTGGCAAATGCTTAAATATATTTTAAAAAGATTGGCCATGTCGGTTCTCATACTGCTCGGCGTTTCGTTGATAATTTACTTCCTCATTCGCCTGATGCCCGTTGATTTTATTCAGGATAAGATCAACGCGATCAATCAGGGCGGTGCAACGGTAAGTGAAGAAACGGTAAACGCCATGTATGAGATGTACGGACTTGGCGATAACAGTTTTCTCGGTATATTAAAAGGATATTTCAGCTGGCTCGGCGCGTTGGCAACCTTTGATCTCGGTACCAGCTTCGTTTACGGTATTCCCGTTGCGCAGGTTATCGTCGAACACATGGGTATATCCTTCGCGATCGCATTGATCGCAACCGTATTTGAGTTTTTGATCGCGATCCCTCTCGGTATCACGGCAGCAACTCATCAATACAGTTTCCGCGACTATCTTGTAACCGTTCTTGTAATGATCGGTATCTCTCTGCCGTCGTTCTTCTTCGGTCAGATGCTTAAAGACGTTCTTGCCTTGAAGCTGGGTTGGTTCCCGGCTTCGGGCTTGATTGACGCGACTGTTTCAAACACAGGTATCAATCTGTTGCTCGACTATGCAAGGCATTGCTTTATTCCGATCCTTACGATCGTTATCCTCAGCATCGGCGCAAGAATGAGAATGACAAGAACGAACATGTTGGAAGTTATGAATTCCGACTATATCCGTACCGCGCGTGCAAAAGGTCTTAAAGAAAGCGTTGTTATCAATAAACATGCTTTCCGCAACACTTTGATCCCGATGGTAACGTCGCTCGCAGGTCTTCTTCCTTCGCTGTTTTCGGGTGCTATCATCACCGAGCAGGTTTTTGACCTTCCCGGTATCGGTAACATCGCGCTTGACGCGATGAATCGCGGCGACATTCCGTTTATCATGGGCTACAACATGTTCCTCGCTCTTTTGAGCGTTATCGGCGTTTTGCTTGCCGACCTTATGTACGGTCTTGTTGACCCCAGAGTAAAATTAGAGTAAGGAGGCACAAAATGGACGAAGTTACAAAGAATGAAGTAACCGAAGAAACGGTCGAAAACGAAATTTCGGAAGTTGAATCCGCAAATGTCGAAGCGGCTGAAAATGAAGTGCCTCTTGATAAAACCGTGCGTTTGATGTCTCCGACACGCATGGTCGTTCGCAGATTTTTCCGCTCGAAATTGAGTATCGTCGGCCTTATCATGGTCGTCGGGCTTTTCCTGTTCAGCTTCCTCGGCCCTGTGGTTTATACCCGTTGGGGTGAGATTGAACTTGATGAAAGCGGAAAGACCGAATATTCGGTTTCTCAGACCACTTATACCGTCAACGGCAAGGAATATACCCTCCGTCAGACAGCGGAAAGATCCTTGAAGGATAACTTTCTCGCACCTCCTTCCGCAGAACATCTTCTCGGCACCGACAGAGAAGGTTATGATATCTTCGTGCGCTTGATGTATGGCGGAAGAATATCTCTCATCGTCAGCTTCCTCGCCGTTTTCCTTATCACGGTTCTCGGCGTTATTATGGGCGGTATCGCAGGATTTTTCGGCGGCGCGATTGATAACATCATCATGCGTCTTTGCGATATCCTGATCTGCCTCCCCGGCATCCCGATTTTGCTTATTATAAGTACGATTTTGGACGCTTCGGAAATAGATGCAAAATACCGTATCTATCTCCTTATGATCTATTTGACTCTCATTTCATGGCCCGGCACGGCAAGACTTGTCAGAGGTCAGATCCTTTCACTCCGCGAACAGGAATATATGGTTGCGGCGGAAGCAATGGGTTATTCTGTCCCGAGAAAGATCTTTAAACACCTTGTGCCTAACGTAATGCCTCAGCTTATCGTTTCGATGAGTCTGAGCCTCGGCAGTATGATTCTTTACGAAGCAACGCTTTCTTATTTGAATCTCGGTGTAAAAGCACCTTATGCCGCATGGGGCACCATGATCAATGTTATATCTCAAGACCAGAACATCTTGCAAAACCATCTTAACGTTTGGGTACCGGCAGGTATCTGTATCGTCATCGCCGTTTTAGGTTTCAACTTCATCGGCGACGGTTTGCGTGATGCTCTCGACCCGAAAGCGAGGAGATAAAAATGGCAAAAAACAGCAATCACCTTTCGGGTAGAGAAGTCCGCGCTATTGCCAAGGCAAACAAGCGCGAAATGAAACGCCTTGAAGCATATAAATATCGCAAGGCTGATGAGTCTGAATATCTGACTCAAATGAAAAATAATGACAATATCCTCGAAATCGACGAACTCCATACATATTTCTTTACCGAACAGGGTGTTGTCAAAGCGGTCAACGGCGTGTCGTTCGATGTGCCGAAGAACGCGACTGTCGGTATCGTCGGCGAGTCGGGTTGCGGCAAATCGGTAACGAGCATGTCTGTCATGCGCCTTTTGCAAGGACCGACCGGTCAGATCTATTCCGGCGAGATCCGTTTCAATTCCAAAGACGCTTCGGGCGAAAAGGTTTTTGATATCGCAAAAATGCCTATCCGCGATATACATAAGATTCGCGGAAACCAAATTGCGATGATCTTTCAGGAACCGATGACTTCGCTGAATCCTGTATTTACGATAGGACAGCAACTTGATGAAGTCAGTTTCATTCACGACCCGAATGCGACGAAGGAATCGGCGAAAGCAAAATCGATCGAGATGTTGAATCTTGTCGGTATTGCGATCCCCGAACGAGTTTATAATTCCTTCCCCCACGAACTTTCGGGCGGTATGCGCCAACGTGTTATGATCTCCATGGCGCTTGCGAGCAATCCCCGTCTTATCATCGCGGATGAACCCACAACTGCGCTCGACGTTACGATTCAGGCGCAGATCCTCGACCTTCTCCGTGATTTGAAGAGCAAGATCGACGGTTCGATCATGCTCATCACCCATGACCTCGGCATAATCGCCGAAATGGCTGATTATGTTGTGGTTATGTATGCGGGCAGAGTTATCGAAAAAGGTACGGTTTCGGAAATTTTCCACAACCCGATGCATCCTTATACGATCGGTTTGCAGAAATCGAAACCCACTTTGAATTCCGACAGCGAAACGCTGTTCAATATTCCCGGTAACGTTCCCAACCCCGTAAATATGCCCGATTACTGTTATTTCAAGGAAAGATGTGCACAGTGCGTCAAGAAATGCAACGGCGAATACCCCGGCATGGTTCAGGTAAGCCCGACCCATTTCGTAGCGTGTCATTTGTACGGAGAGGATCAAGACAATGGCTGACGAAAAAAGAATAGAAGCGTTTGATCCCGAGGCGATCCTTGAAGTAAGAAATCTTCGCAAATGTTTTCCGATAAAGAAAACCATCACCGGAAAAGTCACTCAGGAACTTATCGCGGTCGATGATGTTTCCTTTAAATTAAAAGCAGGCGAAACGCTCGGCATCGTCGGCGAATCGGGTTGCGGCAAAACGACGCTCGGCAGAGCAATCCTCAAATTGCATCAACCGACCTCGGGACAAATTATTTTCGAGGGCAAGGATATCACTGATTATAAGTCTTCGCAAATGCGCGAGATCCGTAAAAAGATGCAGATCATCTTTCAGGACCCTTATTCTTCGCTTCCTCCGAGAAGCACGGTCGGCGGTATTCTTTCGGAACCGGTTTCGGTTCATAACATCGTTCCCCAGAACGAGGTCAAGGATTACGTTCTCGACCTTATGGAAAAATGCGGTCTCCGCGATTATTATTACGAAAGATATCCGCATGAATTTTCCGGTGGACAGAGACAGAGAATCTGCATTGCCCGTGCGCTTTCGGTGAATCCGAAACTCGTCATTTGCGACGAGCCTGTTTCGGCGCTTGACGTTTCGATTCAGGCACAGATCATCAATCTTCTCAAAAAACTCCAAAACGATATGAATCTGACTTACATTTTCATATCGCACGACCTTTCGGTCGTAAAATTCATCTCGGATAAGATCGGCGTTATGTATCTCGGTTCAATGGTTGAATTCGGTACGAAGGAAGATATTTTCTCGAATCCCTTGCACCCCTATACTCAGGCGCTTTTCTCGGCGATCCCTCACCCCGATCCCGATGTGAAAATGAACCGTATCATTCTCAAAGGCGATATACCCTCTCCCGCAAATCCGCCCAAAGGCTGTCGGTTCCACACCCGTTGCCCCTATGCAAAGGATATTTGCAAAGAGGTCACACCCGAATATAAAGATTATGGCAACGGTCATTGCGCCGCCTGCCATTTGTTGGATCAGTAATTGATAATGAAAGATTTTCGAAAATGAGCAAGAAAAGAGAAAAAAAGGAAAAGATCACCTATATCGATGACGGAAGAACGATTGCCGATATGTCAAGTCTTCCCGATCGTAATCGTTGGTTGAAGCAGGGCACAACGTCAAGTTTCAAGGACATCTGGCGTACCTATTGGAGTGCTGTCAGAATGATGTTCAAACCGATGCTCGTTGTGTTGGGTTTCCTTTTGGTGGCTTTTCTTATCGTTACAATTATCTTTTGGCTGATGCTTCTTATTAAATGATTTAGGAGGAACTATGGTTACATCAAACAAAAAAACCTTGTTCATTAGACTTTTGGCATTGCTTTTGGTCGCGGTTTTCAGTGTTTCCGCGCTTGTGTCCTGTTCAAAAGACGGCTCCGGTGATGAAAACGAAGAAAACGGCGAAAAAGTCACTTATACGGTCAGTTTGAAAAGTGCAGGCGGAATGGCTCTGTCGGAAATCGACGTCTTCATTTATAAAGATGCCGATTTGAAAGAAATGATCGAATTCGCAAAAACGAATGAAGAGGGCAAGGTTGAATTCAAACTTGCTTCAAACGGTAAATATCATATTTCAGTTGACGCTCCCAAAGGCTATGAGGTAAAGAAGAGCTATCAGTTCGACGGAACTTCTCTCAACCTCACTCTGAAATCTTCGGTCATCAAGGGCGAAGAACTTTCGTCCGTGACTCTCGGCGTCGGCGACGTTATGCGTGATTTCACAGTCATGACTTACGACGGAAAAGAAATAACTCTTTCCGACGTATTGAAAGACAAAAAAATGGTCATGCTTAACTTCTGGTATACCACCTGTTCTTGGTGCGTTACCGAGTTCCCGATAATGGACGAAGTTTATCAGGATTATAAAGATGATATCGAAATCATCGCGGTCAATAACTATCCTCTCGATAACGTTGACTCGATCGCGTCCTTCCAAAGCCAGATGAACCTTTCGTTCCCTGTCGCTATCGCACCCGCTGCATGGTCGAACACTTTCGGCATTCAGGGTTATCCTACCTCTGTGTTCATCGACCGATACGGCGTTATCTGCCTTATCGAATCGGGCGCAATCACGAGCAAGCGACCTTTCATGTCCGCTTTTGACCATTTCACTGCGGATGATTATAAACAAAAACTTTGTGTCAACGGTGTCAGTGACCTTGTTTCTCAGGTACTTCCCACCTATACAATGGACACCTCCGAAAACATCGCTGCTGTTTTGAACAAGGGCGAGTTTGAAGTTACCTACCGTCCCGAGACCGAGGATGAAAACGCAGAATATATCTGGCCGTTCATCGTGGGCGAAAAACTCGGTGAGGAGTGCATTTATGCTTCGAACAAAGGCATAGACAGCTCCTATGCGATCATTTATGCCGACGTTACCCTTAAAGCAGGTCAGGCGGTCGGATTCGATTATATTTCATCGACCGAAAGATTCTCGGATATCATGTATGTCATCGTCAACGATGAAGATATTTTCCAGATTTCGGGCGTTTCTGAAGATGAAAAGTGGCAGTCTTGCTATCCTTGTGTCGCCGAAACCGACGGGGTCTATGAGATCGCGCTCTGTTTCTTGAAAGACAGCGATACAGGCGAAGGTGACGATACCGTTTATATCAAAGATATGCGCGTTATCGACGCTGACGATATTGACGTCGAAACCTATCTGCCCCGTGAAGCCGCAACCACAACCGACGGCTTTGAATATGATTATGTCGAAATCGTTTATAACGACCGCGACGGATATTATCATGTTGGCAGCAAAAACGGTCCGCTTCTTCTTGCCGACCTCATGGGATACACCCAGTTCAGCCAGGATGAAACCGTTCAGGATATCGTTGCCGACGGCAGAGCAGATAAAGGCGGTGTGAGCCTTTATGATAAAGAAGGCGGCAATATGGTGAAATATTTCTCCTATGCTTCCAACTCCGCTTTGCAGGGCGTCTGCACCGTTAATAAGGAATTGTCGGAAATGCTCTTGCAGGTTGCAGAGGTTGCCGGCTTTGAAAACAACGATAAAGAATGGCTCAAAATCTGTAAGTACTATCAGGTTTACGGACCGAAATCGCAACAACTCGAAGACCCGATCAAAGGTCTTGCACCTTTCAGTGCTTATGAAACCAAACTCGGCAAAAACGTATCGACTAACGAGTTTACATATGACAGAGCGATCATTCCGAGAGGCTTGTTGTCCGAATTCGTTCCGTCTAAATCGGGTGTATACCGCTTCACCTCAAAGAGCGATTACGCCGACGGTATTGACGCTTGGCTCTTCAATTCTGACGGAGAAGTGATCTATACCTACGAACATGACGAAAGAATGTACACCGACAGCAATAACTGCTCGATAGTTTACTACATGGAAGCAGGTAAGCCCTATTACGTTAACATGGCGTTCTGGGACGTTTATGCAACCGGTACTATCAAATATGACGTTGAATATCTCGGCAGTTCGCTTCAATTCTTCCGCGCGGCAGCGCCCGGTTACTTCACTTATGACAGCGATGCCCAGGGCGAAGCTATTTATGATATCATCACCGGTGGTATCACCCCCGTTTTGAAGAACGGAAAATATTACGATTCCGAAGACGGCAGCCTTATTTATGCCGATTTCACCGGACTCACCAACATTTTCGGCAATTCGATCTCCGAGATGATCAACATGGGCGGTTTCGATTTCAGCAAGTCTGAAACCGACGGCGAGATCCTTGCATATCTCAGACAAAACGATAATGACGTTGCAAAGACCGATGAATACCTCAAAAAACTTTGGGGTGATGATTATGATGTAAATGCGGAAAATTATCAGATCGATGATATTTTCGAAGGCCGCTATCACGGCGACGGAGAAGATATGACCGAACAAATCCGTAAATATGTCAACAAGATCGATAAATCGGGCAATAAAGAACGCAACGGTTGCGTTGAGGTTGACGAAGAACTTGCGGAATTGCTTCAAATGCTTATGGATAAGTACACCTTTGAAGGTGTCGATGATTCATGGTTGAAACTCTGCTATTATTACGATTACCTCGGTCCGAACGACTGACGGTAGAGAGGGAAGTAACGTTATGAAGACAACGAAAAAACGTATTTGCGTGCTCATGTCCGTTGTGCTTTTGATCATGTCGTTGACGCTCGTTTCCTGCGGAGATAAAAAACCTTCGGGCGACCTTGATTATAAAGTCACCGTTAAAGATGCGCTCGGAAACGTCTATTCTTCGGGTGTTATCGTCCGCTTCATGCAAAATGGAGAACAGGTGACGATGCAGACTGTCGATGAGAACGGCTCGGCGGTCAAGACCCTCCCGGCAGGTGATTATAAAGTCGAGTTGGCGTTTACTGATGCGTCAGATGGTTATCATTATGGCGGCGACTTGACTCTGACTGCCGAAAAAACCTCTCTTGATGTGATTTTGGCAAAGAAAATCACCGAAAAACCTTCTCAACTCACCGCCGGCGGCGAAGAGTTTGATTTGTATGCGGTAAAAGAAGGCTGTACCTACGTTGATCTCAACCCCGAAAAAAGAAATTATTTCCTCTTCACCCCTACAAACGCGGGTATCTATGAGATCTCGGTTGCCGACAAAGCGAACGTGAAGATCGGTTATTACGGCGCACCTCATTATGTTCAGGAAAAAAGCGTTGCCGAGGTTAAGGACAATGTGTTTACCATTTCGGTCAGCGCGAGCATGATCGGTACGGGCGACAGCGGAACTTCTTCTTACGTTATCGGCATTGATTCTTCCGACGGAAAAGTGAAGAATTGTGTCATCGGCATTGAGCGTATCGGCGATCCGATAAAGACTATCGAAGACGAACCTTGGACGATTTATAAGAAAACCGTTGAACTTTCCGATTATGTCCTTCCTTCAAAAGGAACGATCAACGAGTTTGATCTTACCGCTTCAACCGATACTTATAAACTCGTTCTTAACGAGACCGACGGATTTTATCATCTTGATAACGAAAACGGACCGCTCGTTCTTGTTCGCCTTGCTGAAGATAGCGATTATATCGCGTGCTTCGCGACCATGCTCGACCGTTCCGGAGTTTCAAAGTATTTTTATGATGAAAACGGAGATTTCGTTAAAAAGGAAAGCTATTCCGAATGCTTGCTCGAATATATCGAATATGTCGATGAATCCGAAGGCGTTTATCCTTTGACCGAAGACCTTAAATATATCATTCAGCAACGCGGCGAATATGTCGGCTGGTGGGATATAGAAAGCAACGGTTATATCTTCAAGGATGACAACGGATACAATCTTCCCGATATCAATAACGAGATCGCATGGCTTCTCATGTGCTGTTACCTTGATTAGGATGTAAACCTATGAAAAAGTTCAATAAGATTTTGCTGCTTTTGCTCGCTTCGGTGTTGTTGCTTACCGCTTGTGCCCAAGACGAGCAAAAGGTCGGCGAAACGGATTATAAAATAACCGTCAGAAACGAAGGCGGTTTGCCGCTGCAAGGTGTTCGCGTCGTTGTCTATAAAGACAGCAACTGCGACTCGATAGTTTTCACAGGTATCACCGATCCCGACGGAGCGCTGAACTTCACGAAGGAAGTATCCGAAAACTATGTTGCCGTTTTGCGCGATGTACCGAGCGGCTATATAACAGAAGAAATGTATAAGATCGCGTCCGAAGATTTTGAGATCGGTCTCAAAACGGTCCTTTTGGAAAAAGATGACCTCAAAGGCGTGACTTACGGGCTCGGAAGTGTAATGCACGATTTCGAAGTGACTGCAACCGACGGAACCGTCTATAAACTTTCCGAGATCCTTAAAACTAAAAAAGCGGTAGTTCTTAATTTCTGGTTTTTGGAATGCGGCCCTTGCAGAAGCGAATTCCCTTTTATGCAGCAAGCCTATGAAGATTTTAAGGACGATATTGAGATCCTTGCGATCAATCCTACCGGCGACAGCGTTGCCGAAATCACTTCTTATGCAAACAATGCGGGACTGACGTTCCCGATGGCGGTTGACGGTCCCGAATGGGAATTCTGCTTCGGCATCAGCGGTTATCCGACGACGGTCGTTGTCGACCGTTACGGCACGGTCTGCTTTATGCATCGCGGTGCAGTTCCCGACAAAGAAAGCTTTGTCAAGATTTTCTCCCATTTCACGGCGGACGATTATCAACAAACAGCAATAAGAAATATCAGCGATATTAAATAATCAGAAAGGGAAATGAACGATGAAAAAACTTTTAATTGTTTTTCTTGCCATTTCAATGTTGCTCTGCTTCTGTGCATGTGCTACCACGCCCGAAGATGACGGAAGCGGCGACGAAAGCAGCCTTGCCGTAAGCGGCGACGAAAGCAAAGAAGAATCAAAACCCGTTGCATATACCTTCAAGGTAAAGGTCGTTGACGAAAACGGCGCTCCGCTCGAAGGCGCAACCGTTCAGATCTGCAAAGACAGCTGTGTTTTCAGCACCAGCGATGCTGACGGCATTGCAGGTTTCAACGCAGAAATCACCGAGGGCTATAAACTTTCGGTTCTTGACTGCCCCGAAGGATATGAATACACCGGCGAAGCCGAGGTTTATCTCGATGCAGGCATCACCGAATATACCCTGACTCTCAACGCAAAACAGTAATTCGTTTTTGCGAAAGGAAACAATCATGAACAAAAAGACATTATTAAGAATCTTCGTTGCGCTTCTGACGCTTTCGGTCGCGATCGCTTCTTTCGCGGCTTGCGGAAATGAGAATGACGGTGTTGTCGATGAATCAAAAAACGAAAGTTCGTCTTCCGTTTCAAAGGACGAGTCGGATTCGTCGCTTGATGAAAGCACCACCGAAAACGGCGATGACACTTCTTCCGAAAACTCATCCGATCCCGAAGGGGAGTCTTCAAACGATGAAAATTCTTCCGAAGGAGAAAACTCGGAACCCGAAATTCTCGGGCAGGGAAGTAAGGACGATCCTTATTATGAGATCCCGACGGAAGACCTGACAGTCACCACCGTCGAAGTTCCCGCAGGCCAATCGATGTTTTACGGCATTTACCGCGTCGGCGGAACGATTCTTAAAATCAAAAGTGATAACGCTTACGTCATTTGCGACGGAAAACGTTACGATTCAAAAAACGGCAAAGTTTCTTTCACAATTCCCGATGCGCTTGCGAGCGAAGCAATCATGTTTGAGATAGGCAACAAAGGTTCAACAGCTGAATCGTTTGTTATTGAATTTTCAAACGCCACAGGAAGTCAGATGAACCCCGCCGAAGTCGAATCAATGGGTGATGAATTTGAAATAAGCCTTAAAGAAGGACAGTCCACAGGTTATTATTACAGATATATCGCCGAAAAAGCGGGCACGATCCGTTTCTATATAGATGCAACGGAAGCCAGCGTTATGATCGTCACAAACAACCGTAATTCCGCACAAAGAACTTCTGCGGACGACAGCACCGAGGACGGATATTTCGAAATCGTTGTCGAAGAGGGTGACGAGATCATAATCAACGTTGGCGCAACACCTTCAAAAAGAGGTAAATATCCTGCCACAACCATAACTTGGCACGGCGAATTTGCATAAAAGTGACAAAAAAGTATCTTAAAGATATTGCAATTTTCAAAAATAGTGATAGAATTATTGAGTAAGAAAAAATTTTGATAATAAAATCACAAAATTCAGGAGGAAAATTCATGAAAAGATCCATTGGCAAGGTCATAGCTCTTGCGCTCGTTTTGGCGCTTGCTATACCTTTTGCAGTAAGTGCGGCTGTGGGCGATCCTGTTCCGACTCCGCCTTGGACCAACTGCATTTATTCCGGCGATATCGTTACCGTTGATGCGGGCGCTACCGTTTACTTCGAAATCGGTACCAACGGTGCATCGGGCACTTATGATTTCGTTGTTGAAGGTAACGGCGCGTTCGATGTAGCTATTTGCACGGAAGGTACTACCGACGCTTATGCCGAAGGTACTCCCGTTTCTGCTGTGGACGGTAGAGTTGAAACCACTCTTACCAGCTATGACAGCACTTATGGCTACGGCGCATTCTCTATCACCAACAATTCGGGCGCAAGTGCAGAATACACCTGCTCTCTCGTTTTCCCCGAAGGCACCGAGGGTAATCCCAAAGCCGTTACTCTTTCGATCGGCAGCAGTGCTGACGTAACTGTACCCGCAAACGGTCAGTACTACATTGCCGCAACCCTTCCTCAGCCCGGCGTTGAATACAATCTTGTCATCACCGGCAACACAGGTTTCGGTTATCTTTCCGGTTGGGGCATGCCCACTTGGGATAACGCAGGTACTTTCGAAACCACGATTCAGTCGTTTATGGGTCCTGCAACTTTCGCTATCGTAAACAACACCATGTCCGAGCAGACCTATTCGCTTTCTCTCGCAAGTATGCCTCTCGGCGCATATTCAAACCCCGACGAACTTCCTTTCGGTGAAGTCGTTACAAAAGATCTTGTTAACCAAGAATATTATTACACCTGGACCGCTACCGAAAACGGTATCTTCCAGCTCGAAATGAACAACGATCTCTGCGCTGACGGTTGGACCTACAAGGTTGAACATGATTATGATATTTATCATTTCAGCACCGGTTGGGACGAATCCGACAGAAACGTTTGCAAGTTTGAAGTAGTTGCCGGTGACATCGTTATCGTCGGTGTTTCTGTTCCTACCTATTACGATGCAATCGATTATTATGATCCTTACACCCCCGCAAGCGGCACAGTTGTCTTCTCCACCGGTTACGGCGTTGCTGACGAAGAAGCTGATAAGAGCATCAACCTCACCTATGCAAACGCTTATGACTGGGCTGCTACCTCGGTCTACGTTTTCGCAAGTACCGAGGGTCAGACTGTCGTTGATATTCACGGCAGCCCCGATTTCCCGTATTTCGCTCATGCACTTCTTCAGTATAACGAAGCAACCGAAAAGTTTGAGGTTGTAAATGCTGATGCTACATATAGCGGTGCCTATGTTGACTGGACCATCAATGAAAACCAGCTCTTCATCATGGCTCATGATGCTTGCGCAGATGCAGACAGCCTTGCAGTTATCAAGGAACTCGCTGTTGGCGATGCTTTCTACCTCGTAGGCGATTACAATGAAATTCTTTCCGGCGCAGGCGCTCTTTCCGGCACCTATTTTACCACCGATGATACCGTTGATCACTGGACTCCCGGCGAACAGGGCGGCGGCGATATCGGCGGCGGTGATGCTAACTATGAAGAAATGGGTATCGCTCTCGACGTTGGCGAAGGTACCTATTCGGCAAGCATGATGTATGCTTTCAGCATTTACACCTTTGATCCTACCGAAACCGGCATCTACACCATTTCTTCCAACGACAGCCTTCTCGGTATCGTAAGCTACAACGGCATGTGGATTACTATTGATCCTTCGGAAGAAACCGTTTCTGAAAACAGCATCGTTTGGGAATGCACCAGCGTCGGTCAGTCTATCTGGGTTGCTGCTATGCCCGAAACCAACGTTGCTACTATCACTATTACCAAAGAAGATTCTTCGATCAATATAATCCCCACTACCGATTACGAAAACACCGTAACTCCCGAAGATTTCACTTTCAACGGCAATGTTGACGAACTTCTTTACGTTGATACCGAAGACGACGTTGTTGATACCGCTGTTCTCGGCGAAGACGGCTTCTATCACCTCAACTCCGCTGACGGTCCTATCCTTTACGTTGATCTCAACGATGATCTTATGAACCTCATTGATGCAATGGGCTACGGTCAGCTTAAATTTGTTGTTACCGAAGACGGCGAAGCTGTTGAAGTTATTGATTACAACACCGCATTCGGCGAATACGCAGCTTGCGCAGATGAAAACGGCCTTTATCCTCTTACCGCTGACCTTATGGTTATCTATCAGAACGTCGGCGAATATCAGGGTTGGTATGGCGAAAACGGCTGGGTAGGCGGTCTTGAAGAAGACGCTTGGATGTTCGCTTGCTATTATGTAGAAGGCGAAACCACCGATAAGCCCGACACCGGCGACAACACCAACGCTCTCGTTTGGGTATTGGTAATGCTCGGCGCAGTTGCTCTCGCAGCACCTGTTGTTGTTAAAAAAGTCAGATAAATTAAAATGAAGAAAGAGGACTCGTTCGAGTCCTCTTTTTTTGATACATTTTTTTAATTCGGTTATTTATTTAGCATCATTTTGACGATTTCCTGATCTGTCGGTTGCATTCCGACTTTACCGATATGACCGACGCAACTGATTGTCTCGCCGGTGTCGTTTTGCAAAATACCTGTGTTCGAACCGTAAACGCGGCCTTTCATTGCAAGTGTGTGAGCGAACATTGATGCATCCAGCGCAGAAGCGATCTTTGCCGCGCAGGAGGCTTTCGCACCGTCACAGATGATTCCGGGAATGTCGGCAAGCGTATTGTCGATGGTATCCTTGATTTGTTTTATCGTTCCTCCGACCATATAAGTGATCGCCGCACCGGCCGCGCAGGAAGCAGAAACCGCGCCGCAAAATGCGGAAAGCTTGCCGATGAATTCTTTTTGGAAAACGGTCAGAAGACTTGAAAAGATGAGGGCACGATGCATTCTTTCTTCGGGAATGTTGTGTTCCCAGGCATAGACGATAACCGGAACGGTCGAAGCAATGCCTTGGTTGCCGCTTCCCGACGTTATGATGACCGGCATATCGCAACCTTCCATTCGTGCTTCGGACGCGGCGGCGGCAAAAGCGCGCATGTTTCTGAACGTGCTTTCGGGATATGACTCTAAAATTGCGGGACCGATCCCAACGCCGTAATCGCCTTTCATTCCGCGTTCGGCGATCGCCATATTGCATTTTATCTGTGATTCGGTGAAAGGAAGTATCCTTTCGATCCCAACTTCTTCCGCAAAAGCAAAAATGTTTTCGATGCTCAAATTGCTTCTGTCGGCAATCTCCGTAACCTCTTTCAGGTCTTCGGTGATAAAAACCGTTTCGCCGTTTTTCGTGATGCGAACGATGTTGGTGTGGCTGTGACGCGTTTCGACGGTTGCCGATTCGCTGCCGTTATATAGTTCTATGATGAAATGCAGAGGAATCGTTGATTCAAGATATTCGACGCTGCAACGCGATTCTTTGAGAAAATCAACGGTTTGTGAAAGTTTTTGAGGGGTGACCGCTTCAAGCACTTCCATATTTCTGTCGGCATCGCCTGCGATAGCACCGAGAGCGCAAGCTGCTTCGATCCCCGTCATACCGTTCGAGTTGGGAATACGAACGCAACGGACGTTTTTGATGATGTTTCCGCTGCATTTCGCAACGATTCTTTCGGGTTCTTTGCCGAGCGTTTCCTTTGCTCTTGCGGCGGCAAATGCCAGAGCGATCGGTTCGGTGCAACCCATGGCGGCTTTGAGTTCTTCTTTGAGTATTGAAATAAAGTCCTGTTTTATCTTTTCGCTTAACATAAAAGAACGCTCCCGGAATAAAGTCGGATTGTGTCTTACGCAACAATTATACAACATTCATTCACATTCTTCAATATCAGAAATCGAAAAAAGAGGGAAGAACTCCCTCTTTTTTCTCTTTTGCAATAATACCGTCAAGCCGCGATAGGCATTTCGTTTTCAAAAGTTCCCGCATCAAATGCGCCCGAAATCATATTTTCAATGCAAATTCCATATCCGTGTTCGGGATCGTTCACTAAAACGTGCGTAACGGCACCGATGAGTTTGCCGTCTTTGATTATCGGACTTCCGCTCATTCCTTGAACGATACCGCCGGTTTTTTTCAAAAGACGCTCGTCGGTGACTTTGATCAGGAAATTTTTGATATCTCCCGAATTCCCGTAGATTTGTTCGATCTCGATCTCGTATTCTTCGACAGAAACTCCCGAAAGCGTCGTCAGGATGTGTGCTTTTCCTTCGGTCAATTCGTTTCTTGAACCGATAGGAATCGCTTTTCCTGCGTTTTCGGGTAGAACGTCAAATCTGCCGAAAACACCCTGATCGCAGTTTTGCCAGAGTTCGCCTTTGACCTTCCGTCCGAAACTTCCGTGAAGTTCTCCGGGGTTGTTGTGCTCGCTTTTGACAACGTCTGTGATGCTGACGTCAACGACCGCCCCTCTTGCAAGCGGAAGAAGAACCCCTGTTTCCGATTCGTAAATTCCGTGTCCGAGTCCTCCGAAATCGAGCGTTTCGGGATCAATGAAAGTTACTGTCCCGATACCCGCGGTGGAATCCTTCACGAAAATTCCGATCTTGTATTCACCGCTTTCGATGTCGCGTGCAGGGGTGATTTTGACCGTGCGCTCGTTTCCGTCGCGCATGTAGGTGATTATCACGTCGGCACCTCCGCTTCCGGAAATAAAGGAAATAAGGTCCGATGCCGATTCAAACTCCTGCCCGCCTGCTTTTGTGATAATGTCGCCTGCCTGAATGCCGCTGTCTTTTGCAGGTGTAACGATTCCTTTTGTGGTCTCGACACCTGTTGTACCGAGTACGACAGCGCCCTCGGTGAAGAATTTGACCCCAAACGCCATTCCGCCGGGAATGAGCGTTTCGATGTTGGCAGCCGAGGCTTCGCCCATTGTCACCGAAATCGGTGTTACAAGCGAAAATGCAATGAAAAACGCCGATATAACTGCAAAAATCCGTTTTGATTTTCTGCTTCTCATATCATGCAACCTGTCCTTGATTTTGATTTTGCATCGAATTTAATATATGTAAAATGAATTTTTATATGCGAGGTAAAAATCAATAAATAAAACAAAAAATTCCGTTTGAAAAACAAACGGAATTTTAATTCAGTCGATTTTATTTTTGATTGCGTTAAATGTTTCGTCGCTGATGACGTGTTCGATTTTGCAGGCATCTTCGCTTGCGGTTTCCTCGTCAACACCGATAGAGATCAAATATTTTGTGAGAACCTTGTGCCGTTCGTAGATTTTTTCGGCGACGCAAAGCCCGGTTTCGGTGAGCGTCAGACCGCCGTCGTTCCCGCAGAGGATATATCCGCCTTTTTTGAGAATCCCGACCGCGCGCGAAACGCTGGGCTTTGAAACACCGCGATGTTCGCAAATGTCAATGGCGCGCACAACCGGCAGACTTTGCGAAAGAACAAATATCGTTTCGAGATACATTTCGCCCGATTCTTGAAGCCTCACGATTCTCACTCCTTCCGATGCCTCTTTTAAATATAATAACATGGAAGTTGATAAAAATCAAGATAATAACAAATCAAAACGTCAACGTCGTTTCAATGCTTTTTTCATGCTTCTTTTTTTGTTCGAGATACCTCTTGTGAGCAAAAATGCTCCCAAAAACGTCGATCCGTAAATTATAGCCATTATAATTATCGCACCGATAACATTAAATCCGCCCGGAATAAAGAACGAAATTAAAAGAATCGGCAAAGCAGTTACCGAAGCGGAGATTGCGGCTGAACGAAACGGCATCTGACGGCATGAGTTCGCCGAAATAAAGCCGCCTGTGAGCCCGCCGATGAAAAGTGATATATAAGCAACGGTTTCGGCGAAGGCGTTCGGGTTTTCGGCTTTGACCAAGAAAAAGGGCGTTATCAAAATCAAAATGATGCTCACCGCGAGCGCGATCCCGCCTCCGATGAGCGCGGCGATCCAAACGTTTGAGTTGTTCATGTTCTTTTTGAGTTTTTTCTTTTGAGCCATAAATATCATCCTTTCGGAAGATATATATGACTTGTTAACGGTCATTATTCGTTAAAAATCTTTTTGATGAAATCAAAAGTAAAATCATCCAGTGCTTTGAAATCCATCGCGGGAATATAGATCTTTTCGATCTCGTCATGAACCTTTTTTGCCTCGATGAATTCTTTTTGAGCTTCCGACAAAAGTTCGTAAATGAGTTTTTCGATTCCTCTCAGTCGGTTTTTAACGGCTGACATCGCGGCGGCGTCGGTGAATTTTGCGGTGGCGATCGTTTTTTCGACCGAAGCCGAAACACAGGGCGGATTGTCAAGCGAGGTCACCAGCGTTTGAGTTTTCGGGAAATAAACAGCGTCGGTCAGATCGGGCAGAACTGGCGAGTAAGAAACGATGTGTGCCGCGCCGCATTCCGAAGCGATTTGCCCGATGAATTTCATCATCGGGATTTTTGCGTTCCCGTTCACGCGGTAAAGGGTTTTTACGTTTTCAAACACAGGGAGCACCTTCGTTCCGAGTGCATTGAAAGCGGTTGCGAAAACAGGTGATCTTTTGCCGATGTCGCTTTCGTTGATGCATGTCTTTGCAATGCGAAATGCCGTTTCGTCAAGCCTTGTTCGGTCGATACATTTGAAAATGTGCCCGTTTTTTATGTCTTCCAACTCTCCCACTGCTGCAAGACAGCGATAAGCGTTTTTGTAATGATTGCTCTTTTTGTCGGTAAGACTTATGATGTTATCGCGTTGAGGCAAAAGTTTTTCCTCGTCCCAAAATTGCCCGAAATTGATTATACTTTCTCTCACGCAAGGATATCTGACGTCCATGATATGCGGCGCGGTCGCATCGGCAACAGCAACCGATATATCATGTATGATAACACCGTCGAGAGAATCGGCATCGGCAGAACAATTGATTATGTCAACCGAAAAACCTTCTTTTTTTGCTTTTGCCGCGACACGTCGCAAAAAGGTGGATTTTCCGCATCCGCTTGAACCTTTAAGTAAAAAAAGCCTTTCGATATTGCAGAAACATTCTTCGAAAATTGATTTGAAACCGTATCTGGTGTTAGCCCCCGCAAAATACTGCATGATACATCACTCCGATCGTTTGCTTTTAGTATGTCAAGTTTCTATATCATTTTATGCAAAAAACAAGAAAAAGGCAGTAATTTATACCACCTTTATTTTTGTCAGATTCAATTCTTCGGAGACAGAGTAGGGAATCAAATAGGTATAATGACCGCTCGAACATCTCAAATGAAATTCATATCCGTTTTCACGCAAAGCAAAAAGTTCGCGGTCGAACGATTTTTTGTTTTCCGGTTTGATAAATTCTTCGATAATTTTTTTGTGAGCATCCGGCTTGAAAAAATAAGAAAATCTGCATTTCGTGCCGTAGGCACGTTCCCAGATCTGGATTTTTCTTTCGGACGAAAGATAAAAAAGACCGTCCGAAACCGAAACGTCGATCACAATGCAAAGATATTCTTCGTTTTCAAAAGCATTTTCCCAATTCATCAAAGCCGAGAACGGAACAAAACCTTCCGAATTCGCCTCTTTTGACGTCAAAGCCGCCTTTTTGAATTCGTTTCTCGCGCAGGAGGCGAATTCCTCTGCAAAACGCGGATAAAACTTCACCGCATCGCGCAAAAGAGGGTCTCGCTTGTCGCATTTGATTTCGGGATATCGAAGGTTGATCTTCAAAACGGTTTCACCGTTTTGATCGCAAATGTCCTCTTTGATTTGCTTTTCGGTGACCGAAAAACGAGTCTTTTTTGTAAACAGCATAAGTCATCACCGAAATAATATCTATTCGGATTTTACCGCTAAAATGCTATTTTTTGTTGTTAAAGTCTTCCTTTCTCCCCAAAGTTTTTTTGGGCCAACTGAAAATAAAGTCCTGCATTCCTTTTTTGTCAAACGGAATCAACGGATATAAATAACCGGTACCGAAACTTTTTTTGAAGCACAAAGCCGAAAAAAGCAAAACCGCGCCGAGAATAAGCCCGTAAATTCCCAAAAGTTCGGCAAGAACGAGCGCGATAATGCGTGCAAAAACGATGAAATACATATAGGCAGGTGTGATGAAAGCACAAACCGCCGAAAACGCAACGGTGATAACACCGACGGACGAAACGATTCCCGCTTCGACCGCTGTGTTGCCGAGAATGATCGAACCGACTATACCAACCGCGTCCCCGACGGTTCTCGGCATTCTGATACCAACTTCGCGCAGAATCTCAAAAAGAATCAACACCGTCATTATTTCCCAAAAAAATCCAACGGGTATGTCCTTGCGCGATTCGGTGATGATGCTGTAAAATTCGTTTGGCAATATTGATTTGTTTTGGTTGACCGCCGCGCACAGAATTGCGGGAGCAAAAACAGCACCGATGAAAGCGATCAGCCTTAAAACCCTGATGAAGGTTGCATAAAACGGTGTGTGCAGATAATCGTCAGACGCTTGCAATCCTTCGATAAACAGAAAGGGAAGTGTAAGCACAAAAGGACTGCCGTCGACGATGATGCCGATCCTTCCCGACATCAGTTTTGATGCAACCTTGTCAACCTTCTCGCTGCTTCCGCATGTGGGCAGAATCGGGTTGAGATTTCCCGAGAACAGCATAACGATGTTTGCGCTGTCGGTGATAACGCTTGCGTCGAGGCTTTCGAGCCGCTTTGCGATTTTTCGGATATCCTTTTCGTCTGCACGTCCCGAAACGTAGGTAAGCATAACCTTTGTTTCCGAAACGCTTCCGACCGTGAAACGTCTGAATTTAAGATCAGGCGTTCGGATATATCTTCTCAAAAGCGCCATGTTCGTTTCGGCGTCTTCGACAAACCCCGTTTTCGGTCCGCGAAGCGTGATGTCGCTGCTTGGCTCGTCGATACTTCTTCCGTGAGTCATCTGTGCATTTGCCAGCGTGCAGAAAAAACCGCTCCTGCTTTCGGCAAGAATCAAAACTTCGCCTTTTGCCATCGAGTTTGCCGCCTTGGCTTCGTTTTCGGGTGTTGCGAGCGAAGGGCTTTCGATCAAACTGCTGAAATCTCCGTCGAAATTCATCAGATCTGCACGGATAAGAGGGCGAAGCAACATTTCGGAAATGTATTCTCGCAAAGTTATGCCTTTGATGAAGATCAAAGCAAACCGCGAACCGATTTGACCGCTTTCATGGCAGACAAGGTCGTCGCAATCGGAAAATAAAGTTGTCACACCGTCACGGAATCGGTCAAAAACTGTGTCCATTCATGAACCTCTTTGATTTGTTTTCAAGAAAATTTTGCCCAAAACGCGGAATATTAACCGTCAAAAAACTATTGACATGTAGTTTTCGATGTTATAGAATATATCCGTATTATGTTCAGGAGGTGGCAATATGGCAAAAAGTAATGGCAACAAAGGCAAAGGCTTTCTTGCTTTGTTTTTTTGTATTCCGCTTGCGTTTATTCTTTATTTCCTGATAACCTATTCTTCTCAATCGGTAACGACAAGGAACGTTGATAAAATAACGGTTACTATCGGCGATGTCGCAAATGAATTCAAAGGTGAATCCGATATCAAATTTTTTGTCGATATGTTAACGCGTTCTCGTTCCATAAAAAGCGCAATGCGCGATGTTTCGGGCGAAAAACCGGTTCTTATTGCCTGTGACCGTAAGGATAAAACGATTGAATACAAACTTTATCCTTCGCTCAATTTTTCGGGATGTCTGCTCGTCGGTCCCGAGGGCGAGATGTTTGCTCTCGAAACCGAAACCGCAAAACAAATGCTTCTTCGCGATGAGTTTGAATATATGTATTCGGATTATTTCCTGCCCTCGCTTTCGGTCGTCAGCGGCGATCAGAAAAGTTCGGTTCTTCCGATAAACAGCGATTGGAAGTATTATAAATCCGACGGAAATCTTTATTCTTATTCTCCCGAAAAGTTTTCTGACGGCAAGTCGGTTGTATCGATCCGTAAAGGTTTTGATAACGCTCTCGTTTTCACACCGAACGGAGAAAAAAGACCTTATGAAATGAAAATCACTTGCGAATCCGAAAACGGCATGAAATACGAAATTTCCGATATTTCTCAACTTGATCTTTCGGTTGACACTCTTCTTTCGGTGAAAGTTGAGTCCGAATGGCCGCTTTCCGGCGGTGCAGAGGCTTACGGCAAGGCAAGTTATGAATTCAAACTTCTTTATGACATTCCCGCGATCGTTGAAGTGCCCAACACCGAAGTCGCCGCAGGCGGATTCATTGAGGTTCATGCCACTCACCTTAACGCCGACGAACTTGTCGAACTTAAAACGGGTGACAAGACCTATCAATTGAAGTTCGGCATTGTCAAGGAAGATAAAGGCGTTGCGCTTCTTCCTGTTGCGCTCGGCACGGAGGCGGGTGAATATGACGTCGAGATCGTTGCGGGCATCAATGTTATCAACGAAACGATTACCGTAAAACCGAATGCTAACCTGAGCGAAAAATTCCTCAATGTTTCGAGCGAGGATTATGATTCTGATCTTTCACCCGAAATCATGGAAGGTATCGAAAAGGTTCTGTCGGGCGCTGTTAAAGAACGTCCCGAGGAAAATTATTTCGCTTATGGAGATGCAAAACTTCATGCTCCGGTCAAGGGCACCACGAAAGTCACTTTCGGCACAACCGTTCATATCGGACGTATGAACAACGAGACCGGAAAATATGAAGCGACCGAGGCGGAACAAATTTGTAACGGCGTTGTTTATGAGACCGCCGCGGGTGCAACCGTCACCTCTGCTCAGGCGGGCAAGGTTGTTTATGTCGGCAATCTTTCCGCAACCGGAAACACAGTCATTGTTTATCATGGTTACGGAATTTATACTTATTACTATCATCTTGATAAAGTCGACGTTCAGACAGGCTTTATCCTCGGCGATAAAGAGGTGATAGGTATCGCAGGACAAAGCGGATTTACCGACGGTAAGAATTCGCTTCAATTCTGTGTGAGTATCGACGGAGTCTTTGTCGACCCGACCGAATTTTTGAAATAATAAAAATCCCCTCTTTTGAGGGGATTTTTTGTTTGTAGATTCACAACTCCAAAATAACGCTTATCGCCGAAAGCACAAAGCCGCTTGCGGTTTCGGTGCGGAGAATGCGTTTTCCGAGCCCTGCCAGATCAACGTTTTTCTCTTTCGCCAAAGCCGTTTCCTTTTCGGAAAGTCCGCCTTCGGGACCGATAAGAAAGCCGATCGTTTCGGGCGATTTGCCGAGGAGCGAATTTATCGGCTCGGTGCCGTCGCCCTCGTAACATATAAATCCGATGTCTTTATCGGCGATCTCTTTGATTGCCTGTTCATAACTTATAATACCGCGAATTTCAGGAATGATGCTTCTGCCGCATTGGGCGGCGGCGGATTCGCTGATCTTTTTAAGACGTTCCAACCGTTTTGAAAACGCTTTTCCGTCGGGGCGTGCAACACAGCGCTCGCTCATGACCGCAACGATCTCAAAAGCACCGAGCTCGACGGCTTTCTGTATCACCGTTTCGAGTTTGTCTCCTTTCGGGAAACACTGATAGACCGAAACCTTAAAAGGCATCTCGTTGTTTGATTTTTCGGGTTCGCCGAGAATCGCAAAAAGCCCGTCATGGGTGATCTCGTCGATTATCGCGTTGTAGGAATTGCCGTGCATGTCGCAGATATGAAGCGTGTCGCCTTTTTCCTTTCGGAGAACACGGATCACATGGTTTGCGTCCGACCCGTCGATGAAAGCCTTTCCGTCGGAAATGCGGTCGCTTCCGACATAAATTCTTGGGATAAATGCCATAAGATACACCACTCTTTTTTCGGTTTCTGCCGTAATTATACAGTAAATCAAACTCCGTGTCAATCGGTTCTGTCAATCGTTGTCGGTCGATGTCGAGCGAAAGTTGAAAAGGCTATTGACAATCTTTGGTAGAAAATGTAAAATATAAGTGTAAAAAATAAATTGTTCCGGAGGTAAGTCATGACCGATAACATGGAAAGAGAAAACATTTTCACTCTCACCGATGAGGAAGGAAACGAAAGCGAATTTGAATTGATCGGAGAACTTTCTCTCGACGATAATACATATCTCGCTCTTATTCCGCTTGACGGCGACGATGATGAATATGTCGTTCTTAAAATCGAAGTTGACGAAAGCGGCGACGAACTTTTGGTTACTATTGATGATGACGATGAGTTTGACCGTGTTGCTGACGCCTTTGAAGATTCTTTCATGGACGAAATTGACCTCGATGAGGCTATTGACAACGATAAAAACTAAATCAAATAACATCAAAAACGATAGCCTTAAAACGCTATCGTTTTTGATGCAGGCATAACTGCGTCGAATGCATAAATTCATCCGTTTCGCGCTATTATAAAAACAGAGCTTGTGTGCCGTTCCGCAAACGGTTCGGCGCGGTCTGCGCTATAAAAAAGTTCAAAAAAGCCTGCGGGGTTCGTGCATAGTCTTCGGACTCTGCCCTGTGTAAAAACCCACAATTATGAAAGGGAGCCTTTATACCGCTGTGGTGAAGCAGGCCTCCCGCGTGCATTCTGCGCGCGGACGTTGGAAGCACTAAAGCAACGGTGCGGGCACCCACCTGCACAAAGCAGGGTTTCATTCTCACGGGGGCACGGCCCATGCGGGTGATTTTTTGTTATTTGTCAAGAGGTTACATGCGGCGAATCATGTCATCAAAAACACAAATCCGGCGAGGAAAGAGGGCAGAAAAAAGTCAACTCCTCGGGTGATGCATAATGTGATGTGTCGCATAACAAGAAGAACCTGCTGTTCGGGTTGGTTGTTTCGGAGTTTCCGATTTTGAACGCACCGATCCTGATTGCTTTTTACTGTGACAGCACGTTTGATGATCGGCGGACGTTATGCTTGAAAACCTTGCACATTTCGGCAATAACGTTAATACCTTTCGAAATTTCGTTGTCCGAAAAAACGCCCGGATAAGGCCATTGACCATCTAGAACTCCAAATGTTACGAATTGAACGACACAGAAGAATAACATAAAACAAGTCTTTCGCAAAGCGATTTGCTTTGTGAAAGACTTGTGCTTTTTAAAACGAAAATTGGTTTTTCATCATCTTTCCGAGGTTATAGACAAAATCGTCGCAGATGTGTTGCATTTCAAGCGTGTCATCGTGGCTTTCTTCATCAAAAACGCCGACAACGGCAAAGCCGACTTCCTTTGCCTTTTTGCAATAACGAAGCCTGTCCTCAAAAACAACACATTCCTCGGGTGCAAATCCGAGACGTTGCGCGGCTTCAAGGAAGATCTTCGGCGTGTCGTGTTTGTATGCGCCGACGTCTTCGCTGTCGATGTAAAAATCAACAAGCGATTTTAAATCGTGACGTTCAAAAAGACCTTTGGAAATCCTTATCGGCGTATCGCTTGCAATGCAAACGGGAATGTTATTCTCGTGCAAAAGCGTGAGCAGATCGACCGCATAAGCCTTCGGCTCGATATCTCGGTCGTATTTGTCGGTAATATAGGCTTCGGGGGTAGGGTAGTCCTTAATTCCGTTTTCTTCCGAACGGTTCCAAAATTTCATCGATTCGACAAGTGTGCCGTCCATATCGAAAATAAAAGCCTTTTTGCCTTTTAGATATTCTTTTTTGGGGTTTAAGAGTTCATATATCTTCACGGTATCCCTCCTTTTGGTATATTATCATAAAAGAAACGCTTTTTCAAGGGCAAAAATAGGATGAAAAAAGTTAAAAAACGCTTGCAATGAGGTTTAAGCGGTGATATAATTATAAGAACTGATTTTAGGAGGTATATCGACACATGGCGATAAAAGAAACCTTAACACGAATTTGTGATATTTTTTCCGAGCCGGAATCTTTCGGCGGCAAAACCGTTCGTCTCGGCGGTTGGATAAGAACGATCCGTTCCTCCAACGCGTTCGGGTTCATTGAACTTAACGACGGCACCTGCTTTAAAAATATACAGATCGTTTTTGAAAGCGAAATCATTGATAACTATAAAGCGATTGCCAAATTGAATATACCTGCTTCTATCATCGCGGAAGGCGTTCTTGAACTCACTCCCGGCGCAAAACAGCCTTTTGAACTTAAAGCAAAGTCGATAGAGATCACCGGCGAATCCACTCCCGATTATCCGATCCAGCCCAAACGCCATTCGTTTGAGTTTCTGCGTACTGTCGCGCACCTCCGTCCGCGTGCAAACACATTCAACGCCGTTTTTCGCGTCCGCTCGGTTGCCGCGCAGGGAATTCATCGCTTCTTCGCGGATAAGGGATTTGTCTATGTAAACACACCTATCATCACCGCGAGCGACTGCGAAGGCGCGGGCGAAATGTTCCGTGTTACGACGCTTGATATGAATAATCCCCCCCGTGACGATAACGGCAACGTTGATTATTCCAAAGATTTCTTCGGCAAACCTGCAAACCTTACCGTTTCGGGTCAGCTCAACGGCGAATGCTTCGCCCTTGCTTATTCAAACATTTACACTTTCGGTCCGACTTTCCGTGCTGAAAATTCCTACACCCCTCGCCATGCGGCAGAATTCTGGATGATCGAACCCGAAATCGCGTTCGCCGATCTTGATGACTATATGTCGCTCGCTGAGGAAATGACGAAATACGTTATAAAATACGTTCTCGAAAGATGTCCTGCCGAAATGGAATTTTTCAACAAATTCATCGACAAAGGACTTCTCGACAGATTGACCGCTCTTGTCAACAGTGACTTTGCGCGCGTAAGCTATACCGAGGCGGTTGAAATCCTTAAAAACAGCGGTAAACAGTTCGATTATCCCGTTGAATGGGGTTGCGATTTGCAGACCGAACACGAACGCTATCTCACCGAAACCGTTTTCGGAAAACCTGTTTTCGTTACCGACTATCCGAAAGAGATCAAAGCGTTCTATATGCGTCTTAACGACGATAATAAGACCGTCGCTGCGGCAGATATGCTTGTTCCCGGTGTCGGCGAACTCATCGGCGGCTCTCAAAGAGAAGAACGTCTTGACATGCTTGAAGCGCGTCTTGATGAACTCGGACTTAAAAAAGAAGATTATTGGTGGTATCTCGACCTTCGCCGTTACGGCGGCGTTAAACATGCGGGCTACGGTCTCGGTTTTGAACGACTTATCATGTATATCACCGGCATGACCAATATCCGCGACGTTGAACTTTTCCCGAGAACCACAGGCAGCGCAGAGTTTTAGTCCGCTTCGTTTTCCACACAAATCTCCGATTTGCGGGGAGCCGAATTTTTTGGAGTTCCGTACACTCGCGCCGAGTTTGTGCATGAATGTCCAAACTCTCGGAAATCATCGGTGCTATTTTCAAGGCAAATGTCCTTAAAAACAACGAGATTTTCATAAATCATAAAAGCAAACCCAAAAAGAGGTAATTTCGCAATGAACAAATTTGAACTTCAAAAGAAGTATGATGAATATAAAGCGCTCGGTTTGAAACTTGATATGTCGCGCGGAAAACCCGCTCCCGAACAGGTTTCGACGATGGAACGTCTCTTGACGGTCATCAAAACCAACGAGGACTGCTTCTCCGAAACCGGCGGCGATTGCCGTAACTACGGCGGCCTTGACGGCATCAATGAAATGAAACGCCTTCTCGGCGAAATGCTCGGCATCACTTCCGAATATATCATCGTTGGCGGCAATTCGAGCCTTAACCTTATGTATGATACCGTTGCGCGTTCGATGCTTCACCCCGTTGAAGACGGTTGCAAACCTTGGTCGAAATATGAAAAGATCTCGTTCCTTTGTCCCGTTCCCGGTTATGACCGACATTTCGCGATCTGTGAATATTTTGATATCAACATGATAAATATTCCGCTCTATGACGACGGCCCCGATATGGATCTTGTCGAAAAACTCGTTGCTTCCGACGAAACCATAAAAGGCATGTGGTGCGTCCCGAAATATGCAAACCCGTTGGGTTGTACATATTCTGCCGAAACGGTTCGCCGCATCGCGTCGCTCAAACCTGCGGCAAAGGACTTCCGCGTTTTCTGGGATAACGCTTATGTCCTTCATGACCTTACCGATACCCCCGACGAACTTGTTGAAATCTTCGGCGAGGCTAAAAAATATGGTAACGAGGACATGTTCTTCGAGTTCGCATCGACCTCCAAGATCACATTCCCCGGCGCAGGCGTTTCCTGTATCGCATCGAGTCCGCGCAATATCAAACGCATTCTTAACGCTCTCAAAGTTCAAACCATCGGTCACGATAAACTCAACCAGCTTCGCCATGCACGTGTTTTCACCTGCTATGAAGATGTTGTTGCGCAGATGAAGGTTCATATGAACATCATTCGTCCCAAGTTCCAGATCATCTATGATGCGTTTGAAAAGGGTTTTGACGGCATCGAAAACGTCAGCTGGACGAAACCCAACGGCGGTTATTTCTTCACTCTTTCTCTCCCGAAAGGAACTGCAAAACGCACCGTTGAACTTTGTGCCGATGCAGGGCTTGTCATCACCCCCGCAGGTGCAATGTATCCTTACGGAATAGATCCCGAAGACAGCAAACTTCGTATCGCACCCACGTTCCCGTCTTGTGAAGAACTCGCCAAAGCGGCAGATCTTCTGACAATCTCCGCCCGCCTTGCAATAATTGAAAAGTATAATTGATCATGAAGGAACGGCTAAATGCCGTTCCTTTTTTGAATATATCCCCCCCTCTTGCAATTTTCAAAGGATTGTGTTATAATTTATTATCTTCAAAAAGATAATAATCATGTAAGGAGTCATAGACTATGAAAAAGATCCTCTCGCTCATTCTCGTTTGTTTCCTTGCGTTAACTGCGGTTGCCTGCGGCAACACCGATCAGGATTTGTCCGAACCCGAATTTACGGTCGTGGATGATAACTCCAAGGATAACTCTGACAATGCTTCAAGACCCGATGTTTCGGTTCCTGATGTTTCGGTTCCCGACGTTTCGGTTCCCGATGATACGCCCGAAGTTGATTTTACCAATAAATTCATCTCGTGGGGCAAACATTATCAGGCTCAGATGGACGGAGTTTATGCTACCGATGCTACTTCGCTTCAAATTTCCAAATTGAACGAACCTGTCAAAGAATTCGATATCGGCGTTTTCACTTCGGACTATGGCAAAACGATCGAATCCGAAGGACAGACCTATGCCGATTTTGCAGTTGTTGTTTTTGAATACAGTCACAAACTTTTCGGTTATACAAAAACTTCGTTTTCCGATGTGGGAGAGGCCGATGCCTCAACCGAAATTCCCGATGACGGATTTGTTGCGGTTATTCATAAGACCTATCCCAATAAGATCAGTTCGATCAAATATGCTTCTGAGGCAAATGCCGTTGAACTTTTGGAAGATAAGAGCGTTGTTGAAGTTCTTGCCGATTTCGGCGGAGCGGTCGTGTTCTATCCTCACGGATTTTTGGTCAACGACGAACTTGATACCAAAATCAAAAAAGCATCAAGCGCCCCTAAGATCGACGGTAAGGTCAGCCGTACCGAATATGGTGAGGCGATCTGGGAAATCGACCATGCAAACGAACTTGCAAGTTATGCAAGGTTTGAACTCAATAACTACGTCGCTTCTGCCGATGTTTATCTCACTTATGATAAAGATTTCCTTTATATCGGCGTGAACGTTTCTTCTCCTTATCATCACAACGAAACAACTTCGCTTACCGCCGACCAGATGTGGCGTTACGAATCGATTCAGGTCAACCTTTCTTCGCTCACTGCGAAAGATGATTATATCAGCGACCATTGGGATAACGTAAATGACGCTACCGCGTCAAATGCGAACGTTGTCCGTCAATATGGTTTCTGCGTCAACGAAAACGACGAAACTTTCTCTCACGTTTGGATCGGTGCACCCGGCAAATTGACCACTTCTGCACAAGCGGTCTGCAAACGCGACGATTATCGTAACCTCACTTGTTATGAAATCGCAATTCCTTGGACGGAACTCGGAAGTGAAGAATATCCGTTGTCGCCTGAAAAGGGAACCGAATTCGGATTTTCGGTTTCTATCAACTCGGGCAACGCCGACAGAGAATTCATCGCGATCCCTCTCCGTGACGGCGGCGGAATCATCGGCATTAACGACTGGACGAAAATCCCCACCATTACTTTGAATTAAAAACGGGACGTATGATATAATGAAAATAGGTGTAAGTCTTTATAGTTTCCATTGGTACGCAAACGATAATTCTCTCGGAGTGAAGGGCTGTATTGATAAAGTCAAGGAATTCGGCGGCGAAGGCGTTGATTTTATTGAAGTCGATAAATATGCTTCTGACCTCGAAGCCTATAAAGCCTATGCGAAAGATATCGGCGATTATTGTAAATCCGTCGGAATCCAACCGCTTTGCTTTTGTGTCGGAAGCGATTTCCTCAATCGCGATTTCGATTCCGAGGTTGAACGTGTGAAAGGTCTTGTCGATGTTGCAGCGGCCTACGGTTGCCCCGTTCTGCGCCATGACGCAACTGTCGGCTATCCCAATAGCGTTAAAATCGGCAGAAGTTTTGACAGCGTTCTTCCGACTCTTGCAAAAGCATATCGTGAAATCACCGAATATGCTGCAACGAAGGGCATTAAGACCAGCATTGAAAATCACGGCTTCTTTTCTCAGGATCCCGACCGCATCGAAAAACTCATAAACGCGGTCGATCATGAAAATTTCGGCGCGCTCGTCGATATCGGCAACTTCGCCTGCTCTGACAGCGACCATGCCTATGCCGTCGGTCTGCTCGCGCCCTATGCGGTTCATGCTCACGCAAAAGATTTTCATAAAAAGAGCGGAACTTTTGAAAACCCCGGCGAGGGTTGGTTCTGTTCGCGCGGCGGTAATTATTTGCGCGGCGCGATCATCGGTCATGGCGATGTGCCGGTTCGTCAGTGCGTTAATATCCTTAAAAGAAACGGCTATGACGGATTTCTCACCATCGAATTTGAGGGCATGGAGGATCCGCTTGTCGGCATACGTATCGGTTGCGATAACCTCAAACGCTTCATAAATCAGTAAAAAACGGAATTTGGGGCGCCGTGAAAAGCGCCCCACTGTCATCTATCATGAAAAAAGAACGTAAAACCGATCTCCCGAAAAGAGATACTTCGGCGGATAAAAAGAAAATATTGATCGCGATTTGTGTCATTGTCGGCGTTTTTCTTGCGCTATTGCTTTTGCTCGGCGTGCTTTCTGTTGTTCAGGAACTGATAACGCCCGAACCAGAAGAAATCTCATTGCACTCTGAGCTTTTCTATGAGGCTGATTATAGCAAGAATATCTATGAAGACAAGGCATATATGAGCCTTGACCGCGCCGTGCATTACGATCAATACGGCATGGAACGCGAACTTACCGAGGAAAATTCGGCGGAGATATCCGAATCTGCGGGATTTTTCTTCAATTACTTCAAATGTATCACCGACGGCGATTATGAAAATTACCCTTCGTTCTTTACCGAGGATTATATCAAGGATAAAAATTCGGATATCCCCGAAAAGTTCACGATGCAGGGTGTCTATGATGTCCGCGTTAAACTTCACAAAAGAGAACGGATCGAAAACAGCGAGGATATCAGAGAAATTCATGAAGTGAGTTACCGTATTTTTGAAAACAACGGAACGTTTCGTGATGATATCTATCCCGATGAAACAAGAACTCTTGTTTTTGAATTGAGAATCAGCAAAAGTGATGTTAAAATTTCCGCAATAGGCTTTCGTGCCTGAACACAAAACTTCAAATGGAGCGATCCTTAATGAATAACATTGATTACGGCCGAGAAATCGAAGCATTCGAGGCTCGGATAAAAAATTTAAAAGGGAAGACGAATTCGCTTTTCGGCGAACTCAAAAGCGAAGTGAATTCGATCCGTGAACGCGATCCTGCCGCACGTACCGATGCGGAAGTTTTGCTCCTTTACCCCGGTTTGCATGCGGTGCTTGCCCATCGATTGGCACATTCTTTGTATAAAAAGGGAATGTTTTTTGCAGCGCGCGCGGTGAGCCAGGCGGCGCGTAACGCAACGGGGATCGAGATCCATCCTGCCGCACAAATAGGGAAGGGACTCTTCATCGATCACGGCTGTGCCGTTGTTATCGGTGAGACCACGATCATCGGCGATAACTGCACGATTTATCAAGGCGTAACCCTCGGCGGTACCGGCAAACATGAAGGCAAACGCCACCCGACGATCGGGAATAACGTCATGATCGGCGCGGGCGCGAAGGTTCTCGGTCCGATCAATATCGGCGATAACTCAAAAGTTGCCGCAGGCGCGGTGGTTCTTAAAGATATCCCCGAAAACTCAACCGCTGTCGGCGTTCCGGCGCGCGTTGTTCGCGGAAAGAACGTTGAAAAAGAGCAAACTCTCGATCAAATCAATATCCCCGATCCGATCGCTCAGGAACTTAATTCGCTCCGCGAAAGAATCGGCGAACTTGAGAAAAAACTTGAAGAAAGATAATTTCAAAAATTTACTTTTTTCACTTGACATTCGCAAGGCTTTGTGATAATATATTAGCCGTTACGAATAAGCGCCGTTAGCTCAGCTGGATAGAGTAACTGGCTACGAACCAGTAGGTCAGGGGTTCGAATCCCTTACGGCGTGCCACGAAAAAAGTCACTTTTGTCTACCGACAAAGGTGACTTTTTTCTATGATATCCGTTCCTGATGGAACGGGTGATATATCTTCGATATGATATCCACCTTTGGTGGGTGATATATGCCTTCGGCATATGGAGGAACGGATATTATATCATGCTTGCCGCAGGCAAGTATATCATACGGCAACGCCGTATGTCATATTGCGCCAGCGATATATCATTGAAAAGCGCAGCAAAGCGTGATATAATCTGTTCAATAAATAAGAATTTGTAGGTATGTAAAGTCATGTTGCGGAAATGTAAAGTTGATGCGGTTGTGTTTTTGCGCACTTTTTCTTATAATGAAGTCATCACAGCCAAGGAGGTTTTGCTATGACATTGTCAGAAAAAATAGTTAGCCTTAGGAAGGCGCATAGATGGTCACAGGAAGATTTCGCAGAAAAACTGAATGTTTCTCGGCAGGCAATCAGTCGTTGGGAAAATGGAACCGCACTGCCTGATGCACAAAATGTATTGCAGATCAGTAAACTGTTCGGAGTTACAACAGATTATCTGTTGAATGATGATTATGAAAGTGACAAGGATATCCCCGCTGTCCA